>CAZMGY010000013.1:0-9869 GCA_964565945.1 uncultured bacterium
GCCAAGGATCAAGAGTATCAACGTTTGCAAGAGTCGTATGAAGAGCATCTGAAAAATCGGAAAGCTATGGAGCAAACAGCTAAGCGTTTGCAGGAAGAGATGCAAAGCCAAGATGAAAAATTTGTAGCTCAAAGGCAGGCATACACAAAGTTGCAACAGTTGCATGAGACTAAGCTTAAAGAACAGCATGGTTTAGAGCAGAATTTGGAATATTTAGAGAAAAAATTACAGTCTCAGCAACGTGAACTTATGGCTAAGGATCAAGAGTATCAACGTTTGCAAGAGTCGTATGAAGAGCATCTGAAAAATCGGAAAGCTATGGAGCAAACAGCTAAGCGTTTGCAGGAAGAGATGCAAAGCCAAGATGAAAAATTTGTAGCTCAAAGACAGGCATACACAAAGTTGCAACAGTTGCATGAGACTAAGCTTAAAGAACAGCGTGGTTTAGAGCAGAATTTGGAGTATTTAGAGAAAAAATTACAGTCTCAGCAACGTGAACTTACGGCTAAGGATCAAGAGTATCAACGTTTGCAACAGTCGTATGATGATGAATGTAAAAAACGTCGCGGGGTTCATCAAAACTATGAGCGTTTAGAAAAAGAGTTGACTCAGGTGCAAAAAGAGAACGATCATTTAGAAGATGATCTAGAGGCCAGTCAACAGGATGTCGATCAAGCGCGTAAGAAGTCTTTGAACCTAGAAAAGGTTGCTAGGGATATGCTCAAAGTGCTGCGCCAATTGGAAAGCGAGTTTAGTCATCTTAAGAACCACCTGAAACAGAAAGATGAGATTTTGGTTGGCTCTCAAAATCAGCTAACGAAACAAGATAAGCAGCTCGGTGCATATCGCAAGAATGTTGGAGAGTTGGAAGCCAAGCTGAAAGAGTTGGATTATCAGGCAAGAGAGTTTAAAGTTGAGAAGGACACCCTTGAGGAGCAATATCAGCAAATCAAACGTCGTTCGCAGCGACAGGTAGAACAAAGCACTAAAGCCACGAAGCACATAGAGGCTTTGGTGATGCGGTTGAAGTTGCAAGAGAATGATTTGAAAACGTCTCAAAAGGTGATCCAGGATTTGCAGGAGAAACTTAAGGCTCAAGTGGATGCATTGACGGCGAAAGAACAAGAACTGGCTAAGAGCAAAGAGAAGGTAGAGCAGGTGACGCGCCAATCCTTAGTGGAAATCGAAAGCTTAATCAATCACTTGGAAGACAATCGTCGTACTGCGGATAAGGCTAAACTTGAATGGAATGAGCAATTTAAAGTTGAGCAACAGCTTGTTCAAAAACAAAAAGAACAACTTAATCAGCAAGCCTCTTTATTGCAACAATGGTCTCAAAGATACGAAAACCTTGCGGCCAAGCTTGGAGGTGTTGAGCAAGAGAATCAGCAGCGCTTGGCTGAGGTGCAAAATGAGGCGAAGGTAGCGAAGGTGCAATTTGATCACTTGAATCAAGAGTATCAATCTCTGGTCGTCGAATTTCAGAATATGTCTCAGGCAAGAGAAACAATCGAAGCTCAGATGCGTTCTGCTCAACAAAAAGCGCAAACAAAGGACCTTAAAAACAAAGAGTTGCGTGAGGCGCTTAACCACAGTAAAGATAATGCGGTGCAGCAAAACCTGAAGCTCAAGGAACTTGTGCAAAGTAGAGCCGATATTAAAGCCAAAGCAGAGTCAGAAATTCAAAACTTGCAAGAAAAACTGCAAAACACCCGTTTGGAAGCCAGTGAGTTATCTCAGGCTCTTAAATTGCTTAAGCAAAATAAATCACTGTTGGATCAGCGTGTTGCCAGAGCCGAAAAAACTGTATCCTTTCAAGAAAAAAAACTGGAGCGTCTGCATGAAGATCGTCGCAACTTAATTCATAAGGGAGATCAGTTGCTTAAGGATAAGCTAGGCTTGACCGATAAATTGAGCGCTTCAAAAGAGGAGCTGTTCAAAAAAGAGGGGCAATTGAAAGAAAAAAGTTACTTGCGTCAAAAGCTTCATGAAAAAATCGATCGCCTTCATCAGGATTTAAAGGAATTGGCGCAAGCAAGGGACGCTTTGAAGTTCGAATTAAGCCAGGTGCAAAAAACTAAAAGAGAGGTTGAAGTAGTTCAAGGTCAGTTGGTTCAAAAAAGTAAATTTTTGGAGCAAGAAAAATCTACTCTTGATCAAGAACTTAAGTGCGTGATTGCCGAAAAAATAACAATTAAACAAAGAAATAAGGAACTAAGGGGCAAATTGGAGGTTTTTGAGAAAAAAGTCCTTGAGAGAGATACAGCGTTGGCTAGAGCGCAAAAAGATAATGGTTTTGTTCAAGCATCCTTGCAAAAACTTCAAAATCAATGGAGTGTTTTGAATCAAAAATGGAATGGTCTGCAAGCATGCTACCAGACTGAGACGGAATTACACAATAAACTTAAGTCGTTGCACAACGAAACACTGCAGGAGCAGGAAAAACTTGTTGCCGATCTTGATCAAACACGGTCTGAACGGGAGCAAAGTTTGGCCCAACTGGACAAGATTAAAGATCATAACGCTCAGTCGAAAGACTATTATGAATCGGTGATTAACCGTTTGAGTGCTGATTTAAGCACTCAGGAAAAGGAAATGAAAGACTTGGCGGGTGTTCTCGACAAGGAACGTCAGCAAGCCCTGCTTGTTGATCAAAAACTCGAAGCCGCTTCGGCCGAGGTGAATCAGTTAAGAACACAGGTTATAGTTCAAAAAAATGCCGAAAAAACTTTGCAGAAATCTTTAAGTGATGTAAAAGCTGATTTGGGACAAAAAAAAGAAACGGCTCTTAAGTTGTCTGGAGAGGTGCAGCAAAGAGATCAAAATTTAGCTCAGCTCGAAAAACAGATTTTGGTGACTGAGCAACAGTTCGATAGTTTAAAGGATCAGTACAGTATGCGTCTCAAAGATATTGAGCAGCTAGAGGAGGAGTTGGGAAGCACTCAAAGCAATTTTGAAGGATTAAAATCTAAACAAGACCAAATAGAGCAACGCAGCTTAAGTTTTGAATCGAGCAATATGAAAGTTCAAGAGCAAAATGTGGTATACAAAAAACAAATTCGTCAGCTCGAGAAAGATAAAAAACAATTCGAAAACGAGATACGTCAGTACATTCGCAAAATAGAAGATGATTTGCTCAAGATTCAGGAAGAAAACCTGAGTCTTAAGCAAGGCATGAAGGAACTTAAGAATAAGCATTTAGACTATATCGGTAAGGATGACCATGACCAACGGGTTAAAGAGATCAAAAAGCGGTTGCAGATGATGCAGTTTAAACTAACACGTAGCGAGGATATGCGTAAGTCGATTGAGGATAATCAGCAACAAGCCAAATCGAAGATTAGCCTTTTGCAAGATAAATTGGCCGACAAGACCAAACAGTACGATGAGCTGAACAATAAGCTTAAAAAGAAATTTAAAGAGTTTTCGAAGGCGCTTAAAAGCAAGCGTCGCAAAGGTCAAGATCAGGCAATTCTTTTATTGATCGAAGAGTCCGAACGGATAAAAGTCGATTATGAGCAAGGTTTAAAGTCTTTGCGGAATGATTTATCCCGCATTCAGAACGAAACAAAAGATAAGGAGCAATATTATTTTTCGTTGGAAAATCAGTTGAGTGAAACGCAAGAATGTGTGAAACAATTGATCGACGAGAAAAAAGTGTGGATCAAAAAGCGCGTTCAGGCATTGAGCAACAACGGGGGAAATCCCCAAGTTGTGTCTTTGGCTCGTTTGTTGGATAATATCAAAACAGGCACCGATGATCAAAAAGCAGAGGCCTTGGTGATGTTAGGAAATATTGGAGACAGTCGTGCGACGCACGAGGTACAATCCTTTTTGCAAGGTGATTCTTCTGGATGGCTCAAACAGTTAGCGAAAGAAGCTTTGGATCTTATTGAAAGGAAAGTGGCTTAATGCTAAAAGATTCGCGTACACCTAAGAAAAAGACAGATGTGCGGACTTTACTCTATAAAGATATCGAGGGGGACTTTTCTTCGACGATGGCGGAAGCATCAACAGAGGAGAAAGTTCTGGGGCGCAAAAGTAGCTCGGTTTTGGAGCAAGAGTTAACTTTGGCTCGTAAGGATATCGACAAATGCTCTCGTCTCGCCGATAAGTACTATAAAGAGAAACACTTTCTTATGCGTCGTCTTAAGATGAATAAGTCTCAGCTTTTGCGTGAACTTTGGAGCTTTCAGATACTTATTCAGACCATGAAAATTGTTCGGTTACCTGGTTTTATTGGAACCGTTTTAACTTTGAATCTTATGTTACTGGTGTACATTATTTTTCAGTCAGGGATTGCTCAGCCACAAAAAAAACCTCAGGAACTGGTGAGTTTGAGTCATAGTTTGGAAAAGCCCTACACCATTCAAGTGGATGCTTTTGAATCTTTGGAGCAAGCGAAAGGGATGGTGGTCGATCTAAAAGGTTTGGGCTATCAGGCTTATATTGGTAAAATGTTTCAAAATAAGAAAGATGTGTATCGTGTGTATGTGGATGAATTTGCTCATCTGAAGGATGTGCGAAAGGTGATGAAAAAACTCAAAAAAATATCTGCTTATGAAAAAAGTTTTGTGCGCAGAAAGTATTAGGTGTGATGATTCGTTGGTGTGGGGCTATTTGGGGGATTGGGCTAAGCTTAGGGTTGCCTCTCCTTTGGGCCGATACAATTTACTTAAAAAATGGGAAAATTTATCTTGGGCAGGTGGAAGAGCTTTACGAAGATCGTATTGTTTTGGCCGAAGTGAGTGGAAAACTCACCCTTCAACGTTCCAGCATTCGTAAAATTGTCTATGATGCCGAAGATAAAAACCTTTTGGCGATGGGCAATCGTTATTTTAAAAAAGATCGTTTTCAAGAAGCTCTCTCCTATTACGAAAAAGCGCTGAAGGTGAATCCTCAATCCAACGAGGTCAAAGAGGGCATTCTTAAAGTGCGTGGTGTTTTGTTTCGCAAGCGGGAAAAACAGCAATCTAAACAGGTCAACCAACGACGCAATATTGACAAATGGAGTGAAACCACCCGCAAGCACTATGTGGCACCTAAAGAAAGTGATCGTGATCCCACAGGTTATGTGGAGCAATTTTTGGGCTTGGCCGTTACGTGTAAGGATGCGAGTTTTGTTGTTTCGGATGTTGTGCCCGAATCGCCTGCTCAAAAATTACATATCTTTCGTGGTGACACGGTTTACGCTGTGAATGGGCAAAAAGTGGGACGGATGTCGATAGATGCACTTTATGGCTTTCTGGCAGGAAATAGAAAGGGCGATTTGAAGCTAACGATTGAGCGCAAAGTTGTTATATTACGTGGCAGTCGGAGTTTTTATCAAGGTCCATGGGCTTGGATAGACGCAAAAGTGAGGAAAATCGACAAAGGCTTTCGTGTTCTCTCTGTTAAGAGCAATGGTAGAGCTGACTTGGCAGGTCTTCGTATTCATGATATAATAACAAACGTTGAAGGAGAACCCTCATTATTTATGTCTATAGAGAGCTTTCAACGCAAGATTAAGGGTGAGCAAGGATCGCGATTGGTGATGAGAATTATTCGCCAGTTAAAGATTAAGCGGTAATAAGGCTGTGAGGCCCTTAATGTTAAACAATAGGTGTATGAGGAGAGTGTTATAATGCGTAAGAAAAAACAAGTTACCAACGAATCCCGCATTTTAGACATTAATACGGATATGCAGGGGACTTTGACTTTTAAAGAGCCTATGCATTTAACCATTCAAGGCACGTTTGAGGGCTTTTTGGATACCAAAGGATATTTGGAAATTGGGAAAAAAGCACGTATAAAAGGCGATATTCAGGGTGAAGAAATTGTTGTGTCGGGTCATATTGAAGGCAACATTTTTGCCGACAAATTATTGAGAGTGACGGCCACGGGTTCTGTGAAAGGCGATTTGAACGTCAAAAGCCTTAATTTAGATTTAGGTGCTGTGTTTGAAGGTGTGTGTCGGATGAACAATCTGGAAAATTACGTCCCGGGGCCTGATCAGATGTCAATTGAAGATGTTGCTCAATACCTAAATGTGGATTCCCAAAAAGTCAAAAAATGGATCGAAGATGGATTATTACCGAGCGAAAATATTGATAATCATTACATTATTTGTCGTTCTGATGTGGATATTTGGGTGAACGATCAAAAAATGCGTATGAGCTAGGGGGGGGGGGGTGGAAACGTTTTTAACCATTCGGGAGGTTGCAAGAGAGCTGAATGTGAGTGAGGATAACGTGCTCAGCTTGGTCAAAAAAGAGCGTGTGTCGGCGTATCGCATTGGGGGTGAATACATTCGTTTGCGTCGTGAGGATGTTTTGCAGCTTAAGGATGCTTTTTGGACGGAGCCCTTACCCAAAGAAAAAAAAGGTCGGGGTTTGTGGCAATGGGTCAAAAATAGCAGTATTTTTTTTCTTTTGACAGCTGTATGCTTAGGATTAGGTTACTACATTCTTCAGTATCTTCTTTAAACTAGCCCAACTTTTTGAAAATTCATCCTTAGGGATTATAATAGATAATAGTTATTATTAAATTTTTTTTGTTGAATTAAGTAATAATGAGGTAAAGAAATATGAAATAAGGAAAAGTATTTATGAGGTTATGGGCAATGTTTTTAGTATTTGCTATAATCACAGTGGCGTCAAGAGAGGCATGGGCTCTGGCCATATCTACGAAATTGGGTGGTTTGGATCAAATGCTTGAAAGGTAAAGGGCAACGTCAGCTATCATCAACCCCCACTGAGGTAAATGCTTTGGACGCGGTGATGGAAATGTTGTCTGACACTGTTCCTCTAACACAAGAACTTCGTGAGAAAATTAAACAAGATATTAAGAAACTGCTTAGAGGTGAGACAGACTATCTTGCGCTGGCCTAGGGTTTTGCCAGGGTTAAAGCGGGTCTTTCCTATATATCATTGGAGCAAACAGATAGTCCTGGAACATTTCACGTTTCAAGCTCAGAAAAAACCAGGGTTTTTTCTGAACAAATCACAAAGCTTCTAGGCTCCTACGTAGATGAGGCAGATTACGAGGCCTTTTTAAATTCCAAAAGATATCAAAAGAAAGTCGGTAGTTACTTAGCCTTAGATTTGAGGGGGAATTGGTAATCCTAGAAGTTGCTAGTCGTGTTCAAGGATTTAAAGGTCAAGCTAATCCTTTTGATACTGGCGCTCGCGGTATAACTCAAAAAGAAGTTCAGTTTAGAGAAACGGATGCTGGTGAGCTTAAAACAGAAAGAGTTTATCTTAACTGATAAATCAGAAGATAGTCTGTTTGCGGGTGTTACTCGCTGGAGTGCCAAAAATCGTCGTTGGGTTAGAATTATTCGAGTTAAAAAGAGCTTTTCTTCGGAGTCTGTGTTTAAGTACACGGCTTTGTTTGAAGCTATCAAAGCTTCGATGATGAAAGAAGCGGAGGTTGCCTCAGAAGCAAAAATGCTTACCAAATATGGTTTAAGTTCTGAGGCTATTACGGCGGACACTCAAGAGTATATTATGGTTCTTGGATGCTTCAATGCTAAAGTTCATGCTTTAGCATGGGCTAACATGAAGGTGCCCGACTTGTACGCTTTTGGTGGAAGGATTAACAGAGTACCAGGATTCTCTTGAGGAGCTTAAAGATCTAGGTTTAAAGATGCTGGCTGTTCCTAGTGATTCGGTAATAGCTTTGGGTGAGGCTATTAAGCAGGCTCAAGCTATTGGTAAGGAAGATCTTCAAAGACTTCTTCAGAAACTACTCTTATTGATTAATATGGCTCAAAACACGTTAGATGCTAAGATGAGAGGAGCGTCTTTCTCTGCTGTTATTGAGGGAACATGGGTCGTTAAAGGAGTAAGCTTAGCTCGGACGTTTGAATGGAACTCGACCTTATATAGTGCCTAAAAGCAATGGGCTACAGAATAAGTTTCTGAAAACCTCATGATGAAAACCATGGGGTTCTTCTTTTTTATATTACTATTTCATTTTGCGGATGTTACTTTCTGGAGGGGCCAAAAAGGGGGATTGATCTCTATGAACCTTCTATTTTTGTGTTAAGCCTTGTGTTGAGCATAAGCTTTGAAAATCATTATTATGCTATTTAAAAAAAAATTTGATAAATATCGAATGAGAGATCATAATAACTGGCAGTTAGAATTGAATTATGTTTGTTGCGCAAATAATAATAGGGTGAGGAGATGGGAGATAATGAAAAATACTATGAGGTTATGGGCAACGTTTTTCTTATTTGCTATGATCACAGTTGTGTCAACAGAGGCATGGTCTTTGGCCCCATCTACGAAATTGTGGGGTTTGGATCAGACGCTTGAAGATATGGTCGATTGGGGTGAGCAATTGAAGCCACAAGGTATTCTTCAAGCTACGCCACAGCAGCTTAAAGGGGAACAGCAGTTATCACTAGCAGAACAGCCTGGTTTAGAGCAGAATTTGGAGTATTTAGAGAAAAAATTACAGTCTCAGCAACGTGAACTTCCCACTGCTGAGGCAAACACTTTGGACGCGATGATGGAAATGTTGTCTGAAAGTATTCCTCTAACACAAGAACTTCGTGATCAAATTGAACAATACATGGGGAGCCTAGTTGGAGCTGAAAAAGACTATCTTATGGCGCTTTTTGCTTTTGCCAGGGTTAAAGCAGGTTTTTCCGATATAAAATTGCAGCTAACAAGTGCTGGAACAGTTGAAGCTTCAATATCAGAAGAAAGTAAGTCTCTTTATCAACAAGTCCTACGGGCTCTACTCAGCGGCTTGGGAAATGGTGAGCTCGAAACCTTTTATGATCGTTACAGGGCCTTTTTAGATGCCAACGCAAAAGATCAGCAGCAAGGCACGATGTCAATTTTGGAGCAAGAGAGTGTCTCAGATGAACAGACACCTCCAACTGAGGTAAATACTTTGGAGCAAGAGACTGTCTCAGATGAACAATTATCCCTCATGGTGGCAAACACTTTGGAGCAAGAGACTGTCTCAGATGAACAGACACCTCCCACTGAGGTAAATACTTTGGAGCAAGAGACTGTCTCAGATGAACAGACACCCCGCGCTGAGGAAAAAATTTGGGAAGAGGCGGTGGAAGGGTTGATTGCAACTACTAAAGTGAAAAAAAGACTTCGTGGTCAAATTACAAAAGAGCTTGAGAGCCTGGTTGGATCCGAGAAAGATACGCTTGCGGCGGTCTATGCTGTGGTCATGGCTAAAGCTGGTCTTTCCGATCAAAAATTGAATCGAACAGATAGTGATAAAACAGTTGAAGTTTCAAGCAAAAGTACCAAGTTGCGTTGTAATCAAATGGCAAAGGCTCTAGAGCCCTACATAACCGATTTGCGTTACAAGGCCTTTTTAGAAATCAACCAAGAAGATCAGCAGCAAGGTGCGATATCAACTTTGGAGCAAGAGACTGTATCAGATAAACAATTACCCCTTATGGTGGCAAACACTTTGGACGCGGTGATGGAAATGTTGTCTGAAAGTGTTCTTCTAACACAAGAACTTCGTGAGCAAATTAAACAATATATGGGGAGCCTGGTTGGCGCTGACAAAGACTATCTTATGGCGGTCTTTGCTTTTGCTGGGGTTAAAGCAGGTTTTTTTGATAAAAAACTGCAGCTAACAAGTGGTGGAACAGTTGAAGTTTCAACATCAGAAGAAAGTAAGTCTCTTTATCAAAAAATTGTAAAGACTTTACTCCGGGGTCTTGAAGAAACTGTCGCTGACGTCTTTACTGAGCGTTATATGGCCTTTTTAGAGATCAACCAAGAAGATCAGCAACAAGGCGCGACGTCAACTTTGGAGCAAGAGACTGTCTCAGATGAACAGACACCCCGCGCTGAGGAAAAAACTTGGGAAGAGGTGGTGGAAGGATTGTCTGTAAGTCCTGA
>CAZMGY010000014.1:0-13211 GCA_964565945.1 uncultured bacterium
AGAAGCTTACCAAATACATCTGCAGAATTCTAAACTCATTTAATCTATTTAAAGTTTCATAATCAGAAACAATTGCCTATACACTGGGAACCCTGTTGCGTCTTCCGACATAACAGAAGGGGGATCGTAATTAACAGACCCATAATAGCTCATTCTAGGGACTCTTGTTACTGCTGCAGGGAACATATGGCGATGCTCAACTGGTGTCGACCAAATATATTGATGTCTTGGGGACGAACCCTTAGGTCTAACCCAGTGATTATTCAGCGAACTTGAGGTTGTGTTCTGGTAGGTTCGTCCCCAATCTCCAACAGCATGTCCATGTGATATATCAATGAGGATCTCAGGATGATCGTAAGTATGAGTATGGCCCAAAGCCACTTTAGATGCTTCAATAACGGCCTTATTCGTCACACTCGAAGCACCTCGTATGAATTCCCCTCTTAAATCAGGGGTCCCATGTAGTCCATTGCACAAGACCCAACCTTGAGGAATAGAGCTTAATGTTCCTCGGTAAGAAGCAATCACACCCGATGGCAAAATATCATCACCGTTTTCGAAAATGCGACCTTCTGTGGTCAAGTCAACATCATGGGATCCAGCTCCAATCTTAACATTACCCGTTTCACCTTCGATCATCAGAATAGGCTCACGTCCATCTATACGAGAATAGGACTCGACCACAAGTCCACGTTTTTTCCAAATACCATTTCTACGTACCGAACCACCAACACGAAAACGCAAAGCATCACCATTAAACTTGGCTAAATTCTTCACTTGATCACCACCAGCTGGAGCTCTTCGACCAGCAATAGCTTTACCCGCTCCAGAATCACTCACATACATGCCCCAAAAATTGTCCCCTGCAGACATAAGATTGTTAAAAAAAACTTTTTGACTCACATGCAAATCTCCTGCAACCCTAATCTCTGCCGCAGAGGTCGTCGAACGTTCCACTTTTTTGTACTTGGTTGTCGACTCATTTTGACCTGCAGAAATAAAAATATCATGTTCCGTTCTGAGCGCTACAACACTGTCCGAGGCACGAACACTGTTGAATTCGCCAATCAAAGCATTCAGATGCGACCCCATATAAACTCCGCTGTTATTTTCAGAAAAAACAATTGAACCACCCGAAATATCGATATAGCTGTTCACCTGATTGATTGTTTTTTTGTTACCAGTGACGGGGTAGGGTTCAACTAGTTCATTCAAAATATACAAACCCTTATGAAACACAACAGGCTTAAGGTTCACTGTTTTTAAGTCCCCCTTCACACCATAAATCGAACCTGCTACGTTCAAATTATTGGCAAATAATAATTCAAAGTCGCCAAAGGGCGCAGGAACAAAACGCGAAATCTCGAGCTTCCTCTTTTTCGCCCAAAGAGAATCTTGCCCGATCATCATCAACGTAAGTAACATCACTGCAAAAATTTTAAGATTCCATCGTATCATTTTCATAGCATCACCCCTCACGTCTTCATCAAAAAGATAACTCTTGCAAAAGCTGGAAGTTCCTCCTCAGCACCAGAACTCCCACGGGATAAACTCCTACTGGCGGGTGCAGTCTTGACCTCGCCGCTGTACATCGGAAGATCATAAACAACTTTACGACCAGAGGTCCCCATCAAATGCCCATGCAAAATAGGGAGCGCTCTCCATTGGGGAGTTGCAGTTGACGCCCAACCGCTATGGTATTGGTTTCCATCAAAGTTGAACTTGGTGAAATTTCGATCCATCGTACTAGAACCAGCGTTATAAATCCCTTGGGTTGACGTCATACCACCTGAAAGAGACGTCCACTTCATAGGAACAAAACCATTGACAGAGTTGTGATCGTGGTCAATCGAATAATTAAACTGAGGACGAGAGATCCAGTGCTGATGAGTATCATCACCAAAAGAAGGGTGCCGATTAGTCCCATCAACTAGGGTAGATACGCCAGCAGGCGCACTCCGAAAAAAACTATCAACCATATCAGGGGTAGGAACCCCATTCACAACCTGTCCGTTACAGACAACCCATTCATTCCCAGAAGGGGGTGTATTACCTATGAATCCTACGATAAGCCCTGGAGGAACTAATTGTTGATTATTTTGCACAGCATACGTACCTGTGATGTCTAAATCGCCACTAATATAGATGGCACCATCGCTATCACGAATGGACATGAGCGTTTTATCAACATCATCTTCAATAATCAAACCTGATGTTGCCCTGTCATCGGTGCGAATATAAAGATCATTTTTAAATGCTGGCTTTGTGGAATTTTGACCAATGCTGGCTTCCGAGCTAATCGACCACACATTATCTGTACTGGAAAATCTCACACGTGGTATCGATACTTTGTCTCCCAAAAGATGAACGGTACCACTACCAGCATTATCAACAAAACGCCAGTTGGGCGCATCATCCGTTCCTAAAGAGGAGTTGACAGTGCTACTAGCACCTGGTTGAAGATAAATTTTTCCACGACTTCTTAACGAAATCGGCTCACTAAATGCATTAACATCATTATTGAACACTAAGCCGTTGAATGAGTTCTGAAAAAATAAACCGCCACTTAGGCTATGATTATCAAACCGAAACTCTACTTTGTCCGATCTAAACATAATAAAATTAGACATTTGATCGTAAGTCTTAGCCGAATAAGGCTTTAAAAGCTCATTGGTCACACGAATCTCTTTAGGAATATACAAAGGTTTCAAATCTTCTAACCGGCTCGGTGTCGAAAACAAGTCTGGAAGAGCACTGAGCACACCCGAAACCCAAAGCGTATTGGCTGTAATGTTGGCATAATCACCCTCGGGTCCAGGGGTCGAATTGTAAAATTCCCTATTAATAATGTCTGCATTAGCAGATCCTTGCGCCGTCAAGGTGCTATTTCCAGTAGAAGCATCATTGTCCACACTTTCAATAGAATAGACAGGAGAAACAAAAACTAATAGCATCAAACTTATTAAGCTATAAAAAAATCTGCATTTCATATCACACCTCACTCTTTTACACACTTGCTAATTTTACAATGAACACAACATCGGCTCTTGGTAAGTTCCAATAGTTACTTCCCGATGTTGCACCATTAAAGGTAACAACTCTAGGGAGAGTCCTAAGTGGAGATTCAGGAATATCCACTTGCACAGTCCTGTTCCCAAGATGATGATAATGGTCCATGGACCCCACAGCTATGCCCGAGGGAGCGTGCGGACCAACTTTTAAAAAACAATAGTAAGGGGTATATCCATCATAGTTTGACGAATATCCAGACTCTGTTTGAAAGCTTTCGACTTGATAAGCCTTATATGCACCGCTTACAAGCCTGGTATTAGGCCAACCTATACTGCCACTCACTTTCCTGCCTCCATCATAGATGTTTGTGACCGTTCGAGCTCCCCAAACAGAAGTGGTTTTCAAATCAATAAGCCCAAAAGATCCTGCAGGATGCTTATGCGTAACATCTGGATTGGATATAGCATTAGGTGTATGAAAATGGCTATGGGGGGCACCTCCTCCAAAATCAGATACCTGAGGAAGCGGGCGTCCTCTTAAAAAACGAC
Organism: uncultured bacterium; assembly: GCA_964565945.1. GTDB lineage: Bacteria > CAZMGY01. Next base: position 3,561 of record CAZMGY010000014.1, read on the forward strand.
CAACAAGATTGGGGGTTACGTAGCCATTACTAAGTACTTGCCCATTGCACACGGCCCATCCTGAAGGGACCGAAGTTCCACAAAACATCATAATAGTCCCTGCTGGAACAATGTTTTGACCATTAATTTTAACCCTCTTCTTAACATATATATTGCCGCGCATAGTTACTTTGTCATTCGCAGGATCAACTTTAAGAGTCACTTCATTATTATCATTTTTAACAATTAACAAGCCTTGTTCATCTTTATTAACCGATAAAACAATTGCCTCGTCAAAACCAGCAGAGTTAATATTCTTTACGATCATCTGAGGAGACACATGCGAATTTCTTTTTTTATGCTCAAAATTAATAGGCATTTTTGTACGAAACTTCAGATTTCCTTGAACATACACATCTCCAGTAGGACTACTTTTATCCCAATGCTTATAATGACCTGGTGATTGAGAAAATAAAGGCTGCAAAAATACAGACCCTGTACTTCTTAATTGCATACCTGCGTCACTACCAGTCGTGTCGGTCAAAAGACCTACGCGTTGGTTATGTGCATAAATACCAGAAGATCGGGAAAACATCATTTTATTCGACAATAACGATAAAGAATCATTTGAAGCGGAAAGCACTGTATCCAAAACGGTATAAACATTATCGTCCGTTGGGATAATATCTCCCACAACAAAACCTTTATGAAGGTTCACTTTATTTATTTGGGCTAAAGAACTCACAGTGCTACTTTCAGTATTGTAAATTCCACCAATCATTTTGAGACCATAGGTTCTCACACGACCATATTTGGCATAAGGAGTGGGGTAAAACGTGGTCGTAAAATGCTTTCGCACAGTCTTAGAATCTCCATAAACAGGGGCATCTAAGGCTAAATTTAAACCGAACACTAGAATCATTGACAGTGCATGACAACGTTGGACTTGAACTTTAAATTGAACATTCATATCTTCACCCCACACATTAACTCCAACTTCTAAAATAGCATACCATACGTCGCACTGAAAAATCAAATAATACCAACAAATACCAATACAATCAAGTAATAACACTTTGAGATTATAATGAATGTTGGACTTGAACTAATGTTGGAGTTGAACTTTAAATTGAACATTCATATTTTCACCCCGCACATTAACTTTGGCTTCTAAGATAGCATACGTCGCACTGAGAGATTATCAAGTTAACATAATATATATTATGCGACACTCTAACAACGCCCCTTCTTAGGCGCTATACAAGGTCGAGTTCCGTTCAAACGTTCGAGCTAAGCTTACTCCTTCAACGAGCGGTGTTCCCTCAATAAGTTGAGAGAAAGATGCCCCTCCAGCCTTAGCATCCAACGTGATTTCAGCCATATTAATCAATAATAATAGCTTTTGAACAAGTCTCTGAAGATCTTCGTTACCAATAGCTTGGACCCGCTTAATAGCCGCACTCAAAGCCTCTACCGAATCACTAGGAAGAGCCAGTATATCTAAACCCAGATCTGTAAGCTCACCAAGAGAATCCTGGTAGCCCCTTAATCCTACCACTAAAGCTTTCAAGTTGGACACCTCCATGTTAGCCATTGCTAAAGCATGAACCTTAGCATTGAATAGTCCAAGAGCTATAATATACTCCTTAGTGTCCGCCGTAATAGCTTTAGAAGTTAAACCATATTGTAGAAGCATTTCTGCCTCCGAAACAACCGCAGCTTTTGTCATCATCGAAGCTTTGATAGCTTCAAACAAAGCCGTATATTCAAACACCGCCTCCGAAGGAAAGCTTTCTTTAACGCGAACAACTCCAACCCAACGACTCCTTTCGGGACTCCAGCGAGTAACACCCGCAAACGGACTATCCTCTGATTTATCAGTAAGATAAACTGTTTCTGTTTTCAAAGCAGCACGATCATTTTCTCTAAACTTAACTTGTTTTTTAGTTATACCCTCAGCGCGAGTATCAAAAGGATTAGCTTTACCTTTAAATCCTTGAACACGAGCAGCAGCTTCTGGGCTTACCAATTCTCCTCCCAAATCTAAGGCTAAAAGACTAGCACTCACTCTCTCTTCTTGCTTACCAGCTTGATTGCGACTTAAAAAGGCCTCAAAACGATCCTGCGTTACCAAGGGCCTTATATTCTCTGCAATTTTTCCATAAAAAAGCTTGGTATTATCTGATTTTGAAAATTCAAATACTTCAGAACTATCTTTTTTATACAATTCTACAGAGGACTCTCCAGATTTAACCATGAGCAAAGCATAGACCGCCACAAGCTCGTCTGTTGTAGCTGCAATCAGGTTATCAAGATCTTTTTTAATTTGAGAACGAATTGCTTTTTTTGTTAGCGCAGTTGCACTCAAGTCATCCACCGACTTTTCCCACCGTACTAAGTTAAAAGTCTTTGACTTAGTCACCTCACTTGACGCCCCATCTTCTTGTTCAGCTTTTGCGTTCACCTTTAGAAATTCATTGTAATTCGCTGTATTCAGGTAGGGCTTTAGAGCCTCTTGAATTTCTTTATAACGCCACTTTGTTTTTGAAACTTTAACTGTTCCACCATTTTTTAGGTGCACTGTTCGATCGGAAGTACCAGCTTTAGCCCTAATCAAAGCATAGGCCGCCTCCTGCCTATTATATGTCTCAAATCCAACCCGGCCCTCAAGCCCTCTTTGAATTTGCCCAGAGAGTCCAGCTCTCGCTTGCTCAGGTGCATCCAATGATTGCACCACCTCTTCCCAAGTCTTTGACTTAGTACGGGATGTCTGATTACTTACTCCAGGATCGTTCTCTTTCACCTTCTGTTTACCTCGTGCGTTCAGGGCTAAAAATTTAGTGTAAGCCCTTATATCCACGGAGAGCCGTAGATCGTCTGCAATTTTTCCATAAAAAAGCCTGTTATTTGATAGGCTTGAAACTTTTAATATTTCACCACTTATTGTCTTCAAGGTTGGTACCTCGGACCTACCAGCTTTAACTATGAGCAAAGCATAGGCCGCCTCCTGCCTATATCCCTCAAATCCAACCAGGCTCTCAAGGTCTCTTTGAATTTGCGCAGAGAGTCCTTGTTTTCCCCCCGAAGTTATATCCAACGCTTGCACCGCCTCTTCCCAAGTCTTTGAATTATTCGCCTTACTTGACGCCCCATCTTCTTGTTCAGCTTTTGCGTTCACCTTTAGAAATTCATTGTAATTCGCTGTATTCAGGTAGGGCTTTAGAGCCTCTTGAATTTCTTTATAACGCCTCTTTGTTTTTGAAACTTTAACTGTTCCACCATTTTTGCGGTTCACTTTTTGATTGGAAGTACCAGCTTTAGCCATGATCAAAGCATAGGCCGCCGCCTCCCTATCTGTCTCAAATCCAACCAGGCTCTCAAGCTCTCTTTGAATTTGCCCAGAAAGTCCCTCTTTTACTTCGGCAGTTGCATCCAACGTTTGCACCGCCGCTTCCCAAGTTTTTGAGTCATTCGCCCTACTTGACGTCCCATCTTCCTGTTTACCTTTTGCGTTCAGATCTAGAAAGGCAAAATAATGCTCTGTATTCAGGCGGGAGGGGTCTAAACCCTCCGCGATTAAGCGATAGAACCACTGCTTTGCTAGTGAAGGCTCAACTATCCTACCATCTCTTAGCTTCAATTCTCGCTTGGGGGAAGAAGCAGGCGCATTTGAAACCAAAGGAATATCAGCTCTAGCCAGCATGAAAGCATAGGCCGCCTCCTCCTTATACTCCTCAAATCCAACCAGGTTCTTAAAAGCTCTTTTAAGGTTCGCAGAGACTTTGCTTTTCGTCACCTCATTTATAACAGTCAACCCTTGCAACACGTCTTCCCAAGTCTTTGAATCATTGGCCTTACTTGACGTCGCACCTTCCTGTTCACCTGCATCGAATTGGGCAAGTTCATTTTTTGCGTTCAGCTCTAGAAATTGCTTGTACTTTGGTCTACCTATTATACTGGGATCTAGGGCATTTAAGATGCCTTGATAGGCCCACCAGATGTCCGAAGATTTAACTGTTCCACCACCTCTTAGCTTCAATTCTTGATTGCCAAGCCCCTTCGGAGTCGCTCCTTTCTTCCCAGTCAAAGATGAACCAGTTCTAAGCAGGATCAAAGCATAGAGCGCCTCACTCGCATATTGCTCAGATCCAACAATGTTCTCAAAATCTTTTTTAATTTCATTGCGAAGCCTTGTTTTATTTTCCTGCTCTAGATTATCTAGGCCTGCCAGTGTGCTCTCTAGAAAAAGGTCTATATTCAACGTCGCATCTTTAGCAGACGGGTCCTGTATACCTCTTTTGTTCAGCCGTAGAAAGTTAGCGTAATTCTCTTTATTCAGGTAGGGCTGTAGAGCCTCTCTAAGTTTCCTATACGGCACCAGGTTATAGTTTCCCTCTACGGTTCTACCATCTTTTAACTTCAATTCTTGATCGGAACCACTTCTAGACATGATCAAAGCAAAGGCCGCCTCCTCCTTATATTCGTCAAATCCAACCAGATTCGGAAGATCTCTTCGCATTTGAACCAAAAGTCCTTGTGTTGTTATCCCCGTTTCATCCAAGCTTTCCAGCACCTTTTCCCAATTACTTACTGCAAGAGCTTTCTCTTGCACCTCACCTATCGCCGCAGCTTGATCTTGCTGTTCACCTTTTGCGTTCAGCTCTAGAAATTTCTTGTACTTTGCTTGATCAAAGAGCCTATGTTCCCACATAATCTCTCCGACTCTTATATAATGTGAACGAGGGATTTCTGAAACTTTAAATGTTTTGCCACCTTTTAGCTTCAATCTTACAGTGGTGGCCAAATCAGCTCTATCCATGATCACAGCATAGGCCGCCTCTTCCCTATAGTCCTCAAATCCAACCAGATTCTCAAGATATTGTTTTATGTCATTACGAATTGCTTCTATCATGTAAGAAGATACCTTCATAGAATCCAAGTATTTCAGCGCCTCTTCCCAAAGAACTTTCTCTTTCACCTTACCTGCCGCCGCAGCTTGATCTTGCTGTTCACCTTTTGCGTTCAGATCTAGAAATTCCTTGTACTTTGCTTGATTAATGAAGGTGGATAGATCCTTTTCGAGGGCTTGATAGTGAGGAAGCAGGCTGGGGAGACTAGGGGCAGCATCAGTTATTGTACCATCCTCTAGGGTCAATTTTACATCGGAAAAACCAGCTCTAAGCTTGACCAGAGCATAGATCGCCTCATCCGTATATTTCTCAAATCCACGCACCCGCTTAATATCTTTTTGAATTTCCGTAAAAAGTGCTTCTTTTATTTCATTAGATGTAGCCCGCAAGTTGTCCAGCACGTATTTCCAACCATTAAGAACGACCTTTACTGTACCATTGTCTAGGATCAATTGTGTATCAATAGATATTTCTTCTTTTTTATCCCCAGACAAGTTTTCCACCACGTCTTCCCCATTATTAGGAGCGTCCTCTTGCGCCTCACCTGTCGCCTCAGCTTGCTGTTCACCTTTTGCGTTCACCTTTAGAAATTCATGGTACTTTGCTTGATCAATGAAGGTGGATAGATCCTTTTCGAGGGCTTGATAGTGAGGAAGCAGGTTGGGGTCATTAGGGACAGTATCAATTATTCTACCATCCTCTAGGGTCAATTTTACATCGGAAAAATCAGCTCTAAGCTTGACCAGAGCATAGGCCGCCTCATCCGTATATTTCTCAAATCCACGCACCTGCTTAATATCTTCTTGAATTTCCGCAAAAAGTGCTTTTTTTATCACGTCGTCTTCCCAATTATTAGGAGCGTCCTCTTGCGCCTCACCTTCCGCCTCAGCTTGCTGTTCACCTTGTGCGTTCAGATCTAGAAATTCCTTGTACTTTGCTTGAGCAAAAAGTGCTTCTTTTATCACGTCTTCCAAATTATTAGGAGCCCCCTCTTGCGCCTCACCTTCCGCCGCATATTGCTGTGCATGTTTTGCGTTCATCTCTAGAAATTCATTGTACGTTGTTTGATTAATCAGGAGGCGTAGCGCCTCTTCGAAATCTCGATAATGAGAAAGCAGAGGCTTTCTGGATGTAAGTCCAGATGCTCCATTAATCATTTCACCATTCTTTAGGATCAATTGTGGACTGGAAAAACCAGCTCTAAGCCTAACTATAGCATAGACCGCCTCATCCATATATTTCTCATGTCCATGCAGAGACTCCATATCTTTTAGAATTTCCGTAAAAATTTCTCCGTATATGTTCTCAGACACATCCAGCAAGTCTTCCAGCACATCTTCCCAAGTCCACTCAGCATCATTAGGAGCCCCCTCTTGCGCCGCACCTGTCGCCTCAGCTTGCTGTTCACCTTGTGCGTTCATCTCTACAGAAGCTTTCTCTTGCGCCTCACCTTGCTGTTCACCTTGTGCGTTCATCTCTACAGAAGCTTTCTCTTGCGCCGCACCTGTCGCCTCAGCTTGCTGTGCACCTTGTGCGTTCAGGGTTAAAAATTCATTGTAATTCGTTCTATTTATCTGGGGCCGTAGAAGCGCTTCAATTTCTTTATAACGCCCCTCTGTTCTTGAAGTTGTAACTGTTCCACCACCTTTTAGCTTCAATTCTTGATCGGAAACACCACCTTTAGCCTTGATCAAAGCATAGAGCGCCTCCTCCCTATATTGCTCAAATCCAACCACCCTCCTACGCTCTTTTTTAATTTGATTATAAAGACCTTGTCGTGTACTATGATCTGCACTCAACTGATTCACCGCCTCTTCCAAAATCTTTAACTCCTTCGCCTCACCTAGCGTCGCACCTTGCTGTTTATCTTTTGCTTGGTTCGCTAGTAGAAAGGTACCGTAAAGAGAGAGAAAGCGTTCCATTGAGTTAGCTAGAATTATCTTCTCTTGTTCTTGAACAAATTCTATTTCTAACTCTTCTGTTGAATTTGTGAAGACTGTTTTCTTCCATGCTTCAAAAGAAGGATAGCCGCCACCCTCAACCTCCTGAGCCTTCCTCCACTTTGCTAAAGAACCAAATTTCTCCTTATTATTAGGATCCTCCATAAAAACAAAAGTAGCGAGAAGATCAAGCATAATTTGTCTATAAGCAGACCTCGTTTCGCTTGATTCTGGAACTTCAACTACTGCACCATTTTTTAGATTCACTTCATTCTTGGAAAGAGAACCTTTAGCCTTAGCCCAAGCATACATCGCCATAAAAACGTCCGTCTCAGCTCCAACCACTTCTTGCTTAACCTTCTCTTTCATAGACTTATCACCAAGGAAAGCTTTTCTTTTAGAATTTTCCAACATCCAAGCATTCCAAGCTTCTGCGCCTGTCGAAGCAGCTACTACAGGCTCTTCTTCCTTTTTCTTTTGCTTTTGTTGTTGTTGACCTTGTTCTTCGTTTTTGTGGTTGGCACTTAAAAAGTCATTGTAATCCACTTCCGATATCCGCCCAGAGCCTTCTAAAACTCCTGCTATCGTCTTATAATACTCCGTCTTCCATATTGATTGTCCTATTTGAATTGGGCTATTATCTATTGTTTCTAATTTTATCCCCTCGACCATACCACCTTCAATCCTGGCCAAAGCCAAGAGTGCCGCCAACTCGTTTTTCTCAGATCCAACTATTTTCCTAACATTGTGTTGCAGTTCCTTAAAAAAGGGGTCTGTTAGCCACATCCCAGCTGCCACAAGCACATCCCTCGCCGCCTCTAAACTGTGGGATGATACCTCTTTACCAGCTACTACTACAGTTGTTTGCTGTTTTTCCTCTTTACGCTGGGTTCTAAGCATCTCTGGCGTAACTTCAGGAGGAGTTTCTAGCTCCAATTTCTCACCCAAAACAATCAATGTTTTGCGCACAACGAATTTACCCTCAATTTCACCAGCAAGCGCTTTCCTTGCAAACAAACGCAACGCAGTATTATTCTTATCCGCAGTTAAACCAATCGCCGAACCTCCATCCGATGGACGAAACACCAGCTCAACAAACTGCTTATCCAGTCCCATTTTACTTGCAATCGCTTCCTTCACATCGTCTACAGTTTGGTCCGGCATAAGTTTCACATCAACTTCAAAATGATCACGCGTAGCCGCAAAACCAAATTTGGTAGCACTCTCACCAGAAACTTTACCCCAACTCTCAACCGTAAGCTTGCCCAAATCGATCTCGTTTGGTATCTTCTCTTGAAGATCCTTTCCTGTAACCTGCATCTCCACAAGCGCCTGTTCAAAACCACGCAATTTCGTAGATGTGGCCAAAGACCATGCCCCTCTTGACACCACTGTTACCATAGCAAACACTAAAAATATTACCCATAGCCTCATAATACTATTCATTGTCTCGTATCTCCTCTACTCAATTACTACCTGCGCAACAAACATAACTCAATTCTAGTTGTTCGGATATTATAACATCTAATTCAATACTTATCAATCATTTTTTTAATAAATGACAATATTTTTTTATGTTTTTTAAACTTTATGCTCAATACGAGCCTCCTAGAGATCAAACATCCTTTTGGCCACTTGGCCACTCTTAACGAATAACCTCCGCAAAATGAAATAGCAATATACCCCTCCCCTATTATTTTCATCGCAGGGTTTTCACAAACTTTTTCTGTATCCCATGGCTTTTGGACCCTATACAAGGTTGAGTTCCATTCAAACGTCCGAGCTAACTTTACTCCTTTAACAACCGATGTTCCCCCAATAACAGCAGGGAAAGCTACTCCTCCAATCCTATGATCTAACATATTTTGATACATATTAGTCAGAAATAATAGTTTATGAACAAATCTTTGCTTCAGCGAGAGGTGTCGGGTTACCTGTTCCGAAAGCTCGTTAATATCTCTAAAATGTTGTTCTGTTTTTAATTCTTATTCTTCTCGACAATGATTTACGAATATATTTTAAAAAATAATATTCGACAGTATATTAAAAAGATTTTAATGTTAAAACATCTAGCCATTATCCTTAATATTTAAGCAGATATAAACATCCTTTCCTATATTTTTATCTTAAAAATCTTATTCTGTAAATTTAATTTAAAATATTTCTTGCCGTTCCCTTCATAAATACAATCAAAATCATGCCTTGAACTACTTGCCGTTTCAAAATTTATATTTTTCAAAAGATAGTTTTCAAAGTCATTCTTGCTAGGATGATAACCCCCCATCCAAAAATAAAAAAGCACAGAAATCCCAACTGCTATAATGGTTCCAATAAAAAAATCTTTTCACCCAGTGGGTGAAAACACCAAAGGTAAGCAAACCTTTCTAAGCCTTAACCAAACTTTTGTGCTTATGAATATTTTAAACTATAAATTCACCCCCACCAACGAACTTCTAAGTGCCCACACACCCTTGTTAGCACCCGCACATTTAATGCAATCACTTAGCCTTGATAAAAGCCCTTGAGCAGCACTTCCCTGCTTTAAATAGTAATAGTACTATTAAATCTTTAACTTTGATCAATACCTTTTGTTGGAATGAAAAAGTTGCTACTTTTACCCAGTGCTATGGTGCTGATGAATTAGATTCAGGGAATCTGCTTATGTGGACTATGGTTTTATCGATGCGAAGGATCTTCGCTATGTCAGTACGGTGGAACGGACTTGGGAAGAACTTTGCCAAGACCACTTGATGTATCGCTACAACAGCGAAGATGATTTTGAAATCCCGTCCTCGTCGTTCACGGTGTGTACCTTTTGGATG
>CAZMGY010000015.1:0-83788 GCA_964565945.1 uncultured bacterium
ATAAAAATAAAAATAAATCTACTCATAATGATTTCATTATGTCACTAAAATACTTTATTGTCCATTATTTTAAGATAAAAGCTTAGAAATAAGCCCGTTAACTAATTTTGGGTTAGCCTTCCCTTGCGTACGATACATGACTTGCCCCACAAAAAATCCAATCGCTTTTTTGTTGCCAGCCTGAAAATCAGCCACTGATTGAGGATTGTCTGCAATGATTTTTTTGAGCATTTTTTCGAGATCCGAAATATCCGAAATCTGCTTAAGTCCTTTATTTTCAATGATTTGAGAAGATTTCTTACCTTCGTTAAACATAAGTTCAAACACCATTTTGGCATTCTGATGACTGATCACATCCTCCTTAACAAAACTAATCAATTCGACCAATTCTTGAGGAGACACTTTGGAATGAGCAGCTGTCAAGTTGTGCTGATTCAGTTCTTTGAGAAACTCTCCCATCACCCAATTGCTCACCAGTTTAGGCTCGTTCAACAACTGGACACAGTCTTCAAAGTAGTTAGCCAAAACTTTTTGCGAGGTTAACACACCCGCATCGTAAACAGGCAAACCATAATCTTCGACAAAACGTTGCTTGCGTTGCTGGGGCAACTCTGGCAAACTCTCTCTAATTTGATCTAAGTAGGCCTGATCTTTTAAATAAATGGTTGGCAAATCAGGCTCTGGAAAATAACGATAATCATGCGCATCTTCTTTGCTGCGCATCGGCAAAGTTTTTTCGTTCACAGCATCCCATAAACGAGTTTCTTGAACCACCTGTTCACCAGACTCAAGTAATTTCTTTTGACGCTCGACTTCATAGACAATTGCTTTCTGTACACCTCGAAACGAATTCATATTTTTCACTTCGGTTCTAGTACCAAACGTATCGGAGCCAAGAGGCATAATCGAAACATTGGCATCGCAACGCAAAGATCCTTCTTGCATATTGCAATCACTCACCTCAATATATTCCAAAATGGCTTTCAAATTGCTTAAATAAGCATACACTTCTTCGGGATTGCGCATATCTGGTTCACTCACAATCTCAATCAAAGGCACACCTCCACGATTGTAATCTACCGCACTATAGTCGGATCCTTCAACATGCGTCAATTTACCGGCATCTTCTTCGATATGAATCCGAGTTACCCCTAAACGCTTCTCACCAGCTTCAGTGTCGATCATAATATGACCATGCTCACACAAAGGTTTATCGAACTGCGAAATCTGATAGGCTTTGCACAAATCGGGATAAAAATAATTTTTACGATCCATCTTAGATACAGTGGCCACCTGGCAATTTAGCGCATAACCAGCCATAACCGCATACTCAACCACCTTTTGATTAAGTACTGGAAGGGTCCCTGGCAAACCTAAACACACGGGACAAACTTTACTATTCGGCTCTGCCCCAAATACATTTTCACAGCCACAAAAAATTTTACTCTGAGTTTTCAGCTGCGTGTGTACTTCGAGTCCAATAACCGTTATGTATTCCATATTTCAACATCCTTTTTTGTCATTCCCATTTTTCTCTGGCCCCCCCCCCATGTAAAGCCGAATCCATGACTATAAATTTTCCGTCATCCCCTGGTTTGACCACGGGATCCACTCATGAATCCATGCCTACTGAGCCCACAATCAAGTCGCGGGATGACAAAGTCATACTAAGTAAGACAACATACTTACAAACTACACTCTAATGTGACACCCAATTCTTTCTCATAAGTCGCCGCTACGCGAAATAACGAACTTAAACCCTGCTCCAGCTGACCATCGGTAACTAACTGAACACTCAAAGGCAAACCATCTTGGTTTAAACCACTCGGAATAGAGATTCCTGGCAAACCTGCTAAATTAATGCTAATCGTAAAAATATCCGACAAATACATTTGTAAAGGGTCATCAGTTTTTGATCCCATACGAAAGGCTGGCGTTGGCGAAGTCGGCAACATAAGTGCATCAAATCCTTGTTCAGTAAATAATTTTTGATAATCTCGTTTGATTAAAGTTCTCACCCGTTGCGCTTTTTTGTAGTAGGCATCGTAGTAACCCGAACTAAGCACATACGTTCCCAACAAGATACGTCGTTTCACCTCGGCTCCAAATCCAACATCCCTGGTTTCGCAGTACATATCAGCCAAATTTTGACTCCCTGTGTACCGGTAACCATACTGCACACCATCGTAACGTGCCAAGTTCGAAGAGGCTTCGGCCGTCGCAATAATATAATACACCGAGACTGCATATTTGCTATGAGGCAACTCAACATCTTCCACGGTCGCTCCCATACGTTCCAAAAGTTCTTTGGCCTCTCGCAAAGACTGTTGCACCTCGTCGTCCACAGCTTCTGACCACGAAGACTGAGGAATACCTATTTTCATGCCTTCCACCCCAGACTCCAAATGAGACAAGTAGTGTCCATACAAGCGCTCATCTTGAATTGACGTCGCATCCTGAGGATCATGCCCCGCAATCACCTGCATCAGCAAAGCAGCATCATGAACATGACGAGTGAAGGGTCCAATCTGATCCAAGGATGAAGCAAAAGCCGCTAAGCCAAAGCGGGACACTTCTCCATAAATAGGTTTAAGTCCAACTGTGCCACAAAAAGAGGCCGGCTGACGAATCGAACCACCAGTATCCGAACCCAAAGCCACCGCGGCTAAACGAGAAGTAACAACCGCGGCCGACCCACCACTGGATCCACCAGGAACACAATCGAGATCCCAAGGATTTTTAGTCACACCCAAGGCCGATGTTTCGGTCGATGACCCCATAGCAAACTCATCCATATTGGTCCGCCCTAAAATCACTGCATCTTCAGCAAGCAAGCGATCAATCACAAAAGCATTGTAAGGCGAATGATACGGCTGTCCTTGGGCACCTAAAATGTTTGATGCCGAAGACAAAGGCTTTCCTTGTTCAGAAATATTATCTTTAATCGCCACAGGCACCCCTGCCATCAATCCCAAGGGCTGATTAGCTTTAACTTTAGCATCAATCGCTTCGGCTTGTTTCATCGAACCCTCACGATCAAGATACACATACCCATTGATTAACTCATTCAAACGATCAATCCGCTCCCAATACGCTCGACATACATCAACAGCACTGATCTCTTCGGTTTCGATTTTGTCAACAATTTCATACGCCGGGAGTAAAGTTAAATCGCTCATGAGTGCTCTATCACTTTAGGAACTGCAAATGATCCTTTGCGGGCATCGGCTGATTCTTTTAAAATATCTTCACGATCCATCGAAGGCTGTGCTTTATCTTCCCGCAAACGTGAATTTTCGCTAGACCAAGTATACATCGTAGGCTGCACATTCTCTTTATCTAGAATTTCGTCCAACTCATTCAGTTGTTCCACATAATCTAAAATGGTGTTCAACTGCCCCACAAAAAGCTCTTGTTCCTGTTCATTGATTTTGAGATGAGCCAGCTTAGCAATATAAGCCACATCTTGGGTTGTGATCACGCGTTTTTCTCCTTTTGCTTGTATTCAAAGCTTTACTACGTTAAAACCTGCTGCAAGGCCCGAACCAAAGTCACAAAATCCTCAGACGACATATTTTGAGGTCGCCTTTGAGGCTCAATATTAGCCACCTCAAGCGACTGAGCCAATTGATCATCTGTAACAATATGACCACCCAACGCCATGCCACGCATACTGCTACCAATGGTCTTACGCCTTTGCTGAAAAACCGTTTGCACCACAGGAAACACTTCTTGATCTTCGGGGGCATTCACCAAAAGTTTAAAATCCACCTTCACCGCAGCAGAATCCACTTTAGGCTGTGGATAAAAACACTGCCGCGGCACTTTCGCCACTCGGGAAACCTGGGCCCAAAGGGAAAAATAGACAGATAGTCGATTATAGTCCTTTGAATGCAGTGGTGCAATCATTTTTTGGACCACTTCATCTTGCAACAACAAAACAGCGCGCTTAATACGATGTCTAGCCTGTAAAAGCTGCATCAAAACAGGTCCTGTGATCGAATAAGGTACATTACTTAAAACTTTAAATGTCTGATTGGGATAAAGCCGTTCCCAATCATGCTTAAAAATATCGCAATGCACCAAGTCCCAATGCGCTTGATAATCTCCTTTGTCGCGAATATCGGTCAAGTACCTCACCACACCTTGATCAATCTCTATGGAAGTAAAATCAATCGGCAAGTTGAGTAATAAAAACGTCATCGCACCTAAACCTGGTCCAACTTCGAGAATGCGTTCATCGGGCTGGATATCCAAGGATTGAGTAATTTTAGAAGCCATTGATTCATCAATCAAAAAGTTCTGACCCAATTGTTTCAAAGGCCGCAGACCATACTGCTCTAAAATCATTTGAATCCGTGTTTTGGTGGGATACTTTAACATTGAAAACGAATCGCCCATTCAATAGCAGCAATCATACTGCCTTCATGAGCTTTGTTTTGAGCTACAATATCATAAGCCGTACCATGATCCACCGATGTTCGCATATAAGGCAAGCCCAGTGTCACATTGATTCCTGTTTCGAAAGCCAACATTTTGAAAGGGATCAACCCTTGATCGTGATACATCGCTAGCACAAAATCGTAACGTTTAAGCTTTTGGGGAATAAAAAAACTATCTGCGGGAAAAGGCCCTTCCACATCCAAACCTTCTTGGCGCGCTTGTTCCAAAGCAGGAATAATCGTGGTGAGCTCCTCGTCCCCTATTTTGCCAGCTTCGCCAGCATGAGGATTTAAACCACAAACACCGATTTTGACCTGACCGTTCTGAGAATAGGGTTTCACTTGGTCCTGAATCAAATGAAGCATACTCAAAAGGTCTTCACGATTAATCTGGGACGCAACATCTTTAAGAGGCACATGACGTGTTAAAACCGCCAGTTTAAATTCTTCGGAAAAAAACGACATCAAGTAACGCGAAACCCCAAACGAGCGCGCAAAAAATTCGGTATGACCTGGATCATCATAACCCGCCATACGCCAGGCCGCCTTACTGATTGGTGCCGTTGCCACAGCGTCCACATGTTGATTTTGCAAAAGCTCAACAACTTTTTTCAGATAACTCATCGAAGCATGTCCTCCTTCGGGGCCGTCCTGACCTCGCTGATAATGAGAAAAATCATGGTCATCGATCGAAAGAATTTGCAAAGGCTGGTCGGTCGAAGCCAACACCTCCTCCACCACCCAATCATCGGACCAGGGCAAACGCAATTCCGTCGCTTGCTGCTCAAGTAATCTTGCCCCTCCAATCAAAACCAGACAACATTGTTTTTGAACATCGGCATTTAAAGCAGCTTTAAGCGAGACTTCGGGCCCTATCCCACAAGGATCGCCCACCGTGATGGCAATACGTTGCACCTAATTTAGCTTAGCTCCGCTTTGTATTCGATGAAAGCTTTTTTGCGCAGTTTGCTAAGAGTTTTATGGTACTTATCTTCGGCTTTTTGGGCAAAAACTCTCTGGCGCACACGATCTTCTACCTCAGACAATAACATCTGACGTGGCTGCTTGCGTGATATCAACTTTAAAATATGAAAGCCTGCCGAAGACTCCACTGGAGGACTAATATCTCCAATAAACATTTGCGACAAAGCATCCTCCACTTCTTCCAACATTTGACCATTTTTCAAAAAACCTAAATCGCCGCCTTTGGACGCATTCGGTCCCTTAGAGAATTGTCGGGCCAAATCCTCAAAATTTTCACCACTTTTGAGCGATTGCAAGACCTGCTCAGTTTTTTTGCGAGCAAAAGCTTTTTCACTCTCGTTGCCAAAAGAGATAAAAATCTGGCTTGCGCGTATTTCGGCCGAATCCCTATATTTTATTTTGTGTTGATCATAAAAATCTTTCATTTCGCTAGCCCGCACCCGGATGCCTTGAGAAATATAAGAATCTCGGTAACGTTTGGAATACATCCTACGTTTAACACTTTCACGAAAGTTTTTTTCACTAATACCTTGAACACGCAAAACATCCACAAACTTCTGTTCAGTTCCAAATTGCACCTTAATCTCTTCGACAGACCGCTCAATGTCTGCCGATTTAACCTTAATGCCTTTCTGAACCGCTTCTTGATAAATTAAAAGTTGTTCAATCATCCTTTCCAAAATCATCTTACGCGCTTCCATCAATTTTGCGTGCAATTCTTCGCCTTGAAAAGTTTGCTCGTATTGCTGTTTAACCGCCATAAAAGCTCTATCGAGTTCTTTGGCAGTAATAATCTGATCATTGACTACCACCACCACACGATCGATCACATTAGCTTGCAAAGGCGCTGCCAACAACATCGCCACACACGTTACTCGTTTAAAGTTTCGAAACATTCCAAACCTCCTTATCAAATATTAAACACCTATAATTTCTTGCATTACTTTTTTATAAGCCTCAACACCTGGCTGATCGTAAGCATTCACATTGAGCAACTCACCTTCAAAAGCGGTCGCATACTCTAAAAAGTATAACAACTGTCCCAGGTAAAATGGGGTCAATTCAGGCAGTGTCAAACAACATGTCGGACGCTCGGCACTGGCCAAAGAACGCTCATTCGATACGCGCGCAATGCGCAACAAATCTTCCATTTTTTGATTCCCAATAAACGCAATAGCTTTTTGTTCCGACAAAACATCGGGAATCGTCAAACTTTGATCTTGATAATCTGCAATATCAATAAACGTGATCACCCGTGAATTATCCCCTTCGAAGTGCTGTTGGGTTTGAGCATGCATATCGGTGGTTCCCACAGCAGGAATCGGCGTGCGTCCTTCGTAAACCACATCTCCGCTACGATTAAACTTTTTGCCCAAACTTTCGGCTAACAGCTGCACATACCAATCCCCCACCGACTTAAGCGCATTGGAATAGGGCATCATAACCCCTAAGTTCTTACCTTTATTTTTATACAAAAGCCAATGCAAAAAAGCATATAAGGCGGCTGAATTTTCAAAAATATCTTCTTTTTGACACCATTCATCCATAGCTTTGGCGCCTTCAATTAATTCAAAGATATCAATACCCGCAACAGCCGCTGTCAACAAACCAACTTCCGACAATACGGTCCAACGTCCACCGACACCTTCAGGAACGATAAAAGAATCCCAACCATATTGCTTAACCATCGAACGCAACAAACCTTTGTTCTCATCTGTCACCGCAGTGATTTGATCTTGAACGCTACCACCAGCTTTTTCAATCACATCCAAAATAACGGCAAAGCTACTCATCGGCTCAATCGTTCCTCCCGATTTAGAAATAATCACAAACTTAGTGCTTTTCACATCAATCACGTCCAACAAAGCTTTCAAGCGCGCGGGGTCCAAATTATCGCCGGCAAAATAAAGCTTAGGACAACTTCGACGAGCTTCTTCGCACTCATTGTAGTAAGGATCATTTAAAGCCTCTTGCAAAGTTTTGTTCCCCAAATACGACCCTCCAATGCCTAAAGACACCACCGTGCTGTATTTGACTTTCACAGCCTCGGCCCAATTAGTAATTTGTTTAAGCTTATCAGCCGATTGATAAGGCAAACCCATAAACAATACTTGCTCACCATGCTCAACCACCGCCCCGTTGCGAATGGTTTTTATCTTGGCGAACGCCTGACTGAGAGAGTCCTGATACTGTGCAAAATCCTCCGCATTCAAACCATGTTCGGCACCGATCTTATCTTGGAATAAATAGGAAAAATCACACGTTAAACTACGATTATTGGTTATTTTCATCGTTTTTTGAATCTCCTGTTTGTTGCAGTTCTTGAATCCATGATTCCACTTCAGCACGATCTACTGCCGTAGGAACAATCATTAAATACTTTTTATAGTGAAAAATGGCTCGTTTGCGATTGAATAAATAATCACTATAAATCACACCCAAATTGTAATGAACATCGGCCGATTCATCGTTCTTGTCCAAAATACTCTTAAACTCATCAAGAGCTTTATTATACATTTCTTTCTTCACATAGATCACCCCAAGATTCACCCGAGAACGCAAATCTTCAGGATCCAATTCAATCGCCTTCACATACATCGGAATGGCCTCATCAAGCTTCCCTAAAGTGTAGAACATATCGGCCTTATTAAAAAAAGCGGCTGAGTAACGCGGATACTCTTTGATAAGAAAGTTGAATATCTCAAGACTTTTCTCGGCATTTTTGATCTTAAACAAAGCGATAGCTTTGTTAAGCAACACATAAGGATTCTTAGGTTGCAACTTAAGCGCTTGATTATAATAGTCCATCGCCCGCTGGAACTCCTTGGTTCCTAACAAAGCGTCGCCACGACGCAAGAGGCTTTCAAACTTCTCACTTTCTGCAGAGCGCAACACCTCAGGTGTCATTCCTTTTTGAAGTTGATATTTTTCCTTGAAGGTTTTTACCCTTTCAATCAACTTACCCAGTTCGCGAACTTTATCCTCACAGCGACCAATCTGAATGTCAACCAAAATCAAAGGCCCCCAATCCGCGTGATCCTTTTTGACGGACTGGAACTGTTGAAGAGCCTTCTTATACAACTCCATTGCATCAAGATAGAAGCCTTTTTGCGTCTTTTGATCGGCGAGCTCAACCTTTTGCTTATAAGCCTTATAAAGCTCAATCGGACCAGAAGATGCCCAAAGAATCGTGGCTTGAAATAAGAGCAGTAATGTTAAAAAACATACCCCCCTCCTATTAATCCTTTGATTCCATGTAGGTAACATATTTCTCCAAAGCCTTACGTTTTGATTTTTCAAGATCTGCAAAAAAAACAGCCATTTCACGCGACCCAGGCTCAGCCTTCAAAGGCTCCGAACGAACCACCACCCCAGGACAATTGATTTTATTGACATTTTTTTTGCCTTTGGCATCGGGGCCTGGCAATAGCAAGGTCACAATAACCTTGGTCATCAAAGGCATTTCTTTATTTATTTTAAACGATACCCCAGACACACTAATATCCTTTGCTTCGGAAATCATATTACTTTCAGCATCACTGATGGCAATCGCAATATCGCCCTTCACACGCTTATGGCAACGCTTTTCTTCTTGAGACATAATCCAATCCTGACCTTAATTAAAAAATTATATGTAAATAGCAAAAATCTATTTTAACATGGCTATTTTTGAAGTGTCAATTTAAGTCTAAAGAGACGGTTTACGCAACTCTTGAAAAAAGTGACTGAGTAAATCACTGGCATCTTGTGCCAAAACGCCCGAAAAGATTTCGGCGGTGTGATTAAATCGTATGTCGGTCAAAGTGTTGCACAAACTGCCACAAGCTCCCTTTTTAGGATCATGCGCGGCAAAGACTATCCGAGGGATACGTGCCAGCTGAATCGCACCAGCGCACATAAAACAGGGCTCCAGAGTAGTGTATAAGGTACATTCGTTAAGACGCCACGAATCCAAAGCCTCCGACGCTTGAGTGATAGCAATCATTTCGGCATGGGCTGTTGCATCACGCAGCTGTTCAACTTGATTATGAGCTCGACCAATAATTTTATTATCGTGAGTGATAATGCAACCAATCGGCACTTCCTTGATCTCATAAGCTTTGACGGCCTCATTAAGCGCCAACTTCATAAAGTGAGTATCGAGATCTGCTTCGTGCAACATGCCCTATCCTTGAGAAATTTTACGCCCGGGAGGATTCGAACCTCCAAGCCTTCTAATCCGTAGTCAGACGATCTATCCAGTTGATCTACGGGCGCATAATGAAGTCACCAATTATAACGATTCCGAGTTTTGAGGTCAAGCCATATAAACAAAAGCTCTTGGTTACGGTTAAGCAAGAGCTTTGACCTTTAGCTTCCCTGTCTTAGTTGACAACTCTGTTTCAAGGGCTGCCACATGACGCAAATAAAGTTCGATCATGGTTATCTCTTTGTGTTCTATCCAGCCTTTAATAATTAGTAAGACGAAACCAAGTATAACGGTGTGCTGCTTGCGAGTTCTGGATTGGGATTGTGACTGTGCTGTTCCAGGGCTAAGTTGATAAGCTTAAGAGAGTCTAAGTGAAACATTTTTGTGTTCACTGTAATCCACGAGCTTTGAGCCAGATAGGAAGCTATTTCGTCTTCGAAGGCAAGACTGCCCGTTCCGATAATATAGCAATCTTGGTTAATTAAACTTAAAGCTTCTTGGATGGGCAGATACAGGGGCTTGCAAAGAGTTTCTTTGCTTGTTCCAAAGAATTGAGCATACACATGACCATGACGCGCATCTATCAAGCAAAGAGTGGCTTTATCGCTTTGGGTTTGTGCTGCAAGACCTTTAAGAGCACTGAGACCATAACAAGGTTTCTGAGTGCTGTATGCTAGTGTGCGAATCGCCATAAGTCCGATACGTATACCAGTGAAAGATCCTGGACCTCGAACAACGCCCCAAATGTCGATATCTATGGGCGACAATTGATGTGCTTGAAGAAGCTGTTCAATCGATGGAAGCAATTCTTGCGAATGAGCATTGGCCTGCTCGTTTACCTGCTGGATACGTTCCCCCGAAGTTAATTGCAGAGCAAGCTGTAGGTTGTGGGCATGGGTATCGGCAATCAAAAGAGTAGGTGAACTCATAGTTAAAACTCCATTGTTTTTAAAATGTCTTGACCGCGCTCAGAATAGGCCTCGAAGCGTATCAAACGTGTATTTTCACTGTGATATTCGAGGATAACGTCGATATCACGTTGAACCTTTTGATCAAATTTATTGGCCCATTCAATGAGAAATATACCTTCTTGGTTCAAATAATCGTCCATGCCAAGGTTATACAGTTCGCTGGCATTTTCTAGGCGATAAAGATCGAAGTGATAGATCGAAAGCGGGCCAGGGTAAATGTTAACCAAGGTGAATGTCGGACTACTGACTTGGTAGGCCAGATCTGTTTGAATATGTTCCGCTATGCCTCGCGAAAAGCAAGTCTTGCCTGCACCTAAGTCTCCAATAAGCCCCACAATATCCTTATTTTTAAGATGTTGAGCCAAAAACTGGGCGATGTGTTCTGTTTCGTGGTCATTATGACTGAGAATGATGTGAGAGTTCATGAGCACGTAAATCCATTAAAACGCGGTTGCCATACAAAATCATAACCACAACACGAGCTATAAAAGCTGCGAAAGTGGCCAGACCCACCCACTGCATAACAAAAGAAACAAGCAGTGCGGGGAAGAGGCTGAGTAAGCTTATTATTACCAGTTTGGAATATCTTATATCGAGCTTATAGAAGCGAGCTCTAAGATAGAAACAGAATCCAATAAGCAAAATGAGCCCCAAGTTGATGGCTAAGCTGGTGGAGGCAATTATACCTGCGAACAAAGGAAAGGTTATGGCGTAAATGATTGGGCGCCACTCCTCGAGTTTTGTGTTGTCGACGGTGAACGGCCCAATAAGTTCACTAATTTTACGTGCATCAAACCACGTTTTGCGACGAAAGTCTTTCTTGAACAAGATGCTATCTCGTTTGACAAGGAGCCCCGAAGGAACGTCTGGGCCTAGATCTTGAATAGCTCCTGTAGTGTCGACCACAATTCTAAAATGATTCACATTGGGCGAAACGTAGGGTTGGTTGAGTGATGAGCTAATTTCCCCGTCTTGGATAACGAAGGTCGGAAAGTCATCGTTGAAATAAGAGCGAGAGAGGTTTAGCAAATCATCGACAGACCCCATACCATCAAGTCCATAAACGGCAAATGCGTAGAAAAAGACACTGCCGATGAACAAACGAAACAAACGAAACAAGGATAATTGTTCGCAGTTCCTATAAAAGTTCAAATTAAGAATCAGACTGTCTTTAAAATTTTTTATAAGCACAAACGTGTCTCCTTAGGATATTGTTCTGCGGCTGCTGCAATGAAACCATGAAACAAAGGATGCGCCGCGATAGGTTGTGATTGAAATTCAGGATGAAATTGAACCCCGACAAACCAGGGGTGTTCGGGAAGCTCAATAATTTCGACCAAATGACGCTCTGGATGGGTTCCTGCAATGAACAAGCCCTTTTGAGTTAAGGCATCCAAGTAGTGGTTGTTAAATTCATAACGGTGACGATGGCGTTCCTTAATCATATCTTTCTGGTAAGCTTGATAAGATAAACTTTGGGGATCCAATTGGCATGGGTACGACCCCAAACGCATGGTTCCACCCATACTGGTCACTTGGTTTTGTTCATTCATAAGCGCAATCAAGGGCTCCGCTGTTGTTGGGTCAAATTCCATGCTATTGGCTTTTTCAAGACCACATACATTGCGGGCAAATTCGATGACCGCACATTGCATCCCCAGACATACGCCTAAGAAAGGAATGTTATTTTCTCGGGCATAGCGAATGGCCGTGATTTTACCTGGAATGCCTCGGTCACCAAAACCGCCTGGAACGAGAAGACCTTGGATATTATTTAACTTTTGGTGAACATTCGATTCTTGAATGTCTTCGGAATCGATGCGAAGGATGTCGATCTGAGCTTTGTTAGAAAATCCTGCATGCACGAGAGATTCATAGATACTTTTATAGGCATCCTGGAGATCGATATACTTGCCAACCACTGCAATATGACAGGTTTGTTCCAGTTTTTTTATGTTATCGAGCATGGCGAGCCACTTGTATTCTAATTCTTTATTACGTTCTTTAGGATTTAATTTAAATTTGTCTAGAATAATGCTGTCGAGCCGTTCTGATTTAAGGTAAAGAGGAAGCTCGTAAATGGAGTCGCTTACGTCGATTTCTTCAATGACTGACTCTTGGTCAACATTGCAGAAGAGAGAAATTTTGTCTTTGATATCTTTGGTGAGCTTTTTTTCGGTCCGACAAATAATAATATCGGGCTGAATACCAATTTCCCGGAGTCTTTCGACACTGTGTTGGGTTGGCTTTGTTTTAAGTTCACCTGCAGCTTTAATATAGGGAATAAGTGTAACATGCATATACAAACAGTTCTCACGTGCCACATCGTTACGTAGTTGGCGAATGGATTCCAAGAAGGGTAATCCTTCAATGTCACCCACCGTTCCGCCGATTTCGACGATCACAAAATCAATTGAAGAGTCGTCTTCAAAGGAACGGATTCGCTTATTGATTTCATTGGTAACATGAGGAATTACTTGAACAGTTTCACCTAAAAAATCTCCGCGTCGTTCCTGAGAAAGAACCGTGTGGTAAACGCTTCCAGCTGTAATGTTGTTTTTTTGTGACAAATCTTCGGACGTGAAGCGTTCGTAATGTCCCAAGTCAAGGTCTGTTTCGGCACCGTCATTGGTAACATAAACTTCTCCATGTTGAAAAGGGCTCATTGTGCCTGGGTCAATATTGAGGTAAGGGTCGACTTTAAGCAAAGCTACCTTGAAACCATCTACTTCGAGAAGATGACCAACAGAAGCTGCCGTTAAACCTTTACCTAGAGATGAAACAACGCCTCCTGTAATAAAAATATATTTAGGCATGGCCAGTGTTCCTCTCTGATAATATTTTTTGAGCTGCTAGTAGGTCGTCTTGAGTGTCTATCCCTAAACAGACTTCTTCGCAGAGTGTAACATGAATCGAGATTCCTTGCTCAAGGGCACGTAACTGTTCGAGTTGTTCGACTTGTTCAAGTAAAGAGGGTGGCCAAGATACGAAATCGAGTAAAAAATCTTTGCGGTAAGCATACACTCCAATGTGTTTGTAGTATTGAAGTGTTTGATAGGTGTTATATTTGTACGGAATAACTGAACGAGAAAAATAGAGTGCGCGTCCCTGATGATCAAATGTGACTTTAACGTTGTGTGGGGACTGCGCATCTTCTTCGGACATGGGATGTGCCAGGGTGGCCATAGGATACATAGGGTTTTGGCATGCCGCAATCAGTTCCGAAAGATACTGCGTTGGAAGAAAGGGTTCATCACCTTGGATGTTCACGATCACATCTCCCTCGATGCACAAGACTGCTTCTGCGATGCGGTCGGTGCCCGAAGGATGATCTCGGGATGTTAAAACGGCCTGTCCTCCAAATTGTTCAACAACGGATTTGATTTCGTTGGAATCGGTGGCGACAATGATTGCGTCTAACGCAGTGCATTTCTGAGCATTTTCGAAGGTGTGCTGAATAAGCGGCTTGCCTTTAAGCTCGATGAGCATTTTTTCAGCTAATCTTGTTGATAAGAGACGTGCAGGAATCACACCAATTGTTTGCATAGTGTTGCCTTGAGTTCATCGATTGTCACTGCCGCAACGCCAACTTTGCCAACAACAACTCCACCAGCAATGTTAGATAAATAAGTGGCTTCTTCCAACGAAGATCCTGCCCCAAGCGCTAAAGCAAAAGTAGCGATCACGGTATCACCAGCTCCAGAGACATCAAAAACTTCTTGGGCTACGGTGGGTATATGTAAAGGCGCTTTATCCTTTTGAAATAAGGACATACCGTGCTCTCCTCGCGTGAGGAGGACAGCTTTGCAGTTAATTTTTTTTAAAAGGGCTTCTCCGCATTGGCAAAGAGACAGGTTATCTTTGATTGTGATTCCCGTTACTTTTTCGGCTTCGTGATGATTCGGAGTGATCACATCGACATTGGCATAATAGTCGAAGTATTTCTCTTTAGGATCGACGGCAATCAGCACATTGTGTTTATGCGCTTCCCGAACAATATTTTGAATCAATTGGGGTGTAATGAGACCCTTGCCATAATCTTCGATGATAACGATGTTAATCGAAGGCATAAGGGCGACAACTTGTTCCATTAATTTGTCGTGCTGTTCTTCTGTGATATCGTCTTTGACTTCGCGGTCGATACGAACCACTTGCTGGTTATAAGCGATCACACGGTCTTTGACTGTTGTGATACGTTGCTCGTCTTCAATGATTCCTGAACAGTCTGTTTGAGATTCTTGGATCTTTTGGATCAGTTGTTTGCTATATTCATCTTTTCCAACGACACCGCACAAATAAGGTTTGCCTGTTAAGCTAGCAATGTTATTGCTCACGTTGGCAGCTCCGCCTGGCATTGCTGATTCTCGTTGCACTTCGACAATGGGCACAGGTGCTTCGGGAGAAATGCGCTGGACACTTCCCCAAAAAAAGCGATCAAGCATGAGATCACCAATGATAAGGACTCGCACCTGGGAGAATTGTTCTAGAGTTTTTGAAAATGAATAACTATCATTGTTTAACATATGATTAATCCTATTATTTAGTATCAAACAATAAAAGTATGATTGTATCAAAAATTTAGCGTTTTGACCAGTTCTTTCCATGGCGTATTCTTGATGCTCCGAGGGCGAATGTCGTGAAATTTCGTGGATAAGATGTATCCCAATCAGTCGAGCCCTGAAAATCGAAAATCCGCAAGCTGAAAAAAAATAATGACAAATAATGATTAAAAGAGAAGATGGGGAGTATATGCTCCACATGTTCGAGAATGGTCTAAAATTAAGAGTGCTCCAACTAAAACAATGAGGATTTCGTTGTTTTTGCTGGTGATATCTCCATTCATGAGGAAGGTTCCTTATTTTGAGATTGTGAAGACAACAGGTTCACCAAAATGTGAAGGGTCATTGTTCCATAAAATCCTCTAGGATGTTTGTTTTCGATGTCAAGCAAATGAATGTGAATGTCAAAAGAACTTGTTTCGATGGCTTTGATCATATCGATAAAAACAGGAGTTTCACAGAGAAATTCAATGTCTAAAAAGATAATGGATTGCATTTTATTCTGGCTTTTCTCTTGGTGAAAGGTGTAATTCATTAAGATATTAGGTTCGGTATCGCCTAAAAACTTTTGGAGAAGTTCTAAGATAATCCGATGGGACTCTTCGACCTGACTAACTTTTAGAGCCTTGCTCTCTTGTTTGTTGAGGAGCGCTTTAAGTTTTTTAAGATCCTTGGCATAGCGTGCTTTATTTATAAATAGGTCTTCGTATTTTTGCAAGGATTTTCTAGTTTTTTTGAGTGAAGCTAAACTGGGATCTTGTTGCGAGTATTTAAAATTTATTAAAGACAAAGAGCCAATCCCTATAAAAATTGCCAAAGGAAGGAGTATTTGTGAATTTAGATATTTACTTTTGTCCACGAGCTTCTCCCTGCAAATATGAAAAATAGAACTTAGCTTGAAAACCAATATGATCTGGATATTCTTGTTTGATTTGAGATAGTTTCGAAATTTGTAAGGATTTGATATTGTAACATAAATCAAGTCCTTGACTGACATCTGCAACGCTTTGCGTTAAGCCTTCGAGCGTTATTTTTCCCGTTACGTCTTTAGAGAGATGTGTTAGGTAGGTATGTGCGGGAAGGTGTCTGTTTAAATTACTGAGCAATGAAAGCAAGAAAGGTTGTTTCTTGAACGAAGAAGTGATTTTATGGATGGACTTGAGCTCTTTTTTTAACTTCTTTTGCAAAGATTTGGTCTTTTGGGCACCCTGACGGATTTCGCTGATCCTTTGTTTAAGCGGTTTTAAAAGAGAGACGAGTTGGTGAGGTTTAAACGTCAAACCGAGCTGACATAGAAAAATACCGCCCAACAATGCGGACACATGAGGTTGGTATTTTTGAAAAGAAAGAGGGCCTTGAGACTCTGATTTTAGATCCAGATAAGGATACTGTTTCAAAATAGATATGGCGTGTCCAAAGGCAAGAATATACTCTCGTTCAATGGTATGCTCAACAGAAACATTTTGCATTTGTAAATTTTTGCAAAGATACTCAAGAATGAGGTCGGGGATATCCTTAATACTGTGGATTTTAAGGAAGCTAGGACGTGATCCAGATTGAATGGTTTGGAAGTAAGTAATTGCACTTTCCATTTCATCGAAAATAATGTCCCATTCCGCACTAGGACCTTGATGTTCGTGAATGCTACTAAAGTTTGGATGTCCTGTGAGGGACTTTGAAAAACGTAGCAAGCCTTTATCTAAAATATTAATGTGGATCTCGTTTGGATTGCTTAGGTCGATTAAAAGAACTGTTTCAGTTTGAAATGTTTCGGAATGATAAATGTAGTAAGCAGAAATAGCGCATACTTTAAGGCTAACAAGAGGCTTTTTAAGTCCCCAGCTTTTGAGTTGTGCACGGTGTTTTTGCAAGCTTTCTTTTTTGGTTAAACCCAAAAGGATATGGAGGTGATGAGGGTTCATCTCTTTAAGTAAAGAAAAGTCGTAAACAATATCGTCCTTGTTGAAGGGAATGTGGTTTTCTATTTCGAACGATAAGGCTTGTTCTACAAGCTTGTGTTCCATGGGAGGCAGTTTAATTTCTTTGATAAGAACCTTCTCTAAAGGAGCAATGGTTCGAATATTCTGATTCGAAATACCGCATCGTTTAAGCAGTGCTGTAACTTTTTGACTAATTTCCGAAGAACTAGGATTATCGGTTAAATATTCGATGCCATAGCTTGCAATTTTTAGATTAGGGCCTTGAATATGGCATTTAAGAGCACATATAAAGTGCTTCTCAATGGTTAAGCAGCCGACTGAGCTTAAATTAAAATTGATAAGTACCTTTTTAATCATATGTCACAGTGACCCAGCAGATAACCCTCAATTGCGCTTCTTCCTCAGAAAGAAACGTTTTGTGGACCACAGCTTCGGTGCGAAGCAATGTTGTTGTACGATCCGCTGTTTGTAACGTTGAGATAATTTTATAAAAAGATGTGCGAAAAGACAAATGTTTCTCCAGAGCTTTGAGCGCTTCTTGGCTCAATGTGAGTTGTCCAGTGTCTTCTAGTTCTTTAAGATGAACGATAGGTCTCTCTTCGCGTAAAGAAAGGAGTGTTTGAATTTCGCTTGACGAAAAACCTAAGAAAGGAAGAACAATGTTGAGGACTTCTTCGGGGGCCGTGTTGATATTAATAATGGATTTGGTCTTTAAATATTTTTGTGAGAGATTGATTAATTTTTCGTTTTGAGTCGAAGCGATATCATCAAGCTCAAAAGTTTGGCGAAATGAGCTTTGATTTTTTTCGATATCACTATTGCGCTGCTCGTTCAATAAATCAGATAAAGATGCAGTGACTTTTTGGATATCTTCTTGAGAGACATTTTTGTAGGCTAAAAAGCGTGCAATTTGCTTGGGTTTAGAAAGATTTAAACTCGGATCTCCATATGTGGTTAGGTAACGACTCCATGCTTTGGTTCTATATTGAGGATCTATTTCGGAAAGGTGACTCACAAACATATCTTGGTTATGGATTTTTTGGATAGAAGAGAGTGTTTTGCCATTGATATCAGGGATACGTTCAATCCATTCTGAGGGATGAACATTGACGTTAATCAGGCTACCAACATCTTCAATGGTGAGAGTATTGATCAGTTGCTGATTTTGATAAATGATCGTATCTTCTGGGTCCCTTTCTGAGGGGTGATCGTAAAGGTTGGTATCTTGTTTGATTTTGGCCATTGTGAGTAAAAGGCCATTTTTGACATATTGCTTATAGATAAGCGTTTGTTTGAGCTGTTGAAGAGATTTTCGATTGGTGCGAAAATGAAAGGACAAGGTGGTGCCCATAATCATGAGTGCGATAACTGCCCATAAAACAAAAATAAGAGTGAACCCGTGAGGCTTAGATAATTTGATCATAGAGAACCTCAAAAATAAGATATTGGGTTTGTTCAAAATGTTTGTGATTAAAGCTTAGGCGAACAAAACGTGGCCAGCGTTGCTTATAGGTCCATGTGCGCAACCAGGTTTGTGTATTGGGGTCAAAATAATCGACGTGAGCTTGTTGGACCTTTGTGAGCGTGTGTGTAAGCAGGGGTGAGGCTTCGGGCAAAGCGGGCTTAACCATCACTTCGATGGTTTTCCTGCCATTAAGAATCGCTATGAGGATATGTCTTTTGAAAAGGCCTTGGTTATTTTCTTGGATGCTTGTGAAGGTCAGTCGATCACTCTGCCCATAGAAAGCACTGCGTGGGTCAAGGTCGGAATAGTATAAGCTTTCGAGGTTGTTTTTTAACAGAGAGTGGAAGAAAAGTGTTGCTGTGATGAACTCTGTTCTTTCCGATGTTTTTCGGTAAGTGGCAAGAGCAATTGAAAAAAAACCGACCACGGCTGTGATCAATAGCGCACTGATCGTAAAAGTGACAATCACTTCGATAAGAGTGACGCCTCGTTGATTCATGTTGCTTGCTTTCCCTTGGGGTAAAAAACATTAACGACCATAAGGCCTTCATCATTGGAATCAATGGAATACTTTATAAAATTTCCGTAGTGATGAATCGTGTTGATTTTTTTTGCAAAGGTATCTGTGTTTTCGGAAGAAGGTACAGAGGCTTCGGTTAAAAAGTAATTTTGAAAACGAATGAGCTTAAACAGGTAGGCTTGATTCTTTCGAATGCTTTGAGCATACATTGTGTAAAGCTGAAGTAGCATTGTAAGAGCAACGACGGCAATGGTTAAGGCAACAAGGACTTCGACAAGTGTGAATCCTTTATGTGTTTTGAGGGGCATAGACGACTCCCTGTTGCGCATCGATGGTTAGAAGACAAGGTGTGTTTTTATGTAGAAGATAGAGCGTAATCGGGTAAAATGTTCCATCGCTGTGAATATCTAGGGAAAAAATATCGGTTTGATCATCTGTTTGTTCGAGGTTCCTTTGCAGAAATGAGGGAATGGTTAAAGGCTCGCCAATATCTCCTTTGAGAGCATACCATTCATTAATGTGTGATTTTTCGATAATGACTTTTGAGAATTCGAAGTCAAATGTGATGCGGTAGGCCTGATGATACTGCAGCGCCGCATATTTGGCATAGTTGATGAGTTGTTCGGTTTGTTTGAGAAAACTTCTGAACCTATGTTTGTCTTGAGAGCGTCCCACTTGTGGAATAACGATCAATAGCAAGAAAGAAACAAGTGTGATGGTAACAATGAGTTCGATGAGTGTAAAACCCGAGAGTCTCCCTTTAGGCATCTTTGAGAGATTTCCAACTGACAATATCCGTGTCAATTTGAGTGCCTCCAGCTAAACCATCGCGACCATAACTGAGGATGTCGTAGGATTTAGGATTTTCTTGTCCTGGTGAACGATAAACATAAGGGGTATTCCAAGGATCTAGAGGAACCTTTTTCTTGAGGTAGGGGCCGTCCCATGACTTAGGTTTAGGGTCGAGGACAGGTGGGGTGCGCAAAATTTCCAGGCCTTGTTCAGTGGTAGGATAACGATCGTTGTCAAGATAATAGTTATCTAAAGATGCCGCAAAAATTTCAATTTGAGTTTGAGCGGCTATTTGCTTGGCTTTAGCAATGCGACCCACAATTTGCGGATAAGCGATGGCTCCAATAATAGAGATGATAACAATGACCACCATAAGTTCAACCAGTGTGAAACCTTTAGAACTTATGCCTTGTGCCATTGTTTTAATCCCCTTACACGCCTTAGCTAGCGAACAATTCATGGACTCTGCTGACCAGGCCACAGGATCCATAACTACAGAGTCTCAAGCCTGATTCATTGTAGCACAAAATAAAAACGGCTTTCTAAGTCTTTTCTAAAATTAGAACTTTCAAATCCCCTTTCACTCCCATAATACTCGCTCAAAATAAGCAACTCCACATTTATACGACCTACCACGACCCCAAATGCTCCCAAAGTCGCCAAATATTGGAACTGCTCCAACACAACAAAGTAGCAATATCCAATTAGTATAGAATCTCTCAAAACATTTGTCAGTCGAACAGCATCTGACTAAAAAGCTTATGCTACAATGAGTCAATGAATGAGAAACGTATTATTTCTTTAGGCTACGTAGCAGCTTTAATGACAACACTAATGTTTGGATCTTATGTTGATCAAATACGCCTAAACATCAGTAGCATTAAAGGCTCCTCGCTGTTGCCCCTACTAACGATGGTTAGCACCGCCTTATGGATCGCCTATGCGTTGTTTAAATCAAAAAAAGATTGGCCCATTGCTATTTGCAACGTTGTGGGATTTGTTTTGGGACTTGCTACTTTTTTAACAAGCCTATAAACCTAATCGACAAATACGGAGTTCTTTGTGACAAGACACCAGATTCATTACTTACAACATGTTCCTTTTGAAGGCCTTGGTGCCATGCAAACATACTTTGACAGACATCAGATGCCCACCACTTCGACAAAGTTATATGATTCCAATGGTTTAAAGAAATTTCCATCTCTCAATGAATTTGATGTATTGGTTATTATGGGTGGCCCTATGAGTGTTCATGATGAATCTCTTCAC
Organism: uncultured bacterium; assembly: GCA_964565945.1. Lineage (GTDB taxonomy): Bacteria > CAZMGY01. The sequence goes on from CAZMGY010000015.1 coordinate 21,132, forward strand.
TCTTGGTTAAAGCAAGAAAAACAATTTATACAATCATGCTTACATGCAAATAAACCAATCTTAGGCATTTGCTTAGGGGCCCAACTATTAGCTCAAGCCTTAGAAGCGCAAGTATCTAAAAATCTCTATCGAGAAATAGGCTGGTGGCCTTCACAAACAAGCAGAAATATTAAAAAAACTGCTTTTGCAAAAGTATGGCCTAAAAAATTCCTAGCTTTTCACTGGCATGGAGAAACATTTTCTATACCTAAAGATGCTGAACATTTAGTGGAATCTCCAGCTTGCCTTCATCAAGGGTTCAGCCGTTTCAACCGTCAAATTGGCTTACAGTTTCACCTAGAGACGACCCTAGAATCGGCCCAACTGCTTGTGGAACATTGTTCGGATGAACTCGACAATTCCACTTATGTTCAAAGCATCGAAAAGATCTTACAATCATCTCATCATTTTGATGAACTCAACCTTTTTTTGTTTAAACTTTTAGACGAATGGCTTAAAAATATTTAACTAATCCCGCATAAACACATAGGAGAAACAATACAATGCAACACTGTATAATCAATGGTCTTCATTACGGTCCCCTGGCCAAGCTTGTCGGCTCTTGGTATGGCAATAAAGGCCTTGATGTCTCCCCAGAACCCCAAGAGCACAAAAAAACTGACTTTCATGAAAACCTTACATTTGAAGCCATCGGCTGCGTCACCAACGCCAAACAACAAACGCTGGCAGCACTCCGATACCACCAGGTTGTTATAAAAAATGTGGACAACTGTGTGTTTCATAACGAAACAGGTTACTGGATGTGGGATTCGGATAGCCACACCATCATGCAATCCTTAACCATTCCACGTGGAGTCTGTGTTTTAGCTGGAGGGCATGTCGCTGAATCTTACCTCAAGCATAACACCGTTTCCTTAGAAGTGATCGCCAAAGATGGATCCACCGACTGGGGTATTTTGCAATCTCCCTTTATGCAAAACAATGCCAAAACCATTCAATTCACACATAGCATAAACGTGTCCGACACAGAACTTACCTATTCGGAAACTATGTTGATTGATATTTATGGGAAATCATTTGAACATAAAGACGGAAATACATTACATAAAACCAATATGTAAGTTAGAATATATTTACTGTTGACAAAAAAGCAGTGCTTGATTACACTTAGCAAAGTGTCCATTTTTTTAAGAAAATTACAACAAAAACTTTAATGGCGACAACAACATGAATGAAGTGCAAAAACTTAAAGAGGAAGAATTAATATCACGTATATCTAATGTCGACAATAATGTGCGTTTTAGTTTTTTTTTTGGTGCAGGTGCTTCGCTTCGTTCGGCTATTCCATTAGCGCAAAGCCTCTGCGAAACTTGGATAAAGGAAATAGAGAAAGGCCCCTCCCCGAAGGCCGTCAAAGAAGAGTGGAAAAAGAACCCCTCTTCACTTTCTGTGTTTTATAGTGACATTTTTGAAACACGTTTTCGTGCAAACTTAGATTTAGGTGACAAATTTTTGCAGGAGCATATGGATAAGGCTAGCTCCAGTATTGGTTATTTGTTTTTAGCAGAGATTTTAGCCCAAACTAAAAATAAAGTTGTAATAACCACCAATTTTGACACCCTGAGTGAAGATGCTTTATTTTATTTAAAAAATAAAAAACCCTTAGTGATTGGCCATCCGTCACTAGCTGAACATTTAAAAACCACCGACTTAGATCGCCCAGTGATTATTAAACTACATCATGACTTTTTATTAAAACCTAAAAGTTTTGAGGAAGAGACAAAGAAATTAGCCCCAGAGTTTAAAGCAAAACTTGACCTTATTTTAGAAGCGACGCACTTAATCGTATTGGGATATAGTGGCAATGATAACAGCGTTATGGATTACCTTAAAAACAACAAAAAAAGAAAACCTATTTATTGGTGTCGCCTTGCTAAAGATGCGTTATCAAAAAAAGTAGAGGAAACATTAATAGAAAAAGACTTTATTGTAGAAATTAAAGATTTTGACCGTTTTATGTTGCTATTACGTGGAAAGTTTCCTGGGATTAAATCTTTAATTGATACAGATAATCCTTCTGAAAGCCTTTTAATAACAGATGTAAACAATAAGGTTGAAAAATGTCTAAACCAATTAGAGAGATTATTCCAATCTAGTAATGAAAAAGAAGAACCTTCTTGGTCACAAGAAGAGAAGGACTCCATTAAAAAGCAAATACCCCCTTGGGGGATTTACGAATCACGGGTGAATGAAACAGAAAACAATGACAACAAAAATGCAATCTATTTGGAGGGCTTGAACATATACCGTAAGAACCCCAAATTTCTTAACAATTATGCAAGATTTTTAGAAAATATTCGCAACAATTATGACGAGGCAGAGAAATATTACAAAGAAGCCTTAGCCTTAGACTTAGACTTAGATCCGAATCATGCACTCATAACTTTCAATTATGCAGGATTTTTAGAAAATATTCGCAAAGATTATGACGAGGCAGAGAAATATTACAAAAAAGCCTTAGAAGTAATGCCCCATCACGCAACAATTAATCACAATTATGCAGAATTTTTAAAAAATATTCGCAACGATTATGACGAAGCAGAGAGATATTTCAAAAAAGCCTTAGAATTAGAGCCAAATAATGCACTCATGAATTCCAATTATGCAGGATTTTTAGGAGGTATTCGCACCAATTGTGACGAAGCAGAGAAATATTTCAAAAAAGCCTTAAAATTAGGGCCAAATAAGGCACTCATAAATTCCCATTATGCAGGATTTTTAGTACGTATTCGCAAAGATTATGACGAGGCAGAGAAATGTTTCCAAAAAGCCTTAAAATTAGAGCCAAATAATGCACTCATAACTTTCAATTATGCAGAATTTTTAAAAAATATTTGCAACGATTATGCCAAGGCAGAGAAATATTTCCAAAAAGCCTTAAAATTAGAGCCAAATAATACACTCATGAATTCCAATTATGCAAGATTTTTAGAAAATATTAGCAAAGATTATGCCAAGGCAGAGAAATATTTCAAAAAATCCTTAGAATTAGAGTCAAATTAAAATTATTAGAATGAAACAAATAAAATTAAATAAACTTAAAATAGGAATAATCGGAGGAGGCCAACTGGGTCGTATGCTCGCGCTTAAAGCCAAAGAGTGGAATGTGAGCGCCTCTATTATGGCTCCCTCAAACTCGGCTTCTGCGCGCGCCGTCTGTGACCATTTTGAGCAAGGTTCCATTTATTCCCAAGAAGCTATTCTAAGCTTTGCCCAAGACCTCAACCACATCACCATCGAGTCCGACCATGTGAATGTGCAAGCCCTTGAATTGTTAGAACAACAAGGAAAGATTGTCATTCCATCGAGCCAAACGCTCAGAGTGATTCAAGACAAGGGCCAGCAAAGACAATTTTATGCTGATCACAAGTTGCCATCCCCACGTTTTGAATGTTTCGCTTCGCCTCAAGAACTCGCACAATCTCAATGGAACGCACCCTTTATTGTCAAAACGCGCACCGCGGGTTACGATGGCAAGGGTGTTTTTATCATCCATGATCAAAACACTATCGCTCAATTGCCCAACATCCCCATTGTGGCCGAAGAATCTATTGATATCGTAAAAGAGTTCTCCATTATTGTTGTGCGCAATCAAGCAGGCGACATCGCCACGTATCCCGTTAGCGAATTAGCTGTTCATCCCGACACATTTATGCTTGACTACATGGTATCTCCAGCTAATATCGAAGACTCCATTGCAAACAAAGCCCAAACGATAGCTCGAGATTTAGCCACCAGTTTAAAGGTTGTAGGTTTGCTTGCAATCGAACTGTTTTTAGATCGTAACGATCAGCTATGGATCAATGAATCTTCAGCACGCCCCCATAATAGCGGGCATTACACCATTGAAGGAGCAGTTACTTCGCAATATGAACAACATTTGCGCGCCATTTTTGATTTGCCTTTAGGCGACTGTCGTTCCACAGGTATTTCTGGAATGATTAACCTTTTAGGAGCCCCTGATGCCCAAGGGCAACCTCTGTATTGCGGTCTTGAAGATTGCCTAGAATATCCCGATGTTCATGTTCATATCTATGGCAAGGCAGAGGTTTCACCGCATCGCAAGATGGGGCATATCACGGTGTTAAGAGATTCTTACATGCAATTACAAGAAACTATTCAAACCCTTAAAAAGAAAGTGAGCGTGCAATCATGAGTCTATCTACACAAGAACCCCTTGTTAGCATTGTCATGGGGTCAGACTCAGACCTGCCTATCATGCAAGAAGCCGCTGTGTTTTTGGAAGAGCTCTCAATTCCTCATGAGGTCTCGATTGTCTCGGCCCATCGCACTCCCGAGCGATTGTTTAGCTATAGTCAAGATCTTAGCAATCGTTCCATCAAGGTCATCCTCGCCGGCGCAGGTGGTGCGGCTCATTTGCCTGGCATGATAGCTTCCCTCACGCCCCTACCTGTGATTGGCGTGCCAATCCATAGCCGAATTTCTCTTGATGGATGGGACTCTGTTTTATCTATTTTACAAATGCCTCCAGGAATCCCCGTGGCCACGGTAGCCCTTAACGGAGCTAAAAATGCGGGTATATTGGCCGCTCAAATCTTAGGGACTTCTGATCCTTCCATTTTGGATCAGGTCACAACTTATAAACAAAACTTAAACCAAGTAATCATGGATAAAATCCAGCATTTAGAACAAGACGGCTTTCGTAATTACCTCAAAAAGAAGGAAGATAAACTATGATTGATGCCCTCATTAATCCTATCGTTTTCTTTTTTATTTTAGGTTTGGTCGCAGGCCTGCTTCGCTCGGACTTAAAAATTCCCGATGGTCTTTATGAAACTCTCAGTATTTATTTACTCTTAGCTATTGGACTTAAAGGGGGCGTAGAGCTGTCCAAAGTTAACCTATTCGACATTATTCAACCTATGGTTTGCACACTGGCCGTGGGCATCCTTATTCCCTTAATTGCTTACACCCTTGCGAAAACTCTGTTTAATTATTCGCGCATCAATGCCGCGGCCTTAGCCACCCATTATGGTTCTGTGAGCGCAGTCACCTTTGCCGTTTGTCTCACCTACTTAACTCATTTAGCCATTCCTTACGATCCTTATGTGACCGTTATGCTTGTCATTCTCGAAGTACCCGCCCTGATTATTGGCATTATGCTCGCCAAAACGGGCACTCCTGGATTCAAGCAAAATATCCTTAAGGTGTTGCACGAAGTCTTGTTTGGCCAAAGTATCTTTCTGCTAGTGGGTGGCTTGTTAATCGGCTTATTCGTCGGAGCTAAAAAAATGGAAATGCTCGACACCGTATTTGTGGCTCCTTTCAAAGGGGTGCTCGCCTTTTTTCTTCTCGAAATGGGCCTGATGGTTTCTAAGCGAATTAGCAGCCTGAAAACAATCGGCCCCTCATTGGTCATTTACGGCATTTGCATGCCGATCCTTTCGGGCACACTAGCTAGCATTCTTGGAGCAATACTCGGTCTTCATTTGGGCACCTTAGTTGTCCTTGCTACTCTTTCGGCCAGTGCTTCGTATATTGCCGCTCCTGCCGCTGTCCGAGTGGCCATTCCCAAAGCCAATCCTGCTATTTACCTGACCTCTTCTCTAGCAATTACATTTCCCTTTAATGTGGTTCTAGGCATACCGATCTATCATCAAGTGGCCACATTTTGCCTGACATTATTTCAAGGAAGCGCTGGTTAGTAAAGTCAAACAAGTTTTCAATATGCCTCAGCTCACTTGCCTGGGACGGCTCTGAAAGCCCTCCACATCCAAATCTTCCAAAATAATCCACAATTCCTAAATCGTGCTCACCATTTGCAAAGGCTTCATCGAAATCAGCCATCCATTTTATAAAAAATGTTTAAGCACTTGTGCGAATCATTTAATGTCTAAGCTCATTCAAGGAATAGGGGGGCTTTTCCCCTTCATAATCCGTCCAAGTCACTGTAACATCCATGATCATCCATCGAATAAAACCAAGGTGCCAAAAGTCCATCTTGGCATTTTATTAATATTTAAATAAAAAAGCCCTGCTGAGCATTGTTAAAGCCGAGAGATGCTGATTTTTGAAAATACTCTTCAGCTCGTAAATCGGATTAGGGTACACCTTGACCATCGCGATAAGCCACACCCAAATTGTATTGAGCCACAGCTTGTACCCCTTTATTTTGAGATTAAAACGCAACCTGCTAAAGCTTAATCGCATTACCTATGTTTTTATTGCCACCAAGCCCCAAATAGTACAAACCCCCCAACTTTATTCATCGCTTGAACATTGTTGAACTGCATCCGCAAAACCTGCTCCAACAAAGCACGCGCCTGTTCATAAGACTTGCCCTGAATTAACAAAACCGCTAGGTTGTAATATCTACGAGGATCACCCAATTGACCAACTTTCATAAAGTAATCAATCACTTTTTGCTTGTTTTCCATTTACACGGCATGCCTGCCCAATTTTAAATAGGCTTCTGTTCTGTATTGTTGGATTCTTCCAACAAACGACTCCCTTCGGGAAGATTTTCATGACCACCAATGCCATTCAGTAAAAAGTCACCATAAGTCGCCTTGAGCTTGAGTACTAGGCAAATCATTATAAGAGGCACGACGGGAAGTACTGACGAATGAGTCTCCCCTCAGGCAAAGGTTCATAACATTGACGATACAGCAAATTCAAAACACCCTCCGAAACAGGATCTAACAACTCGGCTTCCTTCAAAAGAATGTCCATGGCATCTTTCGACTTTTGTTGATAAAAATAGGCGCCCAAACTAAATTGAACTTTTTTAAGGTCTTCATCAAAAATCCAAGGGTAATCATTACGCAACTGGGCACGTGTTTCTTTCGCTTTTTTAGCACATTCGGGATAATTAACAAAAATAGGCGTTAACCACTTAATGACATCTTTAGCTTTATTTTTTTCCATGTAATATCACGCCAAATCAAGCATCGCCTGAGGTGTCCCATAAGGAAAATAGCTGAACAAAATAAAGCAAACGCTTGATCCACTATAAGCAATGTTCCACTCAAAGCAATAACACCTATCAACCCATTTCGACTTTTGCACTTTCATAAACACCCCTCAAGTTTGAGTTGTTTGTAGCACATCTTTTAGAGAAGCACATTATAACAACTCCTCTCCAATCAGGCTTGTTTGAGAATCATCGCCATAAAGGTGCTAGTTTTATTTGCGAACACGCGTCATTTGCATGCGACACAGCAAGCGTCGAGTCAGAAAGAGCTACAACTAGCGAGAACAGGATTCAGCGTAAGGCCTAAAAAAAAACAAGAGCTACAAGAAAATGCGAAGCTGTCTCAACATAAAATCCAATACTGCTTGTCTCAGTTAAATAGAAGATTAATGGTAAGGGAATTGCGCCAACTAGTCAAGCCGATCATCGGCCAAGTGCCAATGATAATCTTGTAAAATGCTCACCTCAACAATATTCTCGGCTTTGCTTAGCAAGGTTTCGCAATCTTGACTCAAATTGAGCAAATGCAGTTTTTTGCCAGCCTGGGCATAACGACTCGTCACATTATCAATAGCTTCGATACCCGAATGATCAAACACCAAGGCCTTTTCGAAATCGATAATAATTTCTTCGGGATCGTTATGAACATCAAACAAAGCCTTAAAAGCTGTCACCGAACCAAAAAATAAACTTCCTTTAAGACGGTACATTTTATGCCCTTTAGGAGTTATCTCTGTCTCGACAATAATTTTTTTGCTTTGTGCCCAAGCAAATACCAAAGCCGAAACAATCACACCGACAATCACTGCAATCGCAAGGTCAAGCACAACCGTCACAACCGCTACCAAAATGATCACAAACGCATCGGAACGAGGAATTTTTTTCATAATACGCAGACTAGACCATTCAAAGGTCGCAACAACCACCATAAACATAATGCCAACCAAAGCCCCTAAAGGGATCTGCTCGATCAAAGCAGCTCCCAACAAAATAAAGCCCAACAAAAACACCGCAGCCGTAATCCCCGATAAACGGCCTCGACCCCCAGCACGAATATTGATAATACTCTGTCCGATCATGGCACAGCCTCCCATGCCTCCTAAAAAGCCATTCACAAAGTTGGCAATCCCTTGACCAACACTTTCTTTGTTACTTTTGCCATGGGTTTCGGTCAGTTCATCGACCAAGGTCAAGGTCATTAAAGACTCAATCAAACCCACCGCGGCGGCCAAAGCCGCATAAGGGAAGATGATTTTTAAGGTTTCCAAGTTGAAGGGAATCTGCGGCACCGCAAAACTAGGTAAAGTAGCCGCAATCGTCGTTTTGCTTGGATCCATGTTTGTCACAAAATCCAAAACGGTGTGCACCTCAAAACCAGCTTTGCGTAATCCAATAGAAACCAAAGTCGTCGTAAGAATGGCCACCAAAGATGCTGGAACAGCTTTGGTCAAACGAGGCAAAAAGTGCGCAATCGCCATGGTAAGTGCAATTAACGCCAGCATAATCAACAAAGGTGTCGGTGGTAACAAGTGGCGTGCTTCACCCGTGCCAATATAAAACTGCGCAAACTGCGCTTTAAAAATCACAATCGCCAAACCATTAACAAAGCCCAGCATCACAGGATGAGGAATCAAGCGCACAAATTTTCCTAATTTGCACACGCCAAACACAATCTGCAAGACCCCCATCAAAATCACTGCTGCAAACAAATACTGGGTCGCCAGATCTAAACCAACCTGAGCACTCAGCGCAATCATCATTGGCGCAAAAATAACCGCCACGGCGCCTGTGGCGCCCGAAATCATCCCAGGTCGCCCACCTATGCAAGCCGTAATCAGACCCATTAAAAAAGCCGCATATAGTCCAATTGTAGGATCGACATGCACCACAAACGAAAAGGCAATCGCTTCGGGAATAAGGGCTAAAGCCACCGTAAGTCCCGACAATATATCATTCTTGATATTCGAAGGTTTTTTAATAATCAAATCAATCATGCCATCTACCCATTCTTGTTCACCATTTTCGTCCACCAACTTCCATTTAAAGATTTTGGCGGGGGTAGGCATCACCTTAAAGACAAAGGGATCTACTCCATTGGATTTCAAAAACACAAAAAAATATAGAAGTGGTTTGGAGAATGCCAAAGCTCAAGGCAACAACTCTTTAATTGAGTATCAAAGACAACTTGCTACGCTAAGGTTTATAAAATTAATTATGCGCAAAGGGCTCAATGTCACCAGGTTTGCGCAACATTTTGTTTACCTCACCAATATGTTCTTCTTCGGTGGCAATTGTCGTCCGCGCATACTCTTCGAGCAACACCGATTTGTCTTTCACCAACTTTAAGAGATCCTGATAAAGATTCAAAACTTCATGCTCGGTCTCTAAGGCTTCCAGCAAAATCTGACCAATATCATGATTGTGCGTTTCAAGCAAAGCACCCATGCCTAAAGAAGGATGTCCTCCCAAATGCGTAATCAACTCTCCCGCCTTATGGGCGTGAGCTAAACCTTCATCGGCTTGAGATCGCAACCATGACACAATCGGAATGCGATGATAGCCAAAAACCATAAACGAATAATGGGTGTAACGCACCACTCCAGCCAATTCTTTTTCCAAAATTTGATTCAATACATCCAAAACGGCTTCTTGATTGGTGACCGAATTCATAACAACAATTACCTCCCACAGATATTTATTTCACCACTTCTTATTTTTTATGATAGTCTATTCAGAATAGTAAGACAAGTTTTATTTTATTTTTTTATGAATAATCTATGTTAGCGTAGCAAGACAAGCAAAGGAGACAAACAATGTCAGTCGACTCATTATGGACAATCAGCCAAGCCTGGCTTCTTTCTTCGGGCATTCACATTATCGTCATTCTTATCCTTACCCTAATCACCCTACGATTATCTCGTTTAATCATTGCGCGTAGCATTTGCATGTACAACGAACATATCAACACTACAGAAGCGATCAAACGCTCCGACACGCTTAACGCTTTGCTTCGCAGTTTCTTTAGGGTTATTATTTTATCTCTGTCAACTTTTATGATCATTAAGGAGTTTGGCATCGACATCCGTCCTATTCTGGCTACAGCTGGCATTTTGGGATTGGCCGTTGGTTTTGGCGCTCAAAAGCTAGTTGCCGATATTATCAGTGGTTTTTTCATTTTTTTAGAAAATCAAATCTGCGTCGGAGATGTGGTACAAGTCGCTGGCAAAGGAGGTTTTGTCGAAAGAGTCACCCTACGCATGGTGATTTTGCGTGATCTCGCTGGCAATGTTCATTATGTGCGTAATGGCGAAATCAATATTGTCACCAACATGACCAAAGAGTATTCACGGTACGTCTTCGACATTCGCGTGTCTTATAATTCAGATGTCGATCACGTGATGCGTGTGATTCAACAAGTGGACGAAGATATGCGCACAAACAGCGCTTTTGTCACCGACATCCTGGAGCCCATTGAAATTTTAGGACTGGATCAATTTACCGACTCGGCCCTGAGCATCAAAGCCCGCACCAAAACACAACCTATCAAACAATGGGCCGTTGCTCGCGAATTCAATCGACGACTTAAAATCGCCTTTGACCAAGAAGGTATTAAGATTCCTTTTCCTCATAGAACTCTATGCTTCAGTGAACCCCTTAGTATTCAAAAAACACGTTCATAAGGCACCCGATATGTTTAGGTTATAAATGCATGAACTGCATTCGAAACAATTTGGCATAAAACCCATTCAAAACCATCAGCTCCTCATGCGACCCTTGCTCGACAATAGCACCATCTTTAAGAGCTAGAATATGGTCGGCTTTTTGAATTGTCGACAAGCGATGGGCAATCACGAGAGCTGTTTTTTTCTTTAACAGTTGCTCGATGCCTGCTTGAATTTTCTGTTCATTCAACGAGTCCACTGACGCAGTCGCTTCATCGAGCAAAACAATAGGCGCAGGACTGGTCAAAGCACGGGCAAACGAAATCAACTGCGCTTCTCCCTGAGAAAGAGCCACATTTTTAGCGTTCAAAACCGTTTCATACCCTTGAGGCAAACGCTCAATGAACTCATGCGCTTGCGCCAACTTAGCCGCAGCAATCATCGCTTCACGAGAAATGCGCTCATCCCCCATAGTGATGTTAAAGGCAATCGAACGTGAGAGCAAATACACATCCTGCAATACAGCCGCAATGTTACGACGCAAATCATTTAAACGAATCTCCTTCACATTGACACCATCAAGGGTGATCTGGCCTTCATAACCCTCATACAAACGAGAGATCAAACGGCTAATTGTTGTCTTGCCAGCTCCCGTTGGCCCTACAATGGCGACCACTTGGCCTGGCTGCATATCGAACGAAATTTTTTTGAGTATCGGTTTATCTTCGTGCCCACGATAAGCAAAAGAAACATCTCGAAAATGAATCCGTCCTTCAACGTGAGCCAAAGATTTATCTCCATCAAGAATATGTTCTTTCACATCAAAGGCGCCAAAAATTTTTTCAAGTGCAGCCAAAGCGTGTTGCAAAATAGTAAATTTGCTTGATAAATCTTTGAGAGGAGCAAACAACTTATAGGTGTAATCAATGAACGCCACCAACAAACCCAGAGTTATGCCGTTTGCCTTAAGCTCCCCCGACAAGCCGTACCACAGTAAAACAGCAATCACCACAAAAGACATTGATTCAATCAAAGAATACAACACCGCATCATAACTTACCGATTTCATGACCACATGACGATAACGACGATTCGCATCTTCAAACATAGCTTCCTGGACCGACTCGCGTTGAAACAACTGAATCATTAAGACCCCTTGCAGTTGCTCTTGTAGAAAAGCATTCAAAGTTCCTGTTGTGTTGCGAATCCGATTAAAAAGATGTCTCATTTGGACACGAATAAAATTCATCAACACGATAATAAACGGAACAAAACAGATTGAAATCAATGCTAGTTTGGCATTTAAATAAAGCATCATGCCAAAAATACCTATCAGAATAAGTAAGTCACTCAAGAGCGTCACCATGCCACTACTAAAACTTTCGTTCAACGACTCTACGTCCGATGTTAAACGTGAGGTCATCTCCCCCAGCGGTGTACGATCAAAATAGCTCAATGATAAGGACTGAATGTGTTTAAAAAGATCACTACGAATGTGCGAGACCGTTTTCTGTCCAATGTACTGGAAAAGATAACTTTGTACCGAACGAAAAACAAACTCCAAAACCACCGCTAAACCAAATAAAATCGACAAACCATACAGTCCATCTAAGTCTTCTTGCATCATATACTGATCGATCCCCAGTTTAAGCAAATAAGGTTGCCACAAATGCATCACAGTCAGCAAAGGTATCAAAACAAAAGCCAACATAAGCCCAAAGCGATATCGTTTGAGATACATCCAAAATCTAAGTAAATAAGCTAAATTGGTTTTAGCCATAACTTTCTTGATCCATCTTTTGATATCTCCATGTATCCCGATAAACACCAGGTTGAGCTATCAATGTTTCATGCGTTCCTTGAGCCGCAACTTTCCCATGTTCAATCACTAAAATGTGCTCACAACGCATTAAAGCACTCACGCGATGCGAAACAATCACTTTGGTCGCCTCGGTGTTGTGACCATACAAACGTTCGATAAGCTCTTTTTCGGTTTTGTGATCAACAGCTGAAAGAATATCATCCAAAATCAAAAAAGCGTAAGGTTTAAAAAGAGCTCGCGCTAAAGCAATGCGATTACGTTGCCCTCCCGACAAAATCACACCTTTTTCACCAACCAAGGTCTGATACCCTTGCGGAAATATGTTAATATCTTTGTCGACACAAGCTAAATGAGCCATATCTTGACTGCGCTGATCACGCAAAACAGCACCTTCGACATCGGCAAAAGCAATATTATCAACAATGCTTTCGGAAAAAAGAAAACTCGATTGAGGTACATACGACAACATCTTACGATAGCTTTGCAACGGCCATGTTTCGATGGAGTGACCATTCACAAACACCGTATCTCGAGGCGCTTTTTCAACCCCAGCCAAAAGTTGTGCCAAAACACTCTTTCCTGAGCCAGTAGTTCCAAATATCCCCAAACTATGCCCTGGAGACAATTGAAAAGACACATTTTTCAAAATAGGTGGCCCATTGTCTTCAAAAGAAAAGGACAGATTTTTCACCTCTAAGCCGACCGTATTGGAAGGTTGCAAGCTGTAATCAGTCAAAGGAGAATCTTGAACTTCGGGACTTTCGTCCATAATGGACTGAATCCGCTTAAGCGAAGCGCGACCTCTTTGAACTATATGACTGATCCAAGCAAAAGCCGCCGTCGGCCAAGCCAGCATATACAAATAAGCCGAAATGGCCACAAATTCGCCCAGGGTCAACTGCCGTTCAATCACCATCCGACCACCAATAATAAATAAAAAGAATTGCCCCAAACTGCTGATAATACCGATAAAAGGAAACATCTGCGCCCGAATTCGGCAAACTTTGAGATGATTGCGCTCGTACGCCAAATTTTCCTCTTCGAACGCTTGTTGAACACCTTCTTCGGCCGCAAAGCTTTTGATAATGCGAACACCCCCCAAAGCCTCCACAATAAAATGCGTCAGATCCCCCAATCGCTGCTGAGTTCGTGCCGTGTAACGGTACAAATTTTTGGCCAAACGCAAAATTATAAGCATCACAATTGGAATCGGACTCATCACAATCAACATAAGACCTAAATCCATCAACTGCATTTGATAAAAAACAAAAGAATACACCAAAAAAGTGTTCACAACATGCAACACCGCAAGGCCAACCATCAAACGAATATTGTTAATATCGTTCAACATACGCGACATCAGATCACCAATCGAAATGCGACGAAAAAAAGACTGCGGCAACTGCATCAGTTGATGATAAACATCTTTGCGAAGCTCATACTCGACATAACGACCAGGATAAAAAACTAAAATGCGCGACAAAGTGCGCACCACTAACACACCTAAAGCCAAACCAATAATACTGCCAATCATAGTCACTAAAGAGCCGTCACCCTCAGTTACCGTCGCAAAGACATTAATCACATCTTTCACCTTAAGGGAAATAAGAATCGTCAAATAGTTGGTCAGAATAAGACACAAAAACCCCAAAACAAAATAGGACCAATGCTTTAGCAAATACTGTTTCAAAAAAGATGTCACGCCTCACTCCCTTTCTAACAACAAAGACTGAGGGACCACACGGGGTGTCCAGGGTAATTTCACAAGTTCTCCAGCTTCCACACAACCCACTTGTGTTTCATTTAAAAGTTTTATCTCTTGAATGTCAACCAAACATTCGCGATTCTCAGGTGTGCGATACAGTGCTTTCGTCCCCTGTTGAAGTAACGAACGCACCTCAACAACAACACACTTGCCTTTAACCACGTCGACCACACGAGCCAAAACCTTTCCCCCACGCAAGGCAACGCCTCGTCGTTTGACATAGTCGGTCCGATTGGCCAAGAAAAACCCTGCTTTGAACGGGCGCTGGGCTGTGTCTTGTAACTTTGATAAAGACAAGGGGCGCATGCGATAAATATCTTGACCTAAACGCATCAAGGCCTCTGCTTCATAACGATAAACCTCCAGAGCTGCCACCATATAGTCCAAGGACTTTCCTCTCGCATCAATCAGCCAAGAATCCAATTGTAGGTCCATGAGTTGAGGCATGTATTTGAGCAAACAGCGATCCGCCCAAAAATACATAAAGTGACCATGGGGATTATCATAAAAAGGAAAAGGTCGTCCATCTCGCGTTGTGTCGTAAGCAACTTTATACATCACGGGCGCCAAAGTATCAGGATCATCATCAGACGCAGCTATTTGTCCAACCATCAAACGTCGGTAGGTATATTGAATCAGCAAAGGACCTTGAACTTGAAGCTCCCAAGGCCCCTCGACCTTAAGCATCACCTCTTTCATTCCCTCATAAGTCATTTCATTGGTGAACGTTTGCTGAAATACCCCTTGCCTCTTAAAAAACCTTAAACTCTCATGATTGTTATTGCCTGTTTCGGTGGCCAAATGAATCACAAACTCGGGCGCATGCTGCTTAAACCAGCCAATAAGGCCCGGGTCCTGAATCCTCACCGTACTTATCTTAGCCTTACGAAGACTGTCCCTCATAGCCTTCAACAGGGGTGTATGTTTAAGGTGAATCATCACATCACAGTTGAAGCATAATTCAATATCGGATCGAATTTCGCGGGCCTGCTCGGCCAAGGTCACCGCTTTATCAAAATGAAGCAAAGAAAAATCATCGCTATAAGAACGAACCGATAACTTAGAGTCTTCGATAATAAGGCGATCAGCACCAGCCTCTAAAGCTTTTTTAAGCTGATCAACCGTTGCAATAAATGTTGTGAGTAAAGGTATCCGCATATCCCTAAACAGCTTTTTTATGGACATGGGGATCTAACACATAGACAATATAGGCAGGCCAAGCCTCTTCACTCGGAAGATAAACAAGCGAGTTAGGTTTCGCCAAAGCCACTCTCTGACCGCAGATATCGTATAGAGACGTCAAGCTATAGCTGACCTCTGCCCCATCGGGTGTCAACAAGATCAGTTGATCTTGTTCTGTGAATGGAAACCGAACTTCAAGTAATAGACCTTTGTCGGGATCGTAAGAACGAACCATACCCGCATACTGCCAACCCCGCACATAGCCCCCTTGCTCATAGTGCAAGGACTCACCAAAAGCACGCTGATCCAAATTCCCCTGAGTAAATGTCCGGTTGGAAATTCGAGACAACTGTTCCTCATAGCAAGAAGCATCCCACTCCTCCAGGCGTCCTTGTTGAAATAACTCCCAACAATGATCGAGGGCCTTGCGATAAATCCGACAGGCCTGTGCAACATAAAGCGGTGACTTCATCCGCCCTTCAAGCTTAAGAGAATCCAAGCCTGAACGCAAAATGTCTGGTAACAATCTGACCGCCATAAGGTCACGAGCATTCATAATATAGCTGTTACTTTCGAGCTCTTGCGTTTGAGCATCATGAACCTGGTAAGCATAACGACAGCTGTGAACACAGCCCCCTCGGTTAGAGTCTCGTCCTGCCGTATAATTAGAAATAGTGCACTTTCCAGAGTAACTCGTGCACATCGAACCGTGAACAAAAGTTTCCAACTCAATAGGCACATTATTATGAATATACTGCGTTTCCGTTAAAGACACTTCACGCGCCAAAATCACACGTTTCGCTCCCGCTTCGGCCCACATACGTGCATGAAAAGCATTGGTCACACTGGCTTGTGTCGACACATGCAAAGGAATTGAGGTGACTTTTTTAGCCACCGAAAACAAACCCGCATCCGACACAATCAGCGCATCTGGACCAATGGCATCCAAACGTTTAAGACACTCTTGCAAAGATTGCATCTCATGATAATGCGGCATAGCGTTCATCGCCACATAGATTTTTTTGCCACGATCATGGGCATAGACCACCGCTTGATTTAATTCATCATAACTTAAATTATCAGAACCTTGGCGCAAACCGTACTGAGGAACCCCAACATAGACCGCATCAGCACCGTAAGTTAAGGCCACCTTAAGCTTGGCTAAATTACCAGCCGGAGCCAAAATTTCTGGCTTTGCAAGCATATCGACACCTGAAAAAACGGGTTAAAAATTAAACGACGTCCCACAACCACACGAACCTGTGGCATTAGGATTTTGGAATTTAAAGCCACTCTCCATCATCGTGCTGGTGTAATGAATTTCTAAACCATTCAACAAGGGAGCACTATCTTTTTCGACAAAAATTTTAAGACCTTCATTTTGAATCACAAAGTCATCCGTTTCTGGTTCGGCAATAAACTTCATGTCATACGAAGCTCCAGCACAGCCCCCAGCCACAACAGCTAAACGCAAACCTTGATTTTGGTCATCTTCTTGACTTAAAAGATGCCTCATCCGCTCCAAGCCTTCAATGGTGATTGTGATTGAAAAAGCAGGACTCGAACCTTGAGTAGTCTCATTTTCGGAAATGCTTTGGTTCAATTCAGCAATCATAGCATCCAAAACATCTTCACCCAAACCATGGCCCAAGACACCTTGTTCCAAGGTTTCAAACGTGCTGGCATGACAACCCACACAGTGTAAACCATAACTCTCCATAGCATTAGCCAGCTGTTGTGCGTGTTTAGGGAAACAACTCAACACATCCCCAATAGTCATCTGACGATTAATTTCATTCATACTCTTAAACTCCTTTAAAACAGTTTGATTGTATCACTAAACGAACCTCTCATCCAAGTTCCTTCAATAAAAACTATCCATTTGATACATATAAATATATTTTATTTTTTTTGTGCCATGTCCTTGTGGCTACGTCTGCCACTTCTAGACATTAAAATAATTAACCATAGCATTCAATAATTTGGTGAAACAATCTAGCTAGAATGGATTTGATCCCAAAAATCTAACACCTTTGTTTCTAACGATGTGCCGTTAAGACGATTCATTTCTCGAAGGCACGTCGGAGAAGTTACATTAACCTCTATCAGCTTATCCCCGATAAAATCAAGGCCAACAAAATGCAAACCTAAGTGTTGCATATATGGCTTAAGTTGCTCCACAATATAGTTTTCCCCATCCGAAACCCCACAAGACAAAGCCTCGCCTCCAGCCATCAAATTGTTACGTGGATCTCCGCTTGTGTTTTTGCGCAGAACCGCTCCAAGAATATCTCCATTCAAAAGCAATACACGTTTGTCGCCCTCTTTGGCCGCTTCCAAATATTCTTGAACAATCACTGGACGTGTTCCCGCTCGGCTCAAAAGTTCAAACAATGTTTTCCGATTCACATCTAATCGATCAACAACGCAAACACCTTGGCCCCCAAAACTATCATAAGGTTTAAGCACCACTCGTGTATTTTTCTCCAAAAAATGACTATAGGCTTGCAAAGAAGACGTAACCAATGTCTGGGGCGTTAAGTCGCTTAACTGGGTGACCCACAGTTTTTCATTCACCGTACGGATCCCTGTCGAATTATTGCTCACCAGAACTTTGTCTTGGACTATATCAAGTAGCCAGGTGTTGCGCAAATAGGTTTCATCAAACGGCGGGTCTTTGCGAATCACCAGCACATCTACTTCGTTAGCTGTTAAAGATATTGTTTCTCGATCAACATCCAAAGTCCAATTTTCGCTCACAACAACATGCTGAACACCAAACAACAGCTGCCCTCCAACCACACTTAATCCGTTAGATGATAAATAATACACTGGATAACCACGATTTTGCGCCTCTTTCATAAAAGCCAAACCCGTATCTTTGCGCGGATGTAACGATTCGGGAGAATCAATCCAAAACACATACGTCTTCATCATTAATCCCTTTAAGCTTGCGCCATAAGTATTTCTTGAATTTCTTGGTAAGCCGCGATGCCCGCTAAGCGAGCCAAAATTTTATATTTTTCAAGGTTCTCTGCCTTGTGATCCAAATAACAATTCTGCTCGCAGCGTTCCCGATGCGCATGATCACCCTCAGCACAAATTTTACGAAAACACATGCCTTGGGCATTCAAATTTTGCCGATCATTCTTATCGCCATGGACACGATAAAAAGCACCTATAAAACAATTATTCAGTTGGTACAAACACACCTCACTAGTTTTTCCCTCAACCTCTAAAGCCGAAGGAACTCCCTCTTGCAACAAGAACTGATCAATCACCCTTGCACTTTTGCCTTTGTGCATCTTGTTTCGCATCTTGCGATTAAAATCAATAATCTCTTGGGGCTCTTCAATTGCTTGAACACCCATACCATAGGTTCCATAATCAGCTTTTAAAAAAAGAAAGGGTTTCTGCGTAATTCCATACTCGTCATACTTCGTTTGGATTTCTTGCAAAAGGGCTTCCGCCTCTTGAGCAATTCGATGACGATCATCAAAATTATTAATATCCACCCGCTCACAAACACGAAACAAACAGGAATGGAGCCAAGGATCTAACCCTTGCTCACGTGTAAAGTTGGCTACCACCTCGTTCATATGAGCAAAGTGGCTCGATTTACGTCGCACATGCCAGCCCGCCATTAACGAAGGATAAATCGGCAAATCTAAATTCAGCAATGACTGTGGAATACCCTCAATCAAATCATTATTCACAATCACCAAATCAACATCGTCACGGCCTTTTTTTTGACACTCAACAAAAGCATCTAAAGGATACACCTGAAGCGTGTCTCCCAAAGCCGTCGTTAACTCCAGTTTCGAAATATTCTCACAAAAAACTTCAGGCTCAACCACTAAGGGAGCCACCACTTTAACGTGATAACCTGCTTTTTCGATTAATTGCTGCAAGCTAAACACATTTTGCAAATACCAAGCATTCCGTGTATGCTCCTCGGCCACAATTACAACACTTTGACAATGAGGATGTTTGGACTCAATCGCCTCTCGAAAAATTAAACTTGCTTCATCCAGACTAAGACCACACAAATTATTAAAACCCGCTGGAAACAGATTGGTGTCCACCACAGCCATCTTAAAACCAGCATCACGAATATCAACTGATGTGCACAAGGGCACTCCCTCCAATTCTTGCTGACTCAGCCACTCTTCTGTGCGTGTTTGATCATTCATATTTTGATACTTATCCTTGTCGCTTTTACGGTCTTTAGGCTCACTATACAGAATTTTTACTATATCGCAACTTGACTGATCAGTCAAATTTGTTTATTATTCAAAAATACAAGGAGAAAAAACATGAGCACTAATATCTCACTAACCAAACAACGTCTGATTGACACCGCTATTGATCTTATTTGGCAAAATAGCTACAGCTCGGTGAGTGTCAATGGAATCTGCAAAGAAGCTAACATTAAAAAAGGCAGCTTCTACCATTTTTTTCCATCCAAAGTGGATCTGGCATTGGCCGTTATCGACCAATATTTTGACTACAAAAGACAACTTATGGATGCAATGTTTTCAGCTTCAATTCCTCCACTCAATCGCTTTTACAATTTAATTGATCATATCTATAACACACAAAAAGAAACCTTGGAAAAATATGGAAAAGTCTGCGGATGCCCTCTCACCATTTTGGGATCAGAAATGACAGGCCAAGAAGAACGGATCCGTTCCAAAGTTGATTTTGTTTTTATCACACTCCAAAAGTATTACGAAACAGCCATTCGAGATCTTGTAGGACAAGGCGATCTCCCTCCTGACACTAACGTAACAGCAATCGTCGGACATTTGAATGCCTATGTATTAGGGCAAGTCACACTGGCACGCATATACAATTCGCTCGAAACGCTTGAACAAGAATTAACACCCAGAGTCATGCATATTTTGGGATTATCCAAAGAAACATCATCTCTTTACCAACTGGTCAACTTATAAAGAAAGAGACCTCGCCAAGGAATGTATTTCGGATGAACCGACTTAACGTATCTCGATACCTACGCCGTAGCAAGCAAAAGTATTGTTCGTCTTTATACGTCCTTAGGTGTTTACTAAGTTTTAGAAAGAAAGTTATCTTGCAATACAGAAGCAAGCGATTCTTGCAACTTCTCTGATTCCTCAACACACACAGCCCAACCTTCTTTCTGGCAAGCACGTGCATTGTGCAGTTGATGATCATCCGCCGAATGCTTTAGGGGAACCACGATAGCAGGTTTACCCAAAGCCCGAATTTCTGCCAAGCTAGCCGCCCCTGCACGTGACACAATCACATCGGCCAAAGCCATCAAGCCCGCCATATTTTCATAAAAGGGCACCACTTTAACCGAGCTTACTACTCCAATATGAGTGTAGGCCTCTTGCATCACAGTGGCATTTGCCACTCCGGTCAAATGCACCCATTGAACATCGTTATTTTCCTTGACCAAAGTCAACATAGCACGGTTAAGGACCTCTGCTCCTTGACTACCTCCCAAAACAAGCCGTAGCAGTTTAGATTTATCGAGGCCGAGATCCTTGCTCACTTGATCTTTGTCGACCTCTGTTACCTCATGAAAAGCTAAACGCACTGGCACACCCGTCGAATCAAACTTATCTTTCATCTGGGGAGTCATCTTCCAAAAACAGTCCGAACCAGCAAAACCTAAACATATCTTGTGAGCAAACCGCCCTAAGAAACGATTGGCTTTACCTGGAATCACATTGGGTTCCATCAAAATCACAGGTAACCTTAAAAACCTAGCCGCCAAGACCATCGGCACCGAAACAAATCCTCCCATGCCAATCACCGCATCAACAGAATATTTCTTAAGAAAATATTTGGCTTTAAAAAAAGCTTTCACAGTCACCGTGAACCAGCGAAGCAAGCCTTTAGATGGACTCAAGGTATGAAAAACTTCAAAAGACCACGGCGTTTTCGATAAAATATGTCGGTCCAAATCGTGATCGGAGCACAAAAAAACAACGCTGTGGCCAGCACGATCGAGTTGTTCAGCGATCGCTACGCCAGGACACAAATGACCGCCCGTTTTTCCTCCAGCAATTGCAACCTTCATGATGCAAATGCCTTATGAAAGGAAGTATTCCTTTGGCGATTGCTTTTTTCGATACTAATCAAAAGGCCTATCGCCATCAAATGCATCACAAGCGACGTTCCGCCAAAGCTCACAAAAGGTAAGGTCGTTCCTTTAGTTGGCAAAAGCGCCGTCACCACCCCAACATTAATAAACACCTGTATGCCAATCAAAAAAGTTAGACCACAAGCCAAAAAATGTAAAAAAGAATCCTGCGCTCTAAGCGCAATCTTCGTAGCGATTAAAAGGAGGTAAGCAAATAAACCAATCAAAAACAAACCTCCCAAAAAACCTGTCTCTTCGGCATAAATCGAAAAAATAAAATCAGTATGCGCTTCCGGTAGGTAATAATACTTTTGCACACTTTGCCCTAAACCTTTGCCTGTTAGCCCTCCAGTTCCGATCGCAATCATTGACTGAATGATTTGATAGCCCATATTTTGTGGATCTTGCCAAGGATCCAAATAAATCAAAACCCGTTGCAAACGAAAAGCATATTTCGTAATAGCCATGTAAATAACTGGGCTCATCATACCCAAAATAGCTATCAAATAACGGAGTTTCACACCCGCCACATATAGCATAAACCAAACCACCCCAGCCAAAATCACAGTGGTTCCTAAATCACGCTCCGTCAAAATAAGCACTAACACCAACGCCACACCTACAAATAAAAATAAGTAAGTTTTAAGTGCTTGGTTGGGGTTCTCATCTTTATGTGACAACATTCTAGCCACAAAAACAACCGTAGCCAACTTACAAAACTCGGAGGGCTGAACACTAAAACCAAATAAACGAATCCAACGACGTGCCCCGCCCACCTCGACCGAAAGCCCCGGAATAAGCACTAGCAACAAGGCAATAATATTGATCCCCATAAGATAAAAGGCATATTTTTTGTACAACTCAGGACGGATTTTCATACACACCATCTGAGCTATTAAGCCCAGGATAATCCACATCAGCTGACGCTTCACATAAAATAAACTATCCCCAAATTTTTCAATCGCCGAATAAGCGCTGGTGCTATAAATCACAATCAACCCAATCAAAGCTAACAACAAAGCTGTCACATAAAGTTGAATCATCCATTTTTTCACAAAGACATCACCTCGTGTTCAAATGCCAATCCTCGCTTTTCGAAATTGCTAAAGCTATCTAAACTGGAACACCCCGGAGAAAGCAATACCGTATCTCCAGGAACACTTAAATCATAAGACTTGATAATAGCTTCCCTTAGGGAATCAACGCAATAAACATCGTTCTCCTTCAAGCAATTCATGATGCTACTTTGAGCCATTTCTCCATAAACCACAATATGATTGACCCTCCGTGGCAAAGCCGAAGCAATTGCGGTTAAGGGATCGTTTTTGGGACGACCGCCTAAAATCAAAACAACCGACGTATAAATACTTTGCAAGGCATGAATCACAGCATCGGCATTGGTCGCTTTGGAATCATTGATAAAGTGAATATCATTTAAGGTACGCACGTGCTCCAAGCGATGTGGTAGGCCACCAAACACTTGCAAAGCCTGCTTCATTTCATTCATGTCGACACCCAAATCACTCAGTAACACCAAAACAGCCAAAATATTTTTTTGATTATGTACTCCCCAAAGCCTTAGAGAACTCCAAAGAATCCAAAGTTTGTTCTGATAATAAATCGCATGGGCATCACTATAAAAACTTGGCCCAGAGTCCTGCAAGGAAAACGCCTGCACACGAGGTTTTCCACACAGCCACTCCTGCAACAAAGAATCTTCTTGAGGCAATACACAGATATCTTCTGGTGTTTGGTTTTGGGTGATTTTCATTTTGATCTGCGCATAATCCATAAAACTTTCATAGCGATCAAGATGATCCGGAGTAATATTTAAAATAATCACCCCTCGCGCATGCAAAGATTCCATCGCTTCCAACTGAAAACTACTTAGCTCCAAAACCAAATAATCCCCCGACTTTATTTTGGAAAGCCCCTCGGTTAAAGGCGTTCCCACATTACCAAGCAGATGACTCGCATGACCACAGGCTTGCAACAATTGGTGTAACAAATTCACCACAGTTGTCTTACCATTGGTCCCAGTCACCGCCAAAAGACAACATCCCTCAGGCAAATACCGTAAACCAAATTCAATTTCACTCATAACCGTCAGTCCTCTGACCTGTGCCGTTTGCACCACCTGATGGTTCAAGGATACCCCTGGACTGACAACAACCTGATCCACCTTATCCCAAGGTATAGTATCAATGGCATTGGCGCCATAATCAGCTTCGCAATAATCATCATAGGTCACCACTGTAAGCTGATGATCGTGGCACCAATGCACCACCGAACGACCGCTCTGACCTAAACCAATCACACAAACACTCATAATCACCTCAATTTCAATGTCGATAAACCTATAAGGGCAAACAAGACCGACACAATCCAAAAACGAATCACAATTTTGGTTTCGGGCAAACCTTTCATTTCAAAATGATGGTGAATCGGGGCGATCAGAAAGAATCGTTTGCCCGTTGTTTTAAACACCGCAATTTGAATAATCACCGAAATTGTTTCGATCACAAAAACACCACCCACAACAAGAAGAACCAGTTCTTGTTTCACCAAAATAGCCACTAATCCCAGCAAACTACCTAAAGTTAACGATCCCGTATCCCCCATAAAGATAGAAGCCGGATACGCATTGAACCAAAGAAAACCCAAACAAGCCCCAATAGTGGCCGCACATAAAACCGCCAACTCACCCGAGCCTGGAATATACAGCACATGCAAATAGTGACTTAAACCCACATGGCCCGCCACATAGGCCAAAATAAAATAAGTCATAAAAGCCGTAATGAGGGTACCCGAAGCCAAACCGTCCAAACCATCAGTGATATTCACAGCATTACAGGTCGACAAAATGACCAAAAACATAAAAATCACGTACAGCCAACCGAGCTCAATTACCACATTTTTCAAAAAAGGCACCGTTAACGACAAATGCTCTGGGTTATGTCGGTAAATCATCCCGCCAATAAACACAGTGAACATCAATTGCCAAAAAAACTTTGTTCGAATTTTCAATCCTTTTCCATGCGTACCCAAACACTTCCTGTAATCATCGACAAAACCCAAAACACCAATGCAACCAATCGAAAGAAGCGCCATTTGGATATAAAAATTGGTCACATCGGACCAGATCAACACAGATACCAATAAAGCAGCCAAAATCACAATGCCTCCCATCGAAGGAGTTTTTTCTTTATTTTTATGTTTTTCGTAAAGCTCCTCGTGATCATCTGAAATTTTTTCCAAACACTGCATTTTTTGAAGACCTTTGATGATCAAAGATCCAAAACACAAAGCAAAAAGAAGCGCTGTGAGCGCCGCAAATGCAGCGCGAAAAGAAATATAGCGCACAACATTTAGCACACTATATTGATCCAAAAACGGATAAATTAAATCATAAAACATAAACCTCTTTAAACCCCACACATAGATTCATACTGATCTTTAACGTGCTCTAACCATCTTTCTAGCTTCATAGCACGCGACCCTTTGACATAAACAATATCACCTTTTTGTAATTCCACATCCCACTGCAAAATAGCTTGTTCAACATTCTCCACTAACTTTAGCTTTGGCGTTACCAAAGTATCCTTATAGCAACTCTGATAAACCTGATTCATAAGCGGACCGACCACTACTAGGCCATCAGATTGCAGAGCAATAACATCCTCCCAAACATAGCGATGCCACTTGTCACTATCGAGACCTAATTCTTTCATATCCCCAATGCAAACAAACACCCGCTCTCCTGGCAAACAAGCCAGAGCTCTTAAACTTTCACGGAAGGATTCCGGGTTAGCGTTGTAAGAATCATCAACAAATTGGACACCTTCAATCGAGCGTACCATAAATCGCCCAAGGACTCCAGCAAAGCTTTGCAAAGTATGGCCGATTTCGGTCGAGGCCATCCCTAAACCCTCAGCCACACGGCGGACCAAGGCCGCGTTTTTCTTCATAGGTGCGGACCAATTCGCCGTAGCGGGCTCATTGACAAGCTCATCGTCATCCTGAACAGCGCATACAATCCCCTCAAAAGATCGCACAAAAGGCTGCAACAAAGGTTCCTTCTGATGATAAACAAACTTGCCATCTGGACGTGCATACTTTAGCAAGGCCGTTTTTTCTTGAGCTATCGTTTCCAACGAGAGCATTCCTTCTAAATGCGAAGGGTGAATATGCGTAATCACCACCCAATCGGGCTGCACCATGGCCCCCAAACAATCCATTTCGCCGATTTGATTGATCCCAAGCTCCAAAACAGCCACCTCATCCGAGGGTTTTAAATCCAACAGAGACAAAGCCACACCGATTTCATTGTTATGGTTGGCATAGGTGGCTGAAACCTCAAACTTATGGCCCAGCACGTGCTTCAGAAGTTCCTTGGTGCTTGTTTTGCCACTCGACCCAGTGATGGCCACCACTGGTCCCTTAAATGTGTGACGATAAGCTTTAGCTAAATCTTGCAAGGCGACTAACGTATCTTCCACGCAAAAACAGGGTACTTCTTGGTTTAAAAACTTAGCATCCGAGACAATCAAGGCTGTAACACCTTTTTGAATCGCATCCGCACAGAAACCATGCCCATCAAAATGAGGGCCTTTGAGCGCCAAAAACACATCCTCCGAAACAAGTTGGCGGGAATCGGTACAAATCCGTAAAGGTTTATTAGGTAAGTCTTTAGCATTTTTTTGAGCTAAAGGCAATAGTTGAGGTAAATCCAAGACCGCATACACCGCTCTATTTTACCATGAACCTAAAGTAGGGGACGCTACTTTATCAATATTAAGAAAGTCAAGATACTAGCAACATCCCCTACGTTGTTTGTTCGACAATACCATTGACCTCAAGGGCTCTTGGTTCTAAGGCAAATTCGCATCACTGCCTTAACCCTGTTGTTAAAAAAGAAAAATACAACGAAAAAATTTATAGCACACCTAAGAAAGAAAACCTTAACATAAATTCTCTAAGGAGAAAGAACCTAGACGTATTCTGTTTTGGAAATAATTTTATAACGTTTACGAAGGCCATCCCGAGTGAGACCATCTTCGATGATCTTGACTTCGGCTGTGCGACGTCGCAGTTTGCTTGATCGCGTTGCACCATAAGTAACTTTATCCACATCAAAAAACAAAGTGGCTTCCTCAGCTTGATCAAAACCTGCTGAGGTTCCATCGGGCTTAACAATGCCAACTAAACCATCTTGGGTCTTGTTGCGCAAACCATACAATGCAGCTTCAATCCCAGCATGAGCCGTATACTGTGCTTCGTGCCTTAAATTCAAATGCCCCGTTTGTTTCATATTCACATCCACAAAGCGATAGGTTGTTAAAGCAAGAATACCAATTACACTCCCCAAAATAATAACCGTGACCAAAGCAGCCCCTTTCTGACTTTTTAGATTTATAACGGCCATGTCGGTTCCTCCTCATCAGCTAATCGATCGGGCACTTTTTGGACTTTATCATAGTAAAAAATCATACAACGAGAAATATCACGCTCGCCCTGCTTATATTCCAAGGTGATTTTCATTTGTTTGTTAGCATATTCAAAGGTCACATTATTAAGTTCGCGAATGGTGATCGATGGCATCCAAGTTAATCCCGTATCTTGATGATAAGGCACCTCTTGAGACTGAAAAAATTTCATTTCTTTCAAGTCCTTGCTTTCATCATCCTGAGGACGAAACCAAAAACAACCCCAACGGCTTTTTAAACTGTTAAACGTTCCATCGAAAGCCCCTTCCTCGGGCAAATAACTATGTCGAAGAAAAACTTTCTGTGTGTTTACAATTTCATCTTCTCCGCTCATCTCCATATCCAAATAAACATTATCTAAATCAAACATCTTCTTTTTTAAATAGTTAAATGCAAGTTGTGCATTCGCAATCACTTTACCTTCTTCATGCGCTTTCTTCGACATACGAAACGAAAATAACAACTGAGCCGTTACAGCAGCAATCACACCCGAAGTCAACAAAAAGGCCGCAATGGCTTCTATCAAGGTATAACCTTTATTAGAATGTATTTTTAGCCTCATCCTCATACTCCAAAACAACCGTTACTTTTTTAAAACCATCTTTACGTGTTCTGAGTGTTCCATCGTTGTACGTTATCACAGTATATTCTTTTTTGATTGGCTCAATGTTATGACCCACTTCTGTATTCAAACCATCCAACAAAGCAACATCATCGTCAGTCGCATCTTCATCAAGCGACTTAAACGTCTTCCTACCATCACTCAAGTCAGATCCATAATAACCTTCAACACCCTGACGCTGTTTCAGAGTTTCCAATACGTTTCCAGCCACCGTCACCACTTGAGAGGACACGTCACTGACACGACTTACTTTTTTAGAGCCAATAAAAGCCCCGAAAAATCCGCCCACAAAAAAGGCTAATAACAAGGCCGCGAGCACAACTTCAATAAGCGTCACACCCGACTGATTTTTGATTAAATTTGTGAAGGACTTAGTTAAAAGACACACGATAGATTCCCTTTCCTCAACACGAAACTGAAATAATTACCCACCATGGAATGGTCAAGTTTTTTGTGACACCTCAGATAAGAGCGCAGACGCTGACGGTTATAAAACATCACAATATAACGTAAAATGTCTTGCTGTGCTTCAGTGCGAGTTTGATAATGCCTCCATTGTATGCCTTCTTTTTTCATTTTTAAGCGACGGAGTTCAAGATGTTCTTCTGTTAGCTTGCCCTTACCGAGAAAGGCTTTTCCTCCATGTGTCTTTTGTTCCTTGATCCACCGCCATAACACATTGGATACAATCCCAAAGCTTTGAGCTACTTCTGTTTGGCTATAATTTTGTTTTTCCACAAGGGCTCTCGCATCCAATTTGAACTCTTTCGAGTATTTTTTTCGGAGCTTCATTGTTTACCTCAAGTTTTTAACCATTATCTCTTAACCTGAAGGTTCACATCTATTAGATCATTCCACACCTTCTTCACGAATCATCTTCTTCTCTTTGTATATTCCACCCGCAACAAGGCTACCATTGTCGGACATGGTTAACGTCCCGCCTTTGTATGCCCCATCCTTACGCTTAGCTTCAACACTAAATCCAGAATCCCCCGAACCTTCCCCCCCACTCATGGTGATTGTGTATTCAAACAAAGATAAGCTCCCTGAGTGAATATTGTCATCCAAATCCAAATCAGCTAGTGTTGCTGTGTACTTGTCGAACTCCATAAAGTATATCCCTTCGGCTGTCCGAATCGCAGAAAGAACCGTCTTAGCCTCCGACATTTTAGCCTTTTCAACCACTTTTGTGTACCGAGGCATTGCTAATGAGGCCAAAATACCCACAATAAGGACCACCATAAGAACTTCAATCAATGTAAAGCCTTTTTTATT
Source organism: uncultured bacterium (assembly GCA_964565945.1). Taxonomy (GTDB): domain Bacteria; genus CAZMGY01. The sequence goes on from CAZMGY010000015.1 coordinate 50,073, forward strand.
CATAACTCACGCTCCTTCAATAAACTTTTCGCATAATATTTTCTAGACCCAACTATTACCCTATATAGCACGGGTACACAGAAAAAAGCAAACTTTAATCTAAGAATAAACTTCCTCTGCCTCACCTATTTCAACTAACTTTTTGATTAACCGCCAATCTCCGCCATTTTGAAAATAGGTAAGAACATCGCAATCACCAAAACACCGATAATCCCTCCCACAAACATCAAAATAAGCGGCTCAAATATCGACGCAAAACGATCCACAGCTTCAGCTACACGTTTATTATAATATTCGGATACCTTGTGTAACATATCCACCAAACGTCCTGATTCTTCACCCACACTGACCATTTGCACTAACATTAGGGGGAAAACAGGATATTTTTCGAGTTGCGACGAAATGGTTGACCCTTCCTTCACACGATCCCTCACATGGTCAATTAACGACTTCAAATAACGGTTACCCAGCGAGTCCCTCGCTAAAGTAAGTGCTTCTATCACTAAAACACCATTCCTCAACATCAAGTCCAAAGAGGAGGTAAAACTTACCATGGCCGAGCGCAATAACAAAACGCCGAGAAACGGAATTTTTAAAATAAAACGATCAAACTTAAATCGGTACTTGGGCATGCTCAGTAACTTTTTAACCACCCAATAAAAACCAATAACAGCAGCAACCATAAAAAAGAAATACCGTTGGGCAAATTCACTTAGATCCATCACAAATAAAGTTAGTTTAGGTAAATCAATATCAAAGTCGGCAAAAATTCCCACAAAAGTGGGGATAATTTTAAGAAGAAACACCGCAATTGCAATAATACTAAATATCACAAGAATCACGGGATAGATTAATGCTTTCTTGATTTTTTGCCTTACCTCATCAGCTTTCTCCATATTTTCGGCAATACACATGGTCACTTCTGCAAGCTCACCACTTTGCTCTCCAATCAATACAATACTTCGAACATGTTTAGGGAAAAACTTCGGATATTTCGCCATGGATTCAGCTAAACTAGCTCCACCCGAAATATCAGCCTTCATCACATTGATCGCATTATAAAGAGGCTCACTGCCAATCTGCAACGCGACAATCTCTAAGACACGAATAATATCGATACTGGCATCCATCAAAACAGAAACTTGATCAAAAAATAAACGGAGATCATCCAGCTTGGTCGACTTACGGCGCCGCACTTCTTCTCGGACACGATTAACGAGGGCTTGCTGGCTCTTTTTCTTGATCGAGGACTTAAGGTTTAAAATCAGATACCCACGTCCCTGCAAAATACATACAGCTTCTGTTTCATCATGAGCCGTTACACTCCCCTCTTTCTTATCTCCACTAGGCGTACGTACCGTGTATTCAAAATCAGCCACAACAACTAAGTCCTTCTATCATCCCAAAAACGTCCCGATTAACCAGCAACAGCCAATATTTCTTCCAAGCTTGTAATGCCAAGTTTGGCTTTTTCAAGACCCGCTATTCTCAGCTCAATCATTCCAGCCTCTAAAGCATACTTTTTAAGAACAGGTGTCAATTCACCTTTGGATATCATCGTATGCAAGGTGTCGTCTAGCACAAGTGTTTCATGAATCGGAACGCGACCACGATACCCCATTTGTTTACAGTTGTCACACCCAACTGGCTTATAAAACGTTTGACCAAGTTCTATTTGCAAACGTTCGCGCAAACCCTCATCAGGAACAAACTCTTCCTTACACTCATTGCATAGGCGACGAACTAAGCGTTGAGCCACAACAAGAACCAGCGACGACGCAATCAAGATCGGTTCAACACCCATATTCACCAAACGGTCCAAAGATTGAATCGCATTATTGGTGTGCAACGTGCTTAAAACAAAGTGGCCTGTTAACGCCGCTTGAATAGCCATACCAGCCGTTTCCCTATCCCGAATTTCCCCAAGCATTATCACATCGGGATCCTGACGAAGAAAACTTCTTAGCCCCACCGCAAAATTGAGGCCAATTTCAGGACGCACATTCACCTGGTTAATCCCTTCGAGTTTGTATTCCACTGGATCTTCCAAGGTCACAAGGTTCCTGTTAACGTCATTGATATAATTTAAGCAGGCATAAAGCGTCGTCGTTTTACCACTTCCTGTAGGGCCTGTCACAAGCATAAGACCATAAGGTTTCAACAAAGCACTCTTGAAATCTTTCAGTGCATGATCACTAATATCTAAACCCTCTAACTCCAAAGGCAGAGTCCCCCTATCTAAAATCCGGATCACCACCTTTTCGCCATAAATAGTTGGGACAGTCGATACACGGAAGTCAATGTTGCGATTTTCAATATTCATTACAATAGCCCCATCTTGCGACAAACGTTTTTCGGCAATATCAAGGTGGGCTAAAATTTTAATCCGAGACACAATGGCCAAGTAAAGCTCCCTGGGTGGAGCAGAAACCAAAACTAACTCCCCATCAATGCGATAACGAACCCGTATCATCCCTTTGGCTAAGGGTTCGAAATGAATATCACTCGCGCCCTCCGCAACAGCTTGTATAATCAGCAAGTTCACAATACGAACAACCTGACCTTCCGATGCTTCCGACATAATCCGATCAAGACTAACTTCATTAGATTCGACACTTGATTGCAGGGCTTCCACACCATCTGACTTTTCAAAATAAGCCGTAATGGATTTTTCTAAAAGTCGTTTACCCACAATCACAAGAGAAATTTCGTGGGATGTCATCACCTTTAAGTTATCAATCAATAACAAATTTAAGGGATTCACAATAACGAGCTTAAGTACATTGCCCTTGCATGATAAGGGCATCACCATATTTTGTAACATAAAGTCTTGAGAGAAAAACTCTTCCCCCAAAACACTGCTATCTGGCTCTATCAATTCATCGGTCTTAACAATGCAAGGATAATTGAACTGCTTACTTAAGAATTTCACCAAGGTATCTTCGGTGATCGCACCCATATCGACCAAAGTTTCGCCAAGCAGTGCTCCACTCATGTTCTGCTCATCCAAGGCCTGTTCTAGTTGAATCTCGTTAATCAGACCCTCACCAAGCAATAATTCGCCCAATTTCATTTTTGCTTCAAACATGCAAACCTTTCGTTAAATTTTGGCATCGAGAATAGCCAAACGTTCCCTCGCAGTATTCGTCCAAGGTGAATTAGGAGCCACTTTAAGCGCCTGTTGATAAGAAGCGCGGGCTTCATCATACATAGCCTTCATTTCATAACACAAGCCCAAGGTGGTAAACCCATAGGGATGATCTGGGACAAGTTCCACAGCACGACGTAACGATGAAATGGCCGCATCATATTGTTTTTTAATACGATATAGGTTGCCTAAGTTATTGTAAGCTGCACCCGAATTAGGGTTCAACATAATGGAACGTTTAAACTGCTCAATCGCCAAATCATACTTTTGAACCTTAGCATACGCCACACCCAAATTGCTATGTGCTTCTGGATCACCAGGATATTCTTTTACTTTAGCTTGGTACTGAGCAATCTTGTCGGACAATGATCGTTGATCCATACGTTCTTTCATGCGCTCTGCGGCCACATGAGGCTCTTCTTTTTCGCGAACAAGCTTTTCTGCCCGCTGCGACTCTTTAAGTAAGTCCGAATAATCATCTTCATCTTCTGCTCTTTTCTGCAAGTAAAGTAACGCGTCATCATCCAAAATATAAGGCGTAATAAACACAATAAGATCTGTTTCCGCCTTTTCTTTCGACTTCCTAGAAAAGAACGTTCCCAGCAAAGGAATATCCCCCAAAATAGGGATTTTGCTTCCAAAGGTACTAAAATCCCTTTGAATCAAACCAGCAATAGAAATTGTATCTCCTTGTTTGATTCTAATTTTTGTTAAAACGCTCCGTGTGGATGGATCAAATGCGCGATCTGGAAAAAGACGTGAAGGCGAGACCTCAGTTACAGATGGCTGTAAAATCATCGTGACAAAATCATCCTCATTGATCTGAGGTGTCACCCGTAAAGTCACACCAACTGTCGTTCGTTCAACCGTCGTGGTCTGCTGATTCGTATCTTCATCGATAATCGTATCTTCATTGATCGCAGTTTCCGAGGTAATATCTACTACCGCAGGCTCATTGTCCAAAGTAATCACACGTGGTCGTGCAAGAAACTTACTCTTTCCACTGGTTTTAAGAGCGCGTAAAATAAAATTAAACTGTCCCGCAGTCAACTGTCCAAAAGTGGTCTCACTCAAACGGTCCGCATTCCCTTCTTCACTATTAATACGTTTAGAAATAAGCCCCAATAAGTTACTGTTAAAGGGAAAGACTTGCCCATCAACCTTCGGAGGACGATAGGCCAAACTAAACAACTGTTTCGGCTCAGACGGATTACCATACGCCGTTCCCAGAACCTTATTCAAGGTATCTTGCAACTCAACAATTTCCGCCTTGATCAAGACTTGGCGTGTTTTTTTATCAAGCTCTTCAATGATTTTATCGATACGTTTGATACGGTCAGGATAATCGGTCACAATCAAGGAGTTGGTGCGTACATCAATACTCAAAATACCTTCCTCAGACAGCACAGCCACAACAGCATTGATCACACCTTCAGTTGCGTCAGTATCTCCCGATGAGAAAATCGAGATATCATCGGCTCCCCCTTCACTGCCCTTACTTCCCAAAGATCCACTTCGCTGAATCCTTGCGCCACTGGCTAATTTCAAACGCTTCACCCGGGCATAACTCAGTCGATAAATCTTGGTCACACGCAAGTCGCGCATGCCCATTTGAGAAGTACTGACTCTCAAAACCGTGGTACCTTCAATTGGATAAAAACCCAAACCATTCGCCTCGGCAATCGACTTCAAAGCCTGCCTAACAGTCACTTTTTCCAAAAACAAAGATATGAGCTGTTCAGCAACTTCACCATCAATTACAAAGTTAACACTAGTTTGCTGGGTAAAAATTTTAAGCACATCCTTAAGGTTAGCTTCAACAAAGTCGACAGATATTTTTTTATCTAAATTATCAATGTGAACTAAATCTTCACTAGGCGGCTTCACTTCAAGCGCAGACAAAGACACTGCCTTCACTAACACCACTGCAAAAAAGAATGGCAAACATTTTAAGAATACTCGCATAAAGTTGCCCCCCCTAAGCCACACGTTATTCATGAACAATCATATTCATCACCATAGGACCTACAGGTTCATCTTGTCCAAAAACTCCCTGCACCCCCCCACCTCCAGGAATCCCCCCCAGCACAGGCACACCAGCAGGTGGTCCTTCGCCAAGCCCTACTTGGCCCCAATCATCATCTAACTTCCTGGTTGTTACCCTCATCATAGGAACAAGCACCTCGACCAGTTGCTCTTTGTATCGTATAGTCACTGACTGAATTTCAACCTTTGCCAACTCACTGTTCTCATCAATTTTATCACCAATTCGATACACTTTGCCATTAATAATTGCCTGCTTCCAGTCGTCGCCCACAACAACCCCTTGCAACAAATACTCAGGAGGCGTATCTTGTTCTTCATCAAAGCCTCCTTCATCCAAAACAGCCAAAGGATCTAGGGCAAGATCCTCCATAACAGGCTCGTCCATCGCAACCTCCTCTAAATCTTCCACTTTGACAACCTGTTGCGTCATTAAACGACGTTCTTCTTCTCTCCTTTTGATTTCGGCTTCACGGCGAACCCTTTCTTCCTCCCAACGCCTTGCTTCTTCCTCAGCCCGACGTTTGGCTTCTTTGTTGATAAAATTCTCATAAGCGACACGATGAAAGTACGACACGAAACCATTGCTCTCGGCAGACAGGGAACTCAGCGGCCATATCAAAACGACTATTATCAGAATAACTTTATTCATCACACTCTCTCAGTTTTTCGAAAAAAGGATCACGGCCATATTAACATTTAGTAATGGATCTTTAAATTTTTCAGTTGTGTCAATTTTTTCATCAGCATAATTAACTTCACAAAAATCAATGCAATTCAGCTTCTCGCCTTGTTCCAATGTTTGAAAAATCTTCATCATCTGCTCATAATGCGCATGGTAACGCACCGAAAAACGTGAACTTTTGACCTTATAGCCCGTTTTGATATTACCTGGAACAATTTTAACCTCTGCAACTCCATGAGCACTCAATATCTTATTAATGAGCGAAATAAAAAAGTTAACATCACTGGTGTCGTACAATTTCTTGTGAAGCTTCGGAAGAAGTTTTTTAAGATTTTTTACTTCTTCGGACAACTTAAGTTTGGCAATAGTTTCATCAAATCGGATTTTCTTTTTGTCATAGCCCGATTTAATCACAAAAGCATAGCTAACATAAATAATAAGTATATATAAAAGGACAACAATTAAGCTCTCCTGAGTAAAATGCTTAAAAAATTGCCCAAGATTAAACTGGCGAATCTTATTAAGATCTAATTTCATCGACGCTTAGGATCTCCTTTTATTGCTATTCATAACAATCGTAAAGCCAGTGTATTTCTGAGGAACCAAATTATAATTTCTTTGCGCAGTATCCTTCAATATCACTGCGGGCAATTTTTTCCGATAATCTTTTAAATCTTCGATGGACTTTTTCACCTTATTGATCAAAAGAATATCTTCAACGGAATCTCCAGTGTAAACGGCGCCATGAAGCTCCAAGTTCTTTTTATTATTCCTATCTCTAAAAAAACGAAATTTCTCCACCCATATTTTCTCTTGCTCAACAAAAGGAGTTAGGATCTGATTCATCAAATCTCCCATATAAATTCTACGATACTCAAAAGGTCGCAAGAATTTTTTTAGCAAAGCCACTTCTTTCTTTTGTTTTTTTAAATCATCCAAACTTAAGTAACCTAATGACCCTATCTGCTCGGTCCTTTGTTTGATCTTTTTATCGAGTTTGCGACCTTTTAAGTAGAAATTCCCTAAAATTAAACCCAAAATAATTGCCATCAAAACTCCACCACGCACAGCCATCAAACCTACAGGAAAGGGCTGAAACACTCTTCCACCCATCGCAGAGGTATCTTTAAGCAAATTCACATCAATACGAGGCCAAAAAATTTCGGCCAAAGCGGCTCCTAAACTAACACCATCTGTGGCTTCGATATCAAGGGCCTCAGAAAAATTAGCCCCACGAACAGACGCAGCAAAATTTTCTTCAAAAAAATCATCCCACTTGTACAAAGATATGCCATCTAACAGAATAACATTCTGAATAGGAACATTTGACAAAGCACTATTAAAAAGCTTAACACTTAGAAAAACTTCATTAAAAAATTTTTCATCCACATCATTTTCCGAACTGACCACAGAAATGTCCCGTGCCACAACTGGAGATCCCTTATAGACAAGAAGCATATCGGCCAAGCAACGAATCCTCTCACGACCAAAAAACTTCTTTTTCACAGACATAATCAAGGTTGGTTGATCTTCGTCAATTAAATTGCTATGAAGACACGCCCTCACCATAGATAAAAACACAGAGCCAAGCTTGAAACACGAAATGCCTGCTAAGTTCAAGATAGAAATATAACGCGAGATCGTGGCAGGTTTCGCGCAAACAAATAAGATATCCATTTCTTCAGTTTCTTCGTCGGGATTAAGAACCACAAAATCAATGCTAATTTCTTCAATGCGAAAAGGAACATACTTCTGCCCTTCAAAGCGAACAGCCTGAAACCACTCCTTTTTAGAATGTAGGCGAGGCATCGAAAAGGTTCTCACCACCACATCCTGAGTCGGTAAATTTAAAATAACATTGTTGCGAGGAATCTTGTTCTCGGTGAACAGATCTTCAAGAGCATTGCGAATAATTTCATTTTGGTCGACAACATCAATATCTTGAATTGCAATCTTCCGCTGCACAACTTTTTCAATCACCGTGTTGCGCATATCTTTTTTGGCAATAGCAACTTCGACAAAATCTCGATTAATATAAAGACCAACAAACTTCTTTGGTATCAAAAAGTTCAGGTCCATACCCATATCCCCAAATTACACACACTTTATGGCATCTACTAAAAAAGACCTTGTCCACACTGCAAGGCCCTTTTTGAACTTATAGATATCCTGACAACTACCTTTAGAATAATTCCGTTTGGATCGAAAAGTGAACCTTAGAATCTTCAAATTTTCTATCTGCTTCATCGATAGGAAACCCTACTTCCAAACGTGCATACATGTTTTTATAGAGTTTAAAGCGCAAACCAACACCCACACTTTTGAACTCATCTCTTTGAAATTCATTCAGTTGCTGCTCATTAGTATGACCAATACCATAATCCACAAATCCCATCAATTGTACACTTTCTTTCAAAGTACGATCGGCAAAAGGAATCTTAGCATTAGGAAACAATGGAGTTGGCGTATAAAGTTCCAAAGACACATGTCCACCAGTATCCCCACGGAAAGTACTTTCTTCAAATCCACGAACTGCATTAAAACCATTCAAAGAGATTTGCTCAGCCGTAACCAAGTTATCAGGAGAGTACTGCGCATTACCTTTAACTCTAACAAAGGTGAAGTCCCATGGCAACCTGTAAGAGTAGTCAAACGAAGCACGATATTTCTCAAAACCAGCCTCAGAACCTGTTCGAGAGAACTCGCGATGATCTTTGGCACCTGAGCCTAAGAAATCAGGAATACCCAAATCAACACCCACACGAGCCACCGCATGATCACGTGTTCCACGATGAACAAAATCAAACTCAGTCAAGAAAACCGTTATATCATCGTGAGCTGTTTGGGATCCAGGCGCACGCACTTTAGTGTCGGTAACACGCAATCCCAAACGTCCATTGATATCGGTTTTTTCACCACCCATAAGTTGACGCTGCAAGAAAACCATCGCGGTCTTAGATCTAGCCTCAATACCGAAGGGTTTATGCGTGCCTCCCACATCAACCTCAGAGTAGCTTGATACAATTCCCAGTTTTGTACGATGATCATTAATAGGCACAAGGTACATGGTCGAAGCACCCCAAACACCCTTACCAACTATACCAGAAACAACAATCTGATCATCAAAACCAAACAGGTTGCTACGACGCCAATTCAATGAATAACGCTCTTTACCTGTAAGCTCGGTTCCCATGCGGTTGAAGCCAATGCTAATACTCGACAAGGAATCTTCCTCAACATGCATAACAACATCCGAAAACCCTTTTTCTTCGCCTGGCTTCAAGCTCACAGAAACAGTTCGATCGGGATGACTGTTAAGCTCACGGACAATCCCCTTAAGCAAAGTGTAATCCAAAATTTCACCTTGAAGGCGCTTCTCGATATCTACCCTAAAGATGTTTTCACCAAAACGTTCGTTACCAACAACAATCACATCACCAACTTTACCTTCCACAACAAGTATCTCAACATACCCTTCTGTGATATCTTGCTCGGGAATATAGGCATGTGATGTCACATAACCTTTATCGGCATAAAGGCCCGAAATCTCTTCGGCAATGCTATGTAACTGATCTAGCGTAAGTTCTTGCCCCTCATAACTCATAGTAATCGCCAAGACTTTTTCGTAATTGATAGACTCAACACCCGTTACAGAAATCTTATTAACCATAACTTTGTAGCCTTTATCAATAGGCGAGACTTCTTCTTCCATCACCATCTTTTCCGATACCTCAACACCCTCGCCTTCAAAGGCAACTTCGGGCTCATCGATTTCGGTTCCAGTATAGTCACTTTCGATAAATTCAATTGTTTGATCAATATCATCTGAAGCAATTGAAATCTCTTGTCCACCCACTTCAAGATTATCCGCCATAGCGGATGTAACAAACGACATCATAATGCCCAACACAACAACGGAATATACGGCACGTCTCATCATCAACAAACCCTTCCTTGACATACTTTTTTTAAAGATTGACACACACACATAAAAACACCCTCTCGTTACGAAGTGCATTGTAGTTCACCTTTTTCAAGTTGTAAATATTTTTTTTACAACCAAGAATCACTCTAATTATATAAACTATTTTTATTTTCCCCCACACACATAAAAACACCCCCCCTCGTTACAGAGCGCATTGTAGTTCACCTTTTTCAAGTTGTAAATATTTTTTTTACAACCAAGAATCACTCTAATATATAAACTATTTTTATTTTTTTCTTTCCCCTAAGTAGCAACAATCCACTCTCCTTGACTAAAAATAATACGTAACCATTTGTCTCTAACACGAATCACTCGCTCTTCTTTATTCTTATAACTTCGATGCCATTGACCATGGACAAGATCTTGACGAGTACCTTCTATCAAATCAACTTTAGAATCAATAATTTGATCAAAATCATGGTCTAACTCCATAAAAACAGATTGACCCTTGTCATTAAAATAAGTCATCCAAGAACGATCCATAAAACCATCATGATCATCATCTTTGCTACTTCGCGTGGTATGATTCGGAAAAAACTCCTCACGCAACTCCACCTGACCATCAGCGTTGTTATCGTACTCTGTCATGAAGATATCACCCTTTTCATTATAATGTAAGAGAAGATCAACAACACCATCACGGTCACGATCAACATCTTCCCTCACAACACGATGGCGTGCCACGTAAAGGGTTTTGTCAACAAGGCCATCGGCATCATAATCAAATGTTTTGATATACACATGCGACGAACACGCCGGCAGAGCCAGGGCTAAATAGATAAGGCCACTTATTCCTAAGCTAATCCTCAAATTAAGCGTCGCATTTCTCCAGTTCAAGACGGTAGTCCTCTATGACAGGATTAACCAATAACTTTTCACACATACCCTGTACCGCTTTGCGAACATCTTCTTCCGAACCATCTTGTTCAATTTTAAGATCCAAATACTTTCCAACCCTCACATCTTCAACCTGTTGATAGCCTAAAGAGTCTAAGGCACGCTTAATAGTCATTCCTTGCGGATCCGCCACACTTTTTTTCAAATACACATAAATTTGAACACGGTACACGGTTTTAACCTCCTCGCCTTAAGCTTTCAAACGATCAACAATTTCTTGATAGCCTTGCATGGTTTTGGCCATAATTTTCGATGGCAATTCGGGTCCTGGTGGAGTTTTATCCCAATCCAACGTTTCCAAGTAATCACGAATAATTTGCTTATCAAAACTTTTATTGTCCTCACCAACAACATATTTATCTACATCCCAAAAACGAGATGAATCTGGAGTGAGAACTTCATCAATTAAAATCACTTGATCGTCACAAAGACCAAACTCAAATTTAGTATCACACAAAATAATTCCTCGCTCACGTGCATAATTGGAAGCTTTTTGATAAATCATTAGCGATTTTTGCTTAAGCTCTTCCGCAAGCTCTCGACCAACAATATCGACAACACGCTCAAAAGAAATATTCTCATCGTGTCTTTCCATCGCCTTGGTCGACGGCGTAAACAAAGGTACTTCCAATTTTTGTGACTTTTGCAAACCCTCGGGAAGCACAATCCCACACACAGAACCATCACGCATATACTCTTTCCAACCTGATCCCGTAATATAACCACGAACAATGCACTCTATTTCCAAAAGCTTAGCTTTTTTCACCCACATCGAACGCCCCTCAAGCTGATCGCGATAGGCCTGCAAAAAATCTGGATATTCATCAACATTGTTCGAAATCAAATGATGCGGACAATCACCTTCAAGTAAATTAAACCAAAACAGCGAACTATCGGTTAACACCTTACCTTTACCTGGTAAGCCGTTGGGCAAAACAACATCAAACGCCGAAATACGGTCGGTAGCCACAATCAAAAGACTATCATCCATGTCGTACACATCACGGACTTTTCCTCGATGAAACAGCTTCAGCTCAGGTATATGAGTCTCTGTAACACATATTTGGGTCGACATACACCCCAACTCCCTCTAGGTCTAAACAAAAATTCTCTCGTAAATTTTATCTTCATTTCGCAACAAACGCTTCATGTCAAAGCATTGGTTCACTTCATCTTCCGACAAGTATTCTCGAATAGAAGCATCATCCAACACCAAACGCTTTAAGGTAGCCCTCTCATTCGCCCACACATTCATAGCGGCACTCTGCACCATAGCATAAGCATCTTCACGGGTGATCCCCTTTTGAACCAGTGCCAACATAATGGTTTGCGAAAAAAACAAACCTCGCATGAGTGCCATATTTTTATCCATGTTTTCCGGATAAGGCACCAATTTATCGAAAAGAGTGATCGCTTTGCCCAACATATAATCCAATGCAATCGTGCCATCAGGAATAATCACACGCTCAACCGACGAATGAGAAATATCGCGCTCATGCCACAAAGGAACATTTTCTAAGGCCGCCACCGCGTATCCTCTTAAAAGACGTGCCAAACCAGATAAACGTTCCGAAATAATAGGGTTTCGTTTGTGCGGCATAGCCGAAGAACCTTTTTGTCCAACCGCAAAATACTCTTCAACCTCACGAATCTCTGTTTTTTGCAAGCCACGAACCTCCGTGGCAAATTTATCCAAAGAGCTCGCAATCACAGCCAACATGGACATATACTCAGCATGACGATCTCTCTGAATGATTTGCGTCGATACTAGAGCAATCTCTAAACCCAATTTGTCACAAACATATTCTTCAACACGGGGATCCATATTGGAAAAGGTTCCAACTGGACCAGAGATCATCCCCACCCGAATCGCATCTTTCGCTCTCTGCATCCGCTCTATATTGCGACGGGTCTCTTCGTAGTACAAAGCCATTTTAAGGCCCAAGGTGGTTGGCTCAGCGTGAATTCCATGACTACGCCCCATCATCACCATACCTTTTAACTCAAGAGCACGTTTTTTGAAGACCTCAGCTAATTGCTCAAGTTTATCTAACAATAAATCACTGGCTTCAACCATACGTATTGACAAAGCCGTATCTAAAATATCCGAAGATGTCATCCCATAATGCACATATCGTGACTCGGGACCAATAAATTCGGCCATACTGGTTAAAAAGGCAATCACATCATGATGGGTTTTTGCTTCAATTTCACTGATACGATCCATATCAAAGTCGGCTTTTTCTTGAATCACCTTAACCGCGTCCGCAGGAATAACACCCTGCTCCGCCCAAGCTTCACATACCAGAACTTCTATTTTGAGCCATTTTTGAAATTTGTTCTCTTCCGTCCAAATACGTCCCATCTCGGGATTGCTATAACGTTCAATCATATATACGCCTATTCTTTATTGATGTATTTATATTCAGATCATTGCAACAATAGGTGCATTATACTATAAATCGATAATCTTGGCCGTGATAAAAATAATCAGGTTTGATTTCTGCTCAAAGGTGGTTTCAGTGCGAAAGAAATTTTTAATCAAAGGCATATCACCAAGCAAAGGCACCTTGCTCACTTCGTTCAACTTGGTACGTTTGACCAAGCCTCCCAAAACAACCGTTCCCCCATCCTTGATACTAACGGTGGTATCCGCTGAACGACGCACATACTTAGGCAAACGGATCGTTCCACTATCACCGAGATCCACAGACTCTAACGAAACAAGTTCAACAACGGTGGGATGCAGATCTAAAGTAATACTTTTCTCATCGGTACTAATGGTAGGTGTTACATCGAGCACAATACCCTCAACAGCCGTCTCAATATCGGCACTGCTTTCCACATTGGGATTGTCATTGGTGAAAATCGTGGTTGTTGTGATCTTAGCCACATAATCCGTCGACTCTTCTATTTTGATATTGGCTCGCTGATTATTGAAACAGATAATTTTAGGCGAAGATAAGGTATTTACCTTTCCATCCTCCTCCAAAGCCTTTAAGGTTACATTCAATGAATTCTGACCACTTAACAAACCATAAGATAAATTCAGTTGATTCAATGAATTTAAGGCTACATCCCCCCAATTCCCCGACGGCAAATCAATGTTTCCACTAAACGTATGCTTGCCATTGCTATTCTTACGCTTCAAATTGGTCCAATCGACACCAATATCAAAACCTTCGAACGAATTAACTTCGATGATACGTGCTTCAATCAGAACTTGCTTAGGCTTATACTCCCTCACTTTGCTTATAATATCCTGAACAACTTCCTGATTCTGAGGCGTATTTTTCACAAATAGCTTGCCCGTTTTCCGATGAAAAACAATACCAACTCCTTCTATGTCAAAATCAACCATCTCTTTCAGTAAACCAACAATCGACTCACCTGTCACCATATAAGGCGAAGCGACCCCATCTTTGCTCACCAACTGCGATGCAATCGTTTTACTGCTACGAATTTCTGCGGGCGCAGTAGCAAACAAAGGAACATGCATCACCCCCAAGCTAATTATCCACAAAGCCATTCTTTTCATAACATCACTCCTATAGTATTGACGACTCACTATCCGAGGTCGGTCCCACCGATCCTTCACGGCGCGAGAATCCCGAACCCAGCTCTTCGGCAGGGAAGTCAAAAATCTTACCAATAATATCTTGCACGTCATAGACAACTAAAATAATATCCTCTTTGCGAATCTTATTTTTGGTTGTAATCCAAATCAAATTGTCTTCAATCAAGTAATCAAAGTCGGTGAAACGCAAAACGGCCTCGATAATTTGAATCAAAGGCATATCCTTCACCTTAAACGTTATATTGCCCTGATTCAAAGCATCGGCCTCGATTTCTTTGGTGTCAATCACAATATTAAGCCCTGTCAACTCCGCCAACAAGTCAACTACCCCCTTAAGAGACGCGTCCTTAAAATTCAAAGTGTAGCGGGTTTCGAGTTTTTGCAAAATCACTTGTTTATCAGGAGAACTTTCTTTCATCGCCTTGGCAACTTTACGTCGGCTTCTTAGCGCCCAAGAAGGAGCACCCTCCTTAGCTGACGGAATCGCCGCCCGAGTCACATCCGCCAACAGCTCCTCTTCGGTCACATTCGCCAAACTATCCAAACGACTTTCCTGAGCTTTGGTGCTTTCAATGTCGGCCTGATCAATCAACGATTGAAGTTCTTCAGTGTACAAACCCGACACATCAAGCAACATAGCCTGCTTCCACACATAAAGAGCATCTTCGTATCGTTTGCGCAAACAAAGCTCTTTACCATCATTCAGAAAGGACTCAACACTCATATCTTCTGAGGTAGTAACAAAACCTTTGTTGATCATATCTGACTTAATCTCAACCATATCGCGACGAATATCGGCAGGCTCTCTCATTTTGGCCGCATTGGAACGCACCGCATCTTCACGCAACTTTTCCCGACGAACTTTCTCTTCTTGGATCTTAATTTTAGAATCTTCGACATACTTTTGAATGACTTCATCATAAGGATTATAGGTCATCGCCATTGTGAAGCTCGAAAAAGCTCTCTCATAATCTTGCTGAGAAAAGTAGTCCAAACCCATTTTGAAATGATCTTTCGCCAACATAAGATCTTCTTTAGAAACAATATTAGCATAAACTTTGTCGCCCACAATATCCGATTTAGCTAGAGCTTCCTTGATTTTATTGATCTTGACCACATAACGATTGACATCTTTCTCATGCACATTGTGGTTGCGTGCCATGCGAAAAGAAGCCATGGCCTCGTCATAACGGTGTTGATTATACAACTCGAGCCCCTTGTCGAAGTAGCGTTCACCTATTTCTTTTTCAACCTTATCAGGGTTAGTATCAGGAGTCCAGCCATTAAACTTGGCCTTTTTCTTTTTTTCATAACGCAAATTTTTATATTTGCGCTGTTCATCTTCGGTCATTGTCTCGCGAATTTTGCGCCGCTGTTGCAATTCGTTAATTTTCTCACGAGCTTTGTCCGACCATTTGCTCAGCTCCGAACCTTCCAGTAACAAACGATGCTTCCAATAATAAACAGCCTTATTAATATCTCCTTTGTTTTCGTAAAGATAAGCTAAATTGCTATAGGCGCCTTTGTAGCTATCATCTTTCTTGATGGCACGCAAATAAGACCGTTCCGCCGCCTCGTACATACCCTTTTGCTCGTAAACAATCCCCAAATCATTGTGAGCTGTGGCATAAGCCACATCTTCATCAATTGCTTTTCTATAGTAGACAATCGCACTATCTAAATCGCCTTGCTGTTGATGGCGATAACCTTCCAAACGATACTCCAACGCTTTTTTAGACGCATAGACCGACTGTTGAGCCCCGACAAGGCCAGGACTTAGACCTAGATACATTAAGCCCAACACAACAAGACACCCTCTACGAATGACACTCATTCTTGCTCATCCCCCTTTTTGACCAAAACCGACACACCGCCTTTGTGCAGGGTCACGCCATCATTGGCGATGGATCGAACATCCCACCCTTCAGTAAAATCTCCTTCTCGTATAACAAAGGTTTTTCCACTCTCTTTGTTATATATTTTGGCATGAATTCCCTCTTCTAAAGCCACTTTATCTTTTTCGAGACGCAATATGGAATCCCGCCCCTCTCGACGAACATCGACATGATACGGTGTTGCCTCCACAATTTCGTACCGCATTATCCTATCACCTTTTTTCAAAAATGACGTCCCTTTCTTCGAGTTAAACTGAACATAGAGCTTTTTATCATCTTTTTTAGAAAAAGTTCCCATCCAAACAAAAGGAACCTCATGGCGAATTACCTTAAGCAGCACATAGGGGTTCACCACAATCTCATCCACCTTAACATCCACTTCAAAAGGGTGAAAGATATCACGCGTCAAAAATTCCTCATAATATGAAAACTTTTTCAAAAGATGCATCAAACCCACATAGTTCATTTTTTTCATTTTTCGCCTAAGAGGCCCTAGCTTCTGTCCCTTAATGTTAATTTTACGCACCACTAAGTCAACCTCCGACTGAGCTGACCTTTGAGACATCTTGGGCACAAAAACAGTCGTAGCATAGCCTCCAACCAAAAGCACAAGTCCCCACAATACAACATATTCCATGCGATTTCGCACATATGCGGCTATTCGATCTAATCCATTCATACGTGCGGAATCTCCACATAGGTTAACTTTAGAACAATATCCAACTCATAATTAGGACGTGCCTCGATTCGGATCGCATCGGCCACAACCAGCTGAGACATAGATGAAATATCGTACAACAAACGATACAATTGATCGGATCTTGTCCTTAAGGTAATCATAATAGGATATTGTTTAAGCATTGTTTGACGATATTCTACTAACTCTTCTTTTGGCAAACGACTAATTTCTTTAACGGTTTGAATGCGATTTTTCGCACAAAGCTCCAAAACAGCCTCAATCAAAGCCAAATATCGTTTCAAATCAACTAAATGTTGCTCCATCGGAATCTTGGTTGCATAATCAGAAAAACCTATATCTTTGCGCTCAAAACGCGCCCTTTTTTCTGCCACTAAACCCCGAAACTCTAGCGGCCTCACAACCTCTTTAAACGCCTGCGAAAAATCCTCTTGGTTATGCAAAACCTGACTAATTCGCTCATGCTGACTTTTCAAATATTCACGATGCCGCTTAAGCGTATTAATCTCCTCTGGTGTAGGGATCTTGTGTGCATCACGTAAATAGCTTATCAACAAGCCCCTTTTTTGTTGATAAGCATTATGCAAAACTCTTTTTTGATTCCATTGAAACATCGTCAACAAAGCCCCCACAGCTAAGGATCCAACGACAAGGATCAAAGCACGTGTAACACGGCGGTCTTGAAAAACATCAACAAACATCATGATTCTTTTATTTTTACTTTCATTGTGTACATAATTTTCGTTCGCTCATCCTTCACACCTTCTTTGGCATAATCCACCGAAACAGTGCTCACATAAGAGTAACTTTCCATAGCAATTTTAAGCCCATCCACTTTTTTATAAGAATCACTCGTAACCCCCTTAATAAATAAATCATTGGGCCGAAGCAAAAATGTTTCGTCCTTTTGAGGTTTCAACCTGTGCTGACGAACTTTTTGCTCATCAAAACGTTTTTGGCGCAAGTCGCGCAAGATTTGCATCTCCTGAGCAGTAAAACCATAATGAAACATCGAATAAAACATATCGTTGATCGTCACTTTTTTAATATCCAAAAGCCAATCTAAAAGGCGGCTACGTTCACGTGACACTTTGGCAAAAGCCCTTAACTGTGTTTCGAGCGGTGCAATTTCATTAGAAATCTTAACAATCGTTTTCTCCATTTGGCGAAAAGCATTGGACTCTTTTTGTGCCAATACCGTTTGTGTTCTTAGCTCAACAAGCTTGGCTTGACCCTGATTCAAATAAAGCCCCCAAAAACAGCTAATCAGAACAGCCCACATAACCATCACCAGACTAACACGTCGATAATAACGGTCTTTTTGAACACCGTGAGGCAGAAGGTTCACTTGCACGGGGCATAAGGAAACATGTCGTAATGCCAAACCTGTAGCAATAGCAAAAAAGTACCTCATATTTTGAGCCTGATCGTGCCCTACATCGGAAGCAATATCAACTCTCTGAAAAGGGTCGAGCAACTCAACTTCGGCATCAAAACGGTTCGCAAACAAATCGACCGCACCCAAAATACGCATATTACCACCAGTGAGATAAAGTTTTTGCAAAACAAATGCCGACTCCAAAGAAATGTAATGCTGCAACGTTTTTTTAATTTCTCCAACCACCTCTTCCAAGCCTTCCTCGAGCATTTGACTGCGTTGAAAGTCGCTCCCTTCGCCTTGCAAACCGACAGAATGCTTAAACTGTATCGCTGGTCCTTCTCCTGTCCCCATTCTTTCGGCTAATAACTGCGTCAAATGTTTACCCGCAACAGGAATAGTCCGCGTCCAAAAACCTTTATCGTCGACAATCAATAAAGTCGTTTGCTGCTCCCCAATATCGACCACCATCGAACCAACAGGAATCTGATTGTAAGAGGCCAAATTATAAAGCGCCATCGAAGGCACATCTAAGGTTTGAATATGAATCTGGGTCGAATCGATATTGTTAGTGAACTCATAAACAACAGGTTCTTTGATGGCGTGAAGCACCACATATGCTTGAGCCGTACTACGATCGGAGCCAATCAAATGATAATCCCAACTGACATCCTCAAGAGGAAAGGGAATTTGTTGACGCGCTTCAAAATGAACAATCTGATCCACTTTGTCCGCAGTCACTGGTGGCAATTCAATGTACTTGGAATAAATATCCCCCGCAGGCAAAGAAATGATCGCCTGCGCTTTTTTAATATCGTTTTGAGCCAAAACCCAGCGCAAAGCTTCAGCCTCGCGATCTTTGGGCGACATATCTTCAAAAACAGGAATATCCCGATAAGGCAAATAGGCAGCTTTTTTAAGCACAAGACTTCGTCTTGTTTTTTTAAACTCAACCAGCTTTATTGCATCCGAACCGATATCAATACCGATAAACGACGCCATTCCTATCCCCTTAACACACACCCAGCCCAAAGACACACTATAGATATAGTATGATTCTTCCACAACACTCTGAACCTGTCAAGAGAACTCTCGATTTAAACAAGCCTACCAACCTTAAGCCACTCTTAGAAGTACCTGTTCTTTAAAAACACCTGCACCCACCAAGGAAATCATCACGCCTTGGACAAGATCTAACAATTCTGGGACCTGCGTTTGATTTTGTAATGCCCGAAGCAATTCAACATATGTTTTAAACCTCTTATCACCCCCAAGATTAACATAACGTTCTGTTTTTTCAATCTAACCTGGAACCACATCAGGAAAAATTTTCATCAACAGAGCCAAGTTGCTCAGCTCCAAGTTAACTACTTTATCCTCTCCATCATGTCTTTTTCCATTTTAAAGAGCTAATTTTCTTCTTTCAAGCGACGAAGCTCCAGGTGTTCTTCTGTTAGCTTGCCATTATCGCGATGGTCAGAACAGTCGTAGTATTCTGACTACTGTCTTCCTCTTTATTGTTTTTGCATTGTGTGCCAGTTTTTTGGGGCGTATCGTTTGAAACAGGTATGTTGGTGTGGGCTCAGTATTCATTACACCAACATACCTAAAAAAGCTTAGTTTGAACTACGAATGAATAGTGCGTTCTCAATTCTCTCAAACGCATTCTCATACAGTTTTACATCAAGAAGCACAATATCCTGTCTGTTGGTTTGACCCAACTCCCATGAAGTCTTCTTGACCTCAACGAAGCTCAATCGTACTTTCGTTTTATCTCCGATTTGTTCAACAAACGCTGTCATTTTTGTCTGAGTAATTTTGATTGCGACACCTGACCACAACAAAAACGTAGAATCACTGTTAGCGGAACTTTCTGCTAAGATTAGACCAGCTTAAATGTCAGCGTTGCTGATTGTGTACCCAATGTCTTGCAATACAGAAATCACGCTTGGGAAAACGACTCCCTTGGTTGATTCAAATTCACGACTTTGAAGACTTCGAATCTCAAGCGAATTCATCGTTGATTTTGGATTTGTCATGCAAGCAGACAGAACCAAAGTGGCAAGCATCACAACCAGTATGTTTTTGATTTTCAATGTGTTCTCCTAAAAGTTTGATGCGCGACTGTTGAAGTCTGAGAGAACATCGTTGCTATCAAATTTGATAATCAGAGTAATCATCCTTAATAAGAACCCAAACCCAGAGTTACTGCCTGAGTGACCTGCAAATAGGATCGTCCAATAACCTGTTTTTGAAGATGCCTGAGCAACTTGGGCACTTCTTTGGTAAGTCCAAACTTCCCTACCACTTCCATCTCTTGAGGTTGGGAGACCCGAAACTTTCCAAAACTTGTACTTTGGTAGTAGTGCCAACTTGCATTGAAAGTTGCACGTTGCCTTGGGTTAACTGGGAATTTCTGTCGGTCAATGGTTGGGGCGTTGACATATAACCTGACAATAAAAGACCAAATACGAATAAGACCGAAAACAAATTAGATAATGACTCCATGACGCAACTCACTTTAGCATAATTTCGAAACTAGATATATCTGCCCTTGGCTTCATTTAAAATTCCCTCGAAAATCGATCAGCGAATAAAATGGCAAATTGATTCAAGGCTTTGTTCTAATCCCGTATCGGTAAAGTTCCTTTTGACCCTCCATATTTACGCCTAGAACCAGGCAAACAGCTTTGTTGCACACATGTGATTTATTAGCAAAAATTATTTTTTATTACGTATATAATAGAAAATTAGAAACACACTGGCCAAAGGGCGCTCCTGCCCCTTCTTGCAAGCCAAGTCTCTTCTTTTAAAATACGTTTAAAACTATAGCACCTCTGAACTTCCAGATAATGCCGTCAACCTTTTCATCTATTTTTATAAGGAGTGCGAATAACGTTCTAATCACAGGGATCCTAAGAGTTAGTTAATCCAATTAAGCCAATGAATTAGAAAGATTTAATTACTCTTAGTCTAGAAAAGCCCCTAATTTATTAATAATTAGCCGAGTATGACCTCTAATATTTTTGGCCTGCGTCAGCTCAGAAATCATAGCAATCCTTTGCACCCCAGCCACAATAAGGGTTTCGAAATGTTCTTGATGAATCCCCCCCATCACGGTCAAAGGTATCTTGGCTGTAGCTTGAGCTTGAAGGAACAACTCCAGACCAACTGGTTTCACCGAAGTTTCTTTCGTCTGCGTCACGAACAAAGGACCAATATTGGCATAGCTTGTCCCATCTTGTTCAGCCTGCACAAGATCCTCTATCGAATGACACGAAATACCAATAATTTTATCAGGCCCCAGCAATCGACGCGCCTCTCGACACGGAATGTCATTCTGTCCCAAATGCACGCCATCCGCATCCACCGCCATAGCCACATCAATGTAATCATTGATAATCAACAGAGCACCTTTATCCCGCGTAAGACTTCTTAAGGTCTGAGCCACAGAA
Organism: uncultured bacterium; assembly: GCA_964565945.1. GTDB lineage: Bacteria > CAZMGY01. The sequence continues at coordinate 71,833 of CAZMGY010000015.1, forward strand.
AAAATGGTTCGGCGAGAGGCTTTTTTGTTGCGATACTGAACAACCTGCACACCACCTTCAAGCAAGTCTTCGACAACTTGAATATCCGAGCGTCCGCAAGATAATTCTTCGCAAGTGACTGGATACAAACGAATATTTTTAAACCGTTCCTCCAAAGATAACGTGGATATAGGATCCGCCCCTCCTCCCATAAAGACAATCACTTCAATCACATCATTTTCCACAAGAACATGTGTGGCATAATCTTTGGGATCAATAATCTCTAAATTTTTCTCAACCACATAGTGCTTTGACTTAAGAGATAAACGCGTCAATACCTCAGCCAGAGACAATCCCTCCTCGCAAGCATAAACCTCTCCATTCAGTTGAATTGAAATCATATCACATGGCATAGTCCCAATCCTTCCAAACAGGATCATAACCTTGATCTTGAAGCACCGAAACAAACTCCGCCACAGAGCGATGATCCGCTATATCAAACTGTTTTAACGAGTCCTTCTCCGCTTGATACCCTCCTGGATTTGTAGTCGATCCAGCACTCATTTGTGTCACACCCAAAGGTATCAAATAATCTCTCAGACTCTGAGGTTCTCGTGTCGAAACCACAATGCCACAGTCTGGCAAAAATAACCGTAATGCCGTTATACTCCGAACAAGCTCTTGATCGGACACCTCTGTGTCAGGAGAAAATCCATCTGGTCCTTTGCGAATTCGTGGCACACTAATAGACACCTTCATATCCCAATAGTTTTTCATCAAATACTGTGCATGGTACGCCACCGCAGCCATATCCAACCGCCAATCACTCAGTCCCAATAAGGCGCCAATGCCAACATTGCGAATCCCAGATTGACCAATCCAATCCGGAACATCCAAACGTTTGCCAAACAAGCGTTTGGGACCTGCCGTATGCAGTTGTTTATACTTGTTTCGATCATAAGTTTCCTGATAAACAACAACTCCATCAACACCTGCCCGCTTCATTCGTTGGTAACCCTCTAAGTCTAGAGGGTAAATTTCTATGCCTTTATAAGCACAGTACCCTTCCATTAGACTTAAACATTGTTCAAAATATTCGGGCGGAACTTTACGTTGATCCTCTCCCGATAAAAGGAGAATATTTTGAAAACCTTGTTCCAGCAAAAATTCGAATTCTTTCATAAACTCGGACTCGCTTAAAGTTTTTCGCGAGATCTGATTATCTTTGGTAAACGAACAATAGGTGCAAGCATTGTAACATTCGTTCGAAACATAAAGAGGTGCATACAGTTGAATCGTACGCCCAAATCGCTCTAAAGTTAAACGGTGTGATTTCTGTGCTTGAACTTCAAGAAAAGGCAAGGCCTCTGGAGATAAAAGAGATAAAAAATCTTCAAACGACACACAATCTTTGATCAAGGCTGCTTCGACATCTCTTGAACGCGCATTCTGAATCAAGACAGACCATTCTGTCAATAAACCGTCATAGAAAATATCTGAAAAAACCGCACTCATGAGCCCTTCACTTGATTGATCAAGGTCCTTTGATTAACGTAATCATCAATGTTATGCAAAGTCGTTTCGGCAATATTTCTCAAAGCTTCTTGCGTAAAAAATGCCTGATGCGATGTGATCAAAACATTATGAAACGTTAAAAGCCGAGCCAACACATCATCTTTAAGCAAATTGGACGAATGGTCTTCAAAGAAATAGTCACTTTCTTCTTCATAAACATCAAGACCTGCCAAGGCAATTTTTTTTAATTTTAAACCTACAATTAAGGCTTTGGTCTCAATCAATAACCCACGGCTCGTATTAATTAACATCACGCCTTCTTTCATCTGAGAAATGCTTTGCTCATTAATCATATGATGCGTATCTGGGGTTAAAGGACAGTGCAAGGAGATGATATCAGAATTTTCATATAGCTCAGCTAAATCAACATAGCGCATGTAAGGATAGGTTTTCTCGAGTTCTATGTTAGGAAAAGGGTCATAAGCCAAGACCTTCACTCCAAACCCGCGCAAAACTTCGATAAAGGTTTGACCAATTTTTCCAGTTCCTACCACGCCAATCGTCTTATTGAGAAGATCAAAACCTAAAAAACCTTCAATACTAAAATTATGATCACGCGTACGGTAATAGGCACGATGGATTTTGCGATTAAGAGATAAAATCATGCCCATCGCGTGTTCCGCAACAGCGTGAGGCGAATAGGCGGGCACACGCGCCACTTTAACATCGTCACCCAGCGCCTTAAAGTCGATGTTGTTAAAACCCGCACATCTAAGAGCAATTAATTTGATTTTGAAATCCTTTAAAATCTCTGCAATCCGCGCATCAACAACATCATTCACAAACAAACATAGAGCCGAAGCTCCCTCGGCAAACACAACATTTTGCTCAGATAAGTGCCCTTTAAAAAACCTCAAATCAAAACCAAACTGTTGATTGACCTCTTCAAACGACTCTCTATCATAAGATTTTGTATCAAAAAATGCAATTATGGGCTGCGTCATCGAAATCCTCCTTATTGTTCAACATCTCATTATCTCATAGAATTAATATGTTTTAGACATGAATTCCTTAACAGAGAGAATATTAGGACCGTAAAAAACCCGTTAACGGACTAGAAGCTTCGGACGTCTCACTCACTCGACCCTGGCCAGCCAAATAAGCTAAACGACCCGACTCCACAGCTAAAGAAAATGCTCGTGCCATCTGCTCAGGATTACGGGCAATTGCAATCGCCGTATTGACCAAAACAGCATCAGCCCCCATCTCCATCGCTTCCGCGGCATGCGAAGGAACACCTAAGCCAGCATCGACAATCACTGGAACATGACTTTGTTGAATGATGTAGTGAATCAAATCACGTGTTTTTAAACCCTTGCTAGTGCCAATCGGAGACCCCAAGGGCATTACCGTGGCACACCCCACCTCTTCCAAACGTTTTGCAAGCAAAGGATCCGCTTGAATATAAGGGAGAACCGTAAAGCCTTCCTTGACCAATTGTTCCGCAGCTTTAAGTGTTTCAGGCCCATCGGGCAACAAGTGGTAGGGCTCAGGCGTAACCTCGAGTTTAATCCAAGAACTGACACCCGAAGCTTTAGCAATATGAGCCAAACGAATCGCCTCTTCGGCATCTCGAGCACCTGCCGTATTAGGAAGAATTTTATATTTTTTGGGATCAATCACCGACAAAATGGAGTCCTGAGGGTCTTTAACATTCACTCTTCGAAGAGCCATCGTTACAACCTGACTCTGTGAAGCCTCAAGCGCCTGCACCATATGCTGAGGAAAAGAGAACTTCCCTGTTCCAATAAAAAGCCGAGATTTTAAAGAAGCACCCGAAACCACCAAGTTATCTAACATTGTCACGCCTAATCTTTCTATTCTGAAACCACCATTTTAAAAGAGGCACACAAACCCATAACAGCAATCGCAATAATACTTATCCATAAGCCATAAGAAAATATCGCCAACGCCGCAGTGTTGCTGGCATTGACACTTAAAAGCCTGTACGCCAAAAAGCCACTAAAGCTCCACGCCAAAAACATCACCAGTATATTAGCAGCTTTTTTTTTCGTTTCAGCCCATAAAAACAGCCAAAATAACAGCATCCCCATGGCCGGAATCATATACACAGCATAGGATTTCATTCCAATATTTCTCGTATCTTTAACAAACACATGAGCCACTTGTCTAAAGGCTTTCACTTTTTTGCTATTGGCCATCTTAGGAATTTCATAACCCGTGATTTTTTTCATCACAACAGATTCTTCACCACCAGCCACCCTGGTCAAACGATTAAAGAAAGACGACTCAATTTCGATCCAAGGTAAAAAAAATCCCCAAATCACTAGACCCAAACAAATCACAAACCCAACATTTATATTCCCACGTGTAATCATTGCTCATCTCCCATCTTAATTTCCATTCTCCCCTCCCCCCCCCAATTGAATCACAAAGCTCATTTTAACATACCCTTTTCAACAAAACTAATATAACGATGATCTCCTAAAATAAGATGATCGAGAACATTAACATGAATCAACGACAACGCTTCTTGAATATTAAAAGTGATATCCTTATCAGCCTGTGACGGTTTGGGATGACCACTAGGGTGATTGTGACACAGAATAACCGCCTTAGCGTTATGCTTAATCACCATTTCAACAATATTTCGCACATAGACAGGGGCTTGATCGATTGTCCCCTGGGATAACTCTTCTTCGGCAATCAGCTGATGCTGTGCATCTAAAAAAAGAACTTTAAACACTTCTTGACGGCCTCGGTCACGAGCCATCATTAAATAATCCACCACCGCTTGAGCCTGAAAAAAAACTGGTTTTTGCGACACTTGCTCTTTGAATGTTTCGGCCATCACTGCTTTGAGGATTGTTAAAAGCAGACTGGTTTTGGAACCCAAGCCCTCAAGCTGTTCCAAATCACGTCGATCAGCATGAAAAACACCCAACAAACTACCAAATTTTTTCAGCAAAGCCTTAGCTAAAGGCTTACAGTCTTTACGGGAAATCACCAGAGTAAGTAATAACTCTAATTTTTCGTGCTCCGCAAACCCATGAATGCCGACATCTTCAAATCTTTGATACAAACGCTGGCGATGACCTTCCATAACCATCTTAACTCCTTCACACGCAAAGACCGTTATTGTACCATTGGAAACTTTAGGCATCACGCCCCAAGGCAATTTGGGCGTTCATACTACCAGCATGAGATAATTGGCTCACATCAGCTTCAACAGTAAAATTAAAATCTAAGATACAAGCACGTCTACCTTCTGGATGTGACAGGATGCTAAATCCTGATCAAATACAGCAAACACATCACGTAAAAAGTCTTGAATGGTTAAGGAGGGCTTCCCTTGTTGATAAAATAGCTGCAAATCCATTCTTTTTGGGGCATCTTCACTTAAATCACAAGACAAGACCCAATCCTTGGTCTCAAACTTTTGCTCGTCTTTAGCATTGGGCTTGCCCGCTAAGACAGATTTTTGCTTGTGCCATGCTTTTAAACTTGCCCCAATCTGATCATGCGACCATGTCGCAGGAAAATCAATGTAATAACGATAGTATCCTTTGAAAGATTTGATCGAAAAATCATGCGGTTTCAGTTTAAAAACATTGGCCACATAAAGACCTTGAGGCAAGGTTTGGTTCAATAGATTCACCACATCATTATCAGGCTCCTTACGCAATTGCAAATCTAAATATTCAACATTAGAACTCACGCCCAACTTAGTCGAAGGCCCCGCCACCATTTTTATACGAGGAGAAAACCCCTGGGAATACTTAAACTCAAGACCAATCCGACGAAAAGCGCCTTCAAAATGGGTCAAACAATCCCGATGCGATAAAAAACGCGCCAAGCCCTGCTTAATGTAGTGCAATCGATATAGGTAAGTCGGTTGTTTCTGATCGACCTGCTCTTTCATGCGTTGCTTTTCTACATGTGAAAGCTCACGCATTTTTTCAACCACCTCCTCATCACGCACCACACGGGGCTCTTGAGCCAGTTGAATGTCTTCGTAATTACCCGGAATTCCACAATGCGAACATTCCCCCCATTTGCAATCGGGTACATACGCTAACTTGTCGGCGTTGCGACGTTCGCGTTTAAAGACACCTTTCAAAATCCCCGTATGAATCACATCCCAGGGCAAAGGCTCATCAAAATCACGTTGCCGTTGAAAGGTTGTGTGCTCCACGCCACACGTTTCAAAGGCTTTGCGCCAATTTTCCCAATTATAAATTTCGGTCCAGCAATCAAAGCAAGCCCCATTTTTGTAGGCCTGATAAATTACCTGAGCAGCTCTGCGATCGGAACGAGACAAACTTGATTCCAAACGGTAGTTGTTTATATCATGAACACTAAAACGGCCTAAACGACGAAACCCCTGACACAAATAATTGATTTTCTTTTTCAAATCGTCCTCATCCGCACAAGCATCCCATTGTAAAGCTGTGAAGGGTTTAGGTGAAAGAATACCAATATTGGCACTGATCGAATTGCGCTTGCTAAACTTCTTCCCTATTTTCAAAATGCTTCGCGCCAACCAAACAATGCTTTCAATATCCTCCCAAGTCTCCGAAGGAATCCCAATCATAAAATAGAGCTTCACATTTTTCCAGCCATTCTTATAGGCCATTTCGGCAGCATCAAACATCTGTTGATTGGTGATATTTTTATTAATGAATTGCCTTAAACGTTCACTTCCTGTTTCGGGAGCAAAGGTCAAACTTTGGCCGTGCACATCATCCATCTCTAAGGCCAAACCAGCGGTAAACTTATCAGCGCGCAAAGAAGGCAATGATACGCTAATGTGCCGATCGCGAGGAAAATTTTTCTTGGTCAGGTAAATCATATCAGTCACACGGCTATAATCAGCCGTGCTTAACGACATCAACCCCACGTCATTCAGACCAGTCGTCGCCACACCGTGCTCAACCGCCGCCATTACTTGAGAAGGCTCCATTTCTCGCACAGGACGATCCCAATAACCAGCCTGACAAAAACGACACCCTTGTGTGCAACCACGCATCACTTCGACGCCGACACGACTATGAATCGGTTGGATATTGGGAACAATTTGAGCCCCCAAATAATAGCGATTATCGACTTGATCAACCCAGGTTCGTTGAATGCGCTTCGCTTTGTTTTCTGGCTTAGCCGTTTCAGTCAAAACATCACCTTTTGCATTGACCCACGTCTCGTGCAACACAGGCACATACACACCCGGCACACTCGACAGCAACCTCAATGTTTCTTGACGGGACAAACCCTGTTGTTTCGCAGAGCTCATTAATTGTAAAATCGGCGGCAACACCACTTCACCATCACCAATCACAAAAAAATCAAAAAAATCGGCCACAGGTTCAGGGTTAGCCATATTGGGACCTCCCGCTAAAACTAAAGGGTCAGTCTCATTGCGATCACGACTAAACACAGGAATCTTAGCCAACTCTAACATATAAGGAACATTCGAAAAACAAAGCTCTGTTTGCAAGGTAAAACCCAAGGCATCAAAGTGCTTGAGGGGAGTTAAGGTTTCCATCGAATACAAAGGGATATCGTGCTTTTCCATTTGTTCACGCATATCCAGCCAAGGGCAATAACTGCGCTCCATAGCCCAACCTTCGGTACCATTAACCAAATTATACAATACGTTGATGCCCGTATTGCTCATGCCCAATTCATACACATCGGGATAGGTTAAACACATCTGCATAGGAGCTTCTTCGGCAGTTTTATAAACCGCACCCACCTCTCGTCCCAAGTAACGTCCTGGCTTTTGCACATAAGGTAAAATGTGATCTAGAAGATTTTCAATCTCTTGAGATGTTTTTAACATTTTTCTATCTCTTTCCCTATCATCCCGAGATCACCTTAACATTTAGCCCACAACTATACGCGACCTCACCCAGCAACTTCGACTAAGCGCCCCATTATCACAGACTAAAGTCAACTAAGCATTTGATTTTTATAAATCGTTATTATAACATAGCTTGAGGATACTTTTATGTACACCAAAAAATATAAAATTCGCATGCACGACACTGATGCCGCAGGAGTTACCTTTTTTGCCAGTCAGTTCCGGATTGCTCACGAAGCCTACGAAGAATTTGCCGACAAACTCGGTTTTGGTTTTGGCAAACTGTTGGAAAAAAACAAATACTTCATTCCCATTGTGCATGCCGAAGCCGACTATAAGTGCCCTCTCTCGATTGGAACCACTATCAAAATCAACCTAGCGGTCGAACATGTTGGTAAACACTCGTACACCATCGCTTATAGCCTCGAAAAATCCGACTTACTGCATAAAACTATTGTCGGCACTGCCAAAACCGTCCATGTGGTGATCGATGCCCGCACCGAAAAGAAAACCGCGATTCCAAAAAACATTCGCTATGCCCTCGAAAAAAATTTAGCTTAAAGCAAAACTTCAAAATGCTTGCGCTGAGGCTTCATCGTGACCTGCACGTTTTCTGGCCAGGGATAAAAAGCATCGGGGACCTTGAAGGTCTCAAGGTGTTGCGCCACATAAGTTTCACATTCTTCAGTGGTCCAAGCACGATCAGACTGTATAAAAGCCACTGGCCGCTGACCAAACTCTTCATCCTCACGAGGCACCACAACCACCTGCTGAAACCCTTCACAACCCAAAAGACACTGCTCAATCTCCTCGGGATAAATATTTTCTCCTCCCGAAATAAACATCGCATCTTTACGGCCCTTAATCACCAACTGCTCCTCGTCTGCATCCAACCATTCGGCAATATCTCCAGTATGGTACCAACCTTCGGCATCAAAAGGAAATTCAAGGCCATTTTCGGTCCAATAACCTCGACAAAGGCTATCCCCTTTAACCCAAACCTCACCATCTTCAGCCAGTTTAAGCTCACGAAAAGGCACCAATTCACCCGAATGCAAAGGAAAACCCTCACTGGTATCATCCAAACTAGTGCAAACTTGTGACGCCATTTCGGTTAATCCATACGACGTATGCACCCGAAGTTTCTTATCAGCAGCTTCCTGCAAAAGACTTTTCGAGACAGCGCTGCCCCCCACAACAATGGCGTAAAGATTTTTGGCATAGTCCACAGCCTCCTCATCATCGAGCAAGCGCTTCAATTGTGTCGCCACCAAAGAGATATGAGACACCTCGTCCATAGCGCACACCTCGGACAAACTTTGTTCTTGAGTCGGAATTACCAAAATTCCTTGAGCTTGCAAAACACGCGTCAGTACCGAAAATCCCCCCATGTGATACAAGGGCAAGGTCATAGCCCAACCCGAATTTTTATCAAAATCCAAATGATCATTCACGCCTGAGGCAGAAAAATACAAGTTTCGATGATGATGTACGACATATTTCGGCTGACCGCTGCTGCCCGAAGTTGTCATCATAGTGGCCCAAGTTGTATCATCCAAGGGTTTTCCAACGTACTCTAGTTCTTGATGCTTAGATTCGCTATACAATTTTTGCAAATCAACTTCCCGCCAACAGTGCTCTACTTGCAAAACACGGCGGGCTTCACGCAACTGTTCTTCGGTGTAACGTGTGCTTAAAGGGCAAACCACCACCTCAAAACGCCACAAAGCGACAATTATGCTTACCGCAAGAAGACTATTTGGAACCACAATCGCCACTCTCTGGCCCGACTGTAGGCCTAAGTTCTCCAGGGAATGACTTAATTGATTCACATAACGGTCCCACTCCGTAAACGTCCAACACGTTTCGCCTTCCACAACTCCTATCGAATCCCCCGCCACGCAGCGAGCCACTTTGAGGGGACATGCAAATAACGACATTCTTTCACCTAACATCTAACTAATGACACAAAGTTGAGGTTGATTATATAATAAAGTTTTTGTACTAACCACTATTTAAAAGATCTTTAAACTCAATTATGCGCTTACGATATAAAATTGGGATTCTTCATATGCTGCAAGCGACCCTGGCCTTAAGTCTTATGGCAGCTTGCAGCAAACTTGCGACACCGTTTTTATCGGTATTTGCCATCGTCTTTTACCGCAGTCTTTTGGGTACAATATTTTTGATTCCTTTTGTATGCAAAAATCCCAACAAGCTTAAAGGTTTTTCTAAACACGATCAAAGGGTGATTCTCCTTCGCTGTCTGTCAGGATTTTTGGCCTTATGCTGCTTTTATTATACCCTAGCCAAGGTAGAATTAGGCGCAGCGGTCGTCCTTAACTACACCTCACCAATTTTTATAGCGCTGCTATCAGCAGTGCTACTCAACGAAAAGATTCATTGGTGGCAAGGACTGTTAACGCTCCTTTCCTTTTTCGGCGTCTACATTGTGATGGAACCCTACCTATACTTTCAACCCTTGTCCGTGTTCATCGGACTTTTATCAGGGTTTCTCACAGCAGTGTCGTATGTTGCCATTCGCTTTTTAAGCGGCTCGGTTCATCACCAAAGCATCGTTCTATTCTTCTCCTCTTTTTCGACCTTAGCCGCAATTCCATTTGCTTTTGTTTATGATTTTTCTTTGAACCTATACGTCTTAGCTCCTCTTTTGGGTGTCGGCTTTTTAGCCTATATAGGACAAGTGAAACTCACATCAGCCTTCACCAAAGCACCTGCATCCCTGGTGTCTAACTTTGGTTATTTGAATGTGATTTTCGCTGCATTATGGGGATTCCTTTTTTGGAACGAATCCTTATCTTGGCGATTAATTACTGGAGCAAGCCTTATTATCCTTAGCGGAGCTGTGCTAAGAAGTTTCTACCGCCAACACTAAAAAGAACTTGACTTTTCCCATCCCTTCCGCTATCGTGTAGGTAAGTTGTTTCTCGTCCGACGATTAGATGTTCCTTTCGTTTACGACTTGCAAATATGCGAAGAAAAAATAAACTACACTAAGGAGTAAAGCATGCTTAAAGGTAAAATCAAAAAACTGATTGATGACAGACTATTCGGATTTATTCAAATGGACGATGGAAAAGAGATCTTTTTTCATGGTTCATCTCTGCAAGATAATCATTGGAATGATCTGGCTATCGATGCCGATGTTGAATTTGAAACAGAAAGTAGCCCTAAAGGTGATCGAGCTATCAACGTTCGCTTAGCACAGTAGAGCTACTTCATTCATTTATAAAAAAAGACTGAGTTTAAAAACTCGGTCTTTTTTTATGACTTACACAAGGAATTAGGCTTGAACACATTCAACTAGAATTTTTAGCATATTCTGCTCAATAAGAGTTTGTAAAAAATGCTCCAAAGCAAAGATTTTATTTTTCAAGCTCGCGGACTTTGTTAAAATTACACCTTGTCATTCGAGATATCAAAAAACCGCTCAAAAAATCTAGTCAGCTTTTCAATAACACTCTCACGCATTTTACTTCGTTCGCCAGTTTCCGAAAAACGTGATACCACCGGTGGCAAAACTTTGGCAATAGATGTCCCGCTTGTTGTAACACTTCCATCTCGAAACGCATTGCTCATAAATTTATATGTTGCATCTTGGTCAAGGTCTTCATCAGAAATAATTGATTCAAGTTCTTCCGTCTTTTTCTGCTTAACATATTTCTGCCACTCGTCATCCACAGAGGCATCTACATCAAGTGAGGTAATAAACTGATTGATAAGATCTTTCTTGTTACGCAACTCAACACTCGAATCAATTGCCTTATTAATATCAATCAGAATTTCTCGGTTTTTCGTGTGATCCTCATGATATTTCTTGATAAGAGCGAAAATATAATCAATATTGATCTCGATCTGCTTGATCAACTCCATCTCGAACACCAAATCGTCATTGATGTTCTCTTTTTCCTCATCGCCTGTTTTTCGCAACTCTTTGTAGAGGTCAATGTATGCGCTATGATAATCCTGAACATCTCGCTCCGTTAAGATCTCATTCCCGGGAAACTCATCAAAAGTGACTAATATATTACGTACTCGCAAAATAGCACCATAGAGCCTGATAAAATCTTTCTGATTTTGTTCCCCCAATATCTGCTCACCAACAGGGAATCTCTCTAACAGCTCCTCAATTAAACTTTTATATCCTCGCACTTGCCTTTCGCCGTCTTTGTAGCCATGATAATATTCCTCATATGACTTCAAGAAAACAATACCGGAAGCCTCTTTGTCTCCAAAAAGCGCAATTGATTCATTGGTGGCTTTTTCTAAATTCCGGAAGCAAACAATATTCCCGAAGGTCTTAACACTATTCAAAATACGATTAGTGCGTGAATAGGCCTGAAGCAATCCATGCAATCGTAAGTTTTTATCAACCCAAAGCGTATTGAGCGTTGTTGCGTCAAATCCGGTTAAAAACATATTCACCACGATTAAAATATCAATTTCACGATTCTTTACTCGCTCACTAATGTCTTTATAATAATTCTGAAATTTATCAGACGAAGTATCATATGACGTTCCAAACATTGCGTTGTAGTCTTTGATCGCGTTATTCAAAAA
>CAZMGY010000016.1:0-17978 GCA_964565945.1 uncultured bacterium
TTACTACTGGTTCTGAGGCTGCTGCTACAAGTTTGGCGATTAAGGAAGAGTATAAGGAAGAAAAAGCTACTTCTACTTATTATGAATATGAAAAAGAAGAATTGGTTGATAGAAGTTTTGAGGTTGTGGACAAATTTACTAGTAGTCCTTTTGAAGGCTCTTCTGAGAGAAGTGTTGTGGTTGAGAATGTGCGAGAAGGAGAGGAAGGCAAATCTGCTGAGACTCAAAAAAGAGGCACGGGCACAGCGGCTGCTGATAAACTTTCTGTTAGTTATCATGAGAAGGAAGGATCTGCTGATACAAGTTCTAGTTTTGTTGAAGAATTTTCTGCTAGTAATACTCAGGAAGATGCTGTTAGGTCAGAATCTTCTGTACTTCAAGAAAGCGGCACGGCCACAGCGGCTCCTGCTACAGAACTTTCTGCAAGTTTGGTGATTGAGGAAGAGTATAAGGAAGAAGAATCTACTTCTAGTTATTATGACAAAGAAGCATTGGCTGATACAAGTTTTGCGGTTATGGACAAACTTACTACTAGTTCTTTTGAAGAATTGCCTGCTAGTAAGCCTAAGGAAGCGGCTGTGTTGTCAGAACTTTCTGTATCTCAAGGGATGGTAGGGGGTAAAAGTGAAAATCAACAAAAAGTGCTGAACGAAGAATCTTCTGAGCAGATTTTTCAGGAGACAGAATCTACTGAGAGAAGAAATATGGCGGAAGCATTTGACTTTTTGGAGGTTTCTAAGGGTAAAAAAGAGAGTGAATCTATAAAATTATTCCACAAAAAGGATGCTAAGACAAAAGGGGGTCGTTTGAGTAAGCTTCTGCAGAGAGTGTCTAAAACTTTGAAACCACACAAAAAAGAACCAAAGGATGCTAAGAAAATTGATAACAAACAAGAAGACCTTGCTGCAAAATTACAAAAATTTAGGGAGGCAGAGTATATATTAAGGGATTTGGATGAAGCATTTGACATTTTAGAGATTCCTAATAGTCCAGAGCGTGCCTTGGTTGAGGAGCTGTCTAAAAATATAAAAGTATGCAAAAAAGCACTAAAGGAGGAGGATGAGAAAACTGCTGGCAAGCCAGAAGAATTTGCTAAAGAATTATACATACTTGAGAAAAAGCAAATTATTGCCAAGGGACTTGCATTAATGACAGCATTGAATGTTGCTTCAAAGAAACCAAGATTTGGAGACATACCTCCAGGGTTCGCTCCAGGAATGTCCAAAGAGATCAAGGATAATAAATATAAGTTATGGGATTTTATTAAATCTAAGGAGCTTATTTCTAGGAATTATTCTTCACTTATAAAGGAGACTCTTGACTTGATCAATGTAAATCGATATCTTTTGTCAGTGAAAAAAATTGATAGCAAAACTATTCCAGAGGAGAATATTGAGGAGTTGTCCGATGCTATTGAGGAGTTTTTCGATGCCAGTGACCACTCAATGGATATAATGTGGATAGGAAAAAATTTGACTGAAGAAGCGGAAAAGTTATTTTCTGAGGATGATGCGAATGCAGAGGTTTTGTCAGTCCAAGAAACTGATAGCAAAACGAACTTTGAGGAAGAAGGAAGACGTGATGAGGATGATATTGAGGGGTTACCCGATGCCGTAGATATAGGGCTTCTGAGCTTTGGGCTAACAAGCTTAAGCCAGAAATTTGATCCAGAGGATGCTATTGAGGAGTTACCCGATGCCAGTGAACACTCAATGGATATAAGGTTGATAGGACAAAATTTGACTGAAGAAGAGGATGATGCGAATGCAGCTGTTTTGTCAGTCCAAGAAACTGATAGCAAAACGAACTTTGAGGAAGAAGAAAGACGTGATGAGGCTGATATTGAGGCGTTACCCGATGCCGTAGATATAGGGCTTATGATCTTTGGGCTAACAATGTTCAGCCAGAAATTTGATCCAGAGGATGATATTAAGGAGTTACCCGATGCAAGGGAAGAAGAATCAATGAGTATAGGGTCGATAGAGGGAGGATTGGACAATCAACAAGGACAGGAGAATCAAGGTGCTTCTACTAGACCTAAAAAATCACTGGAAGAGATTAAAGAGATTATTCAAAATGCGATGGAGAAGTTAACGGTAGGTACTGACTTGTTTGAGGGTCAAGAGAAGGATATGCTTAGGGAAGCCGTATGGGATTATTTCGCTAATTTTGATAAATCTGCTTTTGCGATAAAAAGTTTGGATGAAGCATTTACTATTTTAGAGGTTCCTAAGGGTCATGGGCGTAAGCTTGTTAAGCGTCTATCTAAAGAAATAGAAAAAAAAGAACGAAAGGGTTCTAAGAAACCTGGTAAGAAAGAAGACAAATTTGTTGCAAAATTACAAAAACTTGGGAGAAAACGGATTCTTGCTAAGGGACTTGCATTAATGGAAGCACTGGAGGTTGGTTTAGAGAAAGGAAAAAATCTAGTACCTGATGCAAAAAAAGTCCTCAATGAAATCAATGGTAATAAGGGTGATTTATTGGATGTTATTAATGGAGTTAAAAGGTTTAAGTCTATAAATTATTCTTCACTTATAGAGGAGACTCTTGGTCTGATCAATCGGAATCTATATGTTTTCTCAGTCAAACATAGTGCTAGTAAAACTAACTTTGAGGTAGAAACGTTAAACAAGGAAAAGGCTGTATTGCCAACTACTAAAGAAGGACTTAGCGCCTTATCGAGATTTTCTGCTAATAGCAAGGTTTTCATGATGGATAATTTATCAAATTTAGGAAAAGTTCATAACATTGATGGACGGTGGGTTCCTTTTGTTTCAGCTCAGAATGAAAAGCTTTCCACAATGATGAAATTTATCGCTGAATACGAATCTTACAAAGCAAGCTGGTTGAACGATCGGCGTGTTGTGGATGAAGAAAGTATTAAGGTTGCTGTGGAGAAAAATTTTAGAAATGTGGAGCATAAATATCGGTCGACAGCACTTAATGCCGACGCTATAATCCAATCTCTCGGAAAAATGAACGGCCTAGAATTGAAAAAATTGATCCGTGAGTTTGACGAGTATTTTGAGAAATTGCTTAATGACCCGAGTAAAGCAACGCTTCTTTCGCTACAACAAACCCTGCCCCTAGAGGGGTCAGAGATTCTTCGTACAATTTTGGACTTAGGAATGAATGTAAGCAAGGTAACTATACAGAAATTATTAGAAGGCAAACGTAATGTCTTAGAAAAGTTAGTTGAATCTTTTTTAAAGGAAATTCCACAAGGTCAAGAAAGAAAAAGTCTTTTTGAAATTGTAGGGGGTGACGTTGCGAGTCGTCGTAAAGAATTAGAAAACATAGTCCTAATGAAATCATTCGAATTGAGCGCTTAATAGAAAGACGATTGTAAATATATTGTTTTCCTGGGGCTATAACGTCCTGGGGTTTGCGTATGTTAATTAATAACTAAACTGATCCAACTTAACTTTGCCACGAAACACCCAATAAATACAAATCGTGTAAGCTAACACAAAAGGCATGCCGAGAACGGCAATAATGGTTATATTTTTGAGCGTTGCTTGAGACGATGCGGCATTGATAATATTGAGGTTATACGTTGGATCAACGTCCGAGGTGATAAAGTTAGGGAACAAGGCTATTCCAAACAAAAAGATTAGGCCAATGATGTTGATGCAGGAGGAAACAAAGGCTTGGCGAGGAGCTTTTTTGTATATTGTTCTAGGTATATTTCCGATGGCAATCACTTGAATAAACACAAAAGCCCAGGCCCAAGGATAATGTTGGAAGTTGGCCCAGGCATGGGGCCACTTGATCAGGGTGACCATGGTGACAGAAATATAGAGAAGCAAAAAAACACCAAAACTATACCAAGTCCAGCGGTGAATTTTTTTTTGAAGCTCTCCTTCGGTTTTCATATAAAGATAGAGGGCACCATGAAGAGCAAAAAGCGCAACGGCCAACACTCCTGTTAAAAGTGAGTAAGGATGTAAAATGTCCCAGAAGTTACCCACGAACTCAAAGCGATGATCAATGGGGATACCAGCGATACCGCTACCAACTGCGACACCAAACAATAACGTGACACAGAGGCTAGAGGCAAAAAAAGCAACATCCCATGTTTTTCTCCATAGGGGGTTGCTTTGTTTGCTACGAAACTCTAAGGAGACGGCTCGCACAATAAGGCAAAGGAGTACGAGCATGAATGGAGTGTAAAAGGCCGAAAAAATGGTGGCATAAGCTTCGGGAAAGGAGGCAAAGAGGGCTCCACCAAAGGTTACGAGCCAAACTTCGTTGCCATCCCACAAAGGACCAATCGAGTTCATAAAAATGCGACGGTCAGTGTCTTTGCGGGCACCCAGGTGCAAAATTCCTACACCTAAATCGAAACCATCCAAAATGGCATAGCCTGCTAGCAAAACCCCAAGAAGAATAAACCAAAATGTATTAAGATCCATGATTATTATCTTCGGCATCTGGGTTGGTTAATGTTTTGTGCGAAGGGTCGGCCCATAGTGCAGCGCTGGTGAACCACCGTTCCCCTTTAAGCTGTTTGGGTCGTTCTTTGTAACTTAAATCTGGTCCAGCATGAACTTTGTGGTTCATCACATAAATCCATACAAAAAAGAGTAGTGCGTATATGCAGCTAAACATAATGATTGATGAAAGTACTTGAGAAGCAGTAATAGATTTAGAAACACCATCGCTGGTTCGAAGAAGATTATAGACGATCCATGGTTGACGACCAACTTCGGCGGCTACCCATCCAGCCATGTTGGCTGTGTAGGAGCCCAAGACTGCAACAACAAAGGTCCAAAGAAGCCAGGTTTGTTCAAATAGGGTTCCTCGAATGTAGTAATACAATGCTACCAGTAAGATACCCATAAAGAAGACGCCCAACATGATCATGAGGCGATAGCTCAAAAAGGTGAGCAACACAGGCGGACGATCCTCCTTGGCAAATTGATCGAGTCCAGGAATCGGTGTTGTTGTATTGCCATGAACAAGAAAGCTTAAGGCATTCGGAATGGCGATCCCGTAATCCATCTGTTCGGTTTTGGTGTTTGGAATGCCTGTAATGTAAAGAGGTGTTCCTTCGGATGTTGATTTGAAATGTCCTTCGAAGGCTGCCAATTTGGCCGGTTGATATTTAGCCACAATCTGAGCTTTTTTATGTCCTACAATGGGCAACATAAATGAGGCAAAAAGCCCGACAAATAGTGCTATTTTGAAGGATTTTTTGGCAAATTCGGTGTGTTGTTTTTTCAATATGTAGTAAGCACAGATACTCATAACAAAAAAAGAGCCTAAATTTAAACAAGCCAAAAGCACGTGTATTAAACGAGTAACCGCAGAGGGGTTGAACACCATGGCCCAAAAGTCAATAATTTCGGCACGAAACCCAGCGCCGTGCTGGACGATGTGGTGTCCTGTGGGGGTTTGTTGCCAAGAGTTGGCGACAACAATCCAAACAGCCGAAAAAATGGCGCCCAAGCTAACCATAAGGGTCGAGAAAAAGTGCGCTATAGGAGAAAGACGATTCCAGCCAAAGACGAGTAAGGCTAAGAAGACTGATTCCAAGAAGAAAGCAAAAATACCTTCGGCGGCCAGAGGTGATCCAAAAACGTCTCCAACAAAACGGGAGTAGGTGGCCCAGTTGGTTCCAAATTGAAACTCCATGACGATGCCTGATGCGACTCCTAGGGCGAAGTTTGCGGCAAATAGCCTCGTCCAAAACTTGGCCATTTGTTCATAAATGATTTTTCCTGTTTTTAAGTAAAGTCCTTCAATGATCACCATGATGACGCTTAATCCAATCGTTAATGGGGGAAAGAGATAGTGAAACATTATGGTTAATGCAAATTGGATGCGCGATAAAAGGGTTACATCATTCAATATATCCATAGCCTAACTCCTTTGATAATATACCGTCATCATTGTATAATGTTATAAAATTTTAATCAAGGCTAAGATAAGAAAATGAATATATGGGAATGGTAAAACATGAAACGCTTATGGATATTGATTATTGTGACAGCTGTTTTAGGGTTTGTGGGCCTGATTGCTTTGGGGATTCAATATTGGCAATTTCGTAGTGTGCCCGAAGATGAAAAGCAGCGTATGATTAGTGCGATAATGGAACTTGCTTCTATGAGAGAGTTGCAACGAACAAGTCAGACCTTTATAGATGAAATTGTACCTGCGATTACGGCTCAATGGTCACCAGATAGTTATTTATCTTATGTAAAACCACATGTGATGTCGGGCAAAGAAAAAAGTATTATTCGGATGTATTTGGGGAATGTAGGTGCCATTTATGGTCCCCTGGTGGAGTATAGGGGGTCTGAAGGTGATATTCATTTGCGTGGAAACTCCATCCAAGATGCCGTCGTTTTTGCCGATTATCAAGTGACGGCTATTTACCGAGATAAGGGGCAGGTTCAGTTTAGGGTTTCTTTAAGTAAAGACCCTGGAACCGATCAATGGTTTTTAGAAGGTTTTCATGGACTTTGATGTTGTTGGTTGTGTTCGCACGTTGATTGAAAAACATCAGCTTATTCCAGCTTATACCAAGGTAGTTGTCGGTGTTTCGGGGGGGCTGGACTCTGTTTGTTTGGCTTACATACTGAAGCAATTGGTCCCAGATTATGGTTGGCAATTGGTTTTAGCTCATTTTAATCATAAACAACGAAAATGGCATTCGGACCAAGATGTTCTCTGGGTCAAGGATTTGGCACAGCAATGGAACCTTCCTTGCGTGGTGGGGTTTTTGCCGCAGCCATTGCAAGGCCAAAACTCTGCTGAAGACACGCTAAGAAAACAAAGATATGCTTTTTTGGAAGAGGTGGCTAAGACACATAAGGCCTCTTTTCTTGCGGTGGGGCATCACCAAGGTGATCAGGCCGAAACGGTATTGCACCATCTGATACGTGGAACGCACCTGCAAGGTTTGCGAGGTATGCGGCTCAAGCGCTGTTTAAGCCCAGGTAGTTTTGTTTTGCTGGTACGTCCCTTGTTGCGATTGTTGCGTGCCGATCTCGAGCAGTATGCTAAGCGAGAAAAGCTTGATTGGTGTGAAGACGAAAGCAATGCGGATGCAAGATATACGCGTAATCGCATTCGTCATGAGGTGATTCCTTTGCTGGAAATGATCAACCCTCAAGTGCTTTCTCATATGAACCGTTTGGCTAACCTGGCGGAAGAATTGAGTGATGAGTTAGATTGCAACGATCGTGGATGGTTCCAAGACTTAGGGACTTCGGTGAAGGGTGAATCTGTTCTCGATCTGAACCAATGGGGAAGATTAAAGCCTTTGAGGCAAAACGAAGTATTGTTTCGTCTATTGCAGAGGTATAAGCCCAAAGGGCAAGAGATTACTGGGAGCCATGTTCAGGAGCTGGCTAAGCTATGCCGATCGCGCAAATCGTGGATTGAAGTCGAATTCATGTCGGGTTTATGGTGTTTTAAAAGCTATGATTGGATCAAAATGGCGACTAGTCGCCATAGAGATTGTGACACATCTGAAGAATCTTTCGGTTTTACGCGTCGAGAGTTTGTTCGTTCTTCTGAGGACTTGTTTACGCTTTCGAAGGAGAAAAACAGGATGATTTACTGCGATGCGGCCAAAATCGAAGGGGAGCTTCAGTTGCTCAAAGCGGATTTGGACGAGGTGTTTTGCCCTTTGGGAATGGCGTCGATGAAAACACTTAAAAGCTATTGTTCGGATCATAAAATCCCTCATTGGGAGAGGTCGCGGCTTTATGTGCTTAGAGATGATGAAAAAGTGATTTGGTTGTGTGGGTATCGCATGGATGATCGCATTAAGTGTGATCTTCATACGAAAAATGTGTTGCATCTTCAACTTAACCTTACGTAGAATGGCTATTTATCGATAATATGGATCAAGGAAGGAGTGAACAAATGATAAGAGCGACAGCTGTACGGCGAGGCATGGTTATCAAACATGAGGGAACGTTATTTTTGGTAACGGGTACAGAGCATATCACTCCAGGTAAAGGAAATGCGCTTATGCAGGTGTCTGTGAAAGATATCCTAAAAGGCAAAAGCATGAAGATCCGTTTCCGCTCAGCTGCCGAAGTTGAGACGATCCATTTTGAAGCAATTCCTCATCAATATCTTTATAATGACGGCAATATCTATCATTTTATGAACTTGGAAGATTACAGTCCCGTCGAGATTCCCAATGACTTTATTGGTGATTACAAAAACTTTTTGATCGAAAACTTGGAATTATCGATTGCTTTTTATGAAGGGAAACCTTTGCAAATACAGTTTCCTAAGGCTATTAATCTTAAAGTGACCTATGCGGAGCCTTGGATTAAAGGAGATTCGGTGTCTAATAATACGAGGCCAGTTGAGATAGAGACAGGTTACTCGCTTAAGGTTCCTATGTTTATCAATAAAGGCGACACCATTCGAGTTGATACAGAGACTGGAGAATACGTTGAACGTATCTAAAGCAAGGGGTTTCTCCTATGAAAAAATACTCTTTGATAGCTCCAGAAATTCGCGAAATACTTGCTGAGGGTGACTACGCCGACAAGATATGTGAAGGCTTTTCGGATTTGCATGCGCACGAAGTGAGCATGTCCCTTGAGGGTTTAGAGTCTGATAAGATTGTGCAAGTAATCCTTTCTTTTCCCATTTTACGCATGGTGGAGGTGTTTGAACACTTTGACGATGAAGATAAAAAAGATGTTTTTTTGTGCTTTTCAACCGAAATTCAAGTGAATGTTATTGCGGCTATGTCGCATGACGAGAGGATTGATTTGCTTAAAATCCTTCCCAAAGACTTGCAGGTTTTGATTTTAAAAAAAATTGGTCGTAGTGAAAAAGAAGATATTGACCTGTTATTGACCTACGACGAGGGATCGGTTGGCGCTTTGGTGACCAGTGCCTTTGCCGCTGTTGCCGAGGCTGATACGGTTCAGGATGCGCTCGATCATTTGCGCAAAGATTCTGAAGAGAAAGAGACTATCTACTATATTTATGTTGTCGACCAAGATCAGCACCTTTTGGGATTGGTGTCGTTGCGGCAGTTAATTGTGGCTAAGCCATATTGTTACATTCGCGATCTAATGAACACTGATATTATCAAGGTTTGTGTCGATGATGATCAGACAGAAGTGGCCAAAATTATCAAGGATTATGATTTTTTGGCGGTGCCAGCTATTGATGAAGAAGGGCATTTGGTGGGCATTGTGACCGTGGATGATGTGGTGGACTTAGTTGTGGCCGAAGACACCGAAGATATTCTTAACCTTGGTGCGGCAGGTAAGCACGTTCCTTATCTGTCTTCATCTTCTTTTTCTGCTGCCCGTCAACGTTTGGTTTGGTTATTAATTTTGATTGGAGTAGGTTTTATTTCTGGATATGTTTTGGAAAGATATCAGGTTGTTTTGGATGCGGTTTTGCCGCTTATTTTTTTTATTCCTATGCTTTGTGCTTCGGCAGGTAATGCGGGTACGCAGTCGGCGACCGTGGTGATTCGTGAGTTGGCAACCGATGGAATTAGTTCGCATGATTTAGGAACAGTGTGGTGGAAAGAATTTCGTATTGGTCTATTAGTCGGGCTGGTGTTGGGGAGTTTAGCAGCTGTACGAGCTTTTATTATGGAGCCAGTGAGTGCTACGGGAATTAAGATGGGACTGACCGTCGGGGGAGCGATGTTTCTTGTGATTCTGATTGCCACATCTTGTGGAGCGCTCTTTCCCATTTTTTTCAAGCGGATGAATGTTGATCCCGCCCTTATGTCTGGGCCGTTGATTGCCAGTTGTGTGGATGTGTGTTGTTTATTGGCTTATCTTGAGCTAGCACGGTTTATCTTTCATTTATAAGTAGGTGGGGTGATGCGTTTAAAAGTTCGTGGAAATGATGTCTTTGTGGTTGCTGACGAAGACAAGGAGCGTAAGAGCCTGCGCCTCAAAGGCTCTTGGAGGCTTGATGAGCAGCATCAATTATCTTACCAGGTCGAAGGTAAGGGGTTCGAATCTCTTCCGAGAATGCTCAAATTTCAAACCGATTTGGTTTCGTTGGATCACAACGCTCTGGGTGTTTTGATTACACATAGCTCGAAGGGTTTTGCTGAGCAGACCGTGGTTTTCCAGCTGAAAGGGCAATGGATCGTGGACCGTTATAATCGTTTGCGCTTTAAAGTGAAACGGATGAAAGGATCTTCGGATCGTTTGCGATTTGATGGGCATTGGGATCTCAATCAAGAGCATCATATTGTTTATACGGCACAGCAGACCGCAACACGTGAAAAGCAGAAACTGGTTCTTAAGGGACAATGGAAGATGTTGGATGATCGCTATTTGGCCTATTATTTTCAGCTGGGTAAACACGACCCCTTGATTATTCGCGCTTATTTGCAAACACGCCATATCCGATCCAAAAAGGATCATATTCGTTATCGATGGGGTGTAGGGTTTCATAAATCCAAACGATCTTATCGCAAAATATCGTTTTGGGGCTTGTGGAAAGTGTCGCATGATTTGGACGTTCAATTCTCCTTGGACCAGAACCGTGCGGGTTGGACCTATCGCTTTACCGTTAAAGCTCTTGCCTGGACGGGAGGTCGTTGGATGCTGAGTTTAAAGCATACACAACGCAGTCGATCGACGTTACAGCTTCGCTTAGATCAATCGTTTTTTCAATCTTCGAAAGCTTTTGTTGCCTGGACGAAACATATGCAAGAATCTTGGGGGGTTCGGGCAGGCATTACTATAGCCTTCTAATAGATGTTATAGTGTTTTTTTATGTAATGAGATGTATTTATTTGTTTTAATGTTTTTTAGACAGAATCATAGATAAATTTATAAAACATTAATTGATAACTTGTTTTATCTGTGATATACTTGGCTTGAGGTGTGAGGATTGTTATTTTTTGTAATGAATGTCGATTCTCATCAATATTTAAAGACGGAACCAAAGGGTATGAAAGTTTAGATTTTTGTCATGATATTTCGAATCATTTCACTCGTTGTTGTGCAGATTTTTTTATTCACTGGTTTTTCTTTTGAGCTAAGCCATGCCTTGGCGCCCACGTCTAACATTCCTGATCAAGACGAGGTTCGCCTTAGTGTTGAGAACATGGAGCAATCTACTATTGCCGACCAACAAAAATTGGGTGCGACGGATCGGGGGCAAGAAGATAGCAAGAAAGGCAAGATGTCTAAGCTTGAGGGAAAATCTGGAGAGAGGGCGGAGACAGCTTCTCTTAGTAGCGATCAAGTTCCTTGGTACAAACGCAATATACGTTCAATCATTTTTATTGTGTCGATGGGTGTAATTGTACTTATTTCTCTTGGACTTGCGGTGGCGGGTATTTTGGAAGGTTTGACCGTGGCTGGCCTGGTTATTGGTTTTGTTGCTCTAGGTATTGTGGCTTTGTACTTCCTATATCGAGGATGGAATTGGATAGGGAAGCATCCTCGAGTGCGGTTTGCTTTATTGCTTACTGTTGTCTTAGCCGTTGCATGCTTGGGGCTTGTATCTGTGTTAGGATTTTTGATAACGGTCACTGGAGGTACCATCTTGCTTGTGTTGGCGGGTCTGTTGTTCATTTTTGCGATTGTGAAGCATCCTTTCGGTAAGGAAGATAGCGAAGATGTGGAAAAAAATGTCGAAGACGGTAAGACAAATTTATCCAAGACAAATTTATCCAAGACAGATTCATCCGAGACAGATTCATCTGGGACAGATTTATCCGAGACAGATTTATCCGAGGATACAGATGCTTCTCAACCTAATGTCGATGAGAAGAAACAAAGAGAAAAAATGGAACAGGAGCGTAGGGAAGAGGAAGAGGAAGAGGCACGAAGCACTAAAGATAAGTTTTTCGCTATTGTGAATCGAATGCAGAAGGCGCTCGACACAGGCAACAATCAAGAAGTTATTAACATTAATAAAAACTTTACGGAAGTGCTAAAGAATTTTAAGGGTGATTTTGACATAAATGGCCTAGAGAAAAAAGCTCAAAAAATTGTTCAACAGGCAGAAACAAATCTGCAAAAGTTCACACAAGAAAAACGGGAACATGCAGAACAGCATGACTTGCTCTTCAATGTTATACCGACGGGTCAAAAGAAGGTTCCATTTAAGATTTCTGTTAGAGTAGCTGATTCGGTGACATATGAGGACTTGCAAAAGGCTCTTCTTGCTGCTGTGCGCCAGATTAAATATGACGGAGATGTTCTTACTAATCTACAAAACTGGAATTTTCCTTTTAAAATTAAACTTGGAGATAAAGTTTTAAATAGGAGTAACTATAGAGATATTTTCTTGCCTCAAAACAGAGGTGTTTCGTTAAGCCTCTTGGCTCAGCAGGATGATCTTCAATTAGGGTTGTCAGGTTCTGCTGTTCAAGACGAAGACCCCATTCGACAACGACAAACTCAGGAAGAAAATTTTTCGAATTATCTTACGAGCTTGGCTAGCGCTTATTATGAAAAAGATGGTAGTGTGAGAACGCGCCGTTTTGAGGATCAACCTGTTGAAAGTGTTGATTTAAAACAGTATGAGTTAACGGAAGGTCAAAATTTTGCTTCAAATTTTGGTGCACTTGAGTTGGAGAAGCGTAGCGAGAATGGCAAACAGGGTGCTGCTCAGAATGCTGAACAAGGAGGAGGAGCTGAGGTATGGAAGCCCCTATCTGCCCTACCTTCCCTATCTAACAGAGGTGGCGAGGATAATGTTGGCGAAATTGGATATATCACAAATAGCACAACGATCCCTCAGAATGCTGAACAAGGAGGAGGAGTTGAGACATGGGAGTCGTCCCTACCTGACCTAGCTGCCCTATCTGACAGAAGTGGCGAGGATAGTGTTGGCGAAATTGGATATAGCGCAAATAGCACAACGATCTCTCAGAATTCTGAACAAGAAGAAGGGGTGTGGGAGCACCTATCTGTCGCAAATAGCAACAAGAACATTCAGCAGAATACTGAGGGGATGATGCTTTTGCAGTCACCGGGAAGTACACAACAAGAATTTTATCGCATAGAAGTGGAACCGTCTTTGGTGCCAGGGTTGAAAGCTAAGGCCAAAGTTAAAGAAATTTCTGGAGTGGGTTTACATTTTGCTGATCAACGGACAATTGCTTCTAATAGTGGAAATGATGTTTTCTTAGATCGAGGGACTGTTGAACAATTACATCAACAAGCTGCTACAGGTCGACAAACATGGGCCCAAAATGGTGCTCAAATGCTTTATGTTTTTGAAGCGCAGCAAATACATTTACGCCAGCAACGCAAGTTTCTTTATCGTAAGGCGGCGGAAGGTAAAGCTGATATTCAGTTGGAAGCCGATACTATTATTGCTATGGCTCTTAGACATGATGTTACTTATGTGCAAGAGTACATTCATATGCTCGAGTTCTTGGCTGGTTTAGGGAGCACAGCTGAGTATGATCGTTCAAACTTAGAGCGAGTTAAAAAGGTTTTTGAATTGGTCAAAGATAACATTTCTAAGCTTAAGGCTCTTCAAAAAAATGGTATGCTTAACGAGTCTTCTGACGAAAGTTTATTGTCTCAACTTGAGCTTTCTAAAGATGTCGTTGCAGAAAAACTAGCCAATGTCTTTACCGAAAATATCAAGGCTTTGGTTTCTGCTTAATCACTTGATTTTCATCTTTAGGGCTTAATGATTTTGTTGCGCAATTTGCGATAGATATATTTGATCCAGCCATTGTTCCAAAAAAACAAGCTGCTCAAATAAATCACCCGAGACACTGTGTGGCGTGTAATCTTAATGGATTTATGACCTGTGACAAGGTTGCGGTTATCTTTAGCAACCACTAACGTTTCCATGGCAAATAATAAGGGCCACAAGCAAAACAAGCGCATCCGCATCTCTTTACGCGGAATCAGAAGGGTGTAAGCCAAAGCATCGTCCAAATGAGACACCGCTTTTTCTACCAGATCGTTGAGAGCCATCATAGCTTGCTCATTGTGGGCATCTTCGAAAAAAGACTTAATCGGTAGACCGTAGCGATTGGCTAGTTCAACGGGAATATAACACCAGCCACGTTTATAATCTTTGTGACTGTCTTTAATGATGTTAGTGATTTGAAGTCCAAGTCCAAACGCAACCTCTTTGTTTTGCATTTCGAATTGTAACTGTGTGGGAATATTTTTAGAATAAGCGGCAAAGAGTCGCGTGAGAAGTTTACCTACGGTTCCAGCGACATAATAGCAGTAATTATCCAAGTCTTTGAAGGTGATAATGCTAAAACTTTTGTCTTTTTGTTCTTGAATGGCGGCGATCATGCCTTGGCACATTTCTTGCACACAATCACGAATGGCTTGGCGGAATTCGAGGCGCAAGTTGAGGTAATTGATAAACACCTTCTCACAATTGAGAATGAGATGGTAGTAAGGGTGGAGTTGCTCTTTAAAGCGAAAGGGTTCTTTTAATTGTTCCATTTGGTAATTTTGGATAACGTCGTGGTTAAATAGAAATGAAAAATTTTGAAGAAGTTGAATTTTGAGCGTATCTTCGAGGGAGGCGCTGTCTTCAAAGGTATCGGCAATACGACACATGAGGTATCCACATAGAACCGCCCGATACAATTCGCCATGCAAGACATTGATATTAAGCGCAAAGGTGCGTGAAACTTTAGGCAAAATACGTTTGCAATAATTATTGGCTTCGCTTAATGTGTGTGAAGAAATTGTCTCATCCATATCCTTAGTATGATACTCATAATTGCTCGGCAAATCAAATTTTAGATAATGGGAGGATTAGCAAATGAGCTGCGCTATCTCCGGATTGAGGACGTGGACTTTGAGAACGATATGATTTACGTGTGAACTAGGGCAGATTGGTCAGCAAAGTCTGACAAAAATTAAGCGATTAACCTGGTGATGTTGGAGGGGTGAAGTTTTAAATAACAGGAGTTTTTGTAAGAGTTTTATTGACAGGTACTTTATTTTATGCTATATAAACGTCTTAAGAAAGTATTGATAAATAATGAGAAAATAAGGGGAGGATTAATATGTTGTTTTTTCAAAATTTTCGATTGCTAAAGTTAGCGGTGTTTCAAATTTTTGTTTTTTCATTAGTGTTACCGCTATGCTCATGGGGGTTAGCGCCCAAATCGGAACTTGTATCCTTAGGTGGAGCCCTGCGTCAAAGGTCTCCAAAGAATCTTTTTGCTCAACCTCAAAAATCAACAAAAGTGAGTGCTGAGCTGTGGAAGGATATTGTAGAGAATAACTCTTCATGGACGGGCACGGGTGATTATGAGAACCTTCCCAATTATGACGGAGAGACGTATACAAAAGCAGGTCATAAGGATGAAAATAAATCAAAGAATCGTTATAAAAATATTCTGCCAACAGACAAATACCGTGTACGTTTAAAAAGGCTGAAAAAAAATAAGATAATTAAACCAGATGTGGATGACTATATCAATGCCAGTTATGTTCCGGATGTTGAAGGAAAGATCACTTACATTGCTACTCAAGCGCCCACGAAAGCGACTATAGATGATTTCTGGCTTATGGCTTGGGAGCAAAACACTACCGTGATTGGAATGGTAACAGCGCTTAATGAAAAGAGGTCTGACCGGGTTGTGTCTAAGGCTGACCGCTATTGGCCAGAAAAAGTTGGAAGCAAGGAAACCCATGGCTCAATTGAAGTCACTATGCAGAAAGAAGAGCACCTGCTGGGGGGATCCGTCATCCAACGCGTCTTTCAACTAAAGGAGGCAGAGAGTGGGGCACTCCGCACGGTCGAACAATATCAATACACATCTTGGCCCGATCACGACGTACCAGCTGATTACGATACTTTTTTAGAGTACAACGAACTAGTTCAAAAAGCCAGGGCAAGATTAGGGGATAGCGGGAAGGGACTTTCCCTGGTACATTGTTCCGCTGGATGTGGTCGCACAGGCGTTTTTGTGGTCTATGACCAAGCGCTTCGATCCTTGAAGAAAGGCTTAGCCAAAGGAGCAACCCCTGAATCTGTAGTCGCGGAGATTGTTACAAGGGGGCGCGAGGCTCGTCATCTTGTGCAAAGTAAGGCGCAATACCAATTTATTTTGAAAGCTTTGCAAAAGTACTTCCAAAATGAATTACTATCTAAGCCCTGGCAAAGTGTTCCTTCTCCTGTGGGGCGGGCACCTATGCTTCCAGCTAAGCCTGCTGTCAAGAATAGTAAGCCTAGGGTTTTAGCTAGGACTGCTGTCAAGAAAAGTAACTCTGATGCTTTTAAGGAAGAAGAAGATCTCTTTGCCACTATAGGGCAGTTTTCTGATATTAAAAAACGTAGTGAAAACTGGAAGGTGACTGTCGAGGATGACTCTTTATGGCAGGGCAAGGGTGATTATGCTAATCTTACCAATAAGAGCGGAGAGGTGGATACAAAAGTAGGTCGTAAGGCGGTAAATAAACCAAGAAATCGTTATAAAGATATTCTTCCAAATGATAGATACCGTGTAAAATTGGAAACAGGTGGGAATGACTATATCAATGCCAGTTATATTCCTGATGCTAACGGAAAGAACCTTTACATTGCCACTCAAGCGCCCACGAAAGCGACTATAGGGGACTTCTGGCAGATGGTTTGGGAACAAAAGTCTTCCGTGATTGGAATGGTAACAAAACTTAAGGAAATGAAGGGGGACAGACTTATGTCTAAGGCTGACCGCTATTGGCCAGAAATAACTGGAAAGAAGGAAGTCCATGGCTCACTTGAAATCACTATGCTGGACGAAACTGACATGGCGGGCGGAGCTGTTACCCACCGCACCTTTCAACTAAAGAAAATAGGGACCCAAGAGGTTCACAGGGTTGACCAATATCAATACAAAGCCTGGCCCGATCACTCCGTACCAGATAATTACGATGATTTTTCTAGCTACTACAAACTGGTTCGAGAAGCCCAGCAAAATGCAACGGTAGCGAGGGGTGAAAGTCAGCCCTACGTGGTACATTGTTCTGCTGGATGTGGTCGCACAGGCGTTTTCGTGATCTATGACCAAGCGGTTCAAGCCATAGAGAAAGGCTTAGCCGAAGGAGAAACCCCTGAATCTTTAGTTAGGGATCTTGTTAATAGGGGGCGCGAGTCTCGTTATCTTGTGCAAAGTGAGGTGCAATACCAATTTATTTTGAAATCCTTGCAAAAGCACTTCAAAAATGAATTAATATCTAAAGAGAAGGTTAAGCCGTCTCTACAAACTTCTCAAGTGAATAAGTCTGTGCAGTCTAAGGTGGGAGCTAAGACTGAGACTCTTGCCAAGAAGGTAGAAACAGAAGATGCAGAAGATATTTATGGTGATTTTGGCGATTTTTCTCCAGGTTTGCCCGAATTAAGGCAGATGCCAAATATAACGCAAGCATTTAACTTTTTTACGGTTTCTTCTAAGAGTAAGGGGGGGCAGCTTGTTGCTAAACTGTCTAGAGAGACAGAGGTAGTAGAATCAAAGATGAAAGGTATAGCTAAGTTGGATGTGCAGACACAACTCAAAGAAACAAAAAAGCTTGCTGAAAGCACAGCGGTCCTTGTACAAAAAACGCTTCTTGCCAAGGGAGTTGCATTACTGGAAGAATTGGATAAGGCTTTGGCGAAAGAAAAAACGCTAGCGATTATGGATCATCGAGAGCGGGTGTCAGTGAGTCTGAATGTGTCAAACAAGATTCTTGAGAATTTTGAAGATATAGACCCTCGGACGCAACGTATAGCTGTAGAGGATGCTCTTAAAATAGTCAATAGGTATGCCAAGTATTTGTCAATCAAACAAACCAGTAACACAACTAACTTTGAGGTAGAAACGTTAAGCACGAACAAAGTTGCATTGCCAACTACTAAAAAAGGAGTTAGCGTTTTAGCGAGAGTTCCTTCTAATAGCGAGGTTTTCATGATGGATAATTTATCAAATTTAGGAAAAGTTCACCAGGTTGAGATGCGGTGGGTTCCTTTTATTTCAACTCAGACTAAAAATTATGCCACAATCATGAAATTTGTCGCTGAATACGAATCTCACAAAGCAA
>CAZMGY010000017.1:0-14756 GCA_964565945.1 uncultured bacterium
ATGACCGCGTCTCCGCCAATCCCTTTGTTCCCAATACAGTTGTCAAAGCAGCTGTTAACGTTGTTTTACCGTGATCCACGTGTCCAATGGTCCCCACGTTTACATGAGGTTTTGTACGCTCAAATTTTTCTTTTGCCATGATAATTCTCCTTGTAAAACAAACCTCATCAACCCCTTCTGACCACAAAACGAGATGAGAAGAAACATTATATCAAATAGGTCTTTAATGTCAATGCTTTTTATCGAGATAACTTTATTTTTTTTTGATTAAACGTCTATTCCTTTTTAGTTTGCAAGAAACCGCTTTTAACCTTCGGCTCCTGCAATCTCGTCTTGCACATTTTTAGGCACTTGACGATAGCAGTGCGGCTCCATTGAAAAGCTAGCACGACCAGATGACAAGGAACGCAAGGCTGTTGCATATCCAAACATCTCCGCCAACGGCACTTCGGCACGTATGGATTTTGCCGCCCCTTTATCTTCCATGGATTCAACACGACCACGACGTGAATTGAGATCCCCAATCACATCGCCCATATATTCTTCTGGAGTTACAACTTCGACACGCATGATAGGCTCAAGAAAAATCGGTTTCGCTTGACGACAACCTTCTTTAAAACCTTTCGATCCTGCCACCTGAAAAGCCATTTCTGACGAGTCCACCTCATGAAAAGATCCATCATGCAACGTAACTTTAACATCGACAATGGGGTAGCCAGCCAAGATACCATTTTCCATAGCTGCCACAATCCCTTTTTCCACAGCAGGAATATATTCTTTAGGAATTGCACCACCCACAATTTTATTTTTGAATTCGAAACCTTTACCCGCCTCCTGTGGTTCAACAATCATTTTAACGTGACCATACTGACCGCGACCACCACTTTGCTGAATATGCTTACCTTCGATAGCAACCCTAGACGTAATTGTTTCTCTGTAAGCTACTTGAGGTTTTCCTACATTCGCTTCCACTTTAAATTCACGAAACATCCGATCTTTAATCACATCCAAATGCAATTCACCCATACCAGCAATAATGGTTTGACCCGTTTCGTGATCGGTCGAAACGCGAAAGGTCGGGTCTTCTTCAGCCAAACGCTGCATCGCTTCAGAAAGCTTATCTCTGTCGGCTTTAGTTTTAGGCTCAATCGCCATTGAAATCACTGGTTCAGGGAAATCCATCGACTCAAGCACGACTTGATTGTCCTGATCACACAAAGTATCTCCTGTTTTGGTTTTCTTTAAACCAACAACAGCAGCAATGTTGCCCGTAGGAACTGCTTCAATTTCCTTACGATTATTGGCATGCATTTCCAAAATACGTCCAATCCGCTCTTTGGTTCTGGAAATAGGATTGTAGACGTAAGAGCCAGATGTTAATGTTCCAGAGTACACACGAATGAATGTCAAACGGCCAACATAAGGGTCGGTCATAATTTTAAATGCCAAAGCAGAAAAAGGCTCTTTCACATCAGGCTTACGTTCAATCACTTTTTCTTGATCGTTGGCATCCACACCTTGAATCGCAGGAATATCAACAGGCGAAGGCAAATAAGCAACAACCGCATCGAGAAGGGGTTGTACACCTTTATTTTTAAACGCACTTCCACACAAAACAGGGTTAATTTTATTAGCGATCGTCAATTTACGAATAATGGCCTGTACTTCTTCGACAGAAAGCTCCTCTCCATCTAAGAATTTTTCCATAAACTCTTCGTCTTCCTCGGCAAAAGCTTCGAGCATCTTGTTACGATGCTCCTTGACTTGATCACGGTAAGTGTCCGAAATATCTTTTTCTTCAAATGTAGCTCCCAAGTCGTCGCCATGATAATAAATTTCTTTTTGACGCACAAGATCAATCACACCTTGAAAGTCAGCCTCAGCTCCAATAGGTAACTGAATGACTACAGGGTTTGCACCCAAGCGCTCACGAATAGTATTAAAGGCCGCAAAAAAGTCGGCACCCGAGCGATCCATTTTGTTGATAAAAACAATCCGTGGAACACCATAGGCATCTGCCTGTCTCCATACGGTTTCGGACTGAGGCTCAACCCCTCCTACCGCACAAAACACAGCCACAGATCCATCGAGAACACGCAAAGAGCGCTCAACTTCGACCGTAAAGTCAACGTGACCAGGAGTGTCGATAATATTAATCCGAATGTCATTCCAAAAACAAGTTGTTGCGGCAGATGTAATAGTAATCCCGCGCTCTTGCTCTTGCTCCATCCAATCCATCGTGGCGTTACCATCGTGAACTTCACCAATCTTATGAGAACGTCCAGTGTAATACAAAATACGCTCTGTAGTGGTTGTTTTTCCAGCATCAATGTGAGCCATAATACCCACGTTTCTAACAACTTTTAAATCAACACTCATTTGTCGTATCTCCCTCTAATAAATTCTTTACCAACGGAAGTGTGCAAAAGCCTTATTGGCTTCGGCCATTTTATGGGTATCATCTTTTTTCTTAATAGACACCCCAGTTCCGTTATATGCATCCAACAACTCTGCAGCTAATTTTTCTCTCATGTTACGTCCCGAACGAGAACGAGAGTTAGCAATAATCCACCGCATGGCTAAGCCAAGAGAACGCTGAGGAAGAACTTCACAAGGCACCTGATAAGTTGCACCCCCAACACGTCTTGACTTCACTTCCAAGTGAGGACAAACATTGTCCAATGATTTTTTAAACACATCCAACGGCGATGTGTCCGCTATTTTTTCATCCAAAATATCCAAGGCACCATATACAATTTTTTCAGCCAAACTTTTTTTACCACTAAGCATAATCATATTGATAAATTTAGATACTTTTTCACTATGAAACTTAGGGTCTGGCAATAGTTCTCTTTTGACTGCAGCTCTCCGTCTAGACATCCTCTTTTGCTCTCCTCTTAGGTCTTTATTGTTTATTCTTTAGGTTTTTTAGCACCATATACCGAACGACTTGTCTTGCGATCACTCACACCAGCCGCATCCAAGGTGCCCCTTACTACAATATATCGAACACCCGGTAAGTCCAAACGACGTCCACCACGCAACAACACAATGGAGTGCTCTTGCAAGTTGTGACCTTCACCTGGAATATAAGCTGTAACTTCAATTCCGTTAGACATCCGAACTCTAGCAATTTTTCTCAAAGCCGAGTTAGGCTTTTTGGGCGTTGCTGTTTTAACTTGCAAACAAACTCCACGCTTAAACGCGCATGATTGAAGAGCCGGCGATTTCTTTTTAACAAATACTTTCTTACGACCACCGCGGATCAACTGATTAATCGTAGGCATAATTTAGTCCTTTCGTAGCTTATGACTGCTCAATCGTTTCTTCGGAACCATTCTGATATTTTTCAGACTCTGGTTTGGGGAAACCCGCTCCATCTACAGCAATTGACTTATAACCTTTATAGCCCGTTCCTGCAGGGATCAAATGTCCCATAATTACATTTTCTTTAAGACCAACCAAGCGATCCACTTGCCCTGCTGCCGCAGCACGCGTAAGAACTTTGGTTGTTTCCTGGAACGACGCAGCCGAAATAAAACTCTCTGTATTTAGAGATGTTTTGGTGATCCCTAAAAGGATCTGTTCCGCCCGTGCAGGTTTTTGACCAGCATTAATCGCGTTCTCATTTTCCTCTTTAAACTTAACTTTATCGACATGCATCCCTATTAACAAAGACGTGTCGCCTGGATCTTCAATGCGCACTTTTTTCAACATCTGACGCACAATCACTTCAATGTGCTTATCGTTGATCGTTACACCTTGAAGACGGTAAACTTCCTGAACCTCATTAACCAAATAATCTTGGAGGGCACGAGCTCCCTTTACCCTAAGAATATCTTGCGGCACAATAGGGCCATCTGTCAAGGGGTCTCCCGCATTCACACGATCACCTTTGTAAACCACCAAGTGTTTACTATGAGGAATCAAGTATTCTTTTTGAGTCCCCATGTCCCCTTCCACAATGATCCGTCTCATACCTTTGATGTATCCAGCAAAATCAACAAAGCCCGAAATTTCGGCAATAATCGCAGAACTTTTAGGCTTACGCGCTTCAAACAATTCAGCAACACGAGGCAAGCCCCCAGTAATATCGCGAGTACGAGATGCCTGACGTGTGGTTTTGGCCAACACATCACCCACTGCAATCTTCTGACGATCTTTAACTGTCACATGAGCACCTGCAGGAATACTGTACATACCAAGCACTTCGCCAGTGCCATTTTCAACAACAATTTGCGGATACAAATCTTCGCGATGTTCAATGATCGCAATTTCGACCACACCAGTCACGGGATCTTTTTCGCGGTGCATCGTCACATCTTTGATAATATCTTCGAAACGAATTTTTCCGCTCACTTCTGAAAGGATAGGCAACGCATGAGGATCCCACTCGGCGATTACATCACCTTTGGCAAGGGTTTCACCTTCCTGAAAACTCAAAACCGCTCCCGAAGGAATCAAATGCCGCTCTACTATACGTTCTTCTTCTTCGGAAATAGTGATTTCACCGTTACGATTAATGACAAGCGTTTGACCTTCGCGATTAACAACCGTACGCAAGTTGTGATAGCCAACCAAACCATCTTTGCGTGATTTGATTTGCGATTCTTCTACAATCCGGCTCGCCGTACCCCCGATGTGAAACGTACGCATCGTCAACTGCGTTCCAGGCTCACCAATCGATTGTGCGGCAATCACACCAACAGCCGTTCCTTCATCTACCAAACGTCCAGTCGCCAAGTCACGACCATAACACTTGGCGCAAACACCTTGTGAAGTTTCGCAGGTCAATACCGAACGAATTTTAATCCGCTCAAGACCCATTTGCTCAATTTTATTAGCGGTTTCTTCGGTGATCAAATCACTAACTGACAAGATTTTTTCATCGGAAATAATACCCACAATATTATCAAGAGCAGTCCTACCCATGATGCGATCTTTCAAAGACACAATCACTTTGTCACCTTCAACAATGGCACTCATCACAATCCCATTAAGTGTCTGACAGTCTTGCTCATTAATAATCACATCCTGAGCAGCATCCACCAAACGACGGGTCAAGTACCCCGAGTCGGCAGTTTTAAGAGCGGTATCGGCCAAACCTTTACGTGCACCGTGCGTCGAAATGAAATATTCAAGTACAGTCAAACCTTCGCGGAAATTAGCCGTAATAGGGAACTCGATAATTTCCCCAGATGGCTTGGCCATCAAACCACGCATACCAGCTAACTGGCGGATCTGCTGCTTACTTCCTCTTGCACCAGAATCGGCCATGATGTAAACAGGATTCAAAGGAATACCTTCTTGCTCATCATTTTTGATTTTATCAAACATGGTATCCGCAATTTTTTCTGTCGTTTTCGTCCAAATATCAATAGCCTTATTGTGGCGCTCACCATTGGTGATCAAACCTTGTTGGTACTGAACACGAATGCTCTGATTTTCTTTGTGTGCAGCCGCCAATAAAGGCACTTTTTCTTCAGGAATTTTGATATTTTCAATCGAAATCGAAACACCTGCCAAAGTCGCTTGCTCAAAACCAATGTTTTTCAAATCATCTAACAACTGCACCGTACGATCATGGCCACAACTTTTGTAGCAATTGTTGATCAATTGGCTCAAATATTTTTTATCGACAGTGAGGTTCACTAAACCCATTTCCGCAGGCAAAATATCATTCAACATGATTCGACCAACAGTAGTATCCACCAATTGCCTCTCATGCAAAAACTTCACCTTACTATGAAGCTCCACATAGCCTTCATCTTTGGCAAGAAGCACTTCGTTGATATCTTTGAAGTAACGTCCTTCTCCACGAAGACCATCACGATCTTTAGTCAAGTAATAAATTCCTAAAACCATATCTTGTGTAGGCGTCGTAATCGGATGTCCATTTGAAGGAGCAAAAATATTATTTTTCGACAGCATAAGTACACGACATTCCATTTGTGCTTCAAGCGACAACGGCACGTGAATCGCCATCTGGTCACCATCAAAGTCGGCATTAAAAGCAGTACACACAAGAGGATGAACCTTAATCGCCTTACCTTCAACCAAAACAGGCTCAAATGCTTGAATCCCTAATCTATGTAGGGTAGGAGCACGGTTCAGCATCACGGGATGGTCACTAATCACTTCTTCCAAAATATCCCATACCTCAGGATGCACGCGATCCAACATTTTACGTGCCGATTTAATCGTGTGCACAAAACCTCGCTCTCGCAAACGACGAATAATGAATGGCTCAAAGAGCTCTAAGGCCATTTTTTTAGGAAGACCGCATTGATGTAATTTAAGTTCAGGACCAACCACAATCACCGAACGACCAGAATAATCCACACGTTTACCCAAAAGATTTTGACGAAAACGCCCTTGCTTACCTTTAAGCATATCGCTCAAAGATTTCAATGGCCGGTTACCAGCCCCTAAAACAGGTCGACCATGTTTACCATTGTCAAACAAAGCATCAACGGCTTCTTGCAACATTCTTTTTTCGTTATTTACAATCACTTCAGGAGCTTTAAGCTCAAGTAATCTTTTCAAACGATTGTTGCGATTGATCACGCGACGATACAAATCATTCAAATCAGACGTTGCAAAACGACCACCATCGAGAGGTACAAGAGGACGCAAATCAGGCGGGATCACAGGCACAACCTCCATCAACATCCACTCAGGCTTGTTAGATGATGTGCGAAACGACTCAACCACTTCTAAACTTTTAGCAATCTTACTTTTCACTTGTTTCGAATTAGTTTTTTCAATCGCAGCACGTAATTTAGCAAGCATTTCATCGAGATTAATTTCTTTAAGCAAATGTACCACCGCTTCAGCACCAATTCCTACCTTAAAACCACGACCATATTTTTTACGGCACTCTTGATATTCTGATTCGGACAATAATTGTTTTTTAGCCAACGGTGTATCTTTAGGATCAAGAACTATGCGCTCTTCAAAATAAACAACCCGCTCCAACGAACGTAAAGACATATCCAAAAGCGTTCCCAAGCGACTAGGTGAGGTTTTGAAAAACCACACATGCACCACAGGCGACACAAGTTTAATATGCCCCATGCGTTCACGGCGAACTTTCGACAAAGTCACCTCAACTTCACATCGACTGCATACAACACCTTTATGCTTGATACGTTTATATTTTCCACAAAAACATTCCCAATCCTTTGTTGGACCAAAAATCTTTTCGCAAAACAACCCATCACGCTCAGCTTTAAAAGTTCTGTAATTAATGGTTTCTGTCTTTTTAACTTCTCCAGAAGACCATTCAAGAATTTTTTCAGGCGATGCTAGACCAATGGCCACACAATCGAAGGTGTTTAAGTTTTTTTCACTCATTTGACTTCCTCCTCTTGATCCATTTCATCCAGATGGGCCGCACGCGCATCCAAAGCAAGACTCTGCAATTCTTTGATTAATACATTGAATGATTCGGGAGTTCCACATCTAAGAATATTTTCTCCCTTAACAATCGACTCATACATTTTTGTCCGTCCAAAAACGTCGTCACTTTTAACCGTCAACATTTCCTGAAGAACATAAGCAGCACCATAAGCTTCCAGGGCCCATACCTCCATCTCTCCAAAACGCTGTCCACCAAATTGCGCTTTACCACCCAAAGGTTGTTGCGTCACAAGAGAGTATGGCCCAATCGCACGCGCATGAATTTTGTCATCCACCAAGTGAGCCAACTTAAGCATGTACATGTAACCCACTGTGATCTTTTGCGAAAAGCGCTCCCCAGTTCGTCCATCATAAAGATAGGCACTACCGCTTTCGTCAATATAGGTTTTATCAGGATGTGTTTCGCGCGCTTCACGAAGAAGTGCTCGAATATCATCTTCCGTGGCACTGTCAAAAATAGGTGTCTGTGCAATAATTCCCAAGGTTTTGGCCGCCAAACCTAAGTGTGTCTCCAAAATCTGTCCTACGTTCATCCGAGAAGGTACACCTAAAGGATTGAGAACAATACCCACAGGTGTTCCATCGGACAAAAAAGGCATATCTTCCTCGGGAAGAGTTTTGGCAACAACACCCTTGTTACCATGTCGTCCCGCCATTTTGTCACCCACCGACAACCGACGACGGCTTGCCACATAAACCTTAACAACTTTAATCACACCTGGAGGAAGTTCGTCTCCACGAAAGATCCGATTGATCTCGCGTTCTTTTTGATTGCGCAACTCTTCCAAACGTTGCTTTTGAATCGCCATAAAAACATTAAACTCGTTGGTCAATTCTTTATCATTCACAAAAGATACTTCCGAAAGGTTCGCACGCAAGATGCTTTTGATATCTTTCTTGCCAATCGCTTTGTTCCATTTAATAAGAACCTCTTCGTTCTTGCCAAAAACATCAGTTGTGAATTTTTTACCAAGCACCAACTCTTCCAGACGTTCGAAAATAAAGTTTTCAACTGCAGCAATGGAATGATCGTATTCTTTAGCAATCCGGTCGGCTATTTCTTTTTCTTGTTTACGTTGCTGTTCCGAAAGGTCCCTTTCTTTGCGAGAAAAGACTTTGGTATCCAAAACAATTCCTTCAACACCAGAAGGAACAGTTAAAGATGCATCTCTCACATCCCCAGCTTTTTCTCCAAAAATAGCCCGAAGTAGTTTTTCTTCTGGGGTCAGTTCGGTTTCACTCTTAGGCGTCACCTTCCCAACCAACATATCTCCAGGACGAACCTCGGCACCAACACGAATGATCCCATCTTTATCAAGGTTACGCAAAGATTCCTCACCTACATTAGGGATGTCGCAAGTGATTTCTTCTTCACCTAACTTAGTGTCGCGAGCTTCGATCGAAAACTCTTCGATATGAACCGATGTATACACATCTTCTTTGACCAGCTTTTCGCTAATCAAAATTGCATCTTCGAAGTTGTAACCACCCCAAGACATAAAGGCCACCAAAACATTACGACCCAATGCTAGGCGACCATTTTGAGTCGCAGGACCATCGGCAAGGGGCTGACCTTCTTTAACTTTTTCACCCTTTTTCACCAAAGGGCGCTGATTAATGCAGGTTCCCGCATTCGAACGCTGAAACTTACGCATATCGTAAATTTGCTCGCCCATTTTTGTCTTTATTATCACTTGACGTGCATCGGCGCGAACAACTTCACCAGGATACTTAGCCACAATCACCGCTCCTGAATCTACAGCCGCTTTGGTCTCCATGCCCGTAGCCACACAAGGCTCATCAGTCGCCAACAAAGGTACCGCCTGACGTTGCATGTTTGATCCCATCAAGGCACGATTGGCATCGTTATGCTCCAAGAAAGGTATCAACGATGTCCCCAATGAAACCAGCTGTTTCGGCGATACATCCATGTAATTAACTTTTTTAGCAGGCACAATCGGATAATCATCAAGAAAACGACAGGCCACCTCTTTTTGAACAAAAGCACCATCATCGTCCACTTCAGTATTCGCCTGAGCAATTGTATACTTATCTTCTTTATCGGCTGACAGATACTCTAACTCATCCGAAACAACGCCTTCATTCACGACACGGTAAGGTGTTTCAATAAAACCATACTTGTTAACACGTGCATAAGTCCCCAATGACGAAATCAAACCAATATTAGGCCCTTCCGGTGTTTCAATCGGACAAATACGTCCGTAATGCGAGTAATGAACGTCACGCACTTCAAAACCAGCACGTTCACGACTCAAACCACCTGGTCCAAGAGCACTCAAACGACGCTTATGCGTTAGCTCCGCCAAAGGATTCACTTGATCCATAAACTGAGACAACTGGCTACGTTGGAAAAAATCTTTGATCGTCGAAGACACCAACTTGGAATTAATAAGGTTATGAGGCACCATTCGCTCGACATCTTGCAACGACATTCTTTCTCTCACCGAACGCTCGAGACGCACCAACCCAATCCGCAATTGGTTTTGAACAAGCTCCCCAACAGTAATCACACGACGATTACCCAAATGGTCGATATCATCGACATCACCGTGACCATTTTTCACTTGAATCAAATATTTAACCGCTTCAACAATATCTTCTTTACATAAAGTAGTTTGTGTTTCAGGTACATCAAAACCCAACTTTTTATTGAGCTTAAAGCGACCAACACGTGCCAAATCATAGCGTTTAGGATCAAAGAACAAGCGTTGTAAGAGACTCTTAGCACTCTCGACCGTCGGAGGATCTCCTGGACGCATACGCCGAAAAATATCAATCAAAGCTTCATCGACCGTTTTCTTTGTATCTTTTTGCAAAGTAATGATCAAAGAAGCATCACCCGCTGTCTGAATCAGTTCAATGTTTTTAATACCGTCTTTAACAAGTGCTTTGGCTTGATCCGAACTAATAGGTTCTAACCCTTCAACAAAAACCTCCCCTGTTTTAGAATTCACAATCGGCTCCATCGAACGACGACCAACAATGGTTGAAAGATCTGTCACTTTAGCAAGATTCACATTTTCGAAACCATAGAAAAGTCCCAAAATCTCTTCATCTGTTGCGTATCCCAAAGCACGAAACAAGGTTGTTCCCAACATTTTACGTCGACGATCGATGTAAACGTACAAAGTGTCATTTTCATCAAACTCGAACTCAATCCATGCACCACGGTAAGGAATAATTCTGGCAGAAAATACCCTTTTTTCATTCGGCTGAATTTTCTTTTCAAACGAAATCCCCGGAGAGCGTTGCAACTGACTTACAATCACTCGTTCGGCACCATTGATCACAAAACTCCCCCTATCCGTAATCAAAGGAAAGTCGCCAAGATAAATCTCTTGCTCTCGAACATCGCCTTCTCTTTTAAGCCGTAGAATAATTTTAAGAGGTGCAGAATAGGTCATTCCACGACGACGACATTCTTCAACATCATATTTAGGGCTATCAAAGCGATAATTGACAAACTGCAACACAGTGCTTTCGTCATAACTCTTGATAGGAAACACTTCTTTAAAAACATCTTTGATGTCGCGTTTCAAAAACTTTTCATAGGACACCATCTGTGTGTGTAGCAAAAATGGAATGTTCATGACGTCGACTAACTTCGCGTAAGACCGAATATTGACCGTTTCCTTTGTGCTCATATAAGCTCCCTAGGGGTTGTGTGTTAGTACAAACAGAGGAATCCGCATAGGAACACATAGCGTTCCCAGCGAATCTCTTCAACCACAATGTTTTCGAGAATTATTTAATCTCAATAGTTGCCCCTGCAGCTTCTAAAGCTTCTTTAATCTTATCAGCTTCTTCTTTAGAAACCCCTTCTTTCAAAGGGTTAGGACATCCATCTACAAGTTCTTTAGCTTCTTTCAAACCAAAACCAGTTACTCCACGAACTTCTTTGATCACACCAATTTTTCTATCGCCAAAAGATGTGAGAATAACATCAAAATCAGTCTTTTCTTCTCCGCCTGCATCTTCGCCAGCATCAGCAGCGAGAGCAGGAGCAGCGATAGGAACAGCAGCGCTAACGCCAAACTTATCTTCTAAAGCCTTGACTAAGTTAGACAACTCAAGAACAGTCATCTCTTCAATTTTTTTAATGATCTCTTCCATTTTTGGACTCACCTTTACCTTGTTATCACTTGTCGTTTCTTCTACTATTTCATTTGTTTCTTCGGACATGTCTTCCTCCTACGTGCCTATTCAGCTTCGTTTTCTTTTTTTTCTTTAATTGCATTGATCACTCCAACGGTATTTCGCATAACGCCAGAAAGAACGTTCACAAAACTAACCACAGGAGTATTCAAACATATTAAAACTTTCACCAACAAAACTTCCCGCGGAGGAATGTCAGCCAACTGTTTCACCTCTGCAATATCGAGAACTTGTCCATCCAAATAGCCTTGCTTAATTTTGAATGTTTCAAGATCCTTCTCAAATTTTTTGACAATCTTAGCAAGAGAAATAGGGTCATCCTTAAGAACAACCACAGCTGTTAAACCCGTGCAAAATTCGTCCAAGCCCTGAATACCTTTGTTTTCCAAAGCAATCTTCAATAAACGGTTTTTAACAACCAAAAGCTGAACACCAGCACCATACAATTCCAAACGAAGACGGTCGGCATCGGCAACAGTCATTCCTGCACTTTCGGCCAAAATAATACCCCTCACATCACCAAGGCTTTGCTCGTAT
Source organism: uncultured bacterium (assembly GCA_964565945.1). Classification (GTDB taxonomy): domain Bacteria; genus CAZMGY01. Next base: position 12,136 of record CAZMGY010000017.1, read on the forward strand.
TGTTTAACGATAATCTCGTTCACTAATCCTGGCATGATCCACTTCTCCTTAAACCTTCTAAAAGCCTAAATGGTTAACTTAATTCCACGCCCCATCGTTGAAGCAATACTCATCTTACGCATGTACTGCCCTTTGGCAGCTACGGGCTTAGCTTTAACAATAGCTTCAATCACAACCTCTGCATTTTCTACAATTTGCTGTTCACTAAAAGAAACCTTTCCAATAGGCACATGAATGTCATTGGCTTTATCTGCCCGAAAATCAAGTTTTCCAGCTTTAAGTTCTTCAATCACCTGAGCAACATTGTCTGTCACAGTACCTGTCTTAGGATTAGGCATCAAGCCTTTCGTTCCCAAGGCACGCCCTAATTTTGCAATATCTTTCATCATGTCGGGCGTAGCAACTACCGCATCAAAGTCAAACCAACCGCCTTGAATTTTGATCACCAAATCTTCGTCACCAACATAATCGGCACCAGCACCTTTAGCCACCTGCGCCTGATCGCCCTTTGCAAAAACCAATACACGTTTGGTTTTTCCCGAACCATGAGGCAAAATAACCGAACCTCTAACAACCTGGTCAGCATGACGAGAATCAGCCCCTAGCTTAAAAGACAACTCTACTGTTTCATCAAACTTGGCGGGAGGGAGTTTTTTAATAAGCTCCACCGCTTCAGTCAAAGTATAAAATTTTTCGACATCGTACAAATTACTAGCTTCTTGCAAACGTTTACTTATCTTACTCACTAGGCCACCTCGACTCCCATGCTTCGCGCTGTTCCCATAATAATTTTCATGGCTTGTTCTATGGAGTGTGCATTCAAGTCTTTCATCTTCGTCTCGGCGATCTCTTTGATTTGAGCTTCCGTTACGGTCCCGATCTTATCGCGATTAGGAACACCCGATGCTTTTGCCACACCCACTGCTTTTTTCAACAAAACGGCTGCAGGAGGAGATTTAACAATAAAATCAAAGCTCCGATCAGCGTAAACCGTGATCACAACAGGAACAACTAATCCCATATTTTCTTTAGTTGCATCGTTGAAGGTTTTGCAAAACTCCATAATGTTCACACCCTGCTGTCCCAAAGCTGGACCAACGGGAGGTGCCGGATTTGCTTGCCCCGAAGGAACTTGCAACTTAATGTACCCTTTAATCGGCTTTCCTGCCATGGCTCTCTCCTATATCTTTTCGACTTGCCAATACTCTAGCTCAACAGGTGTCGATCGCCCAAATATAGACACCTTAACTTTGAGCTTGCCCTTATCGGGCTGAACTTCTTCAATGAGACCTGTAAAACTCAAGAAAGGCCCTTCAACGATTTTAATATTTTCACCCTTCTCAAAAGACACTTTAGGCTGCAACTTATTTTTTTTCTCTTCCGTCTGTTGCATAATCCGAGCAACTTCTTCTTCACTGATCTTCATTGGCTTTTTGGAAGCACTGACAAATCCAGTAACTCCTGGAGTCTGCCGCACCAAATACCAATTTTCGTCACTCATTTCCATGCAAACCAAGACATAGCCAGGAAAAAACTTGCGCGTCATCACACGCTTTTTGCCATCTTTAACCTCGGATACATTTTCCGTAGGAACAAAGACTTCCTTGATCACTTCTTCTTTGCCTGCCAAACGAGCTCTTTCGCGTAAATGCTTCTCAACTCTTTGCTCAAATCCCGTTTGCGTATGAACAACATACCAATGCTTACTCATCACGCCTCCTGACTAACTAATTAGCAATGTGACCACTCGAGACACAATAAAATCAACTGTCCCAATAAACAGCCCCAAGAGAATCATACTCACAACAACAGCCCCGGCAGAATTTTTTACTTCTTGCTTTGTCGGCCAAGTTGCTTTTTTCAACTCAGCTTGAATGCCACCTAAAAAGCCTTTTAGCTTCATATAACCCCTCCACAAACTAACCTTTCACTGTTTTTTCAGGCCTGAAGGGATTCGAACCCCTAACACGCGGATTTGGAGTCCGCTGCTCTACCAATTGGAGCTACAGGCCTAATTCCCAACAGCAACATAAAAAAAAATTAAGGCTTTGTTTCTTTGTGTAAAACGTGCTTATTGCAAAAGCGACAGTATTTTTGAATACTAAACTTTCCTACAATCGTTTTTTTATTTTTCGTTGTGCTATAATTGCGACGCTTACATTCATCACAAGCTAACAAAATAATATCTCGCATGTTATTCAATAATCTCCGCAATAACTCCAGCACCTACGGTCCGGCCACCTTCACGAATCGCAAAGCGTAGCTCTTTTTCCATCGCCACTGGGTTAATCAAGTTCACTTCCATGCTTATATTATCGCCAGGCATAATCATTTCTACACCCTCTGGCAAAATAACCTCGCCCGTAATGTCTGTTGTACGGAAATAAAACTGCGGACGATATCCTTTAAAAAATGGTGTATGACGCCCACCTTCTTCTTTTGTTAAAATATACACTTCCGCTTTAAACTTTGTATGTGGTGTGATCGATCCAGGCTTTGCAATCACCTGACCGCGCTCAATATCATCTTTTTCAATACCACGAAGCAACAACCCAACGTTGTCTCCAGCTTCACCTTGATCCATTTCTTTACGAAACATTTCCACACCAGTTACAACTGAT
>CAZMGY010000018.1:0-71296 GCA_964565945.1 uncultured bacterium
GCGGCGCAAACCAATAGTGCTTTGCCACAAAACATTGCCTTTTTTGAGAACGATTTGAAGGTTCTTGTTTCTGCATAGTCTTTCTGTTTTAAATTTTCCCTCTCCCCTCATGTAGGGGATTGAGGGTGAGAAAAATTTAAACCCCCCATCCAAAAATAGAAAACAAAAAAGCATAGAAATCCCAACTACTATAATGGTTTCAACAAAGCTACTTCTGCCCCTGGTTCGTGGAGTACCCCACCACCGCCATTTAAAGAAAGTGAACTTGATACACAGTTCACTTTATACTTGCGCCCCGCGGCTAAAGGCCTTAGGGCGCAAGTGTTCTCTTAAATAGACGAATACTCTTTATGCCTCGCCCCCTTTCTCGCGCAAAACCCAAGTCCATGATCAGAGAACTGAGAGCTCTTTAAAATCAACATATTAAAAACGGACTGGTAGAAAGATTTATTGGGTAAATCACGAAATTAGACTTTGAACACATTTAACTGGGTAAACCTTAGAAAAATGTTTATATTGAGTGGTATAATTGCGTGGCTAAGATAGGCTATGGTTGGCTTAATCCATATATCTTTGATTCTATATTTGAGGCGCAAGACTTTGCGCCCAAATGCTTGTGGATATTCATAGTTAGTAATGAGAGGATTACCCAAGAACTTGGCGGGCCGTTTGAACGATTCTCAAAAGAATAAAAAGGAAATGGGATAGATGACTTCACCAAAAATATCACCATAATGGAATGGTTAAAGAAAGAACCTCCGTGGCTACAGGTCGCAGCAAAGCGCTTGCTTCAATCTCGTGATCTGGCAGAATTGTGTCAGAAGGAAGCGAATAAGAAGTTTCCTAATATCGATTGCAATATTCCTGCCAGTGCTTTTGATACACATGATTCGGAAAAAATACATTTATGTTCCATCAGTAAAGTTGCTGGGGTGAATAAACTGCCTCCCCCTAACCTCCTTGATTTCGGCACGAGCAAATACTTAAAGGTGAAGCTCAAAAACAGACCTCAGAAGCAGCCAGAAAGGTTAAAGAGGCAATTGATGCTCTGCCCCAGAGATCCCCAGCTTCGCGGAAGTAAAAAGAAGCATCAATGATACAGTACTCTTACTTCTGGAACCAGATGATTTTGAAAAGGACTTTAAGCAATTAAAAAAATGGCTGAAGGCATTTAAGGAGACTCAATGAAAATCCTCCACACATCAGACTGGCATTTAGGCCGCTCCCTTTACGGCAGGAAACGCTATGAAGAGTTTTCAGCTTTTTTGGATTGGCTGGCGAAGACCATTGAAGAAGAAAATATCGATGCCCTGCTTGTTGCTGGTGACGTATTTGATACCAGTATACCCAGTAATCGAGCACAGGAACTCTACTATCGTTTTCTTTGCCAGATTGCGGCATCCTGTTGCCGTCATGTTGTGGTCATTGCTGGGAATCACGATTCACCGTCATTTCTGAATGCCCCGAAGGAGCTGCTCCGTGCCCTGAATGTGTATGTGGTTGGCTCCATGACCGAAGTCTTGGATGACGAGGTGATTGTTCTTCAGTCAGATGACAAATCTAAGGCCATTGTCTGCGCCATACCATATTTGCGTGATAAGGATATCCGGACGGTCGAGCCAGGAGAAACGATCGATGATAAAAACGCCAAGCTTCTTGAAGGGCTAAAAAAGCATTACGCGGATGTTTGCGCTATTGCCGAACAGAAACGAAACGAATTCAAAAGCGCTGGGCATGATAACATCCCCATCGTTGCCATGGGACACCTTTTCACGGCAGGAGGTAAGACCGTTGAGGGTGATGGTGTCCGGGAACTTTATGTGGGATCGCTGGCGCAGGTAGGCGAGGAAGTTTTTCCTTCGTCAATCGATTATCTCGCTCTCGGACATCTCCATGTCCCTCAGGCGGTCGGCAGCGCGAAACATATACGCTACTGTGGTTCGCCCATCCCGATGGGCTATGGTGAAGCAACTCAGGAAAAGAAAGTCGTGCTCATTAAGTTCAATAGCTCCACGCCAAATATCCAAGAACTCCCAGTGCCGTGTTTTCAGGAACTGGTCCGCATTGTTGGATCTCTGAATGACATTCATGCAAAGCTGGAAGAGCTGAAAAAGGAAGCTAGCTCTGCATGGCTTGAAATTGAATACACTGGCAGCGACATCATCGGCAACCTACGTGAGATACTCGATGAGTCCATGGTCCACTCTTCTATGGAAATCCGTCGGATAAAAAACCAGCATGTCATGGACCGAGTAATCAGCACGGTCGCGGAAAATGAAACCCTCGATGATCTGAATGTCGGGGATGTTTTTACCCGCTGTCTGAATACTTTTGAGGTGCCAGATGAAGACCGGGAAGAATTGACGGCCTCCTACAACGAAATAATTAAGTCTTTCCATGAAAAAGACGTAAACGCGGAATAGAAAGACTGATTATGAAGATACTTGAGCTCCGATTTAAGAACCTCAACTCCCTCTATGGCGAATGGGTCATAGATTTCACCGATCCCGAATATGTATCCAACGGAATCTTTGCGTTAACTGGTCCGACCGGTGCTGGCAAATCAACAATTCTTGATGCTATCTGTCTGGCCCTGTATGGAGCCACGCCCCGCCTTGGAAAAATAACCAAAAGTGGAAATGAGATTATGTCCCGCCAGACTGGTGGATGCTATGCCGAGGTATTATTTGAGTCCCATGCTGGTCGGTTCCGCTGTCACTGGGAACAGCGCCGGGCGAGAAAAAAGGCTGAAGGAAACCTGCAGGATCAGGAACACCAGATTGCAGATGCCTCTACCGGCAAGCCCATTGAAACCAAGAAAAGCCTTGTCGCTGCTGTTATTGAAGAAAAAACAGGGATGGACTTTGACCGTTTCACCCGTTCCATCCTACTGGCACAAGGTGAGTTCGATAACTTTCTGAAAGCTGACGTTGAACAAAAATCTAAAATACTCGAACAAATCACCGGCAGCGAGATTTATTCGGAAATTTCACGCCGGGTTCATGAACGCCGGCGCGATGAGAAGGAAAAGCTGTACATCCTGAATGCCGAAACATCTGGCATTCTAATTCTGGAACCGAAGCTGGAAAGAGCGATTCAAGAGGACCTTGAGAGCAAGCAGAAACAGAAAGCTCAGCTTACCGTTAAATTAACCGAAACCCACGAGGCCATCACATGGCTAACCACCATTGTGGCTCTGAAAAAGGAACTCCTCAGCCTTGAGGATAAAGCTGCAAATCTGAAGGCCCTTACCGAAGCGTTCAAACCGGAACATGCCAAACTTGAACAAGCCCTTAAAGCCGCATTATTGGACGGAACATACGCAACCTTCACTACCCTCCGTAAGCAGAAAGCAGACGATCAGGCTTCTTTAAAAATGGCCGAAGCCACATTTCCTGAGTTAGAATCCTCAGCAAACAAACAAGCTAAAACTCTCAAAACTGCCGAGCATCTCACCCTTAAAACTAAAGAGGATCTACAAGCATCTGCCCCACTAATTAAGAAAATTCGATCGCTTGATCAAAAAATTGCAGAAGAGACTCGAGATGTAACACTCGCCACTAAGGCCTGTACTGAGGAAGCCGCAAAGATTGAGACAAACAAACAGGCTCGGGTAAAGGAACAGGAAAAGCGAACGGACAAAAAAAAAATACTGGTGGCTGTCGAACAATATCTCAGAGAGCATGGAGAAGATGAATGGCTGATCGGTGGTCTGGCTGGTATTAAAGAACAATTCGGAAACCTGTTCGCCAAACAACAGGAGATCACTCAGAAAGAAACCAAACTCAAAAATGCCACTAAGACCGTGGAAAAAGCTTCAGAAAAACAGGCATCAAGCAGAAAGCAATATTCCCTCAAAAAGCAGGAACTGGCGGAATCCAGTAAAAATCTTCAGCAAGGCAAGAATGCCCTAAGCGAATTGCTGGGTGACAAATTACTCCGGGAATATCGCACCAAGAAAGAGGCCCTTCTTCGCGAAATGGCATTTATCAAGAAAATTGAGAATCTTGAAAGCCATCAGGTCAAGCTGGAAAACGGCAAGCCCTGCCCGCTTTGTGGCTCAATCGAGCACCCTTTTGCAGAAGGAAATGTTCCCGTTCCCGATGAAGTTGAGCAAAAGGTTGAATCTCTGACCAAGCTGATCAGCAAGGCAGAGGATCAGGAATTCTCCATTAAAGAACTGGGACAGGCGGAAGAGAGCGCCCGCAATTTTCTTAATAACAGCGAAAAGCAAGAAACCGTTGCCGCCAACGACAAAAAGGCCGCTGAAAAGACCCTCGCTGAATTGAAGGATACCCTCATTCAACTTCGGGACAATTTTGAAGAGCTCAAGCTGACAGTATCTGGGAAACTCCAGCCACTTGGCATAAAGAAAATACCAAAATCAGAGCTTCCATCACTTCTCGAGTCTCTCAAATCAAGGAGGCAAGCATGGCAGGAACAGGCAAAGCAAAAAATCGAAATCAAACAACAGGTTGCTACCATCAACAGCGAGGTAAAGTATCTGGATGGCACAATTGAGACAGAAGTTGCGGCTCTGACTGAAAAACAAGAAAATCTGGAACGGTTAAAAAAGGCGCATGCCACCAGAACAGATAAGCGAAAGGAATCGTATGGCGACAAAAACCCTGACGAAGAAGAAAACCGCCTAAACAAAGCTATTGCTGATGCCGAGGAGGCAGAAAAGGAGGCTAGAAGGCTAAATACCAGGCTACAGCACGAACTTCAAACGGCGAACACTCGTGTCGAATCCCTGAAAAAGCATATCGAGCAGAAAGCGCCTGACCTAAAAAAAGCAGAAACAGACTTTTCGGCTGCTCTGACTCCTGCAGGCTTTGTAGATGAAGTTATGTTCCGCGATGCCAGATTGACCAATGAGGAACAGGAATCCTTATCCTCCCAGGCAAAAAAGCTGGCTAATGCGCGAACTGAGCTCAAAGCCAAACAGAAAGACGGGGAGACACATTTGGCCACAGAGATCGCCAAAAAACTCACAGATAAGACGTTTGAGGAGCTGGAGCCGCAGTTCAAAGCATATGGGGAATCCCTGGAAGAACTTCGCAATGTCATTGCTGCTCTCAAACACAATCTAAATAAAAATACAGCAACCAAGGAACGGATAAAGGAAAAGCAATCCGCCATCCAGGCCCAAAAAAAAGAGTGTCATCGCTGGGAGAATTTGCATGCTCTTATCGGTTCAGCTGACGGAAAAAAGTACCGAAACTTTGCACAAGGTCTCACCTTTAAATTGATGGTAACGCATGCCAACCAGCAGCTGGAAAAAATGACTGACCGCTATCTGCTAATCCCTGATGAAGAGCAGCCGCTGGAGTTGAATGTCGTGGATAATTATCAGGCAGGTGATATCCGATCGACTAGGAATCTATCGGGTGGAGAAAGTTTTATCGTCAGTCTGACGCTGGCGCTGGGACTATCGAAAATGGCCAGCCAGAAAGTTCGGGTGGATTCTCTGTTTTTGGATGAAGGCTTCGGCACCTTGGATGAAGAAGCTTTGGAAACCTCTCTGGAAGCATTATCCAGCCTTCAGCAAGACGGTAAGCTGATCGGCATCATCTCCCATGTATCTGCACTAAAGGAAAGAATCAGCACACAGATAAACATAACACCTATCTCTGGTGGCCACAGTTCTCTGTCTGGCCCAGGCTGTACAAAGGAGGCTAAAAATGAATAGAAGGGAAAGTGAATACACCGATCAGATTATCTCATGATGTGTGTGTCCTCTCAAACAAAATCATCCTTCTAGGGGTAATTATAGGAAATTATGAATCCTGCGGTTAAAGCAAGGGATGATTAACAGTGAAGTGATAGCTCCATTAAGCTGGCAAAGTTGTCGTTAATCACCATTTGACGGTTGTTAATTGTTCCGTTAACAGCCGCCATATTGCTAATACCATTGATGCCTTCGCGGAATGGACGGTACATTTCGGGGTTAAACTTCGCAGCTTCTTTGAAGAAACGATTTTTCATGTGTTCATAGTTTTTACGCTCATTCAAAGCTTGAACCAAGCTGATAAAGCTGCCTTCGTCCATTGTTCTCGCTAAGCGACGCATAAAACTGTTTTGTGGCAACACTGTGTCTAAAAAGGTTGTGAAGTCTTCGTCGGTTAAGCTCATATTAGCAGCTCCACGTGCAACAACAGCTTGAACAAAGTTATCCCAAGTGTTGGCATCCATGTTATCACGCTCACCAGTTAAGGCTTCGTAATAATAACGGCTTTCGTAGCGATAGAGCTCGGCAAGCTGACCGCTTTCTGCACTTGCAAAACTTTCGACAACTTGAATGAAATCACCAAACATGTTGAAGTTAAAAGATTTGCTTAACATCATTGCTGTTTGAAGCACATCGTCCATGCTGCGATTGCTCATGTTATCCATTTCTCGTTTAAGTGTTTCAGATTCTTGTGCGTCACTTTCGATAGCAAAGCGATTTGCCAATCGTTGTTGATAGCCATCCCAGCCTTCTTCTAAGAGCTCTTGGCTTACCAACATAATACTTTGTCCGTTTTCCATAATGAATGTGTAAGGCTCTGATTGACCTTGAACAATCTGGTGAGGCACACCTGAATCACTGCTCCATTGTTTTAGCTTAGCTTGGTATTCTTCTAGATTGACTTGGCGACGAGCTGTTTCGGCATCTTCTTCACGCACACGTTCTTCGGCTATACGTGGAGTCTCCTCTTCTTCTTTTTCTCGAGTAGAGCGTTGCTCTTCGCTTTCAACACCTTGCTCTGCCCCTAATTTGCCATCATAGTCTTGATTGTGCTCGGCCACGAAGCTGGCATTATCTTCAAAGCCTGTGCCTAAAAGGATCGCATTGAGTTCGTGTTCCATAATCTCAAAGTGTGTTGTGATTTCATCCTGACGTCTCAGCATCGATACAAGGTCCTTTTTAAGAATATCTTGCAGTTTTTGAATGTATTCGCTGTATTTGCCATCTTGATCTCGCAATTCTTGCACTTCAACAATCACTTTGGCAAGTTGTGTTCCCGCCACTCCACGAGATTGCGCCAGCGCTTCTAAGAAATGCTCATCATCTTTATTTGTTTTATCAAAGTAGCCATCTTGTTTCATGGCATCGGTATTTTCGAGCAAACGATTGGCCAAAGATCCGGTAATGAAAGCCTGACTCGCCTCGGTCATGCGAGTAACAGCTTGGTTAATTTGCGTTTTTTGCCCCTCTCTAACTTCGAACTCAGCCACAGCCGAAGCAAGTTCCTTCATAAGATCACAGGCTGTTAGAACTTTCTCTCCGCTCATGCTTTCGATATCTTGCCCCAAAGCTTCTAAGATGCTGATAAGCATAATAATGTAATCGGCATAAGAGCCCATTTCGACGTAGCGGCTGTCCCAAGAAAGTCCAAAATGTTCAGCATGGGTGCGACGTTGCAAATATTGTGCGACATCAACCGAAACTCCAAGCTCCTCCTTGAGGGCTTGTAAATCTAACAGTTTAACGCGACGGGCTTGTCCCTTAATAATGCGAACCGAATCAAACACGATGTCTTTGCTGAATAGCTCACGATCTCTTACTTTCACATCCACATTATCAGATGCATCAGTGAAAGAAAGAGACCGTTTGCCTGGGTTGGCATTGCTTTGTAAATGGCTAAACGCTTGGCGATTTGCTTTATTCGAACGCACATTGTCACTTTGAACAATAGCCTCTTGAACCAATTGTTCGCTTAATTTTCCAGATTGAATGAGAACTTCAATCAAACGTTCTTCGCTGTTAATCGTTTCTTTTTCACCATTTGTATGCTCAATCACCAAACTAGGGGCTAAGCGGTTAAGTGTAATCAGATCACTCACATCATTTGTAGTAAGGTTTTGGTTAAACAAATCTCTTTTGATGATAATTACGTTTTCTGCTTTTTTGTCTTTAAGTTCATCAGAGCCTTCTTGTTTTTCTTTTTCGCCTTTTTTACGATTAATTAAGTATACGTTGTTCAAAACAATATCACTGGTGATAAATGACTCGCTATTTTGTCCGTCCGTAGCAAATTCAACTTGCAATTTTTTGCGTGTGGCGTCGCGTGTTTCTAGACCTTTACGCAGATCTTTAATAACATTTTTAACAGCAGTTTGCTCGTTTTGAGTCAGTTTAAGTCCGCGTGTTTGAAGTTCTTTTAAGAATTCATCGACACGTTGATCAAAGTTGGCTTGACTATCAGTAACAATTTGGCTTTGAACAAACTTGGCAATTTCAATCACATCTTGGTTTTCTTTGAGTCGAGCCAGTTGCGTTTTGGTATATTGACGGCGTTGCCAGAAAGTTTGGCTCTCTAGTGCTTTTTTGGCTTGAATTCTACGCATACGTTCCATATCGAAGGTTTTAGAACCATGACTCATATGAAGATCACTACGAGTGAAACCTTCGCTAAGAGTTCCTTGCATTTTTTTCCAAGACTGGCTCAAGCTAGTTAACATGCCTGGGAAGATTCCTTGGCTTTGCATAAGGCTTAAAGTTTCCCAGTCACTCTCTTGAACTTCGGCCGAAGAGTACAAGGAAATAAAGGCTTTCATAGTTGCATTGTGTTGTTGGATCGAAGTTTCGGGATTGTTAAGAGCTACTGCGCGACGAATCATGTCGATGGTTACTTCGTTGCTACGTGTGCGCATGCGTTGTTCTTCGATGCGGCTCAAGATCGCTTGAGATTCGGCGCTACCATAACGTTGAATAGCGGATAAGGCTGCTTCGTAAAAACTGCTCACCTCTTTGTGAGTTCCATCGTGGATATCCAACCATTCGGCGACATTTCGTGTGCCAGCTACATCTTCACCCAAACCAAATCTCCCCCCTTGACCAAGCATGGTGTGAACACCATCAAGAAAATTGTAATCTTCTTTACGAGCTAAGCGAATATCGACCATCGCGGCAAGCATATTGCGACGTGATTGATCCAATGTATTGGTACGATCGCGTCCGCCAAAATCCATCAGTTTTTGCATGGTCAAAATGCTAATGTCTAAATCGTGCCCTGTGAAAGATGTAATTATGGATGCTGTGATAGCAAAACGATTGGCGTTTTTAAAGGCTTTGAGAATCTCTTCTTGTTTGTTTGCATCAGCAGCTCTAAGAGCAATTTGTTTCATCGCTTGAAGAAACTCTTGGTCACCTTGATGCATAGCTTCTTCAATTTGCTTAAGAGCAACTTCGGCTTCGGCTTGATTCATGCCGTTAAGGGCGTCCATAACTGGTTTCATAGATTGAAATTCGCTTTGAGACATTATTTCTTTCATCATTTGAAGATTCATTTTGTTCACATGGAATTTGTCACCTTGAACATTAACAGTTCGTCTAAACCATTTGTGATCGCGATTGCTTGAAAGAAGGCCTTTTCCAGAGGCTTTAGCGGCCTGAGCTAAATCATTGTATGTGTTGCGAAGTTGATTGGCTTGCAAGTCACTTAAACGGACTTTAGCTTGATGTGAGTGCTGGCCTGAAACTTTTTCAGGTAAATCTTGTTTAGGATGGACAAGGGCATTCACTAAATTACCCATTTCGGATAAACTTTGGTTTCCAGACAAAATACCACCACGAGGAGTTGAAACGGGTTTGTTAGCCGCTGCACCAATGCGTCCTGTGATTTTAACGCCTTTGGTCATTTGAATTTCTTCTTGAAGCAAGCGCAATGGTTTACGAAGCTGAGCAAGGCCATGAGCCGACAAGGCTTTATGGCTCATTTTAAGTTGTTTGACAGCACCTTGATAAGCTTTGTTTAATCCTTCAATACCACTCATTGTGTCACCACGGAGTTCGAGATTACCTTTGTCGTTGCGGTTGAACTTGGCGAGCAACTTACGAATTTCATGCCGAGCTTTGGCAGAAAGATTAGGCTGGCTCATCATGTCACGCAAGATATCTTTAGGATATTCGCTGATTATACCGTTAAGTGTGTTGTATGTAGCTGAAAGAACTTTTTTACGCTCGTTTTGCAGTAAAGCCTTTCCAAGATTATGGACATTCACGTCGCCCATATCTTTTAGATTAGAGACCATGCCGTCCGAGAGAAGCATGAGACGAATGTGGTTTTTGTTAGTGAATTTACGGTCACGACCATATGCCTGTCCAAAATCTGAAAATGTGGTGTCTTTGCCCATAAAGTTAAGGTAACTTACTGGTGCAGTTTCGAGGGCCCCAATATCCCAACCAAAACGGAGAGATTTATTGGTTAGAATAGCGACTTGTGACACATCATAACGAGCTAAATCATTGGCGTTTAAGCCGATTTTAGCGAGTAAATCACTCTTGTTATCTTTGGACTGAACCACATCCATAATGGCTTCCACAATTTTCTTAGAATCGACGCCTGGAATAGAATTATTATTAACCGATCCAACGGTTACACGTTCCCCATTGCTCTTGAGGCGATATATATTGATTTGACCTGTTTCGTTGCCATATTCCAAGACCAATTGATCTTGTGTTTTCCACAAGTCTTTGATGGCACCTGTTTGCTGCATGGCTTGCATGAGTTGAAGTTTAGCTATTAGAACCCGCTGAACCAGAACTTGTTGCGTATTCGAAGCAGTGTACATATCTGGCTGTGTGCTCACATTGATTGTAAGAACAGTGTGAAGCATTTGAGCGACTTCGACTTCTTTGAGTTGATCACCCTTTTGACGCAGAGCATTGATTCCAATGGTTAAATTACGAATGGCAACATCTTTTTGAGCCTCGATGCGGCTAAATCCACTGGCATCTTCTCTGGTTAACATAAATTCACGCATGCTAGTAACCGCGGCAGCTAAGGCTTCTTTTTGTTGAGTGATTTGGAATTGTTGCAAATTGGAAGCCACTGATTCGAAGGTTGCGGCAAGTTTTTCAACGCCGACAAGTTCACGTTTTTGAATTTCGTAGGTAGCCAATGTTTCCAAGCGTGGTGTGATCATTTCGAACAATTGAAGAACACCTGTTTGTTGTTGAGCCATCAAATACTGTTTAAAATGAACCGACCAGAGTTCGAAAGACATTTTTTGGCCATCGCTCCAGTTGGCTTCCACGCGCTCCAATTTGGCTTCCACGCGCTCCAATTTGGCTTCGAGTTTGGCTAAATCAGCGCCACTTTCTTTGCCTTCGGCTACTTTTTTCTTTATTTCACTCACTTGTCGTTGTAAGTCGTTTTTGACCGTATCTTTAAATGTTGTCGAATAAACTTCTTTATAAAACGATTGCAGTTGATCGTAAAGAGCTTGACCGTTACGACCACACATTTGAGGTCCCATTGTGTGCAGGTGAGACATAACTAAACTGATATCCTGACCAAACATTTTGACCAATGTTCCCAAGGCACTACGTGATTCAGCACCAAGACCAAGTTGAGCGATTTTGGATACAGGAAGAGTGGTACCAGTCATGTATTGCACGTTTCCACCACCGCGTTGAATCACATTGATCAAACCAGTAACTGTCGATTGCAAGGAATCAGGCGCGGTTTTAACAAGATCTAAGCGCTGACCGTAAACCATATCAGTGTATTTTTGCATAACTTCACGGTAAAAATTCTTATCATTTTTGCCTGTTCGAGTTTGCCGAATTCGCATGCTGCGGTAATCTTTGAGCCATTGGTGAGCTTGAGCACGAACAAACAGTTCTTGAACCACGCTTTGAGGTCCTGCCTGACGTGATTCATGATGCGATGGTAAGTGTCCGCGATCTTGGTACCTCGCCACCATGGCATCGTATTCTTTGCTTGTTAATTCAAGTTTTTCTGCTTGAATCATTCGTTGAAATTCAGCATTCGAAGAGCCCCCTTTACGGTTATATTCGTTGAGACTCTCTTGTTGAATCAATGAAATAACATTGGTAAAAGCAGCCTCTTTAAGTTTAACCACATTCTCACCCATCTTACCAAATTGAATGGTTAATTCACGTTGTCCAATGCGTGGTTTGATCACCACTTCAAGAACACCAGCCAAATAAGGATCACTATGTTGTTGATCGATGCTGATAATATCTTCGCGTGAAGGTTTGATTAGGGTACGCTCGGCGCGGTCATTGGTGTAAGAGCTGATTTTTTCTCCGCGACGAATCACTTCGTAGTGACTACCCAATTGTTGGCTTAGAGCTTGAGACAATGCAAAGAATCCTTTTTGAGTCACCCTGGTGCTGCGTCCACCAAAGGATTCATATATGCCCAAAACACTATCTTTTAAAAAGTACTTTAAGCTTCCCACTATGCCGTTGGAATTAGGATTTTTGGCGTTGATAAAACTATCCAATTTTTTGGCTTTAAGCAGATCGCTACGCCCAATAGCTTTCAAGCCTTGGCCTGCCACATCGCTAGCCCAGAATTCGGCTTTAAAGTAAGTTCCCGTGCCAGCGATGGTTGATGTTTTCACAAAACGCTGAGTAAACTCTGAATTGATAAAATCTTTAACCATCGCTGTGGCTTCGCCAAATTTGAGCGCTGTGCTGTATTCTTGTTTGCCCGGACGTGTGCTCAACTGATGCTGAAAGGTTCCTTTGGCAGGATCAAGGATAAGATAAGGCTTAGGACCAAAATCCATGACCGCGCCATTTTTGCTAATTTCGACACGAACAATTTTATTAGGATCAGCTGTGAAGCTAATTAAGAATTCATCTTTTCCCTCGCGGAAACGGAAAATGTTTCCCCCATTCTCTTTCTCTTGGATACGAGCCAATTCTTGAGCCATGGGCAATTCGAGAGCAGTTGTAAAATCACGAGCTGTGTTGGCAGCCGTTTTGGCAGATTGTGATAAAGGATTTTCGGCTTTAAAACCAGAAATCAGGGCAGGAATATCACCAATCATATGTGCTTCGTCGACCAACATGCTAGATTTCTTAAATAAGAGCTGACCAATAGCCGCTTTCACGGGTTCTTTGCCTGTTTGACCTGCCAAGTGAACTTGCTCTAAAGACATGGCATCAGCAAACACAATCAACCCGCCTTGAGCTTGAGCGCGTTGAATTACTTTAAGGGTCGTTGCAGCTTCGCTTCCGTAGAGGCTAGCTCCATCTAAACGAACATAAGTGACCATATTACCTTTTTCACGACCAGTTAACTGAGCTAAATAGGTATTACTGTTCAGTGTATCCATAAATGTGTGCCCATTCACCATCATATCGGCCACCGCTTGATTGAGCTTACCGCTATCGGCAAAAAAGGAAATAGAGGTGTTAACGGATTCACCAAACAGGAGTGCACTGATAGCGGTGAAAATTGGAGAAATGGTTTTACTTTTACCAATACCAGTTACCGCATCGAGCAAATAAGACTCTTTGCCTAACATGCGGAAGGTTTCTTTAAGGCCATTGATCCGTGTAGTTATGTCTCCTAAGAAAGTGTATTTGTAGTGACTGATAAAAGTCTTAACTACTTCGAGCATAACCTCGACCATAGGCAATTCTGCGGCAAAGGCCTGATCACTAGTGGCTTTGGATTTGGCAAATTGTAAGTAAGCTTTACGGACCAAGTTGAATTTTTCGCCACCTTTAAGAAGGACTTGACCTTCGGCATCTTTGGTAAAAATCTTGTCTGCTATGCTTTTTTTCACTTTCATAGCTTCTTCGGCTTGATCAAGAAATTCGAAGAATGTAAAAGAGACCTTGCGAGCCATTTGCTGGGTTGCCTGTCCAGCTAAGCTTAACTCACCCACTGTTGAGCGTAGTAATTGAGCCCATTGTTCAAATTGATTGCTTAGGCGTTGATCTCCATCCAAAGACTCTTGCTCAGCTTTCGAAGAAGCTTGCATTTTGGCATTCACATCACGGCTAAAAGAGTCTTTGTCGCCCTTGGAATCCTTTTTGACAGAGCCTTGCACCTGCGCATCAGTCTGACGAATCATTTGAATCGCAACACTGCGGGCACTGTCTGTCATCATACTAAGATTGTCTTTAGCCAATTGTAATGAAGCAATGTCGCGTTCAAGCAGGCTCACGCGCTCTTTAGCTTCGCGAATATTATCTTGGAGAGTTTTCTTCGTATCGGCAGAAACTTGACCCATTTGCATAGTTTTGGTGAAGGTTTCTTCGTGACGGGTCACGTGCTTTTCCGCTCCTTGCAGTTTTTTCGATTGCGCTTGAATTGACTTGTCTATCCAGCCTTTGAGCTTGGCAGGTTCGTTTTGGAGGTATTCGAGCAGGCTTTGTTTCAATTCCTTCATATCCTGAAAGGGTTTAGCCAGAGCTGCATCATCGCTACTTTGATCCTTTTTTAACGTAGTTTCTGCATTCATTTGAGAAAGCATTTCTTTCAACAACATAGGGTCTTGTAATATCCTTTGAACAAAAGCTTCTTGCCCTTGAAAACGGCGAGTATGTTCGATGGCTTGTTGCATGATTAACATATCGACCAAGAATTTGTTGCGTGCGTAAAGTGCTGGGTTGCTTTGAGCATCAACGTTAGCCGAACGCCCCTCGAAAAGGGCGCTATAGATGGTTTTGTAAAAGGCTTCGATGGCTTCGTTGTTTTTGCGACCGACGTAGGTGTTGATTAAATCAAAAACAGTGTGCGCATTGATCTCCAAATTTTCGGCTAATTCTTTATTAAGCGAGTCTTGCACTTTTTGCAAGCCCACATCCTTAAGCAGAAGGGCAGATATAGCCTGAATATCTTTGAGGCTCCAGCCCGACTCTTTGAGTTCTTTAAGAGCTGTTGTCACACCCTCTGTTTGTCCTTGGAAGGCTTGCGTAACAACATCAACTTCAACTTGCTTCTTGGTATTACCCTCTTTGCCCCTTTCCTTAAGAGGGCTAGGCCATAGGTCTTTAAGTTCTTTATGTAGTTCTTTGATCAGAGCCTCCACAGAAGGTTCTCTTTGACTGCTCGCTTTTAACGCAGCTTTCATGAATTTCTCTTTGAATGTGTCCCCAAACTTCTGTGAAGCACCTTGTATATCTTTAACTGCAGCATCCACAGCTTGTTCCAAAGAAACTAAACTATCAAATCCTTTTTGATGATTGTATTGTTCTTTGAGAGCTTCTTGTCCTTTAGTTTTAATGGCTAACTCAGGCAGATACACGCGTTGAATGATCTTATCTTGTATCGTACGATCCAAGCTGTAGAGGCTTTCGAGAGCATTTTCGTAACTTTGCCTTTGTGAAGCGCCACGCATTTGATATGCAAAAAAACTCCCCGCAACAAAGAAGGCAATTCCGACAAATGGTGTGACTAAGCTAGCGAGCAATCCAGTGACAAACAAAACGGGAAGCATAATCGCGATGAAGCGACCACGGCCACCATTGCCAAAGATGTATTGGGCAACACTTTTCTTGCTGCCCTTGGTTTTAAATTCTTTCTCAAATTCAACTTGAGTTGCGATCCCCATGTTTTTGTATAAAACATTAGGTGTAAAGCTATCTTTAACTTCACCTGTACGAGTCACACGCACTTGATAGGCTATTGTGAAGGCATAAAGAATAGATTTGAGCGTTTCCGGCTTACTATCGTAACGGGTAAGCAATCGTTGCACGATCTGAGCCATGGCTTTTACATCGGCCGATGAGGTTAACAAGTGACCAATGATTTTGGTATTTTGAGCATAGGCCTGTGAGGTTTGGCCTGGATACGACATGCGGGCAGCCATAAGGTCAAGCATTTGCTCTTTGGTGAGATTTCCACGGATCATTTGATTCAAATGAGTTAGGAGTTGAGGTAATGTGAGCCCTGTTTGGCTCAATAATTTAGCAACATAAGGCAGCTGTTGCAAATCTTGAAGGTTTTGGGCCGCGACTTTGTCGGTCACAAGATCATCATCAGAAGCAGCAGGTGTGACCAAGGCATTAAAGGCATGATTATAAAGACCAATTACAAGATGTGTCGCTAAATAACCAGTGACCACAGCAACCGTTAATGCGACAAAAGGTCCAGCCAAAGATAAAGCTGCGAAGGCAACTCCAAAGCCTGGGAGAGCACCAAGAATAGCGACTGTGGCGATAATACCAATCAGAGTGATCAAGCTATTTTTAACAGGAAGATAGCTGTTAAATTTAGCTTTAACATAGTTAAAGATCCCTCTGTAACCACTTGGAAAATCATCTCTTTCGACTCGATTGTTTTGCACTTCACGAGAACGTTGTCCATTAAAAGTTCTCACTAAATCATCTTGTTTTTTTTGTTCATTGTTTTGTTGGCGAAGTTCGGCGTTGGTCTCCATCGAGCTAAGAATACCCGCTGAGTTAGAAAAATGAAAAACACCTGTTTTGTTAAGGAGCACTTGAGAGGCAATACCAAAAGCCATTAAGAACGGCGCTGCTCCACCAAAACCCGTCACCATAGGCGCTAATAATGGTATCAGAATTCCGAGTACTGGAAGAGCAAATCCCAATGAGACAGTAAGGGCCGCCACTACCACAACTTTTTGGAAGATGCCCATTTTTTTACCTTTGGCCATTAAAGGCAACATCATTAAACCTGCCGCCAAGCCAATTCCCACGGCAGCAATAGCTGGCAAGGCGGTTCCAAATGTTCCTACAGCCACCGCAGTGGCAATGGCAACAACCAAGGCGACTTTAAGAGATTTTTGGAATGCAGGATCACGGAATTTATTGGCAATCGAAGCACCCCAATACTGAAGCGTGTTGGGGGTTTGACCATGATGTTTTCTCATATAATCAATGCGGAAGTCCATTTCATTAAAATTAGGATTATAAGGTTTCGAAGTTAATTTAATCTCTTTTTCAAATTGTAACATCGATGTTTGAGAGTGAAGTTTTACGTCAAAAACATCTTCGAGCTGTCTTTGAACAAAGCTAGCGTACTTGGTTTGAAATTTATCGGAACGAACAGCCTCTCGAGCACCTTTTTCACCATTCACGAGACGTAGTAAAGCTAAGGCTTCATTAGCTTTAGTGAGTGCGCGTTGAGCTTTGGAGAGCATTTCCGCCTTAGCTGCGCTTTGACCTGTCGTTTGAAGCAGATGTTGAAGCAGAGCTTCTCTTTGTTGGAGACGCATGCTAACGCCATCGGCAGTTTGCAAACTATTTTGCGAATAAGCAGCTTTCACACTGCCTTGGATAAATTGATCCAAAACTTGACGATGAGCTGTAACTTCAATCATATCTGTACGATATTGATTTCTCATAATGCTTAAAACCATTTCTAGTTGAGCACTTCCTAAGGTTTCACCCGACAACATTTCTTTAACATTAACAGTTAACTCTTGATTGAAGGTTTTGACATGTTTCTGAATATTATTGACAGATTTTGTTGCTTGATCCTTAAGATCCTTGATGTCTTTTGTATCAAAATATTCTGGCGAGGATTCAAGCATCTTAATAAGATCTCTCGCGATTTCCAATGGCGTGACCTCGTCTTTAGAAGCCTTCAACTTCAATTCAGCCAATGTGACTTTCTCTTGTTCAACCTGCTTAATACGAATGTCGAGTGCTGCATTCATTTTTTCCAGTAACTTGCTGTTTAGCTGAACTAAATTCTCATCCAGAGATCCTCTTTGGCTTGATTGAAAGAGGCTCTTCATGTGTTCAAGATGCGAATCAATACTTTTTTGCTGAGCCTCGGGACTTTTTAAAACAGGCTTATTTTTGACAACTTCAAGTCGTTGAATTTCTGATCTTAAACCAGAGCTAACAAAACCTTCGATTTTATTGGCCCGACTTTCAAGAGCGTCTTTGGTTTTGTTCATCTCACTGATGACTGGTTCCCAATGTTCATTAGCTCGTCCAGCCTGAGCGATCTCTTTTTTGGCCGCCATTTTATCGGTTTGAGAAGATTGAGCGCTTCCTGTAATAAGCTTAAGTTTCTCGATGCGAAAATTTTGATGCTTACGATTACCTTCATGTTGGGCAATTTGATTTGCCACTCTTGCTGCTTGTGAGCGAACTCCGCGCGCCTCGGCCACGTAGCTTTCTTGTAGTAATTCATGGGCCATTTGTATCAATTCATGACCAGTCAGACCAGGCCGATCGGCTCCCTGAAGAACCTGGATGCTTTGTTTAAGGTTGGTTAAACGGACGTTGATTTCGGCAATACCAACTACAGCGGGCTTCTCAGATTGGAAGATTTGGCCATTAGGTCCGATTTTGGCAGGAATGGCATCTCGTCCCACTTTGAGTTCGACCATTTGTTTATCAAGGTTGCGAATTTCATTTTTCAATTGACGTTGCTGCGGTGCTGTTAAGTTTGTAGCAGTTTGAAGCTTCTCTTGTTTATTGATTTTATCTAGAGATAGACTCTCAACACGATCACTCAATTGCTGTGTTTGTTGCTCAAGTTTTACTTTTTCGCCAAGAAGCTTGGTCTTGTGAGCCGTTAAGTTAGTTTGTAATCTCAATACATCGTTGGGCACTGTCAAATGATTGGTCATGCGATCGATCTCTTGATTAGCACGTTCTTGGGCATGATCCAGGGCCTTTTCTCCTCCTGGTTGGGCCTTTTTTAGAATAGTGGCTACACTTTCCTCGATGGATCTGAGTGTGGCAGCATCCAAATCGGATCCTTGTTGGGTCGGAGTGTTTCCTGTAGTAACAACAACGTTGATTCCTTCTTGAGCATCACTAAAAGACTTTTCAGTATTGAGTACATCCTGATAGCGATCAGAAATTCGTTCTTTGGCAACGGTTTCTTTCATTTTTATAATGCTTTGTTGTGTATGAAAAATATCACCTCTTGAAGCTCCAGTGTACACTTGAGTTAACTGATAAATTTCGCGATTGGACGTGCCAATGTCTTGAGATAGTTGTTTAGCTTCGGATTTAGCTGTATGAATCTCTGCTTGCAGTTCTTGCTGACGTGTGACGGATGGTTTTCGACTATGTTCTTTGCGATAGGATCGTCGACCTTTGTTGCTTGCCAATCCAGCGGTTTCTTTTTGCAATTGGCTTTCGAGCTGGCGAATCTTCTCTTGTTTTTGTGTCAATTTGTTTTGCATCTGGTTGATAAGACTTCCAGAGGTCTTGGCTGACACCTCTCCGTTTTCGGCTTTGAATCCAAGGCGATCGAGAACCTCTGCAGCATCTTTAGCTATCTGTTGTCCTTCCTCTCGAGATTTTTTCATGGTATGAGTGGCTTCACGGAAAGCCGTATATTGAGAAGTTTCAACATTTTGATACGTCGCTTTGGAAATGGTCGCTTGCAAATCTTGATCTGCGGCTGTTTCGGTAATTTGATGAGGAAGTGGTGATAAAATACGCGTTTCGACCGCTTTAACAGCTGCGTTCAAGTTTTCAGAAAATTCCTGAAATTTGTGTTTGTTACTGGTTTGTAGGTTGGAAATACTCGACATGTTTTCATGAAATTCACGGCGCATGTCTTTCATAGCAGTGAAATTAGTAGGTTCATTTTTCCAAAAATCATTAAGAAATGTCTTAGATCCACCTGGAACGCCTTCGACATTAGCTTTAAGATTAGTGTTATGCACTGCCAATTTATCGGCTTGTTTATTTTTGCCTTGTTTTCTAAGTTCTGCAATTTTTGTAATATTGGTCGCAATTTTTGTTTGAAGCTCATCAACACGGCTAGCTTGATCATAGCGTTGACGATGTTGCTCCATACGATCAAGATAGCTACCTTTGCTTTGATCAGAGTATTTGTCGTGACGAGCTTGAAGTTCTGCTTTATTTTCTTTAGCCTTTTCGAGTTCTGCACGTTTTTTTGATGTTGTTCTGGCGGCTTTCTTACCTGACGCATCGCTTTTGCCTGTTGCTGCAGCATCAGGTATAGAAGGTTGAGATCCCGTAGTGGGAGGTTTTGTGATTGTCGTTCCTGGAGTCACTGGCGTGGCAGTGCTTATAGGTACAGGTGTTGTTGTTGCTGTTGAAGCATCTTTACCTGCCTTCGCATCCTCTTTGCTTTCTTGTTTTTTGATTTTAGCTTCACGCTTTTGAATACGTTTTTCGACTTTGGTTAACCTAATACCACCTAGCTCTGTTTCGATGCTTTCAAGCTTACGCTGTTCTTTGTTCAGCTCAGACTGTTGACGAACCACACTTTTTTTGTAGTGTTTCACATCACGATTGGCCTCATTATCTATACGTTTCACAACAACATCTACTTGGCTAGCTGTCATACTTGCTGTTATTTCTGTCGAAAGAAGTTTTTCTGCATGAGCGCATTTTTCCTGCAATTTTATAATATTTTGTTGAGTTTGAGCCAATTCATCAGACAAATCTTTTTTTTCGGAACGAAGTTCATTGAGTTCTTTGGCCACTCGCGATATTTCTTTTTTGGCTTCCTTAAGAGTTTTTTCGTGTTCTTTACGCTTCTTTCGAATAGCCGTTTTTTGACCTTCTAATGTGATTTCTTTGGTCTCAATCTCGCGAATACGAGTTTCAATCTCTTGCGCACGAGATTCTTTTTTAGCAATATCAGTTTGATTCTGACGGTAATCAGATAGGGCTTCTAGATCTTTTATACGCTCCCCTAAAAGGCGACGATCTTCTTTGATTTCTTTTTCGCGCGAGGCAACCGACTCTTGCTGCTGTGCTTGATCAATTTGAAGTTTCTTACTGCGTGAACGGAATAAGTTAACGACTCCTTGTCCGATTTTCTGAAGACCAAAACCAAGCAACCCAATCAGAAACAAGACAGGCGCCACTCCTGTAATGGTATCGAAAATACCATGAGCAACCCGCTTGCCTGTGCCAAAGCCATCATGTCGTCTTACATAACTACCAAAACCCGGTAATTCGCGCGAAAATTTCATAAAGCCAGAACCAAAACCATTTTTAGTGGAAACAGGTTTGAGTTTCATCCCGGCTTTCTTGCGAAGATCATTTAGTTGATGTTGCATTTGTTTGGTATTGTGACCACTTTGATCGAGGCGTTGAATTTTGATTTCCAGTTTCTGGATTGCGGCCTCACCTCTATCTTTTGATATTTTTTGAAAGTTTTGTTGAGCAGAATCCAACTCTTGTTGAGTATTGCGTACTTCGGCACCTAAACGTTCTTTACCAATAATAGTCGCTATTGGCGCAGCAACTTGACCATTGCTCATCAATTGGCCCGCGGTTTTCATAAACATCGCTTGAGCTTGTTCATCTGTGATTGTCTTATCAGACGCTTTCACCGCTTGAACAAACTCTTGTTGCACTTGATTACGTTCCGTTTTCCTTGCTCCGTCGCGCATAGCTAACTGAACGTCAGTAAAGACAGCCTCTGTTTCGGACTTAGATAACTCATTTTTACCTTGACCCTTAGCGCGTCCTTTGGAAATTGTATTGGCCACGATACGTACGCGAGCTTCGGTAACCATGCTCTTAGTGGCGCCAGGCGGTAATGATTCACCATTCGTGATAGCATTTTCAACAGCCTTTTGGCGTGCCTTGGCAACTCGACCTTCTATAAATTGAGCTTTAGACATATCATAGTTACTCATATGAGTCGAAAGAATGCCAAGCGTGCCCACCTGAAGAATTGTCCCAATCACTTGTCCCGCAATACCACTGTTCATAAGGCGTGCATAGGACCCTGTCAGCTGGAAACCTCCTCCATGGACAGTTAGATTAACGGTTCCAAAACCTTCGATAGCAATATCATTGGTTTTGTGTTTAGAAAGACCAAGCTTGGCTTCTTGAACTTTAATAACATCCTCTTCTTTGATTGCTCCGCCAGCTGTGGTACCACTCACAGCAGCAAGAACATTAGAACGAAGATTGTCGTAAGACGATTTTGGCTTGTTGCGAATTTTGTTGAATAAAGATGTGATGCTGATTGCGTCTAAACCTTTTTTAAAGGATTGCAAGCCGCGATCGACCTTATCTTGTTTGAGAACTCCTTTTTGAACACTTGGCTTTCCATCGACATATTTAAAGTGTAATTTAGCGCTGACACCAGCACCGTCGGTTACTTTGACCGTAGCGTAATTATCAGTGGATACTGTTTGTCCAAATCGAGCCATGGCTGAATCAAGACCTAAAACAAATCGTTCACCAAGCGTAAATTTGCTGTTTTGGATAAATTTTTCAATTTTTTTAACGTCACCACTTCTGACCAATGTCTCATAGACTTGTTTCTCTCTAATACTCAAATTGCTTGTACCAGAAACATCCACTTTTTTAACCAGGGCTATTTCAGCTTCGGTGATTTTATCTTTCTTCTGCAATTCCTCTTTTTGTTTTTGTATTTCAGCGGCTTTATTCCTAGCGGATTGCAAACCAAAGAACGAAGACGCCGATTCAAAGAATTTTTTCGTTTTAACTTTAGCCTTTGATCCACCAAACGCGCCAGCGATGTTGGAGACAATCCCTCCAATGACCTTTTTAAAGACAATCTTAAAAACTCCGCCCGCAATGTTTTTGAACAAAAGTTTAGTAAATTTCATGGGCAAACTAATCAAGTACATCACAAAATCTTGTAACTTGCTAGCAATAATAGCAGCTAACTGAACCACAGCGCGGACTATCCTAACCACAATGGCTAGGACTTTACCAATGATACCTGCGTATTTAAGGACCTTTTCGAGAATTTTAAGGATCTTGGCGACACCCTTAAGCATCGATGACAACAATTTACTTCCTTTGCTCTTCATCGTAAAAGAGATGATTTCCCCAGCAGCTCCACCCAGATTTTGTTTGCCGATTTGACCAGCACCACCTAGACCAAGGTTAACGTCTCTTTTGGCTTTGCGTTGAACCCGTGATGTTCGTCCAATCGAATCATATTGTTCAGCTGTTTTAATACCATTCTTTTTCTCATGGATGGCCAATGGCCCTAGAAGGAATACGGCGCCTAAAAGGCCAAAGAAAAACTTCTCAAACCCGCTCATACCTTCCGTATCTCCAGTGTAAAGCCGCGAAATCTCATTGAGGAGATACCCCTCTTCGGCGCCAATGATTTTTTCAATTACACCTAAGAACATAGCCAACAGACCGGTCACACCAGCATAAGGATCATTAACCATCGAAAAGATCATTGTAGGCATCATAATCATAAATTGGACAATGGCGAGCATCATGCGAGCGGCAAAGGCGAAGAAGTTGATGCGGGCGTTTCGAGCGGAAGATTTCTTCTTGGTTTCTTTGTTATCCCCGTCATCATTACCATCTTTATCCCAAGGAGATGTGAATATTTTCTTCCAAGCATCTTCATCATCGCCACTCGTAACCATCATCATAACAACCGCTAGGATAAGCAAAATAATTAGCATTACAAGGGCAAATGTTCCCAAGGTCACAATCGACAAGGCAATGAAAGCAATGAACAATGCAGCACCCACTAAACCCGAAATAAGTGCCGACTGCTCGTCTTTGTTCATAATAGCTTCGAGTTTTTCGAAGACTGCTTGAAGCTCGGCCCCAAGAAAGGCTGATTTTTTCTCAGAACGGCGCGCTCCTTTCACATCCACATGATCCTCAACGGCACCGATCCACTTTTTAATCAAATAAAGCAAACCGTCACGAATTGTTTTGTAAATCTCTTCGAGCACTTTTAAAATAAGCTTAAGTCCTTGGAGCAAGTAGATGGTAACGTCAATCAAAGCTTTTTGTATTTCATACAATGGATTCGGCACAGAAAAAAGACCTAGCTCAAGGCTCGTTCCAATGCGTTTGAGGTCTTCTTTTTCTTCCTCTAGCGCTTCAATAGCCGATTCGAGACCACCCCGCGTTTCTTCAAGCAAGGTCACCACCGGCATAAATAAAACATTTATTAAAGCCTTTAATAATACTGGTAAAAAAAGTTCGATATTTTCGAACGCTTGACCAATAGTGTTGACCAATGGTCCAATAAAGCCCTGGATCCCACCAACAAAACTGGCGTGCATTTCTTGATTCACAATACTGTATTGTTGTTGTTTGAAGGAGCCTCCATATGTAATGACAAGGCTATCTGCAATACTAATTCCCAAAGAAATAATATCACCAAGGACAGGAATATGATCTAAAACATTAAACGATGAGGATAATTTGCCCCAAGTGTCAATCATACGTGTACGACGACGGCGACCATGAGTCATAATGCTGTTATCGCTATAAATCAAGGAATCACGATCCGTACCTGTGAAACTGTCCACTTGAAAAATATCATACCCGGCATTATTAAAATCAGTGAAATAAAAGTAGTCGGTTTCCACGATGCCGTATTCATATGTTGAACGCATCGTTTGATAGCCATAGTTGTTGCGAGCATCAAAAATTTGCTGAACACGTGTTTTCTTTTTAAGTGGTTTACCACCTTCTATCGTTGTGAACTTTTTCATAAAAATGGCGTTACCAGCTCGGTCATAAATTACTCCTGGTTGGTGCCATGGCTCATCAATTTTTTGAATATCACCTTCGGCTCCACCAGGGAGATCTTTCTCTGATACTTTATATTTGAGCGTACGGTTGACTTTTCCATTTTTGAATTGGTTCGTTTTATCTAATGGAGGGATATTTTTATAATAATTACGATCCTTTATTTGCTCTTTAACCGAACCCTTCCAGTTGAAATCTGGATCATAATGCCAGGCCCCATGAAAACTGCGGTTATGTCCGCCATCGGCCGAAGGTGCCAGCGAATCTTCCATCCAACGATAAAGTTGTACTTGCTTGCTCACAGAATCTAACATGTAGTACATATAAGCTTTATTAATGGTTGTACGGTTATCATAGTCAAAATCCCAGTATGGCACGCTTGTACGATCAAAAACTTCGGGTGACCATAAGTTTTTCTTTTCGACAAACGTTTTGATCAAGTTGAACACTTGTTTGCTTTTGCTATAAAACGTCGCGCCTAAAAGATCTTTTTGAGCTTGTGTAAAATCCCCTTCAACTAGAAATTGATAGCTATCGGTTGTTCTAAAAATCTTGTTGTACAAGGCCTCTTCGCCTGCAAGATTAAGAATTTTTTTAAAAGAAGCTTTAGTTGCAGCATGAAAAAAGTCTGTCACCACATATTCATCAATGGTATTCTTTTGGATATATCCCGCGTTGGCCAAAGCTGTTAATTGGGCGCTAGTAAAATCACTTTCGGAGTTGGATGCAGCCAATGCAGCATCTTGAGGATTTAAGTAACCATCTTTTTTATCGTAAAAGACGCGTTTCACTTCACCATTGGCATCAAGATATTCTTTAGTTTTAAGAATTTTAAACAACTCAACTGCCTGTGCCTCTGTAAGTCCCAAAGACAGCAAGTTGCGTGCATCAATTAGAGCTCCTCCGATGGCCTCATCATAGCGAAGGGCTGAAGTTCCTGAGTTATTGCCATGCGAAGAAGTTTCACGTTCCCCTTTAAAGCTTTCTTCGACAAAGTGAGCTTCTTTACGTGTATAAAATGCAGCGGGATTTCCCTCGGAATAAGAGCTTCTGACGTTGCTATAAGCTTCTCCCGAAGAATCATTTTCTGTGCGTAACAGACCAATACCAGGATTAAGAATAGCTGTTTCATCGCTGGAAAGCACATTGATACTTTCAACCTCTTCATTATACCACCCAGATTCTTCATCTTTTTTCGGGGGCGTGTCATTCAAAAATCCATAAACAGGCCCTTCAAGTGCATTAAAGCGCTCTTGAGAAGTATTAATATTAAAGAAATCATTCAAGTGCGCCAAAGTCCCTGTGGTTGATTTTTCGGTGAAGCCATGCTTGAACCATTCGTAATGGGTTTCTTTGCGAGAAGTTGAGGTAACCTTACCATCTGGCGAGCGATTGTACTTATTAAAGGTTTTTTGCATGCCATGTTCATCGTAGGTTGAATCCTTAAGATACTCGCGGGTGTAATTGAAATAATCGTTGTACCGAAAGAATTCATGCCCTTCTTTCCCGCTTGCAACTGCATCAAATTTATTAACTGTAATGTAAAAAGCTTCATCATCACGAGTAAAACCATAGTTTCCATCAGGTTGAATATACTTAAGTTCCGTCAAATAGCGAGGTTCAACACCGCTATATTGACTGGTGATAAAATCTCCCAGACGTCCTTTTTGTATTGAAAACTGAGAACTTCCACTAATCAAGGCTGAAAGTGCCGCAGGATCGTATTTCCCATGTTTTTCCAAATCTTTTTTAAGAATAAGCACCTTACCTGTTTTTGACAAGTTAAAGCTAGACTCTGGCGGCATTGCGTTCAACACAGTCTGATTAAGCTGAGCGCTGCCTTTACTGCGAATTTTGTAGAAAAGCTCTCCATTTTCCCATTCTTCGGTGAATCCGATGTCGCGACCTAGGCGAATATTGTAAATATTTTGAAATGCTTGCCAAGGTGTTGAGCCACGATTGTAATTATCAATTTGCGCATAAGTAGAGCGATCGCTACTTGTGATATTGCCAAAGAAGTCACGCCCATGAATTTGATAATCATTCATGATGTATTTAAGCACCAGCTTGGGATTACCGTTTTCATCATTTAGATCATCTGCTCCTTGCTCTTGATTGTAGATTTGTTGAAGCACGGTATCCCCAGTTAAGCTTTTTTTAATATTCTTGAAGTTTTGACCATATTTTTCAAGGGCTTGACCTGCTATCATAAGTCTTGCTCGTTTAGAGCCAGCTGTCAAAAAATGCGTGTCGTATATGCTCTTTAATTTACCTGATAATGAGTCATATTTGGCCTTGCTAGTAGCCGCTTTGAAAAGAGACCTAATACTTGTATCTATGCTCGATTCACCTATGCTCTCCGATTGCAACAAGTTTTTAATACTTTTGTAATCATCCCAACCAAAAATTTGTTCAACTTTTTTATACTGGTTCTGACTAACTAAACCGCCATTTTCATCGATCTTATCTTCAAGGTAATACCATTCATGGTGACCTTCTTTGTACGCACTCACTTCTCCCCAAAATGAATGATCATAGTCCACTTGAGCGGTTCCTTTGCGAGCCTTCTTAAAAGCCTCTCCTTCACGGATCGTTAGTTTAAGATGAGGACGAGCAAAACTCGTCATGCCAAAATTCTCACCTTCCAAAGCGAATTCAAGACGTTGTTTAATAGAAAATGTTCCTGGAACAAACTCTTTACCTGGCTCCATCGCTTCTTCTTTGAGATCAGCTAAGGAATTAATATTGCTCATATCAATCACATCTTCAACTTTTCTATAGTTAAGCTTGGTGTCGAAGTAATACTTAATATCTTGTTCCATCGTGCTTTTGGCTTCACCATTCAAATGATTGATAGACGTTTCAAAAATTTTGGATGCTTTTTGGCCTTGATAATTAGTCTTATGTCTCACAGTAGTGGTTTTATCATCTCTAAAAGATATCGGAGAACCTTGGGCATGATCAACTTTAAAGCCGTTAGCTACACGTGTGAAAGATTGAACACGACCGAGAGGGTCTTTGATTTGATCATAAATCCGATTATTTTGATAATTTTGGACCTCATTGTAAGAATTGAACTGATGGCTAGCATTGATCATTTGTTTCATATGATCCATACTGAGTACTTTGTCAGGTGTCTTGAAACCTTTGTGGAAATTATAGATTTGTTCCTTATAATTTTCTTTTTTTTGTCCTGTTTTAATTTCGTAATTAATATCCTCCATCAAGTTTTGAGTACCAGTTTGTCCTTGACGTGCAATTAAGCGTGCTTTCAAGATCAAGTCATTGGTGGTTGTTAATTCGTGGATTTTTGTTGTTTTAAGAAGGCTGCCTTCATAAGTATTTTCCACATAGTTGATGTCTTTGGTTTTTTGGTAGCCGAGCTGGGAGGCCCTATCAACTAAAGCAGAATATTGTGTATCTAGGTTCTTATAAACATTATCAGTAGTGACCATACGGTTCAATAGTTGACCCCCAACCAAATAATTTGCATCCATTGTACGAACAATGATTTGCTGGGTTCCATCTGAGCGATTGAAGTTAGTGGCGACTAAATTGTCTGTGGATTCAATATAACCAATATTGCTAAGAAGTTCTTCGTTTAAGGTTTCCCAAATTTGTTGTTCCTTACCTGCAAAACGAGCGTCTAGGTTTAGTTCTTCGGATCCATAAAGTAATTCAAGCGACTTACGCACTTCTCCACTACTTTCGATATAGCCTTTGTCTAGCAAGTCATCCCAAAGAGCATTAACATCGGATTGACTCATGAATGGGAGAAATTTCTTTTTACTTGTTTTTTTGCTAATAAAATCATCGTAATCGGTGTAAGCGCGAATATCTGATAAGTGATTTTTCCATACTTTTTCATACTCTTTGAACGACAGTTCATGGCCATATTGGTTGAATTTAGTATTTTTCCTTAAAGTCGTTTTTTTCGTGATCGATCCATTGTGATCAATCGTACTATTATTGGTTTGCGAAATAAGAGTTTTTCCATTCAGATCATGCATCAAGTTGGTGCGTCGCACCGATTTGATTTCGTAAGGTTTAGACATATCATCTGCAGAAAACTTTGTGATCATTTCTTGAGTGAATAAATCACGACCAGCTATGTTTTTAACAATTCCCATACTATTGCGGACTTCTTTAGCTACAATCACTTCATCGACATAATTTTCTTTAAGTACAGTGAACTCGAGAGCTTGCTGCTTATCGTTAAATGTATAGTTTTCGGTTGTTTCACGTGTATGCATCGACTTGGCGCTAAAGTCAATGGCAGCAAGACTTGTGTGATTGAATTGGCCAAAGGTTTCGTAAACAAGATCTTGGTAGCGATTATCAATTTGTTTAGACATTAAGGCTTGTCCAACACCATAATCCATATTCGTTTGTGTGTAATTGATGAATGGATCACCCTTGCGCTGAGTGGCACGAAT
This sequence comes from uncultured bacterium, assembly GCA_964565945.1. Lineage (GTDB taxonomy): Bacteria > CAZMGY01. Next base: position 28,612 of record CAZMGY010000018.1, read on the forward strand.
CGATTGTGTTTCTTTGCGGTTGGCGTTATACTGGATGTAAGCGATTACTGTTTTTTCAATATGGTCATCGGCTAGCCCTGCTTGAATAATTACTTTATTTTTTTCAGAAAAACGCTTCAAACCATGGTGATTATGATCTGGAATATCGCTATCATAAATAGAATAATAGCTATTGTTAGTTGTTGTTTTGAAATAGTGGTTAGCTTTGGCAATATTTTTATTCGTTGTAGGGTCTTTTTCGATAACAAAGTCTTTTTCAACAGATTTAATAAGAAAATTTCCTTCGAATTGATTATTTTTAACAACTTTACTATTAAGGCTAAAAGATGCATCATCGCCACCTGCGCCAATATCACTCAAGTTGATATAAAGTTCGGTGTCTGTTTGAATAGGACGACCGCGACCATCAAAACCAGTCATTTGATCCACTTGGTAAGAGCGACGATTGTTAGCCCTAAGAGCATTGTTAACGCTGGCATAAGCTGCTGTATCGTCAACATACTCAAAGGTATCTTGGTTCAAGATTTCCAAACTGTTAGATGCAATAGCAGCACTATACATATAGGAATCAAAACGTTTTTGCTGAATCCATCCCAAGGAAGGATGTCTTTGATAAGTGATCTTATCGCTCACCCGGTTGACATTGACGGTTTTGCCATCGGACTCACGAACAATGGCAACTGCTTCCTGAAGGTCGGTTGTTTGTCTAAAGCTTAATTTACGGTTGAATTTATCATAGATAATGTCATGTTCCGAACGTACCACTTCGGAATAACTGTCGGCGCGCTTTAAGTCAATAAAATGCTCTTTGTTTTTACGTATTTTCGATAAAGTCACTTGTTTGGCCACACGACCATAAGAGTCATATTTGAACTGATTTTCTTCCACTTTTTTCAGTTTGTTACTAAACATTTCTCTTTGAGCAACCGTCGTTTTGCTTCCATCAAAATGACGAACTTCGTCGCGAACTTTATAATTAGCAAAATAAGCGCCTAAATACGCTCTGTTTTGAGTGCGTCTCTCGACAATTACATCACCGGCATCCAATGTTCCTGGACGGTAAACATTAACAATCTCACCAATTTTGAGTCCATTGATATTATGGTTAAGGACTGCTTCTTCATGAGATGTTTTCACCATAAGATCGTCGTATTTGGTACGCGTTTCTAGAGCTGCTGCTCCATTAAAATCATAAGCAAAGTAATTGTTCACATTGCGTCCAACAAATTCGACGCCTCTACTTTGATTCAAAAGAGCTTCCATATCGTGTGAAAATCCTGCAATGCGGGCAAAAGAATCACGGACTTTCTGGAAGGAACTATAGGTCCAACCGTAAACTCCGCTACTCAATTTCTGAATCACTTTGTCGGTCGACAACTGGTTAATCACAGCTAAGCTAACCATAGAGCTAGTTAAACGACCATGCGTAATAGTTGAGTTTTGATTATGTTTAGCTACATCTGCTGAATTGGCTGAGAAACTATCGACAATCTTCTTCTTTTGACGCCCTGTGTCATAATATTGAAAATATGTGCGATTACTGCTCAAGATCGTGTTATTTGCGTCGCGAACCACACGCAATTCTTCAATTTTATTATTGCCCCCATAGATATTACGCATTTCGGTAATATCTTTAAGATTAGCAACAGTTACTCCCGAGCGATTCAATTCCGACCAATTCATTAAATCGCTATAGTGGTCATTGCCTTTAAAGTTTTTGTTCATCATATAACCATTCAAAAGAGTGCTACTGCCCGACATTTGGCTGCTGTAAGTGAAGGTTTTTTCGTCGCTATGATCATCACTATAGGTTTTTAAACGTAAGGTTTCATTTAGACCCTTCCCTTCTTCATAAACCACTTCTTTAACAATTTTAGCATTAGCCGCTGGAGTTACCGAAGCATAGCCTTTCCAGCTACGCTTAACATGATTGTAAGTACCATCTTGTGTTTCATTCAAGCTATCGTAAAGTAAATTGTCGACCAAATCGTATTCCTTGTCGATTACTTCATCAAGAGTTGAATTTGTTAGTAATGGTGGGTTTTTTGTAACTGAAGTCATTACATTTTTGATCAACCTGTGATACGTATCGTAGATTTTAACAGATGATGAAATTTTGCGGTTCCATACAGAATCACCAGCATGAAGCACACGACCAGTTAATCCCATAAAATGCTTCGCGTCATCATACTCAGCTTCAAGGTAAATATCATCAATAACACTCTCACCCTTTTTGATGCCTACGCGATTATCCGAGCGCAAATAATAGCTGTACTCACCATTGTTGATAGTGTGGCCGTTAATGGTGATATCCCCTTCAGCACCTTGCTTGGCGCGAATTTCACCTGCAGTAAAAACAAATTCATGACCAGTTGCATAAACTTTACCGAATGTTTTAAGCTTACCTCCAACCATACGTTCGCTCACAGTGATGCCAACATTCTCGAGAACATTTCCCCCATAGATGCGAATCCCATATTGGCCAGAAGATTTTTGATAATATTCGTAATATCCGCTATTGATAACAACTGGTGAACGAACTTGAATAGGTGTATCCCCATTTTCGTATTTCATAATAAGTCCATGGGTCGAACTTGCAGGGTTAAGTTCAAATTCGAAATCATATTCGATCCGACCTGTTGGACGTGGATAATCGTTCACTAAGGTTGAAGCTAAAGTGACATTAGGAATGATCACACCATCTTTGTCCTTAAGTCCTAATGTGTTATCGTCACGGATATAGAATGTGCTCTTTAAGTCGTCAATTTTTTGAGGTGGATCACCGACAGTGCTTGGGAAATTGTCCGTACTTACAGGAGGAAGAATCACACCGCCTAAGGGGGTATCTTGAATGGTTACAGCCGTTTCAGCAATCTTAAAAGGTTCGACATCGTAGATACGCATATTGGCAGCGTTATCTTCGGTGAAACGAACGGCATCTTGCGTAGAATAATCAACGCTGGAAACACCATCAAACGTGATGGTTTGTTTACGGCTCAACGTTTCGGTATTTTCTTTAAGTTCCATTCCATAAGCATCGTAGCTAAAATCAGATGTGCTTTTGGTCATCAAGGCATTATTTTCGATCACTTGGCGTTGTTTTTGCTTAACAGTTGTGTCACTCCCCCCTCCAAAACGCTCTAAAGATAGAATTTCTTTATGCAATAACTGCGTGTAATCTTTATCGTTGTATACGCTTTCGTACGATTTCTTTTCTTGGCGAAAGGCATCATATTCTTGTGTAACCTCTTTCCATGTCTCTGTTTGTCTTGGAGGATTGATTCTTCTGGTAATGGCATGCACTTTTTTCTCTTTCGATAGTAAATCTTCTGTGTAACTTTGATAATCGGTTACAGTGGCTATTTCGAATGAGTTTTGCGTCATACGTGCAACGGTACCATCATCGTTATAGGTCTTTGTCATTGAATGAAAAGGACGTTCCCTACCAGCAATCACTCGACCAGAGCGCGTTCTCACATGATTCTGTGATGTTTCACGGCGATGGCTATCGTAAGTGTAGCTCACAACATCTTGTTCAAGCTCATCTCCAGTCACAGCGCTTATCGTGACTACTGCTTTATCAAGAAAGTCTTTATCGAAAGCAAATTCTCTAATAGTCTCACCCACCGCAAGACCTTTATTGTTGTAGTTGGTTTGGATGGTTTTAGTTCTAGGCTCTTCGCCATAGCCACGTGAAAGTGCTACGCTCTGAGTTGCGCGACCTAAAGCATTATAGCTTTGATTCCAAATCACACGATCAGATTTAAAATTGACTTGATCTCCTGGTATATTGGTGACCGTTGAGACTTTTTCGCGACTAACACGTCCTCGATTATCATAAGTGAAGTGAGTGATTTCCGTATGTGGTAAATTATCTACACTTGATCCCGTTTCCACGGTTATGTCTAACTTATCTCCGTAAACATTATAAGAATTATAGCTCATTTTGGTGACTTTTTGACCACGAGAAGGAAGCGTTTTTGTTACAATATCTTGCATTTTACGTCCTGTGGTGTTATCGAAAGAGTTTTCTGTCTTTTCATGCAAATAATGCACCACATTATCTTGAGGTACATAGCTATAGGCATTTTTTTTCGAGATAAAGTGATTGTTAAGATCAAAGCGATAGGTATTTTTAGTAACAATTTTTTTACGAGGCAAATCGGCGGATCCTTCGGAGCCATTTCGAGGATAAACAAGTGCAGTTGTTTCATAGACGCGGCCAAATCGATCTTGAAGCATACTTTCTTTTTGTTTACTTAGGCGGAAACCAGTATCGGTGAAAGTCTCTGTGGTCCTCTCTTGAACCTGACCGTCATTATAATATTGATCATAGGTGATCCGTGTATGCTCCCAAAGATATTTATCGGCTTCATTACCCGTTTCGGTATAATACGTTTTTTGATCTTTTTGGGTTGGATAACCTTTTTGACCAATCACCTGTTGCATATTATATGTTTTATCAACGATAAGAATATTTTGAATATTCTTGTTACGATCTCTTTCAATATTTTTGACCTGTGTTTCTAAATCATACGAATTATAAGTTCTGTAGCTCTCTGACATAGACGAAAGCACTCCGCTTTCCAAAGCACCATCCATACTGTTAAGCCCTGCATTTTCGTAACTATAAGTCACGCTACTTAAATTAACAGAACCATCTTCGGCATAAACCGAATATACCAGTTCAGCTTTGGACTCTGATCCAAGGCCTTTGAGTAAGCGAGAGGTTTTCCATGAATTGCCATGAACATCGAGATTTTGTTTCCACATAATATTTTGAAGAACAACAGAAGAATTAGCAAAGGTTGATCTTTGGTTTTCGTAAATGCTGCGCCTAAGATGATCATAGTACTGTTCCATTTTGACGGTTGCTGTAACGCTACTTTGATCATCCCCATAATGCTCAGTCGTTTTTTCCAGAACATTATCAAAGTGATCGTATTCATCATAAGTAATTTTTCGTCTGGTGCGATAATGCTTAGTTGGTCCACTCAAATCCAAATCGGTGTACATGGCCTTACGGGTTCTTTTGTCAACGATTTCATGCGTTTTACGGCCTGTCACATCATCGTAAGTGTTGTAGATCTCGGTGATCGATTCGCGGGGCTGTCCCTCTTCGAGAAGATTGGTAACCGTTTCGGTCTTTTTATTGATAAAGTCGGCAAAAAAGACCGCATGTTTAAAATGATTGATGCTGGTAATGCGTTCATAAGGTTGATCATTTAAATCAGATGCAGAACGAGGATAATTATCGCGTGTGACGATGTTTTGGCGTTCGAATGCGTCGAATAAAATGGTTTCTTTATATTTTTCAACACGGTTGTTAGGTGCAGGATTGTTGTTATAACGTTCGATGAATTTTTTCGAAAAGCGGTAATCATCATCGTAATCTAATCCTCGAGTGACGCGGGTTTCTTTCAAATGTCTGTTTGAGGCGATGTCATTAGTGTAATAGATCTCTTCACGATCGGTCAAAGCAATCCCTTGAGCACGCAAACGATTATTGCTGTAATCACGATACAAATCCTTAATCGTAATGATGGTTCTTGTACGTGATTTGAATGATTCTAAAGCCAATTTAATAGGAATGAATTTTAAATTTCCAGCGGAGTGTTCAATTGTTTCTGTGATGTAATAAATCATTTCAGCCAAGTTTTTAGCAGCAATCACTTCATCCAGTTGATCGCTTGACAAAGATACCGCTAATTGAGTTAAGCGTGTTTTGGCAGCAATAAAATTCATATTAGATCTAGATAAATCATATAAAGCCTCTTTAATCGCTAAATCCTTTTCTATTATGCGTGCTTTAGTGGCCAACACAGCTTCGTAAAGTGGTCGATAATTGAACTTCTTTTCCGATAATTTACGTAATTCCGCGATCACCTCATCAATGCTCGTATCTGCAGCAAGAAGGGCTTTAGTAAGGTCTGTGTTTTCAGTTAAACGTGCATTTTCAGCAATCAAAAAAGCTTTGATAGAACTCAGGTTATTTGCTGAAGCAAGCTGCTTAGATATATCCTCTAGCAGTGGTGCTGTTTCTGTCGTCCGATAGAATGTCTCTAGATTCCATGCATTGTATCCTAATTCTCCGTTGTCTTTGACATGCGTGACGTGCGTTTGACTCTTAACAAGATCTTTACTGATGCTAATGTCTGTGTAGTCGTTAAGGTTATCATTTACCGATGAAGGCGCTCCATACGTGGTGATGGAGGATTCTTTTTTAAGACCTGTTGCTTGATCATAGGTATTTTGTGTGTCACGAATGAGCTTTTCACTGCCACTGCCAGAAATTTCAGAAATGATATGTTTCACTTGACCACGGATGTCAAAATCCAGCGACCATTTTTTCTCGACAACAGTGTTGCTGCCAGCTGTCGATACAATGCCTTCATAAGTTTGACGATGGTCTTTGTTATAACGGTTGGTGAATGTACGAACAGCTGAACTCGATTGATCTTCGTCGGTTAAGGTTACACGCTTAGTTAAAATATTCTCAAATTCATCAAAACTTAGATACTCAGTTTTTTTACGGCTAAAAAAAGATTTGCTCTTATCGAGCGTCTTGCTCAAATCGTTCCGCTTATAAGTAGCTTGGGTTTCGGTTTGTTTGCGCAAGGTATTGTCATATGTGTAATCTGTCGTGATTTCACTTTTTTGCTGACCAGAATAAGTTCGAGCGGCTGCAAATGTGCGATGGCGAGTTCTTTTTTGAGCTGAATCATCAAAAACAAAGGCGCGTTCCAAAGTCTGAGAGATAGTGAATTCTTCACTATTGTAAAGGTAGGTGTTTTCCTTAATCACATGACCCTCAGGGGCCTCTCCAGAAACACTATGTTTACCATATTCGTCAATCAAAACAATCGCTTCACGATCATAGATATCATAGAATATATGTTCGATATTTTTGGCCACATAGAATAGGTTGGCTCCGTCAGAAGCTGGAGCCCCATTATCGCCACGGCTAATGTAACGTTTAATATTACGATCAATCACGCGGTTTTGATGATCATAAGAATTAAAGACTGTTTCTCGTGTTTTGTCGTAAATTTCAGTATCCGTAACTGGATCAAAGACAAATTCTTTAATGGTTTCTTTACTCATATTGCCTGAAGGACCAAGATTTGGATTGCTTAAATCAAAAGTACGCTCTACATAATTGATTCCAAAAATAGTGGCACTTTCTTGAGCTCCACCAGTATATTTAACCAATTTGCGCTCACTCTCGCGATCCCATTGGTCGTAACTTATATTAGAAACAACTTCGCTGTTTTTAATATTGCCAGTTATTTGAGCACGATTAATGGTCGTTGAGGCTAGATTAATAGGCAAACTGTTGACTTTGGCCGATGTTCCATAGTGCACAACAATTTCAGCACTCATAAGACCCCGGTTTTTGGCATCATTATAAGTACGATCAAGTAGCTTGAGTTTCCCTATCGATCCTCCACCAATTTTGTACTCTACGATTTGAGTTGCATTGCCACGAGGATCAAAAGCTTGTTTCCATTGGATACGTGTAGCTGATTTACCATCGCCAAAATCAGAAACTTTGGTTTCTTTGCTTACACGACCCTCGGCATCTCTTAAATACGTAATGATGTCAGTTTTGCTGCCTTTTTGTGTGGTTCGACTCATTTGACGGTTAACTTTATCAAAACTTAAGATTTTGGTTGTTTCTATAGTCTCAAAGAAAGTACCAGCATCGGTCAAGTCAAGGGCAACCCCGGGGATTTGAGGGATTTTTTTGGTTTGTTCGGTCTCGATTTCGCGTCCATGAGAATCATGAGTGTAATTGGTATTGATTTGCATGCCGTAGGCACCTTTATTATTCCCCTCATCATCTAGTGTATCTGACCATTCAAAATAATTTTCTTCTTTGGATTGTGGCATGTCATTTTGAACACCTAGATATTTCTGATTGCTATAACTGCGTTCAACATATCGAAAGCCAGCTTGATCGGTACCATTTTTATAGAAAACTTTTTGTTTGTCCGACACTTGGCGATCAAAAATATCGTATTTAATATCATAGATACGTTCTTTTCCTGTTCGCTTGTTATCCATTGTTAAGATTTCGTTTGTTTTGGCAACTGCTAAGCCTCTTTCGTTATAGGTATAGTCAGATTCAATACGCTTCGACTGGGCCACATAAGGTCGAGCCAAAATAGTGCTAATATCACTACTACTTTTGTAAGCGCTGTAATCATTAGGTTGATCATTGATGTATTTGGTGTTAGTTTTTTTTTGAAGCATACCAGAGTTAAGTAAATCTGTGTCGAAAGCATAGTATTCCATGATATCTTGGTTTTTGCTCAAAACACCTTCTTTAAATTCGTATGTCGTACGCGAACGATTACGATCCAAGAAATCTTGCTCCACTTCGACAATCTGCTGATTCGACCATTGTCCCGCCGTTTTGATTGTCCCAAAGCCAGTTGTTTTCATGACACGATCGTTTCTATCGATATAGCTTCGAAAAACAGCCCAGGCTTTATTAAAATCTTCTCGAGAAACATTTCCCTGAATACTTTGATAAGCTTCTTCTTTAATCATCCGTCTCAATGCATCTTTAAGGAAATCTTTGCGAGTCATGGTCCAGCTAATGATGCCATCGACATCCTGAATGATATTGTAGGATTTAACCTTGTTGTAAAGATTAGGAGCAATGGCATCTAAGGAGATTCTCGCGATACGTCCCTCTGTTTTATCGACATTCCAAATGGTTTTATGGCTAGCACTCACAGAACTCCATAGATTAATAATTTGGCTGGACAAAGCTTGATTATCTGCCTTCCAGATCACATGATTTACCCCATCATTATCAATCAGATTGGCATCAATCCAAGGTTGAAGATCCAAGCCCGTAAAATCACTCCCTAAAAAGCGATTGGTGTTGCGATAGACCTCTGTATCGGAACCATAAGTAACGATATTTTGAATTTTGCTACGATTGAAAGAATCAAAGGCTTTGATATGGGTCTCTTGAACCGTTTTTTCCGTACCCAGGCCTTGTATGATATCTACTTTTCTTTGAACACGATCCATATGATCATACTCGTAAAAGTTTTCTGTTGTTCTCAGGGTCACCATGGCCAGTGTTTCTCTATCGGTCGCTTTTTGAACGGATTTCTCGTAGAGTTTAAAATCATATTGATTGTAGGCCATCGTTTTATCTTCGACCGATAAAACATCAGACATATCATTGTACATACGTAGTTTTAAAGCCTTGACGCCCTCGTAAAGACCTTGATAACGGGGATTAAGATCTTTTTTGGCTTCTAAAGCCGTAATCATCGCATCGATAGTGGCTGCATTAACGGCGTCATTAAGATCGCCCTCTCCAGAATTGCCCTTATTAAGAGCCTCTTTAGCTTCAATAAAGTTTCTAGCCAATGATAAATCGAAAAATCCATCGTTCAATCGCTTGTTAGCAACGCCTAGATTTGCTTGGAAGGCCAATATAGCTTGATGAATAGCGTTATACTGATTTTTGTCTGATTTTAAACTGGCCAAATGCGCCAATATTGCAGACATATTATCTATTGAAGTGATGGCATCGAGGTCTGCGTTATCCAAAACTTTATCAAAACGTTTGAGAATATCTTTGACATCAACAAAGTTTTCTGCCTGTGTGATTTTCTCAGCCACTTGCTGATAAGACAATTCGGGTGTTGCCAAAGGATCGTATGTGTAGGTTCGTGTTTCGGTCACTTTGTCGAGATTATCAAAAGCGAGGTTCACAGTACGTGTATGACTGACCAATTGTCCCCTAGGTCCAGCTTGGTTAATATTGGTCTGATTAGCTAAGCTATCGCCAGGATTAGGGCGATAAGTTTTTTGAATTTCCTGAACTTGACGGTTGGCAAAAAAGGTATTGTCATACTGTTTTTCTGTGACTTGATATTTCCATGCCCCCTGGTAATCTTGGATCTTATCTTTGCGAACTTTCTCACGGTTAAAGACATCGTACAAGATGTGTGTAATTTTGGTTTGAGCTGTTCTTAAACGTGACCCTTCTGTTAATGGATAAGGCTCCATGGCTTGACGAGACGTTCTTTTCAGTTTAGGTTGATTATGTAAGTTATAAGCTAGATATTCTGTTCTTTCCCGTTCTTTCATAATCCATCTTTGAAAGCTTTGATCCCAACCATATTGATCAACTTCTTGTGTTTTAAAACGATCAAGATTGTCATAGGTATTCGTGCTGACACGGCGATTATGTTTGTCCCAAAATCCTCTTACTTCGTTATAATGAAAAACATCAGTTGTTTCGATATAAACTCGGTCTTTAGGATTATCTCCATGTAAATATTGATTTTTTTGAATCAAACGACGACGCTCTTGGGACATTTGCAACAAATCATGACTATTATTCTTTTCGTATTCAATCGTTGTCACTTGAGTTGTTCGACCTAATTGATCAAACTGATAACGTTTGCGTGTTTTGCTGCGATCAACAACTAAACCAAGAACTTCGGAAATGGCTTGTCCTTTCCATTGTGTTTCGGTGTTAGCCATAGCGGCATCCTGAGCTGTCATTTTAGAAATAATGTTCTCTTTAACTACGTCAAAGATACTTTTTCCAATATTATTGATAAGTGTGTTGGCCGGAATACCAAAGAAGCCTCTTAAGATGTTGGCCAAAGTTGAAGCGACAATCATTTTGAAGGATTGACCCTCAATGAATCCGCGCACCCAGTTGTAAAAACCTGTTTTGAAAGCTTCCAACATATGAGACAATCCAAATTTTTTCTCACGCTGAGTTAACTTGCCTTGATGAGAGCGCATAATAACATCGTAAAGCTTGGAATTTATATCCCCTTCGACAGCCACCTGATTTTGTTTTAAAACACGTAAACGACGCAAAACTTCTTTGCTCATATCACTGGCATTGATGGTATTTTTACCTGATATTCTCTTGGCGCCATCCAATGTAAGAACACGGTCAAAATCTTCTTTGCGATATTGGGTGGTGACCAATGCATGCTCGACAGCTTTACCCATAGAATCATAGATGTAATCGTTGAATTCCTCTAGGGCCGTACGGTTTCCGTACATATCAAATTTTGAATTAAGCTTATGAGTCACTTGTTCAAAAAGATTGTATTTAAAATCAAATTCCGAAGACGCCTCAACCAAGAATTTACCAGTCAATTCTCGTCCTTCCAAATCAAGCATCGCAGTCCCATCTTCATAGGCGCGTACACGGTAATTATAGATATATTGTTCACGACCTTTGAGACGGCCTGTTAGTTCATCATAGATGTTAGCACTCTCCTCTTCTTTGGTTAAACCTTGAATCGTATATCGTTTTTGCGCAACATCATAAAGAAAATTGGTTCCTGTTTGTGTCATTTTGTTGGACTGGCGTCCATCGGTATAATAGGTGTAATGCGTAGCTAAGGCACGTCGAGTAGCCATATTATTCGTATCGGGATACTCCCATCGACGATCACTTAAAAGACGACCATCTTCACGATACACACGGTCAAAAGTTGTGGTTTGTTTTTTCGATAAATAATCAATTTCGTGACTATGACTAAGGCGCAGGTTATCGTTGTATCCCATAATGCGCTTGGTATTCTCGCTTTGAGAAAAGCCATTTAAGAGAGCGTCCTGATCGATCACGAGCGTATCACCATCCAGTCTTTTAGGCAACTTACCATTGAGAAGATTTGTGCTACGATTTTTTTGATATTCTTGTTTGGTAACATGAATCGGCATACCACGGTAATCGAATTTCTCAAAATGTTGCACAGATAACCTTGTATTTCCTTTTAAATGAATGGCAGAAAAAAACCCTTCCATAGCGGCCACACGTTTATGAGAATTAGAAATCCTGGCATAATCTAAGCTGGCAATGTTAAGTTCGTAAGGACCAATAATCGAAACGAGGGCTTGGAATTTGTTTGCAATTAGCACCAAAGCCGTATTGGCATTTTTAATAGCGTCTTCAGGCACGGTTAAGGCCTCTTCATTGATCATTTTAGCTAAAACATTGGCTTCCTCCGTCGATAAAACGCCATTTTTGTTACGATCGGATAAGGCTAAACGAAATTCGGCTAACACATCGACCACTTGAGGTTGTTCTTTGACAATTCGTTGCATAATCTTAATTTTGTCGACATCAAGACTTTGTTGAACCGGAATACCAGTAGGATTGCTTGCCGACACAGGATTCAATTTATTAATGATTAGCTCTAAAGTGATTTCGGGGCGAATGACAAAGCCTTGAGCAGCGCGATCTCTAAGGTTATAAATGTAATTACCAAACAAGCTATCCAAAAAGGCATTTTTGTCAGCGTTGCTCAAACCATCAAACGTCATCATCCATGCGCTAAAAGCCGCTTTCACACCCTGAACTTCAGGATAATCTTGACCAGTGAGAATACCACGAATATTTTGAAGATCTTGAGCTGTGGCATTATTAACTGCTTTAAGGGTTCTTTGCAGGTCTTTTAAACGAACAGCAAAGCGATCTAACTGCCCTTGCTTAGGATTGGTGTAATCAGAGCTAATCAAAAAGTACTTCTCAAGGATTTTTCGTGCTTTCTGAACTTTCCAGGTAACCACTTGCATATCGTCATGAGAAGTTTTACCTAAATCTGTTCCTTGCGCTAAAAACTTTGTTTTATAAATATCTAAATAAGCACCCTCGTTCATAACCATTACGTATTCATTAACTTTTCTTTTAAAGCGATAGTCTAGGCTGTTTTTGCTGTAACTCAATGTTTTCCATAGAGCATCTTCGACATCATCCGCAAAGTCGAGCTTGGCTTTAAATTCTGCTTCAGTATCATCTAAAGCATCTGCACTCCAGGTGGTGTAGGGCAAATCCATATCATAAAAATCAATCAAACCAGCTGGAAGCAAGTGCTTAAGTGGACTTACACCCACAGGTAATTCATTAGAGCCACTGTTCAAATTAAGACGAATTTCTTTAACACTATTATCGTAAAAAAATTCTTTGACTGTGGTTTCTGTCAACGCGTAGTTGTTTTCTCCAAATCGATACTTGGATGTCGTTGCGGAGTCCCAAGTGACCTGACCATCATTGTCATATGTCCGTTGACTTTTGATTTGCGTTTCATCCTTGTAATACGCACCACCTTCTAAAGGCACATCCTTTAACTGACCCCATTTGTCATATTTTCTAGATAATGATGTCGACGAAGTAACAAGGCCGGTGTTGTCACCACCAGTTTGAGTTGCCTGGTCATAGTCTTCGTAATAAAAGGCATAGTAGAGCACCTTACCAGTTGTTCCTGTCACTTGACCCGCTTCGTTCTTAATAGCTTCTAGAAAAATACCATCCAATACGGTTCCATCTGCACGTTTGAGCCCAATGGTTTGATCTGGACGAATAAAATAACTGACTTGACCATCCTTAATCATATATTTGCCAATCTGTGCTGGGGGTTCTATCTCTGTCTTTGCTAAAATAGAACCCCCAGCCACACTAAAAGCGTCATCTAAGTGCAATACAATGGGATTGCTGGCTTCATCTTTAAGAGTCAATTGATCAACATCAAACCGATCTTCACGAACCTCTAGAACATTGGAACCAGTGTTATCATAACGGTAGTTACGCAAAATATTATGGACTTTATTTTTTTTAGCATAATCAGTTTTTTCAACCTTAATAAACTTCTTGCCATAAGAATTAGTTCCTTTTTCCATGCTAGCCAACAAATTACCATTGGCATCATAGGCCCTTTCTTGAATAACATAGTTCTTATAAAAAATATTCATTTGACTCGATGTGCGACTTAAACCTAGAGCATTGCTATGCTCGGGATCACTTGAAAATTCTGGAATCGTAAAATCGAGCTTGTCTTTGTCGATAGCAAACCACATCACATTATCGGTGCGACTACCGTTATCCACACGGTCTTCACGTTTTTTAATAAGGCGTCCATTTTGATCATATCCCATATTCCATGTATATTTGAGAGATACATTCCCTTTAGAATCAAAATTCTTGGTGTTTTCAGCAATTTTTTGTCCCAAACGGTTGTATTCGATACCTGAATAATGGGTTTGGCTAACCGCATCACCCTTATCAACAAAGTCATTGAAAGACACTAGTCGACCATCGCGATCATAAAGCATATCGTTGCGAATTAGGGATTGCGCTACACCCCCTACTTTTTCTTCTTTTTCGATCGAAATATTTTGCCCTAGTGTGTTATAAATCATTTTTTTCACGAAAGTAGAAAAAGACTTCGCAGAGCTATTGTATCCATTCTCACGGTAACTGGTGATACGTCCCAATAAATCGTACTGAGTATCTTTACGAATGGTTTCGATGCGAATATTAGGTGCCGAACTATCACTCACTAACTCAAAGTAACCAAGATTTTGTCCAGCTGTGTTGTAGTTAATATTTGATCGTGAACTATAAATGGTTTTATTGAGTGGATTATTAAACGAATCGCGACCTTGCTCATAATTGACTTCGTTATAGGCTGTGTTGCGTCCTGATGAATCATAAGTTAAAGCTTGCCATATACGTGTTTTGTTCAAATCGGGTGCATCTGTCGAGCGTGTGATCTCTTCGAAGGATTGTGTGCGTCCAGCGACATCGTAGCGCATATTTTGGCGTTGTGTCACAGTTAGTTTTTCAAGCAACGAGGCATCTACTTTAAGGTATTTTTTGCTTGAGCGATCATAATCAAGATTTTGACGAATAATGTTAAAAATACTTCCTTTATAATGCGCAAACGTATCAGTTAAAGTCATTTTTGTAAAATTCGAAAGCTCCTCAAAAGCATTAAGAACTTTTCGTTCACCATTAATGTAGCCATTGTTTTCTAATTCGGTCCAAAGCATTGCTTTTTGTGCGACTGTCAAATCAAGCGCATCAAAAACGGATGCATCAAGTTTACCTTTAAATTCAGCGTTCAAATAGTTAAGATATTCGGTCACAACACTGCGTTGATTAGAAGAAATAGTTGCTTTTTGATGCTTGCTGATATCTTGATAAACAAACTTAAGTCCGTCTTTATAAATAATACCTCCGTTAACAAGGTTTGTTAATTCTATTTTCGAGAATTTAAACAAATTGACCTCATATTGTTTAATAATCACACTTTTTTGCTCAGAAACGTCCTGATAGGCCTCGACGCGTCCTAAAGCATCATAAGTCATGCCAGTTCTTAAGGTTAAAACATCTAAATCAGGCTTGTCGTCGCTGTTGGTACGCTCTCGATAGCCCGTTAGCTGTCCACCCCAGTTATAAATCATATCTGATCTTTGCACCAAAGTCCGTTGTTTAGGCGACTGCGAATTATACTGTTCTTCGATATAGGAACTATTCTGACCCAGGGCATTGTAGACCATGTTGCTACGAATATGGGTTTCTTTGCTATCAAACTCTAGACCAACACCTAGTTTATGGTTCACATCAACGTATCCCAAGGTTTTGCTTTCTTCGTTGTAAATGATATTGATTCGCGTATTCATTTCTAAGATATAAGCATCATTGGCCACAAATTCAGGAACTTTTTGACCATAGGCATCACGAACAAAATCTCCTGAACTATGTGTTTTCTTGAAAAAGATATCTGGTCCAAGTTGAGAATGCCAACGTCCATAAACAATTTTGCGTGTCTCTGGATCCGCTGAATCATAGTAATAAACTGGATAAGATAGAGAATCTGTTCTTGTTGCATTGATGCTTGCCATCGAACCATCAGCTAAGTAAAGCTGTGCACCCTTTTCATCCTTAAGGTTCAAAACTCCAAGAACTTCTTTCATAACAATATTATGATCAGTGTCTTTATACAATTTAAGACCATTAATTACTTCGACCGTCAAATCTCTAGGATCAAACTCTGCTTGTCCAGACTCGCTGAATTCACCGTTATAAGTGAATAAATCTACATCTGTGTCTAACAAATCGCCGTAAATAGCTTCTTTAAGCACATTGTTTTCGATGTAGTACAGATCCTCACTTTGATCATTCTTAAGAATCTGATCTTCACGATAATAATCAAAATAGTAAGGCTGATTGCGATCATATTGATCTTCGCTATAGGTTTTGAACTCTCCCGTTTGCAAAGGGTTACCATCGGCATCAATATTGTAAGGATTGTTGTTGGTTTGATCTTGATACGAAGCCATCTGCCCCAATGAGTTATAGGTAACAAAACGTCTTTTTGTTTCTTTGTAGTTATTTAGCAATCCTTTAATTTGATCTTTTTTATATTGAAATTTTTGGAACAACAGAACGTTCTGAATGTTAGCTGCCGACAATCTGCTTCCGCTATCGTTGATGTAAAGATCCGACGCCATTAGCTTTTGACGTGTTAAAGGATCTGGAGAATCATAGATATGTTGAGAAAAAGATTGTGCAAAGCTTAATTTTTTTTGAACCGCATATAATCCTTTGAGAATCTCTCCATCTTTGCCATAAAGAGTCTGCGCTTTGCCAAAAACATCATAAAGTTTTTGAGCTGGATCCCACATGTAATAACCTTCTTCTTCGGTCATAACACGCTCAAATGAGGATGAAGATGCAATAGCATCCATAATGGCCTGCTTCATTTCTTCCACTGATTGATAAGTTCCGTTTGGGTAGCTGTCCAAAAGTAATTGATTAAGGTCATAAAATACGCCATCAACTTTGATACGGCCCATTTTGAAAATCACACCTTGGCTCACTTGTGTTGTTTTGAGCTTAATCCGATCTGTGATTTGGCCCAATTCATCTTCAATTTCAAGCACCTCACCCTTAATCAGTTTAGCTTTTTTCTCCGCCGTATAAGTATCCCAGTTGGCCGGAAGCTCATACAATTGTTCCACTTCATTCGTAAATTCACCCCCTTCGTGAATCAGATCATCATAGGCAATTTGTTGACCAAAACGGTTGTAACGTGTGTTAGTTCGCTCGGTTGTTGTTATCTGTTGAGTTTGATCGTTTTTAACAAACTGCACATAACCAAGAACATAGCCTTGTGAATCGTAAGTTGTACCCTTACGAACAGTATGAGTGAGTTCGTTGATAGTCAAAGGCTTGCTCACTGTTTGTAGGTTTAAATTTTTACTAACACCGCCTCGCATAACTCTTAATGTTTTTTGCTCTAACAAAAGTTTTTTCTCATCTGGGGTTAAATCATCAAAGGAAAGAGAGCCATCTTCAGAAATGTTTTCGTAGTCATATAAGCTTTGCTGAACAGTACCATCATCCGTTTTACGGTTGGTTTCGGTGTAAGAAACTTCTTGACCAAAACCGTTGTAACGAATCATTTGTTTTTCTTTACGCTGAATCGTTGCATCCACTTTGTTGTTCGAAATCTCGGTGAAGCTCTCAATTTGACCAAAAGAGTTATAGCTAACATTTTCACGGCGTGTAAAATTCTTTTCTTGAATTTTTTTCTTAATCGACTTACGAATATAGCCCATATAAACACTGCTTGTTTCGATATATTTATCAATGAACTTAACAATAACACCATCATTGGCAGGTTCTGAAGGATCCTTTTTAATCAAAAAGTCTAATTCTGAACCTATCGAAGCTTCGACAGAACTCGAAGCTGAAGCTAAAGATTGCAAACGGCTAACGGTGTTTTGATAACGAGTGAATAATATATTCATTTCTTGATCACTAGCGAGTTCTCGACGTTTGTAGTTAGCTTCAATGCCTTTTAACTTTAGGTCTGGTTTTGCACCAAGCACTTCGGGAGAATCCACGGCTCCAATCCAATCGGTATGATGTTGGTTGATCGACTGAGCAAGTGTTCGAATATTATCGTTCAATTGCATTGAATCTAGGGACAGATTCATCACGGACAATTCCTTGGCAAAATAATCTGCAATAGAATCCGAGCTAAGCTCCAAAATGGCTTTAGATTTTGTCAAACATTCTGTGATATCACCATCAACCTTGCTAGACGACTCAGTGAGCAAACGGTTACGCTGTTGGTAAATCGAATCTGAACTCGGTTTATTCGATTCTGTGTAAGGCTCATAATTATTCGTTTCATCATCGTCAGTCATGATGTACAGCTTAACAAAGTTATTGTGTGCGGTTGGCAACATGTCGGTGTAATCATCATTAACATAATTATGAACCTCCTTTTTAATATTATTGGTAACATTTGTTTTAATAGCTTCGACAGCTGCACGAATCTTCATAGATGCAATGTATCTTTCCTGATCATTAGAAGCGCTTTGATGCGCATTCAAAAGACTTCTCCAATTATAAGTACCTGTCGATGCCCCAATGCTCAAGGTTCCATGATTTAAGGTCAGCACTGCTAATTGCGCATTGGTTAATGAAGTTAAATCAGCAATACTCACATGATCTAATTGATTAACAAGGGTTAAGCGATTAGCAGCCGTTGGTGATGCCAAATAGGCATTCACGCTGGCATTGAACTGCCCGCGGGTCACATTTTGATTTTGATCAATCGCATTAAGACCACTTTCGATAAGACCACTTCTGATACGTTGAGATTCTTCGGAATAAATGGCATTGAACAAGGATGTATCATCATAATTCTTGTTAGTATAAGTGCGATCGCCATTAAATCGTGACCAACCCGCCTTATCGATAATATTATTAAATGCGAATGTTCCTGCCCCTGCATCATCGTACTGTCTAAGACCAAAAAAGTCTCCACGTGTTTCCCAATAATCATAGGCATCTGAAAAATACTGATCGTTAACATGCGTCCTAATTCCGTTAACAATAGAACCCTGCCCCATTGAACCAAGAGTGTTGTTGGAGAGTGTATTATCAAAGGCAGTTTCGTAGTAAGTGCGATAGTCGGCCAAATCTACATTTCCCCGATTAATACGATCCTGAGCAGCATTACGAGCCCTGCTTATAAGGTCATAACGTTGAAGTTCCTCAGAGATAAAATTATTCACAATGGCAATGTTGGAAAAATTGTCCGCCACTTGAGTTGCTCCATAAGCTGATGCATGCTCCACTTGCTCAATAAAAGTATGAATATCATTGGCTTCAGGAGCAGCGCTCGTGTAATTGTAAAGGTTTTCTGTTACTCCAGCCTTTGTACTTGCACGTGATGCAGAAATATCCCCTTGAGGAGCAGGTGTAACAACCCGATCGGTGATCAAAGATCCCATAAGGGCTTCGAGGCTTTGATCTCTTGCTTGACCATCAGCTAAGTAGGAATCATTGGTTTTTACATTCATTTGATTTGTGATGAACTGATTCGTAACATCCCGAATGGCCGTAAATTTAGCACGCGCATTATTACGATTCGCAATCGCTGTATCCGCAGCTATTTTTTGTGATCCAACAAGTGCTTCATCGGCAGAAACACCTTTAACGGCCATTTCTTTCAGAAGACTCATATTGGCTTTGATCGATTCTATGATCAAACCAGCAAAATCACGTATTTGATTGGCCGCTGCACGTCGAGATTGTTGCAAAGTGGTCGAACCTGAGTTATTGTCCATAATCGTTTGCGCAGCATCGTAAAGTCCTTTGTAGTCCACATAAGCATCGTTTTCTTCTTTGATTTTAAGAGCATTAATAATTCTTTGTTTCGATACACTGGCAATCGCTCGAGAAATATGAAAACCAGGTTTTGTTTGAAATGATGCAGGTCGATTTCCATAAGGTGAAAAGGCAGGTACTTGAAAATCAGCAGGATTGGGTGTAGCGTAGTTGGGATCATAGATATCAAGAATGCTATCGGCTTGATTTGCAAAATGAGTCGCAAATCCAGTTGCGTTTAAAACTCGTAAACGAGCAAGCTGAGTATCAATCACATCTTTCAAAGCTTTATCAGCATCTCCCGCATCCGCATTGTAATTATTCTGAATCAAAGGCTTGTAAGCAGGAATGGCTTTATCAATATTGTTAATGATCCAATCACTATGACCATTCATTGATTCTGTCACATCCATGATGCCAGAGGTATGAAGTAAGACCTTCTTGCGAAATGCAGTTTGAATATCATCATAAGAATCGTTTTGCTCATCAAATGCCAGGATCATTAAAACGGCATTTTTTTTCTGAATATCATCAGCAGTAACAGCATCTTGATACATTTGACGCAAATTATAGGTTTGTGTATCTGATGCAAGTTTTTCTTGAAAAATAAAATGGGTTGGTAAATCAGACAGATTCGGACTTGTCGATGGATCGGCATCTTCGATGCTCACCATCGTGGCAGAACGGTCTAAATCCACAAGTGTAAGATTATTCACTAAATTGCTTAAAAAAGATTTGTACTCGCCATCGGGAAGATCTGTGTAATTAACGTGTGCCCTTGTAAGATTGAAGTTATCCCTGTCAGGATCTTCCCCATCCAAGTAAGCTCGTAAGAAGAGTTTCGCATGATTGATTAAATTAGAGGCATTCATATGAATATCTTGAACCCAAACCTCTTCCAAGTCAGTAATATTGTCATCGGGAATCCCAGAGCGAACCTCTTGTGAAATAATTTTGACAATGTCTTGCGCTTCTCGACGAACTAAGGCGGCTTGGACTTGTTTTTTGGCCTCACCATAGCTCAAATTTGGTACTGAATCATAGTCAATGGTTCCTTCGAAAGCTTGTGCTGCATTGTATTGATCGACCGCAAATCCACGTAAAAGTGTATCGCGAATATTAAAATTTGGTGTGAAATAGTTGATTTGAATATTGTAATCATTAACGGGTAGTCCTCCATCAATAAATGCATTAAACTCTGTATTTCCTACGCTTTCATAGGCACGCGTTTGATAGTTGACTGTTTCGAACAAGCTGTCATTGAACAAGTTTGTCGTTCTCTCATAGCTTCGCGCATAATCACCTGCAACCAGTGTGTCTAGATCGGTAGGAAAAAGATTTTGATTGCTAGATCTCAACGTCGCAGTCACATTTTGTGTTGGATCGTTAAAGACCCTAATAGCCGCATCTTTGAAAGATTGTAAAAACACATTGGTTGCAGCCATCGCGTCAGCCTTAACCCCAGCATCCATGCCTTCGAACATATTGAAAACATCATGCAAATTAGCTCCTGCAGCAATTCGGTTGAAGGAGTGATCGCGCAATCTATCTGTTTGGGTGCGAATAGCGCTCATTTGCTCCACTTGAGAATCCATGTTGGCATGCATATCAGCATATTTTTTAAAAAAAGTGGCAATCATTTGTTCATAGTAACCAGCCAACACCTCCATGCGTTTAATGCCATACGAATACACATCATGCTTAATACGATAGGCAACATAATCCGCTGTCGGAGGAGAAGCACTCACTGCAGACAAAGCAGATAAAGCCGCTGTCATTTCTGTGGACGCATTTTGAAGAGTTGTGTTCGTTGCGTTGGTTTTATCGTAATCATTAGCATTCAATGTTGCAAACACATCTGGTGTAAAATATTCATAAACAGCGTTAGATGGAGTGGATAAATCTAGGTTTTTAACTTTTTTAATGGTCGGATTAGCCCATTTTTGCAATTGAATGATCAACGCTGTGTTTTGAGAACGCGCAGAAAATGTTACACCAGCCGCCTTATTACGCAATAAATCCATCTCTTCGTCTAACAAACGATCAATATCTGCAAAAAGACTCCCCATAGGCTCAAGCAGTTCGTACTTCATCATTTGCACCTTATGCTCTTCGACCAAACGGCTTAAACCTGTTTGCTGATTGATAATGTCTTGAATTTGATCATTACTGATTTGATTAATCCGGCTTATGTATTGATTATTTTCGCTTTGAACTGTGTGTAACGCATCGATATGTTGCTGCAATTCATATTGACGCTCAGCATAACGGTTTCTTTTGGTTTTTTCAGCATGATACTTACTCATAATGATTTGTAAGTTTTCACGCATATTATTAGATAAAGATGCCGAAATGGTGCGTTCAAAATGAAAGGCTTTATAGTAATGGATACCCTTAACTTCCTCCGTCGCAGTGACCATATCGCAGATGACTTTGGATCCCTGAAGCAATTTGTATTTTTGGACAGCCGAAAAGGAATCTATCAAACCACCTACTCGCCAAAAATTATTCCATTCGGCTTGCGTCATCGACGTTGGCACCTCAAATTGAGCCTTCCAATCATTGCGCAAACCAATAAATGTCTGCGAATCCGTCAATTGACCATGTTCCGCGAGACCAAAATATTCTTCCCAACGCTCTCTTTCTCCACTGTTAGCTGAGTCTTTATCGGGCAATAAAAAGGTATTGAGAGACACTTCTGATTTAGGTGCCAGCTGAAAGCTGCCTTGGACTGGAATTTGAACACGTGCAGCTCGGTCTCTTAATTCGGGTAAAGCAACACTGTGTGTTTGATCCCATAGATTAAGGATTTTGGTTTTGTCACTAACCGAATAGGCAAACTCTAGCAACTTAGATGCCAAAATGGTTCGTGTGGCTATATTCCACACAATATGGGTATCCTTATTCGGATCAATTTTGATTAGGTTGTGGACAATCATTTGCTCGATCGTTGCATTCGATAACAAATACGCGCTGCCTAACTCTATACGTGTCATTTCACGAGCTGATTTTCCAAGAAGGATCAATTGTTCCTCGGATGTTAACGTATTGTAACCAAACGAAGGACTTAACCAAAAAGCCCTCCACTTGCTTTGATAACTAACCTCTTCTCCGTCTTCATGCACAACAAATTCGGCTTCAGTATCCCATCCTTCGGGAGCCTCAAATAAGCCTTCGAGTTCGTTACCAAACAGTTTTTCAGTGATTTCAATCTTGGAAACAATTGCATTGATACGGTCGTTGATAAGAACTTTTTCTTCGAAGAGTTCGGCAATTCGCTCATCATCAACAGGCGATTCTAAGGTATTAAGCGTTAGATTGAGATTGGCCAAGGCACGACGTTCACTGGCTAGGTTTTCTTCCAAGCTCTTCTTATAGTTATTAATAACATTTTTCATAAGAGAGTTGGAAGGAATCGCAGATTTGTCAGGATTTTCTTCATTCTTGGCCTGAACGATGTTGTAAATCACTTCGCGCATCACATTGCGTGTTTCTTCGCTTAATTCACCCGATTCTTCCAATAATTCGGAAATAATACGATACTCAGAACCCGAAGGAATCTCGATTTTCGTTTTTGTGATTACTTTTTCCTTTTGGTTATTCTTAAGTACCGCAAAAATAACTGCTTTTTGATCAGCTCTTTCATCAAGGGTAAATTCAACGGCTTCTTTCATTTGCAAAAATTTAGTTAACAATAAACCCTGAGCTAACAAATAACCTTTGGCCTCCAATTCATCCCAAAGCTGTTGTGAATTAAGTCCTAAAGCATCTAAGTCATTCAAACCAATCACATCATTTTTTTTATTTTTCAAAAAGTTATAAATTTCTTCAGTATGCTCCGAGAAAGGTGCTTTAAGGTTAAGATCTTGATGGCGCAACAAACGGTTCATTTTATCGGTGTAAACCCCAACATTTTTGATGTAATTTTTTGCCACTAAATCAGCCCACATGGCTTTTTTCTCAGCATTTGTCCCCGTAACGGTCGAAAAGTCCTCCATCGAGATCAAGCCCCGAGACATCGCCAACACATCCGATTTTTTAAAGCGATTCATCATCGAAGACGAGGCCACAGAAAATTTGATTGTTTCTTCTCCCAGAACTACAGAGCCCCCACTCAACACAAGTGCTTGCTGTTCTTCGTTAAGCTGGCTGAAACCATAGTGATCACTATTCCAAAAAGCATCCCACTTGGAACGATAATCCACGTCGGCGCCATCTTCATTCACGGTATAAGACGTTTCCCAACCTGTTGGAATGCGGAAAAATGTTCCTAACTCTTCACTTGTGCTACCAATTTTGTAATCTTCTTGATCATACTCGAGTTCTTGGCCAAAGCTGTTATAAGCGATGTTATAACGAACCGTAATCTCTTTCATATTAGGAGATGCGTTTTTAACCCGAGATTCCTGATACGTCAAAAGCTTACCAAACTTATTGTACTGAATGTTTGTCCGTTCAGAGTGTGTCACGTCATCCACATCAAAGGCAGTTTCGTAATCAACAACAAAGTCATCTTGGATCGCATTGATCATGCCCGTGGTAAAATCTTTATCATCAATAAGACTGTCTTGATTGAGGTCGAAGCGAGCCCATAACGCAGGATTCACATTAGCTAGAAACTCATAAAGCATTAATTTCTTAATCAAGCTCAAGTCATAATCAAATTCATTCAACGTTCTAGCTCCAAATAGTCTGCGGAAACGAACTTCTCCCAAAGCTTGCTTCATATCTTTAACCGAAATAATTTCTTTGTCTGGAAAGTATCTTCCGTACTCCACGGCGCCTAATGCCTCAATAGCTTGCGAGCGTGTGACTTCTGTGGCAAATCCAAACAAACGGGTGTAATGGTTGTAGCCAAGATCTTGAGTTACTTTTTGAGCAAGCTTAACAAAATCATCAACCGAAAAGGTCGAAGCCGTTTCAAGCTTTTCGATGATCGATAACAGATAATTTTTTAGGGATTGGCCAGTTAAAGAATACTTTTGAATCGTTTGACCTTGTTTTTGTGATTTTTCAATGTATTGTTTTTCGCGACCAAAAACATCATAATAAATTCGTTTTTTCTCTTTGATGGTGATCGAATCTGGCGATGATGTGCTCACACTGCTCTCTTTAGTGTATCTTTCCTGGCCTAGTTTATTATAGATCGTGTCGTTACGATGGACAATATCAGTCACATCAATCCGGGCTTCGCTCAATACCGACTTGGATTTGATCTCGACCACAGCATCTCCCTTCTCATCTTTTAAACCAGTGCGAATGGTTGTATTATCATCAGCTGTAATGGCCTTTAAAAGGGCATTCAAATCTTTTATATCTGATTCCTTAATGGTCAAAAGACCATCTTTCTCCAAAAAGAAATGTTGCTCTGGTATCAACTGGGTTTTGACATCTTGAGTTGGAGTTTTGTAACGCATAACTTGAGCTTGTCCAATACGACGCGAAGCAATTGAACGTTTTTTAAGTAGTCCCGTTGTGTCATAGTGCATATCTCTCACATAATCGATGGTCAATAAATCAGGCTTACTGAGATTTTTTTTGGTTTCGGTATAACCGATAAGCTGAGACAAATCATTATAGGTGGCTCCAATCCGTGTATTAAATTCTCGTGTGTCAATCACCTCTTGCAACTGAATACCTTTGCGAGAGGCTAAAACACCCCCCGCAGCAAGAGAATCCACAAAACTGACGCGTGCCTGTTGAGAATTACTCCATAGCTGAACAACAAAATCAATGTTTTTCTCGCTGTAATCAAACTGATTCAGTTTAGAGCGCAATTCGCTTTCTGATGTCACATTCCAATGAAAAAGGTCCTTATTGCTGGGATCGCTAACAAGAACCTGTTGTTCAACCGAATTGAGTGATGCTAGCAAGCTTGCATCCTCAAATGAAGCTCTTCCAATTTGACTTCCTAACAATTCAGTGAAGCCTGTGGCCTGAGCATGAGGCATTTGATCAAGCTCATTCTTGGTATAATAACGTAAGTTTCCAGTAGCTTTAGCCACAACAGACTTAACCTGATCACCATCGACATAAAGCGC
The DNA here is from genome assembly GCA_964565945.1 of uncultured bacterium. GTDB lineage: Bacteria > CAZMGY01. Next base: position 54,127 of record CAZMGY010000018.1, read on the forward strand.
TTGATCTTGAGCGCTCATTTCGTTCCACTCCTCTTGAGTCATATAGAAAGATGTAAGACCTGTATGGTCATCATTAATATCTACTTTGTGAAGCAATTGCAACAGAGAAACTTTTTGGGGTGTACCATAGGCCTTTTTCTTCTCAAAATCCAAATTCGCCCACTCTGACTCCGAGAAAAAATCAAAAGTTCCTGGAGAATCGTTTTTTTCACTCATCACCAAAACGCTGCCATTTTGCAAAATTCGTTGAAACGATGAATCTTGATCATTGACTTTTTCAAGTTCATCTCTTAAGGAATTATAAAAGATTTCTGTAACTTGATAGCGATCAAAATAAGTCGTTATATCTAAAGAATTTCTAGCATAAGGCAAAGCTGAACCTTCAACGCGAATAAGCTGATGAGCCGTCCCTGCAATAGTAACACTTTGCCCAAACAAAAGCCGTTCTTTATCTTCAGATGCTAAACCATCAAACACACCACCTTTGATCCAAAAGGTACTCCAGTTACCTTGAACCCTCGATGCGCGCATATCGAAGGCCGCCTGCCACGCACTACGATCGCGATCAAAGCCTGTTTTCAAATCGTTAACAGCGACTTGATTATAGTTGGCAAAACCAAAAAAGCGCTTTGTTTGCCCATGCTTTGTTTTCGATTCCAAAAATCCTTTTTCTTGGCCCTCTCCTGTGTAAAAAATCGATTTACGCTCGACATGTGTTTCAACCCCTTGGTTATCTGTTACATCTTCGACATAGCTTTCAACTTGAACATTGGAGTTATAAGTCGTTTTTCGACGTAAAATTGTGGTCGTATCGTTGATCTCGATGCTATCATTCACATAACCTAAAGTGAACGCTCCCAAATCATAATCGTCAAAAAAAGAGCCTATGTTCCTCACATAGGTGTTCAGCAAGTCTCCATCATTGGGGAAAAAAGTTTCGTTTTGAGCCACGGTGGCAATATTATCTGCATTATCTGCTAAAGCAGCCAATACAGCAACTCTTTGCGTTCCGCTCAAATTTGTATCAATCAGATTTTTGAACCAGCTTAAGGCCTGTGAACGGATATCCACAGCTTCGTCATGATAAATTTTAGCAATATATTCCTGAGTTAACAGGGCTTTGAGCCATGCATTATTTTCAACAATTTCCCTATTAACGCGTTCAACAGTGCTGACACCCTTTTTTTGGACTGTTTGACGATACGAATTCTGGCGGTCAAATTTTTCATATGTGATATCTGTCATTACTGTGATTGTCGTTAAATCGGGCTGAGCTGTTGAGCGTTTAATTTCATCATAGGCATTAATATTGCCCGTTTCGTTGTATTGAGTATTGGTGCGCAATAATCCTTCTTGAATGTCTTGCAACACCTTATTATCCAACTGATCATAGGCCAATCGATGCGTAACATCGAGATACTCAAACGTTTGACCAAGACGATTGTACTCAATAGCACTTCTCGAAACACGTTCTGATTTTTCAAGGCTCTGAGTTTGCCCTTTAATCGTTTGTGAGCCTTTAACATTTTCGAATTGGGTGTAACCCGTCATTTGCTCAAATTGATTATAAGTGATATGGCTACGTGTTTTGCTGGTTTCAGAGCTACCTTTAGCTGCTATTTTGCTACTTTCACGATAAGCGACTTCTTGATTCAAATCATTACGTACAATCGAAAAGCGGGATGTGCTGTTAATGTTGTTCAGTACATTTGTTTGTTGATAGCTCACCCCTGCGCTAGTCAATAAGTCCAAATCATTTTGATCGATCACCTCATCTTTGTTTAAATCAAAATGTTTATCATAAGCGCGACGTTGCTCAATCATGTCTTTGATCATCATTTCGGATTCATAATAGTTGAAGTTCATATCAGTCAGAGAGCTTCCCAGCTCAACGTCACGTTCATCATAAGAAAACTTCAAACCATCAAGATAAACACCCTCCCAGGTTTTTAGCTTAACACTTGTTCCCAAAGCAACACCATCAGAAGTATCTACTTTTAAATTCGCCAAATTTTTAGGATCAAAATTAAACGTTGGATTTGGCACATAAACTTTCTTAATAGCTTCCCAGACACGATCTTTGTCACTACGCCGCATCGAGCCAAGAGCCTCATAAAATGAGTCGCGATCATTGCCCAACTTGGTCACGGTCACTTGCGTAGGGCTCTCTTGATCTTCAACAACCAATCCTTGATCCAACAACACTTGCAAGCGATTGCCTAAAAGATCTTTACTGATACGTCCGTCATTATTGATTGCGCGAATAATCTGATTCATGTCGGTCAATTCCTCACGAGACGTGCTTGAATCAGAGGTCAGAGTATAAACCTGGGTTACATTTGATTCTTCATCCCAAATTCTATTGTCGGTGTACTTACGTTCCCAACGATTAATGGTATCTACAGCACCTGGAACACTGTGTAAATTGGTATCTTCAACAAAGCTTTTCAGACGAAATTGATCATCGTATTTCATATCATAGCGAAGGGTTCGGCTTTTTTTATCAGGGCTGTCCGAGCGTTGAGTTGTGTCTTCGTAAGACAAAATAAGACCCGTCGAAACTTGCTGAATTTTAGCATGGGCATCAATGTAATCAACCTTTTTGTAAGTAATATTTTTTCTTTCGCTGATTTGACGCGAACGCCGCTCACCGCCTAAAACATTTAAGCTAAAAACCATATTTTCCGTGATTGAACCAGGAAGAACATTTTGTGCACCCAAATTTCCATAAGGACCGTTAACACCAAAGAAGAACTCTAGGATTAAATCATTGACGGCTTGTTGGCTCACAGCATCTGGCTCGACCGCCTCACGTTCTTTAAGCGCACGATAAATCTTTTGAGCCAGTTTTTGACGTGGAGCATTAATATCATCTTTAGCCATTAGGAAATCACTGCTCTTAAATACGTCTTGCCCTGATTTGATCTGATTAATCATGGTAACAGTTTCATTTTGATCGAAGTTTTTTGTTAAATGTTCTCCCAAAAAGATTTTATGCGTTAAGGCAATTTTAGCATTGACTGGAATCGTATCGATCTTTACGTCGCGACCATTAAGGGAACCAATGGCTACTCCGTCCACGTCGGGTGTTTGTGATACCTGAGAATTCTCTCCAAAAAAGTAATCAAGAATTTTATTATTTACAGAATGAACAGTGATTTCACCATTGTTGCGGGGATCCCCATCTTCGAGATTTACCAAATCGTTGTAAATGTCACTAGCCAAAACCTTAAGCGCGTGATCTTTATCCTTAAGATAATAAAAATCATATTGTCCAAAGACCTTAGTACTATTAAGCAATGATACAGCTAATTGTTGCAGAGCAGCACCTTCATAAGCTACATATTCATCCGCTTCCCCCATTTTTTCTGTGATTTCTTCGTAAGACAACATCCTCCCATCGGCATCATAGTTTCCAGACCAATCGACAATCGTATCAATCGCTTGCTGACCATTGTTATCATATTTGCGGGTGATTTTATGCTCATTGATCCGTAAGCTACGAACTTTTTCGTATTCGGTTTCAATCACAGTGATTTTCTTAGGAAAGCTTACATCAATTCCCTTAGAATGATTGTCATGTTCCATATCAAACTCAGCTTCTTTGGAGAAGATCTTGTTGCCGCGAGAATTATATTGGCCTGACCAGCGAAAAGTTTTGTTCTCTTTAAGCTCACCTGTCGATTTATAAGTAATGTCCCCTCGATAAAATTCTTTTTCCTTGCGATCTTTTTTCTTTGCACCTTCAAGATAGGTGTAAGCACCTTGCCACTTTTCATAACGTTCACCATTCACCGTGTTCATACCAGTCTCATAAGAACCTAGGGTTTTTCCATCACTGTTATAAGGGTATTTTGTCACAATTAAATCATCACGACTCAAACCACTAGGTCGAAGAATAGCTAAATTAACTGTGCTGAGATCAAAATCTTTGGTGATTAAAATGGCTTGATTATTACTATCTAGAATTGGCTTAATAATACCCTCACGATTTTTGTATTCTAGGATGTTGGAAGCATTCCATTTGATGTCGACAAATTCCTTGCCTTCGTTCTTTTTGTAGGATTTATAGCTTAATTCTAGGTCATTATTGTCGTAAGAAATGTCACGACGTTTCTCAACAGAGGTTCCTTGAATTTGACCAGAAATCAATTCACGATCATATTCCAATGAACGATCAGCTGCATCATACTTCATATTCTTCATTCTCGTGATGTTCAATACCCCATCAGTCACGGTGCGTTCGGTGTAAGATTCTGTTCTTTTCAAAGTATCGTATTTCATATCAAAACGATGCGTCTGGGTGCTGTGGCCATTAGAGATGTTTTTCGAGAAATATTCTTTGCGATTGTCATCATGATCATAATAAATTGCCTGCATTTCCATGTTGTACTCAGATCCTTCAGCATTCACGCCCTCTTCTTGATAGGCATATAGGCGCTTTTTTTTGTCATAAACCATGTTTGTTTTTTTGCTATAGGTTTCATTCACAATCGGATGCTCAATTCCTTTGGTCTCTTTTATTTTAACGATGCTTCCAGTCAAACGTTGGTCAGCGTTATAACCAAGATTTGACGTTTCTGTCATAGATTCGCTGTATGATGCAACTTTACTCTTGTCTTTCACATCACGGTGGGTTACTTTGCGATAATCGGTGTAATTAAATAACTGCCCTTTAACCAAACGCACATCGGACTCTAAGTGACCCTCTTTAATCAAGTTTTCGTTACTATAAGAATCTAGCTCACTCGCATCGCGGTAAGATTCAGAAACCATGTCTTTGATCAATTCACCGCGCTGACCTTCACCTTTAATAATCCAACTTTTACTCTGTTCCGTTTCGGTGTTGTACTTAAGCAAGTTAAAATCCCTTTCCAATTCACCATAAACAGAACCTCCCCAAGTTTGATAGCTAACAGATTCGACACCCACTTTATGTTTTTCCAAGTCTTTGGCCGTTAAAACATAACCCAAATCATTCAAAGCATCGAAATAAAGGTCACTTTTGTTCGTCAAAAAATCGTTATAATCGGCTAAATCACTTGCAATATCGTAGGATGGCAACTGCTGATGAAGTCCCTGCGATGTCCAGTAAACAAGCAACTCTTCAGGACTTTGCACGATCGAGTTCCAAATATCTTCCGTAACCTTAAGTTCGGCTTTTTGATAAAGACGACTTTTATACTCCATAAATTTTTCATTTAAAAATCTTTCGATATCTACATTAAAATAATCACGAATGAATTTATTCGACATTTTGCTCATATTGGCATTGCCATTGCGCACAATGCTCAAGAGATCGACATCGGGATAACTCTTATCCAACGACGTTTCTAAGCCTGAAAAACGAAGTAAATTATTCCACAACTCATCTTTAACGATAGTGATTTCGGAATCATCGCCTTGCAAATCATTTTGCAAAATAAGATGGTCATTCAATACCTTGGTTAACCCTGCCTTAAAATTAGTTAAGGCTTTTATCATTAACTGTTTTTCTTCACGATAGTTGTCGTAACGCAAAGCTGTCATTTTATCTGTGATTGTTTGGCTATAGTTACGAAATGTCTCGGCATCATCACCAGATAAGGCTGGCCACTGGGATGTCTCACCAAACACAAACTCGATAATTTCGTTAGCATCTTCGAAATTGACATTCGGTGCATCGGCATCGATCCGTTGACTTTCAATCACGGGCTTGGCCAATTCTTGTAAAGCAAGGTCAACGTACTCCATATACGAGTTATCTCCTTTATCTCTGTTATTGATAAAAAGACCTGTATTTTTAAAAATACGCGTTAAAATATCAATGTCGGAGGCACTTAAAACACCTTTGATTTCAAGATAGGATAGCTTTGAATCCACATCCTTAAGGCTATTCCATACTTTATCTGTCTTGGATCGAATAAGACTTAAAAGATTGTCTTGCGGATTGTAGAACTTATTATGATGCTTGATTGTTTTTTTGTTGTACGAACGAATATTATCGCGATAATCGTAAGTAGCATCATAATAAATCGATTCTTCATCCGTTAGCTCATTATTCTCATCAATTTCATACTTATACACTTTATATTTGGTTATATTCCCATTAACATACTCTGTTTCGAAGCTTGCTGTCTCCAAGATGCGGAATAATCCTCGACGATAAACAGCAAATTCAGGAGCTACTTTAAAATAACTATAACCCTCTAAAGATTTAAATTTTTCTGTGATAACTCCAGCTTCTGTGAGATAATTGCGTTTGATCAAATCATTCCAAATATCTTTGTTTTTGTAAGGGATGTGAGATAAATCAATAACGTCTTGACGATTATGTGGATCCCAAAGTCCCCATTTTTCGACTTTGGTGGCTTCTTGATTGCTATATGTTGTTTTCCTGTAAGACAATACATCACCCTTTTGAGTGTAAGCAATTTGCTTGTCATAACTCATCGCGGCGTCCCAAATTATCAAGGTTTCCTCGCCATCACTAGCTTTCGTATGTTCACGGTAAGACACAAGCTTGTCATTGGCTTCCGTTTTACTTTCAAAAAAGTAATTCGCTTCCCAGGTAATATCTTCAACTTTACCTGAATAATCGACAACTTTCTTTTTATAACCCAAGAGGTTTTTGTATTCGTCGTATGATTGCCCTGTTTTAGAAAAAGAACGCCAATCTGTTGTTGTTACACGTCCTTGTTCGTCAGTGATTTTTTCAAAATAGCTTAATAGGTTGTTCTCATCATCATACGTAGAATTATTCCACTCTTTAACTCGTGGATTATTGCCATAAATATCAAAAGTAGTTTCTCTATAAGCCAAAATATTCTTAGCGTCATCATACTCCAAACCTTCCCAAACCGTTCTTTTGGTGTTACCAAATTCATCGGTTTCATCACGTTGGTAATAGATGATGTTTTCTGAATCATCGTATTTAGCGTCTTTCCACTCAACGGTTTTTTCGGGACCATATTCCAAAACACCCTCAGGGTTTTCTTCGGATTTGCGGCGATATTCCTGGCGAGTTGTTTCAAAATAATAGGCCATAGGCGCTTCAGGATCGTTGTTGTCAATATACTGAAAATCGACATTACGACGAGTCCACCGATCGTACTTATCGACCTGAGGTTCATTTTCGATTTTCATCACATGGCCATGCGAAGTGGTTACAATGCTGCCATCCTTTTTGGGCGTAATGGTTACTCCCAAGAAATCCATAGCTTTTTTAGTGGTTGCAAGAACTTGCTGGATTTCTTGTTGAAAGATTTGAACACGGTTGAGATCACTAAAGACTTTCTTAAGCATTTTGCCGTGTAGCTCTTTTTGGGCATTAAGGGTGGGATCGTAAAGACTTTTACCTTCGAGAAGGTTTTTCTGTTTAGAGATTTCGGTTTGGTTTTGCTGGGCGAGCAACTGATCAAGGGTCATAACCCCAGATTGCTGTTTAACGTTCTGAATAGCGGATTGTTGAGCAAAAGCAAGTGAAACATCCATAGATGTTGCAATAAAAAGTTGCACAGTTAGACAACTAACCACTCGAACATATTTTTTTAATGGTCCCGCAAAAATGTCTAATATCACAGCCCTCTCCTAAACTTCGGGTAAGTTTGTTTCCCCAAACACAGCAAGCTCACTACGCCAGAACTTATATAACATTTGTAGCAAATATTTTGCAAATCCATCTACAATGAAATAATTCATAAATTAAAATAAAGATCATTTATAAATTAAATAAGTGTAATGATTTATTTATAAATTAGATTATAATTAAGATATTTGGATCGAAATAGCAAGGAGTGAAATGAAATTTTAATGATATTATTGTTTACAAAAAATTTAATTAACTTAAAAAACATAAGCTAAATTAGACCATTTGCTCGAAATTACGCTACGGCATCCTTAGGAATTCTTAAAGGAGCTGTTTAACATTATATGTTATATTTTCAATAGAAATGATCTTTGTGATAAAATTAAGAATAATCGTTTTGAAATATCATTAAGGCTTGGAAGTTACTCATGTTGAAACAATGGATTCGCAAAACTATCATTGGTGTGCTCTGTATTGGAACAATACCCCTCGGGGCTCAAGTAACCACAGGTAACAAAGCTCCTAATTTCACCTTAAGCGATGCGAAAGGGCAAAGCCATCAGCTTTCCGACTTTAAGGGTAAAATTGTGGTCTTGGAGTGGATCAACTACGACTGCCCTTTTGTTAAAAAACATTACAACACAGGACACATGCAACATCTGCAACGCACATTCACCGAACAAGGTATCATTTGGTTAAGTATCAATTCCTCAGCACCTGGCAAACAAGGTCATTTTGACCCCATCACCCTAGCCAAACGAATGGAAAAAACCAAAGTCAATCCTAGTGCCTATCTTTTGGATAACGATGGCAAGGTTGGTCGCATGTACAATGCCAAGACAACCCCCCATATGTACATTATCAACAAAAAAGGCACACTAGTATACCAGGGTGCCATTGATGATGATCCAGGTGTTTGGGGCAGCGATCCTTACCGTTCCAAGAATTTTGTGCGCATTGTGCTCGATGCCATCATGCACGGACGGCCTTCACCAGTAAAAGAAACTCCAGCCTATGGTTGTTCGGTGAAATATTAAAATGCAAGAAGTCCGAATTTAAAAACTGCTGCATATACCCTTTGAGACAGATTCAGCGAAACAATACCCTTAGGCTTTTGCTTTGCCCTGATTGGCCACCGCCTCCATCGCTTTTTTCACTTCCTCAGGATCACCTAAGTAGTAGCTACGAATGGGTGTCAAATCATCATTAAGCTCATACACCAATGGCATGGCCGTCGGAATGTTAAGGCCAATAATATCTTCGTCCAAAATGTTATCCAAGTGTTTTACCAATGCCCGCAAACTATTGCCATGAGCCACAATAATCACATTTTCCCCCTCTTGCGCCCTAGGAACAATTTCTTGTTCCCAGTAAGGAAGAAAGCGCTCCACAGTATCTTTAAGGCACTCCGACAGAGGTAAATCGGAATCATTCAAATTTTTGTAACGACGATCATGCCCAGGGTAGCGCTCATCATTTTTTTCGAGCGCCATAGGTGGCGTATTGTAGCTACGACGCCAAATAAGAACTTGCTCATCGCCGTATTGGACAGCGGTTTCAGCTTTGTTAAGCCCCTGCAAAGCACCATAGTGACGTTCATTCAGATGCCAATCGCGAATCACAGGAATCCATTGTTGATCCATCTCATCCAAAATCGACCATAGGGTTTTAATCGCTCGTTTCAACACCGAGGTGTAGGCAATGTCAAATTTAAAACCCGCTTCTTTCAGATATTGTCCCGCTGACTTAGCCTCGTCTTTGCCTTTGTCAGAAAGATCCACGTCGCACCAACCAGTGAATTTATTCTCTTTATTCCACAAACTTTCGCCATGACGGACCAAAACCACTTTCTTCATTCAATTCTCCTTAAAGTTTAATCATTTCGGGATGCAAGCACCAATTCAAATACCATTGTCCTGCAATTTGTTCGAGAGCCACAATAGTTCCAGGTCGATAATGGACCATATCCTTTGATCGACCAGTTAACAGATGTGATACAAATTTGTCGACAAAGGGCAAATGAGAAACCAGCAAGAGGCTCTTGCGTTCTTCTTGGACCAATGTTGTCAAAACATCGACATCGCTCTCGGGTTTCAAATCGCCATGCTCAAGCATGGGACCATCAAATCCAAGCTGATTCTGCATAATCTGAGCCGTTTGAACTGCTCGTTTAAGCGGACTATGCCAAATCATTTCGCAATTAACCAAGTCCCGTGCACAAAACTCCCCCAACCGCGCCACACTAGCTTGACCATAGCCCGTCAGCAATCGTTCGGAATCACCATTATTATGAGCCACTTCGCCATGCCTCATAACATAAATTTTCATAACGAGTACCCTTCTATACAGGTTTCAATTTAAATGTCCAAGGTCGAGGTCAGGCTGCTTAACGCAACTATCCAAAGATGACCTTCAAAATTCATTATATTTTATTACATAATATCTGTCATTATTTTTTTAAAACACTCGATGTCCTCCATGCTATGCCCTGAGCTAAGAGACAATCGCAAACATTCCTTACCTTTGGACACTGTGGGAAAGCGCATCGCCGGCACATAATAACCCTTGTCCCACAAGTCTTGAGACACTTTTTGGACAGCCGCATTGCCAGGAATAAACACCGGTATCACAGGCGAACAGCCCTCTAATTCACCGATTAAGCGCCAAAGCTTATCTCGCGCTTGACTAGCATGACGCGCCAAATCAATGGCGCTAAGCAATCCACCCACTAAGGGCAAAGCCAAGCCTGTGCTATAAATACTCGTTCGCCCTCGATTAAGAACACAATCAATCACTTCGTGCGAAGACAACACCGCACCGCCAGCCACCCCTATAGCCTTACCCAAGCTCACCACACGCACATCCACCTCATTCGAACAGCCTTGCTGGACAACCCACCCTTCCCCAGAATCTCCAAACACACCTAGCGCATGTGCTTCATCGACAATTATCCGAAACGCATAGTTTTTCTTGAGCTTAACTATATCCTTAATTGGAGAACAATCTCCTTCCATGCTAAAGAGCGATTCGGTGATCACCCACAGCATTTGCCCCTTGCGATAATAACGTTTCAGACACTGCTCTAGATGATCACAGTCGTTATGACGAAAAATCTTATAACTTGCCTGTGACAATTTGACCGCATCAATCAAACTGGCATGACAAGAACGATCGAGCAAAACCAAATCCTCGGGTTTAACCAAAGACGAAATAGCTGCTAAATTGGCCATATAACCAGTGTTGCACAGTAGCGCGCGCTCGGCTTTAAGCCAGTCCGTAAGTTTGTTTTCCACCTGTTCGTGCAAGGTGAAATTACCACAGACATAACGCGAAGCCTGAGCACCCACACCAAAAATCTCGGAGGTATCTTTAACTGCCCGAATCACCCGAGGATGCTGCGCCAAATTAAGATAATTATTAGATCCAAAGTTCAAATAGGACCGTCCTTCACAAACAAAGCGAACACCGTCGATGGCTTCGATCACCCTCATCTGACGGTACAAACCCTCCTCTTGCAAAGCCTGAAGTATCGTTTCCTCGCGGAGGGTCATCTTATTCTTCCTCTCCTGGCTGACACACAGAAGAAAAAATCGATGAACGCTGCGCCATCCTATCAATGGTTCGATCGAGCAAAGTTTTGAGCAAGCCTCCTCTCGTTGTTTCCACTTCGGGAAGTTCCAGCATCGTTTTAAATTCCTTTCAATTGTTGAGAATGCGACTGTCCAAAACAAATAATTGCCCCGACACATGCCTCCATTGAGATATATCATAAATCGCCTGAGTGATTTCGTCGAGAGGGCTCAAGCAGCCCAATGTGTTCTGGCAACAAAAATCGTTAATGAGTTCTTCGCTCAAATGACCTGTCATGTCAGTGAGCATAAAACCTGGCGCCACAGCATTAACACGTACACCTCGCACCCCCCACTCTTTGGCCAAATCACGACTTAGACCAAGCATAGCCCCTTTGCTTAATCCATAAGCGCTCAAACCTACTCCTCCCGAAACAGCTTGATGCGAAACAATATTGATCATATGCCCCCTGCCTAATGCGGACATACGCTCTGCGACCCTGCAGGCCAATACTCCAGTGTGCCTCAGATTAATATCTAACAGATCATTCAATTGATCTTCGCTCGAGCGAGAGGTTAAAGCACTGTAAGAAACGCCAGCATTATTGATCCAAATATCTGGACAAGGATAACGCAAAGATTCCTGCCAAAAGGCCTCCAGCAAATCCATCTTTCTTAGATCCATGTGCATGCACTGCGCATGACCCAACCTTGTAAGATCAGCCAAAGCCTCTTCATGCGCTGTATCAATCGTACACTGCGATACGATCACATTATAGTCATAACGCAGATAAGTCTGGGCCAGTCGAAGCCCCAAACCACGCAGGCCACCTGTGATCATCACGCTCGGCCGCGCCATATCAGGATTCTCGATGTTTCAAATAAGACAAGACATATTTGCCCAAATAATCAAACTCAATATTAATCGGGTCGCCCACCTCTTTCTCTTTCAAATTGGTGTGACTGAGCGTATGAGGAATAATTGCTACTTCCAGCGACTGCCGATCGCAATTGACAATTGTTAAACTAATTCCATCCAAAGCCACCGAACCTTTGGAGAGAACATGCGCCGCCCAATCCTCAGAAAACCCAATCTTAAGATGATAACTTCCATCCACTTGCATGATCGCTTCGACCTGACCCAAACAATCCACATGTCCAGCGCAAATATGACCATCCAAACGAGCCTGAATCGACAAAGCGCGCTCCAAATTAACAGTCGCCCCTTGCTGCAAAGACCCCAGACTCGTGACAGCCAAAGTTGTATCAATCACATCGAAACTAAGCGTATCGCGACCTTGGTCAACCACTGTAAGGCAAACACCATTAACAGCCACACTATCCCCTTTGCAAACATCCGACCACGCCGAATTCTTGTGAACAGTCAAATGCATCACGGCCCCATCTTGATTCATCTGGGCAATTGTTCCTACCGCTTCAATCAAGCCGCTAAACATGAGCACTATCCCTTTCTATATAACCACGAATCATCATATCCTCGTCCATACGTTGATGCAGCACGCCCTTTAAACGAAGAGCTTTTTGCACCGATGTTGGCGCAGTTTGAACTGTGGGCAGCCATAAAGGCCCCTCGCCTAATATTATGGGAGCGACATATAAACACACTTCATCGACAAAATCTGCATTCCAAAAGGCTACGTGCGTCTGACCTCCTCCTTCGACCAAGAGATGGATGATCTCACGTCGATGCAGTTCCCGCATTAGTTCAGCCAAACATTTCTCGCGCGAGGTATAGACCCATTCCTGAACGCCTTTATCTTTCAGATCAGCACTAAGAATAGGCTTATCGACCACCAATAGAGTTTGCTCAGCATGCTCCGTCAACAAATGATGGCTTTCAGGAAGTTCGCCCCCCGAAAACAAAACAATGCGCAGAGGCACCTTGAGGGTATTATTTTCGCTACGGGCAGTGAGACGAGGATTATCCTTTCGAAATGTTTCGGCACCCACCAAAACTGCGTCCATTTGACGACGCAAACAATGCGCAGAACGACGTGCTTTTTTGCCAGTGATCCACTGCGAGTGCCCATTAGCGCAAGCAATGCGACCATCCAAACTCACTCCAGCCTTTAAGGTCACCCATGGGCGCTGATCCAGTGTGAATCTACAAAAAGGGGCAATCAAGGCCTCGCACTCATGCTGCAACACTCCAGCATAATACTCAATCCCCTTGGCTTCCAAGAGGTTTTGTGCTCGCGAACCATTAGCCTCAGATGGATCAGTGGCTCCAACAAATACGCGTTTAATACCCATTTGGTAGATTGATTCGGTGCAAGCTCCAGTTCGCCCCTGTGTGGAACAAGGCTCAAGCGTAACATACAAATCAGCGCCAACCGGTGATTCACTGCAATTGGACAAAGCATCTATTTCGGCATGAGGTTTACCCGCAGCACGATGATAACCTTGTCCGATGATGCGTCCATCCTTCACCACCAGTGCTCCTACAGGAGGATTCGGTCGTGTTGATCCTAAGCCTTTGCGAGCAAGTTTAACCGCTCTTTGCATAAAATCTTGATACGCCATTCCCTTTATTCCTCAAACAAGGCCTCAATAAAATCTTCACGGGAAAACGGCAAAAGATCATCCGCTTGTTCTCCCACACCAATGTAGCGCACTGGTAAGTTCAATTCCTTAGAGATAGAAAAAATAAATCCACCTTTGGCCGAACTATCAAATTTGGCCAACAAAAGATCATCAATGCCAATATCTTTGCTAAACTGTCGAGCCTGCATCAAGCCATTGTTACCTGTGGTAGCATCCAAAATCAAACGGGTGCGAATGTGTTCCTCGGCTATATGTTTGGCAATGGTACGTTTCATTTTACCCATTTCGTCCATTAAATTCTTTTTAGTATGCAAACGCCCTGCGGTGTCAATGATAAGTAAATCTTTTTTCTGAGACTGCATTGCTTCGAGAGCTTCGTAAATCACTGCGGAAGGATCCGCACCTTCTTCTTTTTCTATCAAAGGAATTCCCAAGCGTTGCGACCATGTTCGCAATTGCTCAACTGCAGCCGCACGAAACGTATCCGCCGCAGCAATCATCACAGAATGTCCTTCATCCTGATATTTTTTGGCCAATTTAGCAATCGAGGTGGTTTTTCCCGAACCATTCACTCCTAAAACCAGCAAAACCTTAAACGATTTGTCTTCCTGCGCCTCTTCAGGCAAATAGTGCTTCATGCTCTCTCTTAAAAAGGCATAGACATCGTAGGTCGCCTCTTTCGAATCTTTCACTTTGTCTCGAATGGCATCAATCAATTCCATGGTGATGTCCACACCAACATCGGCTTTAATCAAAACTTCCTCAAGCTCTTCAAGCATATTTTCGTCAACGGTATGCTTGCTAAAAATCGACCTCACTTTGCGAGTTAACGACGACTGCGTCTTTTGCAAGCTCTTCTTAAAAAGGGAAACTAATCCAAACATATTTGAGTCCTTTCCTTCATGATTTCCATGCGAAAAGGCTTAGCGGGTCTGCAATGCTCTCTTGTAAATGCGATCCAAAACACCATTCACAAAGTGATGTGATTCCTGAGAGCCATATTTTTTGGCTACTTCAACAGCCTCATTCAGGGTTACTTGACTCGGAACATCATCCACATACAATATCTCAAACAAAGCCATTCGCATAATATTCTTATCGATCACTGAAATCTGCTCTAGATCCCAGTTGTCCAAATATTTGACAATCTTATCATCGAGCGAATCACGGTATTGCAACACACCTTTGACCAGGATTGCCGTAAAGTTTTGCACGTCCTTAAACAGTTGCTCACTGTAACTTTTTTTACGCAAAGCCCAATACTCATTCAGCACAGTCAACAAAAGACTTAAATCTTGCCGTTGCAAATCCATCTGATACAAAATCTCTAAAGCAAATTCACGAGATTTACGTCGAGGGCCCATGATGACTGTCCTTTGGGATTTGAGTTAATACATCAATCATCTCTAAAGCACACAAAGCCGCCTCTTCCCCCTTGTTGCTCCCAGGCTCACAAGAACGTTGTTGGGCTTGCTCCAGTGTATCCGTTGTTAAAACGCCAAACACCACAGGTAATTGTTCATCGAGCGAAACGCGCATCAATCCAGCGGCGGTTTGTTCACAAATGTAATCAAAATGCGGAGTATCGCCCCGAATCACCGCTCCCAAACAGATGACGGCAACGCAATCTTGTTTCTTGGCCAAAGCTTGGGCAACAACTGGTAACTCATAAGCTCCAGGCACCCAATAGACCGTATAATCTTGATCGCTCAAACCATGTTGCTCAAGAGTCTGCACACAGCCCTGTAACAAACCATGAGTGATCATTTCATTAAAGCGACTCACCGCAATCGTTATTTGTTTCATTCGTCTAACTCCAATAAGTGACCCATTTTTTCTTTTTTGGTCTTCAAATACTGTTTATTTTCATCGGTGCCATCAACAATCAAAGGTATCCGATCGTGAATCGTAATGCCATAGCCCTTAAGACCCACCATCTTTTTAGGGTTGTTGGTTAATATTTTAATGTGCGTGGCACCTAAATCTTTAAGAATCTGGGCACCGATCCCATAATTGCGCATATCTGGCGGAAAGCCTAATTTCTGATTGGCCTCCACAGTGTCTAAACCTGAATCTTGCAAGGCATAGGCTTTCATTTTATTCACAAAGCCTATGCCCCGGCCTTCTTGACGCATATATAGGATTACGCCTCGCCCTTCCTTAACCACCGCGTGCATCGCAGCATCCAACTGACGCCCACAGTCACAGCGCTTGGAATGAAAAACATCCCCAGTTAAACACTCGGAATGCACACGAATGAGCAAAGGGTGCTCCTCGTTCACATCGGCAACATCACCATAGACCAAAGCCACATGACCTTTATGATCGGTTTTGGATTCATAGACGATCAGTTCAAAATCACCGTGTTCCGTCGGCAAGTTGGTGCTCACCTCACGTTCGACCAAAGATTCCTTTTCCAAACGATAACTGATTAGATCGGCAATGCTACATATGGTCAGATTATGCTCATTGGCAAACGTTTTAAGATCGGGCAAGCGCGCCATCGTTCCGTCGGGATTAAGAATTTCGCACAAAACACCCGCAGGATAAAGATCTGCCAGGCGACACACATCAACCACCGCTTCGGTGTGCCCAGCCCTGCGCAAAACACCATCTTCTTTAGCGCATAAAGGAAAAATATGGCCTGGTTTAGCAAAATCTTCTGATTGAGTTGCCTCATCAGTGAAAGCAAAAATGGTTTTGGAGCGATCCGAGGCCGAAATGCCCGTCGTCGTATCAGTCACATAATCCACCGACGTGTAAAAAGGCGTGCTCATCAGAGACGTGTTCTGCTGAACCATTGGTTCAATCTGAAGCTCATTCAATCGTTGCAGGGTGGTGGCTAGACAAATAAGACCACGGCCATGAGTCGCCATAAAATTGATGGCTTCGGGCGTAACAAATTCGGCGGCCATGATAAGATCACCTTCGTTTTCACGCTTTTCGTCATCGACAACAATAATCATTTCTCCACGTCGAATCGCAACAATGGCATCCTCGATAGGCAATAAAACACTCGGCTGTTGACTCATTTCGAACCTCATTTGCTAAAGATCCCAGATCATCTACTCCAGATGAAACAAACATTATAACTGATTTTTATGCTCTTGTCAGCAGAGAAACATCGCCATTATCTTCGCTAGGTAAAAATTCCTATAATAAATTGATCCCCATTTTTATGACTCGCGCCATTCATTTGTTTTTTTCTTGACATTTTTATAGATTTTAAATATTGTTTTCTCTCAAAGAGTCATTAGCAAGTTTTAGACAGAATAGTAAAATTAGACGCAACTAAACCTAAACAGGAAAAAGGAGTCCGCAGGATGAGTCATCCCCTAAGGTTACCATTCTTAGCTATTAATCTCGTCATTTGCTTTTCTATTACTAACCTAATGGCCCTTGCGCCTTCCTCTCATTTGGCAAAAGTATCTCGCACAAGACCTATGGGTTCCATGGGCACAGGAAGCCT
>CAZMGY010000019.1:0-133459 GCA_964565945.1 uncultured bacterium
AGCGCTTAATGCCGAGGCTATAACCCAATCTCTCATGAAAATGAATCGCCTAGAATTGAAGCAATTAAGGGGTGAGTTTCACGAATATTTTGAGCAATTGCTTAATGACCCGAATAAAGCAACGATTCTTGAGCTACAACACAGCCTGCCCCTAGAGGGGTCAGAGGAGTTAGGGACAATTTTGGACTTAGGAGGGACTGTGAATAGAGTAGCTATGAAGGAATTAGTGAAAGGTAAGCGTAAGATTTTGAAAGAGTTGATTGAATCTTTTTTAAATGAAATTCCACAAGGTCAAGAAAGCAAAAGTGTTTTTGATTTTGTGGGGAGTAACGCTGCGAGTCTTCATCAAAAATTAGAGAACATAGCCCGAATGAAATCATTCGAGTTGAGCGCTTAATAAAAACGGTTGTAAATACATTGGTTTCCTGGGGCTATAAAGTCCTGGGGTTTGCGATGGATGCCCCCTTTCTCCAAACCAACTAAAGAAGAACCTGGCGATGTTGTAGAGGTTAAGTCTTAAATAACATGAATTATTGTGAAAATTTTGTTGATAAATAGATTCTTTTTCCTTACACTAGATTAGAAGAACATTAAAAACTTATTTAGGAATAAGGATAAACTAGTATGGTTTCTTTTCAGAATTTTCGAGTGCTAAAGTTAGTAATAGCTCAAATTTTTGTTTTTTCGTTATTGTTATCTCCATCCTCATGGGGGTTAGCGCCCAAGTCGGAAATTTCAGCCTTAGCTAAAGTCATAGAGAAAAAGCAAGATAAAGACGTTGTTACCAGGAAAAATACTAACCCTGTGCCTAGGCCTAGGCTTAGGCTAGGGAAAAGTATAACGAAGCGTCCTGAGGCAATTGTTCAATTCACAGATGTTCAGGGCAACCGGGGCGTTTTTGCTGAATTTGAAAAACATGATTATGTCGATCATGTTGATGTTGCTAAAGCTAAAAAATCACCGAAAGAGCGTGATGAATATTGGAAGAGGATTTTAGGCGATGACTCTTTCTGGGAGGGTGCTGATGACTATGAGAATCTTACTGATAATAGCGGACAGGAGTATACGAAAGTAGGTCTTCAAGATGAAAATAGGGCAAAGAACCGTTATAGAGATATTCTTCCAACAGACACATACCGGGTACGTTTAGACCTGAAAAAAAATCAGATAGCAGGTGTGGATGACTATATCAATGCCAGTTATGTTCTAGATGTTGAAGGAAAGGCGTCTTACATTGTCACCCAAGCGCCCAAGCTAGAGACTATAGGCGCTTTCTGGCGTATGATCTGGGAAAACAAGACTCCCGTGATTGGAATGATGACACAATTTGTGGAAAAAAAGGAGGGAAAAGAGCCAATTGAGCTTGCCCGCTATTGGCCAAAAGAAACTGGAGCCAAGGTAACTTATGGCCCAATTGAAATCACTATGCTGGACGAAAATAACTTGGTGGACGGAGCTGTCATCCAGCGCACCTTTCAACTAAGGAAGAAGGGGACCAACGAGGCTCGCAGGGTCGACCAATATCAATACACGGCCTGGCCCGATCACGACGGACTAGTTATTTATGATACTTTTTTTAAGTACTACGAACTGGTTCAAAAAGCTAGGAAAGACTTAGGAGATAGCCAAGATCAATTCTCCGTAATACATTGTTCCACCGGATGTGGTCGCACAGGCGTTTTCCTGATTTATGACCAAGCGCTTCGAGCCTTGAAGAAAGGTTTACCCGAAGGAGGAACCCCTAAATCTGTAGTCAGGGATATTCTTAATATTGGGCGCAAGTCTCGTTATCTTGTGCAAAATGAGGGGCAATACAGATTTGTTTTGAAAGCCTTGCAAAAGTATTTTCAAAATAAATTAGAATCTGAAAACAAGCCTTCTGTGCACAGTGATTGTTTTAGGGAAAATGTTCAATCCACAGAAGCTATGTATAGCAGTCAAGGTAATCGTCCTGTGCCGTCTGCGCTAAGGAAAAATATAAGGAAGGGTCTCAATCAAAGTATGGATAAAGCAGTTGATTTTGCTCCAGGGATAAACACTGTGGATAAAGCATTTGACTTTTTTAAAGTAGATCCTAAAAGTGAAGGGAGTAAGCTTGTTGAAAAACTGTCTAAAGATATGGCAAAAAACTTTCAAAAGCTTAGTAAGATGACTAGTTCTAAGAATCAAAAGAAATTATCAAAAAGACTTAATGAAGAATCAAAAAAAATTCAGAAGCAAATGGATCTTGCCAAGGGAATTGTATTAATGGAAACAATAAAGGAGGGTCTAAAAACCAGAAACAGTGAGGATGAATGCAAGAAAAAGGCAGAGCGGATGTTAGTAACTTTGAATATTTTGAAAAAGATTTCAAAGTCTTTTGAGGATGAGGAGCCTCTTGATTCTGAATCTATAGATTTAACTTTAGAGGATACTGTTCGCATGATCAAGAGGTATGGAGATGTTTTGTCAACAAAAAAAACTGGTAGCAAAACTAACTTTGAGGTAGAAACGTTAAGCAAGGAAAAGGGGGTATTTCCAACTACTAAAGAAGGACTTCGTGGCTTAGCGGTAGAGACTGTTGATCAGAGTTTTCATGAGGAAGAAAAATCTTTTGAGGAGAGTTTTCATGTTGAGGCTTTGCAAAAAAAAGGGGAAAAAGAATTTCCTGAGCAGAGTTCTTATTGGGAGGCTTTGCTGGAAGAATTATTTACCTTCTGGGAGGATGATATTAAGGACTCTTCCGATGTCAGTAAACAAGGACAGGAAAATCAAGGTGTTTTTACTAGATCTAAAAAATTAGCAGAAGAGATTCTTCAAGATGCGAAGGTGATTTTAAACGTAGATGACGACTTTTTCGGGGATCGAGAGAAGGAGATGCTTAAGGAATTCGTGCGAGCTTATTTCGCTAATTTTGATAAATCTGCTTCTGCGATAAAAAGTTTGGATAAAGCATTTGCCATTTTAGAGGTTCCTGCTGGTGCTGGGTGTAAGATTGTTAAGGAGCTGTCTGAAAAAATAGAAAAAAAAGAACTAAAGGGTCCCAAGAAAACTGCTGACAAACAAGAAGAATTTGTTGCAAAATTACAAAAACTTGGGAAAAAACAGATTCTTGCCAAGGGAGTTGCATTAATGCAAGCACTGGAGGTTGGTTTAGCGAAACAAAAAGATCTAGTACCTGATGCAAAAAAACTCCTCAATGAAATCAAGGGTAATACGGATAATTTATGGGGTGTTATTAATGAAGTTGAAAAGTTTAAGTCTATAAGTTATTCTTCACTTATAAAGGCGACTCTTGGTCTGATCAATCGGAATCTATATGTTTTATCAGGCAAAAAAACCAGTAGCAAAACTAACTTTGAGGTAGAAACATTAAGCAAGGAAAAGGTTACATTGCCAACTACTCTAAAAGAACTTAAGGCCTTAAAGTTAGAGAAACTTTCTGATAATAGAAATGTTTTAATGATGGATGATTTATCAAATTTAGGAAAAGTTCACAAGGTTGAGGACTGGTGGTTTCCTTTTATTTCAACTCAGAATAAAAAGTTTCCCACAATGATGAAATTTGTCGCTGAATATGAATCTCACAAAGCAAGCTGGTTGAATGCTAGGAGTGTTGCGAATGAGGAAAGTATTAAGGATGCCGTAGATCAAAACTTTAAGGATGTGGAGCCTAAATATCGGCCGACAGCGCTTAATGCCGAGGCTATATTCCAATCTCTCGTAACAATGAATTGCCTAGAATTGAAGCAATTAAGGGGTGAGTTTTACGAGTATTTTGAGCAATTGCTTAATGACCCAAATAAAGCAACGATTTTTGCGCTACAACAAAGCCTGCCCCTAGAGGGGGCAGAGGAGCTTCGGATAATTTTGGACTTAGGAGGGGCTGTAAATAAGGTAGCTATGAAGGAATTAGTGAAAGGTAAGCGTAAAATTTTGAAAGAGTTGATTGAATCTTTTTTAAAGGAAATTCCACAAGATCAAGAAAGCACAAGTGTTCTTGCGCTTGCGGGGACTGACGCTACGAGTCGTCATCAAAAATTAGAGAACATAGCCCGAATGAAATCATTTGAGTTGAGCGCTTAATAAAAACGGTTGTAAATACATTGGTTTCCTGGCGCTATAAAGTCATGGGGTTTGCGATGGATTACCCTTACAGAAATATGCAAAATTCTGCAAATCTATACAAGTCATAAATCATTATAAAACAAAGAGATGTAAATAAATAGAAGTTTTGAGGAACGGTAATTGCCGAAGGTCGGAATCGAACCGACACGGGGTCGCCCCCGCTGGATTTTGAGTCCAGTGCGTCTACCAATTTCACCACTTCGGCAGCAACAAGAGATTATATCTCAGAAAAACTTAGCTGTCAACCTTAACCTTGCCGCGAAACTCTAAGGAGATGGCTCGCACAATAAGGCAAGGGTTAGGGCGCCAAACTTTGTTGCCCATCCCACAAAGAGCCAATTGAGTTCATAAAAATGCGACGGTTAGTGTCTTTGCGGGCAACCCCAGGTACAAAGTTCCTACACCTTAAAATCGAAACCATCCAATAATAGCATAGCCTGCTAGTAAATTCCCAAGAAGAATAAACTAAAGTGTATTAAAATCCATGATTATTGTCTTCGTCATCTGTGTTGGTTAATGTTTTGTGCGAAGGGGCGCCCGATATCGTAGCGGTGGTGAGGCAACGTTTTCCTTTAAGCTGTTTGGGAGGTTCTTTTTTTGCTTGAACCTAATTTAGGGAATATCGCACAAATATACCCTCTTAAATGACTTGCGTAGACAGTTACTGTAACAAAATGTTTTATGTGTAAAGTGGAGGCGTTGTTTCTTGAGGGTTATTGAAAGAGGTTCAAAGTGTCAAAAAAATACCTAATGATATATATATATACTTGATGCAATTTAATATTGACAAATTTCGATTGTTTTGATACTATGTGTAAAAAATAATTAAACAAACGTTATTAACGTTAATAAGAGAGGTGAGATATGTTAAAAGTTCTTTTGACCCGTGAAGTGGCCGAGATGTTGCGTATTAGCGAAGAGCATGTAAGAGATTTGATTCGTCAAGGTAAATTGAATGCTTACAAAGAAGGTCGTCGTGGTGGATACCGCATCACAATGGAAGAAGTTGAGCGTTACATTGAGGGGCGCTTTAAGGGGGTTTCCAACCGTGAAACAGAAAAAGTATAAGTTTAATCGATAAGAGCGGAACGTGTGTCGTATTTGGCTTTGCCTCAGTATAGTGTAGCGTACTGGAGAGCTCTGGTTGATTAATTTAAAAGAGTAAAGTGAAACAAAACGTTTTGCTTAGCTCTTTTCTGTTGAAACTTTGTACTTTAAGCTTGATGTAAGAGGAACTTCGTAGGTATGATGTGTTTAAGAGATTTATCTTATGAAGAAATGCAAAGTGCTTTTGAACAGCTAGGTTGTTCTCAAAAGTTTCGGATTGATCAAGTGTTTCAATGGCTACATCAACAACACGTCACGGATTATGAGGCAATGAAGAATGTTCCTCAAAAACTTAAACAGCTTCTTAAGCAGGATCATTCTTTGGATCAATTTTCTGTCCGTGATATTCAAAAATCCAAAGATGGAACGTATAAGTTCCTATTTGGCTTGCATGATCAAGAAGTTTTGGAGGCCGTATGGATTCCAAGTCTTAAGCGAAGAACCTTGTGTGTTTCAACGCAGGTTGGTTGTGCGCTTGGTTGTCGTTTTTGTAGTAGTGGCTTGCTGGGGCTTAAACGCAATTTGTCGTCTGGAGAAATTTTGAATCAGCTGTCTTCGGTGTTGCGACATGAAGGTATCGATAAAATTACACATGTGGTGTTTATGGGGATCGGAGAGCCTTTGCAAAACTTTAACCAGCTGACTAAAGCGATTGATATCATTAACGATTACCGCGCGTTTCATATTGGTGCGCGTCGTATCACGGTTTCGACCGCGGGCCTCATTCCTGGAATAAAGTGTTTGGCTGCGTATGATAAACAGGTGGAGCTTGCGATTTCTTTGCATGCGGCCAATCACAAGAAACGTTCTAAGCTTATGCCGATCAATGAACGTTTTCCTTTGACAGATCTTATACAAGCTTGTCGTGCTTACATTGAGCAAACGGGTCGTCAGATTACATTCGAATATGTGATGTTGCGAGGTGTGAATGATGGGGCAGACGATGCACGTCAGTTGGTTGCACTTGTGCGAGGTATGTGTGCCAAGGTTAACTTGATTCCCTTTAACGCAATGCCTCACGAAGCTTTTCAGTGTTCCTCTCTGGAAACGATGCAAGGGTTTCGGAATATTTTGGACGGTATGGGAGTGATTGCCACTATTCGGACACCGCGAGGTCGTGATATTACAGCGGCCTGCGGTCAGCTACGACATCAAGCGCAGTCTCAAAAATCTTCTGTTTAGTACCACAGAAAACGTTTGGGAATTTGCTTATGCTTAGGCAAGGGTAGAGGAGGCTGGTTTTTTTTGGCTCGCTTAATATTTTCACGGCGGTACTTTTCGTAAATTTCGGCATTGAGCAGTTCTTGTTGTTCTTTTTCTTCCCTATTGACGCGTTCTCCCCACCAGCAGCCACTGTAAAGGGTAAGTGAAAGGAAAACTGTGGTGAGAGTTATAAAACGCATCATGATGTAGGATTTTATCCTATACGAAGAATAAGCGGTGAGAATTTTTTTTTAGAGGCAAAAATTTATATTGTATAATAGATATTCTTTGTGATACAATAATATGATTTAGAGTAATCTAAAAAATGTTAAAATGGTTTATTTACTTGTGAAGGAGATTCTTGTGAGGGGTGCTTTTGTTCTTTTTTGTTTTCTTGTTTGCGCGTCTTTGTATTCGGAACAAATTACAGTATCTTCAGACATCGTTGCGCCCCGTAGATCAGCTACAAAAAGTGTTGCCTCACGTTCGCACTTGAACCAGATAACCAGTGTGCCAATCGTCGTTGTGTCTTCTAGCGAAGAAGAGACGGTAGATGTATTCTCTGATCCAGAACCTACAGCTCAAAAGGTTCTTTCCAGTGAGGGTCTAGATCTTCAGCCATTGGAAAGAATTGAGTCTAGTCCTGGTTTGCCTAAGCGTTCCCTTGTCATTAATAGTTCACACACAATCACTCGGGAGGCCTTCATGCGTTTGGTTCCTCAAGAGTATCAAGGTCAAAATTTATGGGATGTTTTTATTGAAGATCAATTTTTGATCCTTGCCGACGAGGGGCGGACGTACGCAACATTTAATTTTGCTTTTGAAGATGTTATTGAAGCTTCTTATCCCCAAATGATGCGTGCCATTCGTGTGTATGAATACATGAGAGGAGTTTTTGGCTTTTTTTGGGATCAAGCGATTGGGACATCTTATTTGATTCCTCAGTTTTACGATGTCGATTCTGAGAGAGGAGATATTTGGGCGAGTACAGTAGGCATGGGGTTTGCTTGTGTGGCCTATACGATTGGGGTGGAACAGGATTGGGTGCCATTGAGTACTGTTTTGGTTCGCTTGAAAGCCATTTTAAGCTTTTTTGCCAATCTTCCCGAAACCCAGTGTTATCGTGGTTTTTACGCTCATTTTTATAATATCTCAAGTGGGGAACTTGGCTCTGCGGTGGAATTCTCTACGCTGGATACCGCTTGGTTAATTATTGGCGCTTTAACTGTTAAACAATACGTTTTATCGAAGAAAATTGAAATTGAAAGTGACGAAACGATCGCCAATCGTAGCACGATTGTGAGAGACATTGTTAATTTGGTGGATCAACTGTACCGTCGTGTTCAATGGAATGCAGCTTTAAGTTCTAACAGTCGTCATTTGATTCATGGATGGGATTTTCGCAAGATTGTCTTGAGTGATGCTCAACAAAATGTTTTAACCTATGAGCACTTTGATGAAAGTATTTTGTTGTATTTGCTGGCCATTGGAGCACCTTTAAATCGTGTTTCGGAAGACTTGTGGTCGAATATTTTGCGGAACACTTCGTCGGTAACGATTGATAGTCTCGGACATACTGAGCCTGTGTTGGGGTATGATTTGGGTTTATTTGTACACACGTATCCTCAAGCTTATATTGACATGAGGGGTTATCGTGTTCTTAATCCCAATTTTATTCCTACCGAATTGGAAATTAATCTTATTTGTCAGACCTTACCTTTTAAAGATGCGGGTGGTTACGATTATTTTGCCAACTCTCAAAATGCAGTGAAGGCTAATCGTGAGCACACAAGATCATTGTGGCAGTCGAATTCTTCGGCATACACAACGTATGAGAGGTATTGGGGCTTGTCTCCAGCATGGTCGACAGCTAACCATTATGATATTTTGGAGCCTTTTCGTCCTTTAGTTGATGCTCGGGTTGCACCAAGTATGGCTATGGCGACGCTTGTTTTTGATGAGATGAATGTTTATCAACAGTTTAGAGATTTGGAAGAGAGACGCGATTTTCCTGCTGATTTTGGCAATGTGAGTTCTATTTATGGGTTTATCAGTTCTTTCACCCTTGATACCCCAGCATTTGGACGAAGTGCCATTTTCAATAGGATCTTAGACATTGACAAGGGGGCCGAAATTCTTATGCTTGAAAACTATTTAACGGGTATGGTTTGGGATTTGTTGTCTAAGGATGAACGTTTATGCGATACGCTTAATTTGCTAGGTTTTCCAACGTTTTTATTTCAAGAATCGCCTGCGGCCAAAGATAGTTTGCAAAAAATATTTTCGCAGCCGACGATTGAGTTGGCTCGGGTGGAATCTCTGGGGTCTCCTTTAGCTAATGGTGCTCAAGTGAATGATCGTCAAGCCTTGCGCGTAAGAGTGAAAGAGTTGTTGCCTGGTGTGGCGAGTTACCAACTGGAGATATCCCGCGCCTCTTCGTTTTCTTCGTCGGTGGTATTGCAGGAAGTTTCTCTGGAAGGAACCCTGCAAGATGTCAACCCTTTTGTGAATATTCCTGTGGCTTCTCGAGGGGGTCAAGGTGGAAATTATTATTATCGTCTTAGAGCTAGACGACCTAATCAGATTGATCGTAACCATACGGTTTATAGTGCTTGGAGCCAAGCTCATAGGCTTAATATTGTTTTGAGTCACGAGACTATTCAGGTGCTGGAATCAGGAGCAGTGATTGAACTGCCTACTGACGATAGTGATTTTGATAATCCTTTGGAGGGACCCTATGAGCAACTTTTGAGAGAGTCGCTCCCCAATATTATCAATGATGTTCGTGACAATAACATTGAAGCTAACATTGAAACACAAGACGACGATAAACACTTTTCTATTGAAGATTTTTTCAATGCGATTTACGAGGATGTCTTGGTGCCTATTGGTGACTTCTTCAAAAATCGCTAAGGCATCTTCGCCTGTTTTGTGATCATTACAATAAGGTGATAGAATACTCTCGTTAAAGTGTGTGTTGTGTGTGTTGTGGAAGGGTATGTGTGCATTCACAAAAACTCTTAGGTTATGTGTTGCCTTTAGTCTTGCTTCTAGGGCAGGCTGTGGGGCTGTGGGCTCAAGAGGCCACTAACGTTGTAATCAAAGCCCCTATTGAGCAAACCTTCATTGAATCGATCATTGTCGAAGAAATTGAAGAAGATGCTCTGATCAAAATTCAAGCTAATCAAGAATTCAATGTGGTTGACTTTGTTTTGTTTCAACCTCCAAGGCTTGTGATTGAAGTGGTTGGTTCCGATATTTTTGGCAAAAAGGAAGCACGGGAAATAGTGAATGCCTTTTTGCTTAAAGAAATCAATATGGGCTATTTTGTCGAAGATATTTTGGCTAATAAAGATGAAAAGCGGGTTGATTATATGTCTTTTCGATTTGGCCAAAATTTTAGTTATGATGTGCGACAAAAAGGCAAGGAGATACAGATCTGGGTTAGGCCTATTGCGGGAGAAACGACAGAAGGGCAGGTTGCGGGTGAGAAAGAAGACCCTCTTGTGGGTATGGATCCTGAAGTTTTGCAAAAAATGGTCGAAGAAAATCCGGAATTGGCTAAAAAGTTAGCGGAGCAAGAATCTGCGGAAGGGTCTGGGGAAGATGGTGCTGAAGTTCCTGGAAAAGCCGAAGACAGTGAAGAGCGCAAAAAAATCAAAGAGCTAAAAAATCAGGATATGGAAGCTGAATTGATGGCTTACAAGACCCGCGAAAAAAAAGCCGAAGGGGACAGTGATGATGTGTTTGAGGGGATTCAAACCGAGCGAGTGTTGACGGATGATCAGATCAATGGAGCGCGAGAACAAGTGGATGTTGAAGATGATGTCCGAATGGAGGGGATTGAAAATGTTGAACAGGCTGTTGCTGACAAAATTGAACAAATTCGTGAGGATCAGGAAAAAACCGAAACAGGTCTGATTATACCCAAAGAAAATTCGGCTATTTTAGATATTTTGGATCAGGTTCAAGAACGGCGTAAAGAGATGCTTTTTTTTGAGAAGGAGGCTATTTTGCGTGACAATGCCAAACAGGCCGAGATCAAATTCGAAGAACAAATGGGACAAATCGTTGGCGAACTTCAGCGTTACACACCTTTGGTTCAGCCAGGAATCAAAAAGATAAGCATTGATGAATGCATTCAAGTAGCGATAAACAATCATTTGCCAGCCCAAATTGCTTTGGAAAAAATCAAATTAGCCAAATTGAAATATTGGGAAGCTAGGCGGAATATATTTCCCAAGGTGAGTACGGATATTTCTAAGACCAAAGGGGAAGCGGGTGCGTTGCCCTTTTCGGAAGAAGATTATAAGATTACGGTTGATTATGCCTTGTTTGATGGGGGAGAGATTAAATTTTTATTAAAACAAGCTAAGGTTAATCTCGAAGTTGCTAAACGGACGTACGATAAAATTAAAACGGAGGTAGCCTTTGATGTAGAGGAAGCATACTACAATCATGTGATGGCCAAAATGAACTTGGCAACCCAGCGACGCTTATTGGGGCGGACCACAGATATAGTGAAAAAAGTTAACTATTTGCATAAGCAAGGTTTGGTTCGTTTGTTAGATTTTCGCAATGTGAAGTCCTCTTACAACCAAGTTCAGTTTCAAGTGGCTGGGACGGTGAAGGATTACGAGATGGGGGAGCTCAGTTTGCGTCAAAAAATGAGTGTGGGAGAAGATTTTACTCTGGATACCATCGATAGCATTGGTTTTAAAGATATTCCTCTGAATATTCAGGATGCTTTGTGGTTGGCTTACAAATATCGTTCCGAATACATTGTTAATAAACTCATGGTTGATTTTCAAAATTTTGACCGCTTGGCCAATATTGCCAAGGAAAGTTTTCGGGTCGACTTTTCATGTTTTTACGGCTATGGGGGTGGTGCCTATCAAAATGATACTTTGCATTTGAATGAACAATGGAATGCGGCGCTTAAAGTCAGTAAGTCGTTTGGAGGGAACACTGTGGAGACAAATGTGATCAAAGAGCACGCTTTTCCGCGTTTAGGTCAGTCTTCTCGTGGTGATTCCTATACACGTTCTTTGAAAGTCTCTTTGTTGGATAACTTGAAGGTGTTCACCGATAAAAAACAGGCCGATATCACTTTTCAAGAAGCTGTGCTCGAAGTTGGAAAAATGGAGAAACAAATAGAAACCGATGTTCGCAATGCCTGTTATGATTACCAAAAAGCGATCATCCAGATTGATTCTGCCTTTGATAAAGTGCTTTTTCGCGAGGAAGAGGTTAAGGTGAATAAGACGATGATGTCGTTAGGGGAAGCTACTGCGGTTCAGATGCTTGATTCTTACGTTCGCTTGTCCGACGAAAAGTCGTTTTATTTTCAGGGTTTGATAAATTATTACATTGCCATTGCCAATTTAAATAAGGCGATTGGCTTAATTGGCTACTATCGTTAAGGACTTGATGCATGGAAGATAAGATAATCAAAAAGAAGAAAAAGAAGAAAAAGAAGAAACGTAAGAAAAAAGGCCGTCGCATTGGTTTGATGCTTTTGATTATTTTGGGCGGAATTACTGTTTCTTATTTGGTGTCTAAGTTTGATTTGATGCGTTATATCAAAATGGTTCGTGAGATGGCCAAGGCTCAGGTCGAGACTAAAGAAGAAGCGATTGAAAAAGAGTGGCCTTTGGTCAAAGTTTTTCACGTTGTCCGGACCGACTTTAGTGATATGTTGCCGATAATTGGTACTGTGAAGGGCTTTGAAGAATTGGAGCTTCGCTTTGAAGTGAACGGCATTATCGAAAACATTAACTTCAAAACAGGGGATCTAGTGGCTAAACATGATGTTGTGTCTAATTTGGTTCAGGATGAGGCCAAATACAAAGTGGAATTTCAAAAGGCTAACTATGAAACCTCTCAATCAACTTTTTTAGGAGTGGCAAAAAAGCTAACCAACTCTGAAAAAATGTTTAATGCAGGAGCCATTGTGGTTTCCAAGCTCGATGAAGCGGTGCTTGAAGCAGAGAATGCGGCTCTCAAGATGAAATCAGCTCGTTTTGAGTATTTGTCGGCATTGAATGAGGCCAAGAAGACTGAGCTACGATCTCCAGTCGATGGTGTGCTAGCGGTTCAACATATGGATGTAGGAGAATTTGTAACCTCAAACGAAAAAGCTTTGACGGTGATGGATATTACTCGTGTTTATGTCGAAGTTGGGGTGGTGGAAAAAGATGTTGATAAAATTGCGATTGGATTAACGGCTCAAGTGAGTGTGGATACTTATCCTGGGGTTGCCTTTGAAGGGATATTAACTGGATTGTCTCCTGTGATTGAGGGTAAAAGCCGGACGATGACTGCCAAAATTGAAGTGGATAATGATCAACTATTGTTATTACCAGGTATGTTTGCGCGGACGAATATTTCGGTTTATGAATCCAAAGACACCCTTATGGTTCCTGCTTTGGTTCTTAATAAAACTAAAGATGGTTATTCGGTTAATGTTGTCAGCAGTGATGACACCATTGAAACTCGGGTGGTGGAAGTGATTTACTTTACGGTGGATCGTGAATATGTCGAGATCAGCGCTGGTCTCGAGGTGGATGAGTTTGTGATTGTCGAATCGCAACAAGATATTAAAGAGGGTGATCAGGTGCAAGTGATTGAAGTACAGGAAAGCATATTTGCCAAGTAATATACTTCTAATAGTATATGTGTGAATGGGGTTAAAGGGTGTTGCTTTGAATTTATCCGAAATATCTGTACGTAGGCCAGTCATGACAGTGATGGTTTATTTGGGCTTAACTTTGTTTGGGATGATTTCTTTGATGAAGTTACCCCAAGCTTTATATCCTCAAATCACGTTCCCTCAGTTAACTGTGATGACCTATTACGGTAATGCTGCCCCCGAAGAGGTAGAAACCCTTATCACAAAAATCATTGAAGAGGCGGTGGGAACGGTTAGTGATTTGAAAAGGGTGACTTCCAAATCTAAGGAAGGTATGTCACTGGTGACCGCCGAATTTAGCTGGGGGACTGATATGAATTTTGCCGCATTGTCGATGCGAGAGAAAATCGATTTGGTCAAAGCCCGATTACCGCGCGACTCTGGAGAGCCAATTGTCTTAAAATTTAACCCCTTAGAGCTTCCCGCGGTGATTTTAAGTTTAACAGGGGAGCGTGGCGATGTCGAAATGTTGCGTTATGCACGTCGCTTCATTAAGGAAGCTTTGGAAAAGTTGGAAGGGGTTGCTTCCTGTTCGATCAGTGGTGGGGTTGATCGCGAGATTCATGTTGATATTGATCAGGCTAAGATGATGGCCTCGAGTATTTCGATTGACGAAGTGACC
Source organism: uncultured bacterium (assembly GCA_964565945.1). Classification (GTDB taxonomy): domain Bacteria; genus CAZMGY01. Next base: position 13,731 of record CAZMGY010000019.1, read on the forward strand.
GACGCTTTAACCGATGACAACTTGAACTATCCAGCGGGAACGATCAAAGAGAATTTTTATGAATATCTGATTCGTTCGATTGGTGAGTACACCTCGGTGGAAGAAATTGGACAAATGCCGCTTTATTTAGATGATCGTGATGAAATTAAGCGTAATCGCGAAAGAGGATCTGAGTATTTGCGAGATAACGTCAATCAAGATGTAGCTGGAGGGCTAGGGAAACGTTTGATTTATCTATCGGACATTGCTAAAGTGACTGATACTAAGAAGGAACGCCACAGTTACTCTCGTTACAATGGTGTGAGTAACATTTCGCTTTCGGTTCAAAAACAGGCCACGGCCAACGTGATTGATGTGGCCGAACGAGTCAAAAAAGAGCTCAAAGTGATCAAAGAAACCATGCCCGAAGATATGGCGGTTGAGGTGATTTACGATCAATCGATCTTTGTGAAGCAAGCGATCCGTGGTGTGGCCACTGCCATATGGCAGGGAGGTTTGATCGCCTTTTTTATCTTGCTGTACTTTCTTAAAAATATTCGCAGCGCTTTGGTGGTGGGCGTTTCGATTCCTGTTTCGGTGGTGATTGCTTTTGGTTTAATGTACGGTTTTGGGGTTTCGATCAATATGATGTCTTTGTCTGGACTGGCTTTAGGGATTGGTATGATGGTGGATAATGCCATTGTGGTGATGGAAAATATCAGTCGTTTGAGGACCGAGGGCAAGCGCTCCAATGAAGCTTCGATTGAGGGAAGTAACGAGGTGGGGCTAGCGGTCTTTGCATCTACGCTCACGACGGTGGCGGTGTTTTTTCCTATGGTGTTTGTCGTGGGGATTGCTGGACAGATGTTCAAAGATCTTTCCTTAACGGTGGTGTTTTCTTTGATGGCATCGCTTTTAGTGGCCTTGACCCTGATTCCTCGTTTGTCCAGTGGTGAAAAAGAGGTGAAACGTAGCGAAGAGTATCAGCCACGTTGGGTGACTGTTTTGGAATATCCGTTTTATGTAATTAGTCGGGTGTATGGCGTGATGATCCGTTTATTCTTAAAAACACGTTTGTTGGGTTTGCCTCTGATTGTGGTGACTTTTGTGGGGAGTATCTTTTTAATGATGACTTTGAACAAAGAAATGTTGCCTAAGGTTGATCAGGGGGAGTTTGTGGTTAAAGTTACTATGCCCGCAGGGACTCTGTTGAAGGTGACCAATAAGATTGTTTACAAAATTGAAAATTATTTGTTGGAACGCTCTGATGTGGAAAGCATATCGATTCAGGTAGGTTCGGACCAGGAAGACACGTCTTCGGCTGAAGCTGTCGATGGCTTAGAAGCCCATGAAGGGGAATTGACGGTCAAGCTCAAAGCTAATCGTAAGCAAAAAACCAAAGTGATTGTGTCCGAAATTCGCGATCATTTGAAATTTGAGGACTTGGATGTAGCTCAAATCAATATCATTCAGTCCGATTCGAGCCTGGCAGGTTTTGGTGGAGGAGAAGGTGGGGCTCCGATTATTATTGAAGTTAAAGGAACACGCTTGGATAAATTACGACAGATTGCCGATGCTTTGAAGGCCAAGATGGAGAGTATTCCTGGTATTGTAAGTGTTAAGGACGATTTTGCCCAACCGAGTCCCGAAATCAAAGTGACGATTAACAAGGATCGTGCGGCGCTGCACGGCCTTTCAGTAATCGATATTTCTCAAACCGCCCAGGTTGCTTTAAGAGGGTCGGTTGCCACCAAGTACAAAGAGGAAGGGAAAGAAGTGGACGTGGTGGTCCGCTTACGAGAGGAAGATCGCAAAGACTTTGGTCAGCTTCGCAATATTAATATTCGTTCTAAAACGCTTAAACAAAACATCCCTTTGCGTGAAGTGGCCTATCTGACACGTGGCTTGGGTCCAAGTGAAATTGTGCGTAAAGATCAACAGCGGGTGATTACCGTGAGTGCCGATATATTTGGTCACAGCTTGGATCAGGTAATCTTAGAGCTTCAGGGGGTTTTGGATCGAATGAAAATTCCCAATCAGTATAGTTTTGAATTATCTGGGGAAAGCGAAAAAATGAAAAACTCTTTCCAGAGTTTGCAGTTTGCTTTAATTTTATCGATCATATTGGTGTACATGATTATGGCTTCGCAATTTGAGTCTTTATGGCAACCTATTATTATTATGTTAACAGTACCTTTGTCGCTGATTGGAGTTTCGTTAACCTTGTTTGCGACGCGAACCAGTTTGAATGTGATGGTGATTTTGGGGATCATTATGCTTTCGGGGATTGTGGTAAACAATGCGATTGTTTTGATATCAACCGCCAATGATCTGAGGATTATGGGAGAAACGGCCTATGATGCTATTGTACACGCCTGTAAGCTACGTTTACGTCCGATTTTGATGACCACGCTGACCACTGTTTTAGGTTTGATTCCTTTGGCCTTAGAGTTATCGGAAGGATCAGAGGTTCAGGCGCCGATGGCTAAAACTGTGATGGGTGGGCTAGGCATGGCGACGTTTTTAACACTTTTTGTGATTCCGGCCTTGTATTTGATGTCGGAAAATATGATGGATTCCCTCTTTAAACGTGAACGTTTGGTGATTACCGAAGAGGGTAAAGCTCGATTAAGCTAAAGGGACAATCATGGGTTTATCGCGTTTGTCTGTAGAACGCCCAGTTACAGTCTTAATGTTTTTTATTGCGATTATCATTTTAGGGATTATTTCGCTGTTAAAACTTCCTACGGAGCTTATGCCTAATAATGATTCCGACACAATCACCATTCGCATAGGAATCCGCGGGGGGATGCCTCCCACCGAAGTGGAAACTCAGGTGACACGGATCATCGAAGAAGCTGTGGCGGGCGTGTCTCATATCAAAAACTTATCCTCGATTTCCAAGGAAGGCGAGTCGACGGTTTCTCTTGAATTTAAACCAGGAACTAATATGGACTTTGCTGGTCTTGAGGTGCGTGAAAAGTATGCGCGTATTAAGAATAAGTTGCCCAAAGAAATTGAAAAGCCAGTGATAGCTAAGTTTTCTCAGTCCGATGTTCCCGTGATTATTCTAACTCTTTCAAGTTCGCGTCGAACACCCGAAATGTTGCGAAAGTTGGTTGACGATGAAATCAAAGAACGTTTCATGCGGGTGGAGGGGGTGGCCAATATTGACATTGGAGGGGGGCGTGAGAGAAAAATTGTGGTGGATATTGAAGAGGACAAGCTGAAGCAATACGGCCTTTCGATCAATCAGGTGATTAATGTAGTGACTATTAACAATATGAATCTGTTGGTGGGTAATATCAAAAAAACCAAGAAGCGCTATTTGATTCGCACGATTGGTTTATTCAAAAATATCGAACGCATTAAGCAGTTGCCCGTAGGGAAGTCGGATCAAGGTTCGATGATTCGCATTTTAGATATTGGAACGGTGAAGGATACATTCTTAGAGCCCAAAGGGTTTGCGAGGCTCAATTTAAAACCGGTGGTCTCACTTTACATCCAAAAAGAAAGTTCGGCTAATACAGTTAAAACGGTGCACGAAATAATTAAGATGAAGGAGCAGCTTCGTGAAACCTTGCCCGCCGACATTAAAATGAATATCATTAACAGCCAAGCCGAAAAAATTGAAGAAGCGATTTCGACAGTGAAAGGGGCTTTAATTAACGGGGCCTTTTTGGCGATTATTATCTTGTACTGTTTCTTGCGTAACATTAAAGCCACTTTTATTATTGGATCCTCAATTCCAATTTCGGTGGTGACCACGTTTATTTTTATGAATGCCAGTGGAGATATTAGCATTAACGTGATGACTTTGAGTGGTTTGGCCTTAGGGATTGGTATGTTGGTGGATAGTGCGATTGTGGTTTTGGAAAATATTTTCAAATACAAAGAGAGAGGCTTATCCGATGTCCGCTCCGCAGTATTAGGGGCCGAAGAAATGGTGATGTCGATCATTGCTTCGACCATCACTACCATTATTGTGTTTTTGCCGATTATCTTTTTAAATGAGAACATTCGCTTACAGTACAGTGGCTTAGCTTTTACCGTAACATTTTCTTTGTTAGCCGCTTTGGTGGTTTCGCTTTCTCTTATTCCTATGTTGTTTTCACGTTTGGAAACCTCTCATACCTGGACGGCATTTGGCATTGTTGGCTTTGTGGGAGTGATGACTTTATTTTTTCGCTATCCTGCTGATTTTGCTTTGTTTTTGATTGTTGTGGCAGGGGTAATTTTGGGGGGCCTTTATCTTCTGATTAAAATGGGACATCATTTTGCGCCTTGGTTGAGGCCTCAATACAGACGTCTTTTGTTGATTTTGCTTCGTTACCGTTACCGCTTACTGGTGGTGGTGGTGGCTGCGTTTGCTTTATCGGTTTATAATTTTAAAAAGTTAGATAAAGATTTGAATGCTGGTGGGGATTCTCGCAAGTTCACGACGTTTATTGAACTACCGAGTGGAGCTAAGTTGGAAAAGTCGAATGAAGTAGTGCGTAAAGTGGAAAAAATGTTGAGAGAGGTTCCCGAGGTGGAAACGTATTCGTCTCGTGTGGAGGGCTGGTCGTCGAAAGTGTACGTGACGTTAGTTCTCTCTTATCTGCGACGTAAGTCGGCGGAGCAAATTATTGACGAATTGCGACCTCAGGTCAAAAACTTTAAAGATGCCTTTATTTATTTTCAGCGTGAAGCCGAGGGGGAGCAAAAAGAAGTGACGGTTGATATGTATGGTTACGATTATAAAGTGCTTAAAGAGCTTGCTGTTTCAGTTGCCTCGCGTTTTGGAACAATAGCTGAATTTAAAGATGCCAAGATTCGTATGCGTGAGGGGCGTCCCGAAATGCATATTTTGCTTAATCGCGAAAGTTGTCGACAGTACGGCTTGAGTGTTAAAACGGTTGCAGAGATAGTGCATGCCAAAATGCGTGGTTTGCGTGCCTCAACCTATAGTACCCAAGGTAAAGAAATTGAGATTATTGCGCGTTTGCGCGAAGTCGATCGCGACAAGTTTGGTGAGCTGAAAAAAATGCGAATCGCCCTTCAAAATGGAGAGCATATCTCCTTGGATCAGGTGGCTGAGTTTGATTTTGACCTAGGTCCGAGTGAAATTTGGCGTAAGAACAAGAGCCGTATGATTCAGGTGAGCTCCACCCGATCCATTTCCTTATCGAAGTCGGTCGAAAAAATCAAAGCGGCTTTGGCCGATATGGAATTTCCAGAGGATTATTTTTATCGTTTTGGTGATGAGTATCAGGAGCTTAGGGAAAGTTCTCGCCAGATGGCGATCGCTTTAGGTTTAACCCTGATTTTGATCTATTTGGTTTTAGCTTCGTTGTTTGAGTCGTATTACCAGCCCTTTATTATTTTGATAACGGTTCCACTTGCCCTAATTGGGGTAACGACCATATTGAAGTGGAAACAGATGACTGTGACAATGGGAACCATGATTGGATTTATTATGTTGGGTGGTATTGTGGTGAATAACGCGATTATTCTGATTGATAGTGTGAATCGCATGATTGCTGAAAAAAAGATGCGTCCTTTGCGGGCTATTGTAATGGTGGGGCAGAACCGTATGCGACCGATTATAATGACAACGGTGACAACGATCTTGGGATTATTGCCAATAGCTTTGGATGATAGCGAATCATCTCAATTGTGGGCTCCTTTGGCGATCACTGTAATTTCAGGCCTCAGCAGTTCAACGTTTTTAACATTATTTGTGGTTCCTTGCTTGTTTATTCTTTTTGAAGAATGGGGGGCATGGTTTGGTCGGTTGTTTCGAGGTGAGCTAAGACGTCAGCGTTTGTTTCGCCGCAAAAAAAATATCTCCTGAAATATCTTGAAGATTCCTGAAAATTTCATTACAATGAGATCCTCGAGATCTTGTCATTTAGGATTGAATTGTGTTAAAAGGATTGTGTGAGTTTTGCGTGAAAATGACATTATCACAGGGGTTGATTTAGGATCAAGCGCGATTCGTGTTGTGATTGGTCGTGTTAATTCCCATGGTGTGCTGGATATTTTAGGTTTTCAAGAAAGCCCTTTTCAGAACATTCGTCATGGGGTTATTACCGACTTATATCGCACGGTCGATATGGTGAAAAAGCTTTTGGTCGATGCTGGAGACGAAGCTGGCATCGAGATCGAAAGCGTGGTTGTGAACATCGGTGGCGATTATGTGAGGTCTTTTTCATACCAGTCTGTGGTGCCCATCAAGCATGGTGATCAGAAAATACGCAATATCGATCTTTATAGAGCTGTTTATGAAACAATGGATGAGCCTATCCCCGAATCTTTTGAAATTATTCACACCGAAGTGAACGATTTTGTGGTCGATGGTGTGGGGGGTATTCAAAAGCCACTTAAAATGGTTGCTAATGAGCTTAAAGCCGACTTACATGTTTTTGTGGGTAAGCGCAATTTTTTGCAAAATATTGTGAATATCTTTGGGGAAATGCGCATTTCGATTGAAGGCTTTTTTGCTAATGCTTTTGTGATTGGTGAAGCGGTTTTGGCCCAAGAGGAAAAAGAGCTTGGCGTGATTTGCTTAGATGTGGGTGCTTTATCAACTGATGTTCTGGTGTATCAGCAGGGCAAAGTGATGCATGGATTCAGTATGGCCCTAGGCTATGATTCGGTGACCGAGCATTTGGCACAAAGTTTGCGTATTTCACGTGAGCAAGCCCAAGATATTAAAGAAAAGTATGCGTATGTTGGCCCGATGCAAGTGGGCGAGGATAGAGATATTTCTTTGCAAAATGTCGCAAGAGCTACTTTTTCGCGCGTGTCTCCAGAGCAGCTCAGTCGTTTGGTGGAGCAAGAACTTCAAAGGCTTTTTTCTCGGATTGATTTGCGTTTGCAAGAGGATGCTGCCAAAGAGATGGCGTATGCTGGTGTGGTATTGACTGGTGGTTTGGCTCACTTGAAAGGCGCTGTGCATATGCTCGAAAAAGTGCTGCAAAAGCCTGTGCGTATTGGAAATGTGCAATGCCCGATAAAACACAATGGAGAGTATTTGCAAGGGTATCAGTATGCTTTGTGTGTTGGACTCGTTCGAACCGCTTATCAACATTTTAACCCGATGATTCGTCGCCCTGGTCGTGTTGAACGTTTTCGTCATCTGGTGGGAACGTTTTTTTTCGATCTGTTTTAAATTTTCGTTAATTTGAAAAAAATTGTTTAGGCTGGAGATAAGATTTCTACGCGATCTCCAGTTTGAATCACGTAATCACCCAGAACATGAACATTGGCAGCACTCATTCCAGAACGAGCCTCTAGTATGTGAGCACGGGCTACTTCGGCATTGTTTTGCAAAATACGAATGGCCATGTTTTCTTTAAGACCGTCTTTGGTGCCTAAATCGATGATGATAAAGTCGTGAGATCGATCGATCTCGACGATTTTTCCCTGCACCAGAGGTTCTTTTTTATGCAAAATATCGGAGAAATGGCGCTTATGTTGAGTCTTTTGTTGTTGCGGGTTAGTTTTTGGGGATGCTAGTGCTTGTCTATCAAAGGAATTCTCCGAAATGGAGGCTTGGTCATCTTCATTGATGAGTGTGTTTTGGGTGCGGAGCATGATTTTTTCAATGGCATCTTTAGCGCGAGATAGTTCCTGTAAGCGTAGTTTGAGCTTGGATTGAGATTTATATAATTGGGTTTTTAGTTGTCGGATAGTGAGTTGAGTGTCTTTTAATTTTTGATCACGCAGATGAATATCTTTTTCCAAGTTTTTTTGCAGCTTTCGGGCTTTGGATAATGTGTTAACCATGATGTTGTATTCTTCCTGAATGGCCCCAATTTTCTTTTCGTACTTTTGAATGATTTCGATTTTGATTTCCATTTTTTTGGCAATGTTGGAGGCCAAGATTTCGGCATCTTGGGCTTTGCGTTCGATCGTGCGTAAACTTTTATCTCTCTCTTCGATATCTTTTTTAAGTAAGGCAATTTTGGTGTCTTTCATGCTGGCATCAGCTATGCTAAATTCTAAATTGGTGATTTTCTTTTTGAACCCTAATGCCTTTTGGTTGTGTTTTTGCTGGGTTTTGCTAAGTCTAGCTATATGAGTCAGTTTAGCTTTTTTGAGAGCTTCTTTGAGGCGAGTAATTTGAATTTCGAGCAGGGCTTTTTCTTTAAGGGTATCGGTAACAAAGGAATTAGACTCAATGGTGCGAACTTGTTCGATTAGGGCACTTTTTTCACTTTTAAGATTTTCAATTTCGGATAGCAGTGACTTTTTATCTTCCAGCAATTGGTTGTAGTTTTGGGTTAAGGATTCAATAGTGTTTTTATGTTCAGTGTTCTTTTGGCTGATCAGTTGATGGCGACTTGAGGTGTTTTCGAACTCTTTGATAAGGCGTTTTTCGGTGTCTTCGTGGGTAAAAACTTTTTCTTTGAGAGCCGCAACTTCTTGATTGGTGGCTTTGAGTTCACTGATAAGAAAAGTATTTTCTGTGACGGCATCGGAGTGGGCTTGTTTGATGTAACTAACATAGCCAATAGCCGAAAGCAATGTGATTACGAATAAACTGATCGATACAACCACCATCACATGGCCTGATCGGCTCGAATGTATCGTTTTGCAGCTAAAATGATTCAACTTTATATCCCAACCCTCATCGAATAAGCAAACGCATTCTAACATATTATGACATGACCTGGTGAAGTGTTCTTGTAGCTCTTGACACCAGGTACTAATTAAGCATACAATACTTGGATTGTTTTTTGAAATAATAGAGCATTAAGAAAGGGGTTGTTTACTGTGACAATGATCGTCGTGCGGAAAAACGAACCGCTAGAAAAAGCACTTAAGCGTTTTAAGAAAAAAATTGATAAAGAAGGTATTATGCGCTCGCTAAGAGAGCGTCAGTACTATGAAAAACCTAGCGATATTCGTCGTAAACAGGTGAATGCTGCGCGTGCTAAGATGAAGCGCGACGCCATACGATAACGTTAATTCAATTCTTGCTCTGTGTGAATCAACATAAGGTGGATGTTTTATGAGAAGAGTCGTTCATTTAGCTTTAGTGGGGTTGATTTCTTTAGGCTTGGTAGGTTGTCCTAAGTTAGTTCGTAAGAAAAAATTGAAAGCAGAAGATTTGATACCTGTTTACACGTTTAACGACTCTTATGATCTTAAGACCCCTGAAGTTCGGATGGAGATTTACGATAAGAACTTCACTTATTGGAAGACCTCTCATCGAGAACTTGTGGAAGATTTGGAGGCCTTGGCTAAACGACGCACGGCTTATTTTGGTTATACTCTAGACTATCTAAGTCGGATGCAATCTTTGCTTAACGAACCGCTTAAATCGGATCTTAAGATTTACATTGGTCGTTACAATCGCCTAAAATCTCAAATTACGGCTACAGAGCTAAGCTATAGTCGTCAGGTTTCGTTAAAATCACGTTTAAGATATTTGTCCAAGGATATTGTGAGAGATTTTTCTCCACGTAATACTGCTGTGAAAGATGCTGTCCATGCGGAAGAATCTAAATAAGATCATTTTTCTTGATCGAGACGGAGTCATCAATCGTAAATTAGATAATGACTATGTTAAATTTTGGAATGAATTTGAATTTTTGCCAGGAGTTTTGGATAGTCTTGCGCTCCTTAATCAAAAAGGTTATGCCTTGATTGTTGCTTCAAATCAAGCTGGTGTTAATAAAAATCTGATGAGCTTGTGTGATCTTAAAGATATTGATTTATGTATGAAGCAAGAGGTTCTTGAACACGATGGTCATATTCTCGAAGCTTACTACTGTCGCCATCGTGACGAAGACGAATGCATGTGTCGCAAACCCAATCCTGGCTTGTTTCAACAGGCTTTTGACGATTTAGAATTAAATTCTCAAACCCTCGATGAACTTTGGATTATTGGGGACTCCGAAAGAGATATTGTGGCGGGCCATCAAGTGGGTTGCCAGGGTATTTTGGTTGGCCCTGCAACAGCTCGTCCTAGTGCTGCTGAGTTCACCGCCACAGACTTACCTGCTGCGGTTGAAATGATTATTTGTGATTCTTAAGATTTTTAAAATTTCTCTTAAACGTTAAAAAGAAACTCAACAATATCGCCGTCTTTCATGACGTAGTCTTTACCTTCTTGGCGCATGAAACCTTTTTCTTTGCAACCTTTCCAACCATTATTGTCGACAAAATCTTGGTAGCCCACCACATTGGCACGAATAAACCCGCGTTCAAAATCGGTATGGATTACTCCAGCGGCTTGAGGGGCTGTTGCTTCCTGAGGGATGGTCCAGGCACGTGTTTCTTTTTTACCCGTGGTGAGATAAGTTTGAAGTCCCAAAAGGTCAAAACATTTGGTGGCAATCAGATCCAAACCCGATTGAATTAACCCTAAATCTTGCAAAAACTCAGTTTTTTCTTCGTTATCAAGAGCCGAAATTTCTTCTTCGATTTTGGCCGAGATAATGGCGAACACATCACCATAGGATTCGGCATAGCTTTGAACGGCTTTGGTAAGTTCTGTTTCTTGGCCAATCTGATCTTCGGCGATGTTGGCAATGTAAACCACTTTTTTGGTTGTCAAGAGTTGAATAGTTTTTAAGTGTTCTTGATCTTCGTCGGAAAAGTTGATTTTGCGAGCCACCACCCCATCTTCAAGCACGGTTTTGATTTTTTGAAGAATCTCGGCGCGTGCAGCTATTTCGGCATCATGACGGCCTTTCTTTTGGGCGTTGATGAGCATTTTGTCGACACTTTCGAGATCAGAAAGAATGAGCTCGGTGTTGATAATTTCGATATCATGCAAGGGATTCACTTGCCCGTCGACGTGAACAATATTGTCATCTTCAAAACAACGCACGACGTGAGCAATGGCAGATACTTCACGAATATTAGACAAAAATTGATTGCCTAAACCTTCTCCCTGAGAAGCTCCTTTGACCAGGCCCGCGATATCGACAAATTCGATGGTGGCGTGCAGGGTATTTTCTGTTTCACTGATGCGTGAGAGTTCTTTAAGGCGGTCATCGGGGATGGGAACAATGCCCATATTGGGTTCAATGGTGCAAAAAGGGTAGTTTTGGGCTTCGGCGTTTGCATTGGTGATAGCATTGAATAAAGTCGATTTGCCAACATTAGGTAGACCAACAATTCCGATAGATAATGACATTGTTTAGCTCCTCTCCTTGCTAAAAATTGCAATAATTTATGAAGAAATATTTCAATTTTTTAAAAAAGTGTATAGTCAACTATGATTGTATCAATCACGACCCAGAATTATAGCATGATTGCCCCTTGAACAAATGTATTTGTTAGATCCCCCATCCAAAAATAGAAAACAAAAAAGCACAAAAATTCCAACTGGTATAATGGTTTCAACAAAAAAACCTTTTCACCCAATGGATGAAAACACCAAAGGTAACCAACCCTTCCAACCATTAACCAAACTTCTGTGCTTATGAATATTTTAAACTATAAACTTACCCCCACCAACGAACTTCTAATTGCCCGCATAGGGTTGTTAGCACCCGACTAATTTAAATTAATATCGTACTATTACTAATAAGCCTTTTTTACTAAGGAGGGCAAAGTTTGCTTAAAAAATCAAAAAATCAAAAAATCAGTGAAAAACGCTCTGAATTAGATGGACAAAAGCACTAGGCAATTGATTGTTGGTGAAATCATAATATTTAAGTGAAAAAATAGTGGTTAAGTGGTTTTTTACGTTGAAAAAACTATTTTCGTGGTGTGGGTGGTTTTTATTTTTGGATTTGGGTATTTAGAAAATTTAAAGCCTGACCCTGCTGTTGTGGTCAATGTGGACTTGGTGATTTTTTTGATGGGTTCATTATGTCGCTTGAATTCTAAATTTCTACCCTTACTTTATAATCATCGGAACATGGGTGTGTCGATGTTTCTATTGGCTTTTTTTCACGGTGCTTTGCCAGCAGGAACTTATTGAATCGAGATGTGCTGGATTATGTGGTGATACTTTAAAAATTAAAGAATCTATTATATGATGTCTGGGGATATTCGAGCTTTATGTGTGATCTAACAACTTATGAGAGTTTACTAATTTTATGATAGATTGTTCAAATTTTTTAAAGGCTTGGCCTTGTCCAGAAATTGATTTGAGCTGGGGAGGCTATCATTTACGCTTTGTTCAAAATCTTGATGATTTAGATTTGGTTCTCAAGTTACGCTTTGATGTTTTTAATTTAGAGCTTAATAAAGGTCTTGCAAAGTCCTCCCAGTTGCAACGTGATCAAGACTGTTATGATCCGTTCTGCCATAATTTGATGGTGATTGATTTCAAGTCGGATGAACTTGTAGGCACTTACCGCATGCAAACTTATAATATGGCTAAGGAACATATTGGATTCTATTCGGCGGAAGAGTTTGATTTCTCGACATTTCCCTTAGATATTTTGAAAGAGTCCATTGAACTAGGTCGTGCTTGCATTGCGAAGGATCATCGCAATGGCCACGTATTGTTTTTACTATGGAAAGGCTTGGCGGGATATTTATCGTTTTTTAAACAACGTTATTTCTTTGGCTCATGTTCGTTATTGAGTTGTAACAGGGCTGATGGCTATCAGCTTTGGTGCAATCTCCTAAAAATGGGTGCGGTGAGTGATCGTTGCTTCGTGAAGCCTCACAAAAAGTACGAATGTTTTCCAGAAAATTACACTCTTGATAAGCCTCGCTTTGTGAAGATGCCCCCTTTGTTTCAAGTTTACATTAACTACCATAGCTACATGTGTGGCCCACCAGCTTTAGATAATAAGTTTAGAACGATAGACTTTTTAACTTTGATGGATGTCCAAGATTTTGATAAAAAGCTCTATACATTTTTTAGGGGGAGGTAAGTGGTGAAGTATATAAGAGCCAGTGTGCGTATTTTGGCTTTTCTTGTCTTTACGGTGGGTTCTTTTTATATTATTTGTTTGCTGACTCCTAAATCTTGGAAGTATCCCTTGTGTCGCTTTTGGGCACGAGCTTGTGCCCGAAGTATTGGCATGAAAATTAAAGTTTATGGGACTGCTCCTAAGCCACCTTTTTTTCTTGTGACCAACCATTTGAGCTATTTGGACATTATGTTTTTATGGACTCAGGTTGATGCGGTCTTTGTGTCTAAGAAAGAAGTGAAAAAATGGCCGTTGATAGGGGCTATTGCGCGAGCTTTAGGTACCATTTTTATTGATCGTAATTCTCGCAAAGATTTGCCAAGAGTGAATGAACAAATTACACGTGCTTTGGCCGAAGGTCATGGTGTGATTGTATTTCCCGAAGGAACAATCTCGAATGGGAGCGATGTTTTGCCGTTTCGGACGTCTTTGCTGGCTGGACTGGCTTTAAGGCAGGATCCTGTTCATGTGGCTTTTTTGAGTTACCAAAAACCTTCGGATGGTTCTGATCCCAGAGAGACGGTGTGTTGGTCGGATACTGAAGTTAGTTTTTTGGGTCACTTTTACCGTTTAGCTCAGATTTCAAGCTTCGAAGCACATCTTTATTTTGGTCAAGATGTTTTTCAAGATCCGAACCGTAAAGTTTTGGCTGGAAAACTGCACGCACATATCAAACAACTACAAGAGGCAAGTTTACGTTGATTTAATCTCACCTGTAGGCACTCTGCTTGCCAGCACAGCGCCTACGTTTAAATCATTGCCGATTAAGCAAACTTGCTATATCATAGATGATGGCTTTTTTTGAAAAATTTATATCGAATAGTATTAAATAAGTGAGTTTAGAGATGTCTTTGTTTCCAACAGGTACCAAACAGTGTTACATTCAGACGTTCGGTTGCCAAATGAATGAGCACGATAGTTCGCGCATGATTCAAATTTTGCAGCACGAAGGTTATTCTGAAACCAAAGATATCGAAGAGGCCGATCTTATTTTAATGAATACTTGTTCGGTGCGAGAAAATCCCGAGAACAAGGTGTATAGCCTTTTGGGGCAAATCCGCAAGCAAAAGCAAAATAATCCTAATTTGATCATTGGTGTTGGGGGTTGTGTGGCTCAACAGGAAGGTGAAAAAATTCTTCAACGCGAAAAGTGCGTCGATATGGTGTTTGGAACCGATAATTTTTTTAAGTTGCCTGCAATGCTCGAACAAGTCAGCCAGGGTCGACGCGTGCTCGAAACCAAGTGGATGTCTCGTGAGGAGAAAGTGCAAAACTTTGTTCCGGAAAAAGAGTTGAGGGGGGGCACGATTGATGGGGTTAAGGCCTATGTTTCGATAACCAAAGGTTGTGACAACTTTTGCACTTTTTGCATTGTTCCCATGACGCGTGGCCGGTTGGTTAGCCGTGAGCAAGAGAATATTTTGGAGGAGTGTCGCAGTTTAGCTAAGCGTGGGGCTCAAGAGATCATGCTCTTGGGGCAGAATGTTAATTCCTATGCGGCCAAAGGTGTGGGTTTTCCTGAGCTACTGAAAAATGTGGCCGATTTGCTGGGTATTGAGCGAGTGCGTTTCACTTCGCCCTATCCCAACGATTGGAATAATGAGTTGTCAGACTTAATGTCCGAGCACCCTCATATCTGCAATTATTTGCATTTGCCTTTCCAGGCTGGTTCGGACCGTATGCTATCTGAGATGAAACGTGGTCACACCAAGCAAGAGTATTTAAATAAAGTTTCTTATATGAGGCGTGTTAATCCAGGTTTAGAGCTAAGCACCGATTTGATAGTTGGGTTTCCCAGTGAAACCGAGGAGGATTTTGAAGATACTTTGGATGTGCTCAGGCAAGTTCGTTTTGCTCATGTGTATGCGTTTAAATACTCCGAAAGACCTCATACAGCCGCTTCGCGGATTGATAATGATGTGTCTCAGAGTGTCAAAGAAGATCGTTTGGCTCGTGTGTTTGCTTTACAAAGTCAAATTTCATCGGAGATTTTGGATGAGTATTTAGGACGTGAAGAAGTGATTCTTATTGATAGTGCGCATCCCAAAGAGCGCGGTGTGATGAACGGGCGAACCGACAGTTATCGACCTGTTTCGGTCAAAGTCGATCATGTGAATATTGGGGATTGGGCTCGGGTCAAAATCACTGACAGACGGATGCATTCGTTGCGTGGCGATTACATAGAGAGGGTGAATCCCCTGTAAAGATTTTCGGTAAATAATTCGCGAAATGACATGCGTAGATAGTGGGTCTAGAATGAATCAAAAAACGGTATCGTTACACACTATGGGGTGTCGGCTGAATCAGTCCGAAACGGCGCTTATCTGTGAGCAGTTTCGACGCCAAGGGTATCAAGTGGTCAAGTGGGGGCAAATTTCGGATGTGGCCGTGATTAACACCTGCACGGTGACATTGACGGCTGATTCTAAAGCGCGCCATGCTATTCGTTCAGCCATTCGCACCAATCCTCAAACATTTGTGGCGGTTGTGGGATGTTATTCTCAGATGGGTTATAAGGTGATTGCCGATATTCCTGGTGTGGATCTAATCATTGGCAATCAAGAAAAACTAAACCTTTTGGATTATTTGCCCGATCACAAACAAGAGAGTCCTGTAATTATTCGCAATCAGATCACTCGGGATGACTTTAGCATTGAGGTGGTGGGGCAGGCGGACTTAACCACCCGGGCTAATTTAAAAATTCAAGATGGTTGCGATTTCATGTGTACGTTTTGCATTATTCCTTTCGCACGTGGACGATCGCGGAGCCGGGATTTTCAAAATCTTTGCCAGGAGGCGCGAGAATTAGCCAAGCAAGGTTTTAAGGAGCTTGTGTTAACTGGAGTGAACGTTGGAACCTTTGCTTCGGGAGATAGGACTGTGGTGGATGTGGTCGATGCACTTCATGCTACCGAAGGAATTGAGCGTATTCGGATCAGTTCGATTGAGCCAACAACGATTCCCAAAGGTTTATTAGATCGTATGAATGATAGCGAACATGCCTTGGTGCCTTATTTGCATACTCCTTTGCAGTCGGCCTGTGACCCCATTTTGCAGTTGATGAAGCGTAAGTATTCAGCTCAAGAATACTTTGATTATCTGCAATTTGCTCAAAATAAGGTTCCTGGTATTGCTTTGGGCACCGATGTCATGGTTGGGTTTCCAGGAGAAAGTGAAGATCTGTTTGCCGAGATGTATGAGCGTTTAGCTAACAGTCCACTCATGTATTTCCATGTGTTTAGTTATTCTCAGAGGGAAGGAACGCCAGCGGTTAAATATGAAGATCAGGTGTCACCTGAGGACAAGAAGAAACGTTCGGCGCGTTTAAGAATGCTCAGTGAGTTGAAGCGCAAGGCGTACTATAAAAAATTTAAGGGGAAAGAGTTGGATGTTTTGTTTGAGACATCGGATAATGGATATTGGTTTGGGTATTCGCAAGAGTACATTCGAGTGGGCTTAGCTAGTGATCAGGACTTGTCGAATCAGATTATTCGCGTCAAAATTAAGAATTTAGCAGGTGATTTTATGGAGGGGTGTGTGGGGTAATATGGAATACCAGGGAGTATTAAGTAAAATGGCAACAAGCCATAAAACAGACACCTCCGAAGTGTCTTATACTTTGCGTTTGGATGCTCAAGACTGTGTTGATATGAATGCTTGTGTAGGTCAAGAGGTACAGTTGATTTTTGAGAATAAGATCCATTGCGTGAATTGTGGGCGCAATATTCCCAAAACGTTCAATAACGGGTATTGTTTTCCTTGTAGTCAATGTTTGGCCGAATGTGATATTTGTATGGTGCGCCCTGAGAAGTGTCATCACTCCTCTAGAACCTGTCGTGATGAACAGTATGCCGAGTCACAATGCTTTCAGTCCCATACCTTGTATTTAGCACGGAGTGATGTGATTAAGGTCGGGATTACGCGTGAGTGGAATCGTTTTCATCGTTGGATGGATCAAGGAGCAGTCCAGGCGATGCCGATAGCTGTGTTGCCGAGCCGAAGAGATGTGGGGTTGGCAGAGGTTGCTATTGCACAGGTTTTGAGCGATAAAGCCAATTGGCGTAAAATGCTCAAGGGAGATATTAACCGTGATCCATTTGATTTTTATTTGGTGCAAGCCCAAAAACTCTTGAATGAGGAGCAAAAATTCTTTTTACTGGATGAGATGCTGGTGTACGATTTTGAGTATCCCGTGCAAAGTTACCCTGAAAAAGTCCAGTCGGTTAAGTTAGATAAAATTTTGCAAATCAAAGGTGTTTTAACAGGCATTAAGGCACAATATCTTATGTTTGGAGATCAAGTAATCAACCTCAGATCTCATGCAGGTTATTGTGTTAGGTTTGTGAAATAAAAAAGACTTATTATATGAGTGAGGTCATAAAAGGAGATACCCCATGGCGAAAATAACATTTGAAGGAGATACTCTTGACGTTGATGCTGGTTACATTATCGAAACTTGTGAGGATTTAGGTATACCTTTTGGCTGTCGAGGTGGGACTTGTGGCACTTGTGAAGTGGGGGTTCTTAAAGGCAAAGACAGTTTGTCACCCAAGTCAGAAGCTGAAATAGACTTTGGACTAGAAGATAATTATCGCTTGGCTTGCCAGTGTGTGATTAAGCAAGATGGTGACGTCGAGATTAGTCTTTAAAGAAAGGACATTAATAGCATGTTAAAAACTGGAGATAAGGCCCCTGAGTTTACTTTGTTAGATGCTGATGAAAACGAGATGTCGCTTAAGGACTTTAAAGGTCAAAGTATAGTAATTTATTTTTATCCCAAAGACAACACCCCAGGTTGTGCCACTGAGGCGATCGATTTTTCTGAAGCCATAGAGACCTTTTGCGAGCATAATGCCGTTGTGTTGGGTGTGTCCAAAGATTCAACGGTGTCTCATAAGAAGTTTATTGCCAAACATAACTTGAAGGTTATCTTGCTCAGTGATCCCGAGGCCACCCTGATTGAAGCCTATGGTGTTTGGCGTGAAAAGAAAAACTATGGCAAGACGTACATGGGGATTGTGCGTTCGACGTTTTTGATTGATGACAAAGGCGTGATTCAGGAAATTTGGGACAACGTTTGTGTTAAGGGACATGTCGAAAAGGTAGTTGCTTGTTTGATTGGAGAAGGTGCATGAAAGAATTATATTTAGAGCTAATCAAACAACTGGGGGAAGATCCTAATCGTGAAGGCTTAGTGAAAACCCCCGAACGAGCGGCCAAGGCGATGCAATTTTTGACCCGTGGTTATGAGCAAAATGTGGAAGACGTGATCAATGGAGCCATTTTTGAGTCGGACAACGACGGAATGGTGATTATTAAGGACATTGAGCTGTATTCCATGTGTGAGCATCACTTGATGCCCTTTATTGGAAAATGTCATGTGGCCTATATTCCGCAAGGTAAAGTTTTAGGTTTATCCAAGGTGGCACGGATTGTCGATATTTATGCGCGCCGTTTGCAGATTCAAGAAAACTTGACGCGCGAGATTGCGGATACGCTTATGGAGCATACGAATGCTTTGGGTGTGGCCGTGGTGATCGAGGCCAAGCATTTGTGCATGATGATGCGTGGTGTGGAAAAACAGAATTCTGTGATGTCGACATCGTGTATGTTGGGTTCTTTTCGCAATGAAACTTCGACACGTATGGAGTTTATGAGCTTAATAAAGGATTAAATTGTGAGATTTGGGGCGTTAGTGACAGGAGCTTCTAAGCGAATTGGCCGAGCAGTGGCTTTGCAATTGGCTGATAGCGGCTATGATATTGTTATCCATTACTGGTCTTCGTCTGAGGAAGCTCAAAAGCTTCAGAAGGTGATTGAGTCTAAGGGTTGTCGGGCTTTTCTGGTTCAAGGTGATCTTGCTTTGGAAGACAATGTGCAAACCATTTGGGATGAGGCTTGCACTCAAGCTCCTGGTTTAAGTGTTTTGGTCAATAGTGCATCTATTTTTGAGCCGAGTGGTTTAAAGATGATGGCGATGAATGACTTCGATCAACATGTTAACATTAATCTTAAAGTACCTTTGATGCTTATGCAAGCCATGGCAAAGTCTGTTACTCAAGGCCTTGTGATTAACTTTTTAGATACACGTATTGAACGAGACCATGCGGACTATTTTGCTTACAATTTATCCAAGAAAGCACTTAGGGAGGTAACGCGGATGGCGGCCTTAGAGTTGGCGCCATCTATTCGAGTGAATGCGATTGCTCCAGGTTATATTTTGCCAGGACATCGAACCCATGATGACTTGATTCAGAATATACCGCTTGCTAGGCGGGGGAGTTTAAAAGAAATTCAAGAATGTGTAAACTATCTGGTGACGAATACTTTTGTCACTGGTCAGGTCCTTTATTGTGATGGTGGAGAACATTTGGTACCCTAATGGATGATGCAAAAGCCGAAGAATGGCTCGATATGAATCAAAAAATATGTTTGTGCCTAGGGATTTCAAAAAAAAAGTTTTTGGATGAGATGAAGGGGGGCTGTCCGAGCATTGAGCAGATTAATAAGAAGCTTGGTTCGAGCCGAGGGTCTTGTGGAGGTAAGCGATGTCAGCCTCAGTTAAGAAAGTTGCTAAGAGAATATAAAGAGTGGGGTCAATCGTGATGATTCATATAGAAGAAATACGTATTAAAATTAGGAATTTGAGATTAAGAGCTATTGTTGGTATTTTTGATTGGGAGCGAGAAAAAAAACAAGACCTTGTGATCAATTTGGAAACACAGGTATCGGTGGATAAAGCTCTCAAAGAAGATCAATTTGAAGAGACAGTTGATTATAAATCCTTAACCAAAGAGATCATTCATTTGGTTGAGAATTCGAATTATTTTTTGATTGAAAAAATGGCGTATGCCATTTTGGAATTAACGCTCAACAAAGATAAAGTGGTAGCGGCCGAAGTTTCGGTGGACAAACCTCATGCCTTGCGCTTTGCTGACTCGGTGGCGATTTGTGTGAGAGGATCACGTGAGTCAAATGAATAGTGCCGTTATTGGCTTAGGGTCGAATATTAAGCCCGAACATAATATATTGTTAGCGAAACGCTTGCTTGACCAGTTGGATCATCTTGTTATTGAGGGTGGAACCAAGGATCTTGTGACGGAACCCATTGGTTATAAGCAGCAAGATAACTTTGTTAATAGTGCTTTAAAAATTACCACAGTTAAGGATATTGATGGTTTACGTGCTGATTTGACTAAAATTGAGCAAACGCTTGGTCGGGTTAGGACCGAAAACAAAAATGGGCCAAGAACTATTGACTTAGATGTTTTGGTGTGGAATGATAGGTTTTTAGATAATGATGTCTATGATTATTATTTTTTGAAGGATTTTGTGTGGCAGTTATGTCCGCATTTAGATATAAAATGAGGTGGATTAAACTATGACAGAAAATGTTAGAGCGGAACGTTTGACTCAAAGCCAAGAATTGGCTCTTTTGCGTCGTATGGCTCAGATAATGATTGAAGAGCTGGACTTGGATCGGGTTCTTAAGGAGGTTGTTGCACTTATCAGTGAGGCGACCTTGGCAGATTCTGTTTTTATTTATTTGTTTGACCTCAAAAAAGAACATCTTTTGCTCAAGGCTTCCAAGACACCTCACGAGGGCGAGCTAGGGCACGTTGCCCTTAAAATTGGTGAAGGAATTACTGGTTGGACTGCCGAGCGTAATGAAAAAGTTATGATTACGAAAAATGCTTACGAAGATAACCGATTCAAAGAGTTTTCGGTTTTGCCCGAAGACAGGTTTGAATCTTTTTTAGCGTTGCCTATTGTTTACAAAGACGATCCGATTGGTGTTGTTAATATTCAAAATAAAGAAATCAAGCGCTTTTCTAAGCGTATGGTTCAATTGCTTGAAACCATTGCGTGCAATGTGGCTGGTTTGATTGAAAACGCCCGTTTGTACGAAGAAACCAAAAAGAAAATGCAGCGCTTTGAGAGTTTGGTTCGAATCAGTACGTCGATCACATCTGAGCAATTGCTGGAGGGTATTTTGCAGACTGTTGTCGAAGTTACGGCCCAGCTACTTAATTCTAAAATCTGTTCGCTCATGTTAGTTAGCGAAGACAAGAATGTCTTGGAAATTAAGGCGTCCCAAAGCTTAAGTGAGGAGTATGTCGATAAGCCCTCTGTTGATATTCATAATAGTTTGAGTGGAGATGTAGTGAAGTCTCAAAAAGCTGTGGTGATTTATGATGTGAAAAAAGATTTTCGTTATCAGTTTGGTGAATTGGCCGTTAAAGAAAATTTAACCTCGTTATTGATTGTTCCTATGATACTTAAAAATGAGGTTATTGGCGTTTTGAATGTTTATACACAAACGTATTATCACTTTGGTCAGGAAGAGATTGATACTTTGCAGATCATTGCTAATCAAGCCGCTGCGACGATCGATAATCGGCACTTAATGGAAGAAAATATCAAAACTCGTGAAGCTCTGAAAACGCTTAAGTTGGTCGAAAGAGCTAAGGGGATTGTGATGAAGCGTAATCAGATTGATGAGGACACGGCTTATCGTCTTATCCGTAAGAAAAGTATGGACGCCTGTCGTTCCATGAAAGAAATCTCAGAAGCTATTATCCTAACAGAAACTATTTAATTCTAATTTAATAATTTTTAATTGTTATAAATAAATTTTCTGAATTTATTGTTCAAGATGAATATCTTAGGGACTGCCCTCACATCCAAAACTGGCTTGTTATATTTCGTTTTTGTTTGAAAAGAGTGATTGCCAAAGGTAAGGAGATTCCGTTATAATAAGGGCTTTGATTTTAGAGATTTTTTTGCTTTAATGATTAGCAAGAGGGTTGTGTAACATTTCGAGGAGAGAAGAAAATGTCTCTGATTATTTCTATTTTTCATGTGGTTGCAGGGTTAACCTTAATTTTGGTTGTATTGCTTCAGGCTGGTAAAGATTCTGGTTTGGCTGGAGCTTTTGGTGCTGGCGGTGGAGGGGGAGCCAGTGACAGTGTTTTTGGAGCTCAGTCCAACACCTTTTTAAATAAATTTACTAGCGGGATGGCAATTTTGTTCATGGTGACGTCGCTTGTTTTAGCGATTCTTTCATCTCGGGAAAATCGTTCTTTGGTGATGAAGCAAAAAACCGAAGCTCCTCAACAAGCTGTGGCTGATCAATCTGGCTTGGCTAGTGCCGTGGCTGAGGTTAAAGACTCTGTTGTCGATCCAGTTGAGGAAAGTGTTCAAAAGGTTCAGTCGGCTGTTGAGGACGTCGCTCAAGATGTGACCACACAGGTGGTTCAAGCGGTCAATCAAACGGTAGAGGACGTGGAAACTAAGGCACAGGACGTGGTTGCCAAAACCGAAGCCTTGACTCTTGAAAAACTTGAGCAAGAAGTGGCCGAAGCGGTTAAAGCAGCGGAAGCGCTTGTGGCCTCGGTTAGTTCTTCTGAAGACAAGTCAGGGCCCTCTCAAAATCAAGTGACATAATCAAGGCTGGTTTTTATGCAACAGCCCCAGCGAATGTGCGAGGTCTTTCTTAATGGCAACTTCTTTGCTTTTTGGCTAGGTCAAATTGTGGCTCAGTTTGGGGAAAAATTAACCCAAATGGCTCTGGTTGGTTTAATTTATGAACAAGTGTCTTTTTCGACACAAGATATGTCGCTATTGATGATTTTTATGATTTTGCCTGTCTTTTTGTTCAATCCAATTGCTGGTATTTGTGTTGATTTGTGGGATCGTAAGCGGACAATGATTTGGTCGGATCTTGGTCGAGCTGTCTTGCTATTGCTTTTACCCTTGGTTTTATATGCGTTTCCACCTGAAGGGCCTTGGGGTTTGTTTCCTATTTATATTATGGTTTTTGCTATTTTTTCTGTGGCGCGTTTTTTTATTCCTGCGAAGTCGGCCATTATTCCCGAGATCATGGATTTTCAAGATTTGCGCACGGCTAATTCGATATCGGCCACGAGTAAAATGATTGCCATACTCTTGGGTGTTCTTGGTGGAGGAACAATTGTGGTTTGGGTGGGGGCTGAGGTGTGTTTCTACATTAATGGAGTGTGTTTTATTGTTTCGGCAATATCTCTGGCGTTTATTCGTCGTAAACATCGCGTGGAGTGTCCCGAGCCTACGTTGTTTCAAAATAAGCCAGGTAAAGTTTGGCATGAGTTCAGGGTTGGTTTGAAGGAATTATGGCATAATCCCGATGTTTTGTATTTGGTGAAATTGATTTCGGTGATTATGTTTTCGGGAGGCGCCACTTTTGTTGTGTTTCCTGTTTTCGTGCATGAGCATTTTGGAGTGATGACGCATGGGCTTAGCATTTTGATTACAGCTTTAGGTGGAGGCCTTTTTATTGGTGCCATCATCTTAGGGCGAATGAAGGGGCTGTCGAATAATCGTATGTTATTGTCTTGGAGTATGGCTCTCGTGATAGTCTTTTTTGGCTTTTTGGTGATGATCAAATCATTTTATTTGGCTGTTCTCCTTATGTTTTTTATTGGATTTATTGGTGTGCCTATTGCCATTTGCACCGAAACAATGATTCATGAGTTTGTTGAGCAGCATAAGATCGGTCGAATTTATTCGGCCATGGAAGTGGTGATTCATGCGGTATTTCTTGTTTCGATGACAATTGCTGGTTATTTGGGGAAATTTGTCGAATCAGGAGCTGTTCTTATGATCAATACTGTGTTGACGGGGGTGTTGTTTTTGGCAATGTTCCCTTTACATCGAGAAGTTTCATGAAGGTTTTAATTCTGTCGATTTCCGATTTTTCTGGACACCGTTCGGTTGCGGATGCGATTGAACAAGAGTTGCGTTCTGCTGATCCTTCGATCGTTGTGTGCAACGAGAATTTTTTTCATTATTTACCCCAATCTTTTGTGCGCAAAATTGATGCCATCTATTATGCTATGCTCGATAAAAAGCCTGCTTTATGGCATGGCTTGCGTGAGAATAAATGGCTGGCCTTATGGATCAAAGTTTTGCAAGTGATTTTTTATTTGGTCAGTGGTATGAAGATTTACCGTAAACTTATTAAGGAGTTTAAGCCTGATTATATTATTTGTACACAGGCCTACCCTTGCAATGTGATGGGCTATAATCGTCGTTTGTGGAGGCAACCTTATCGTTTAGGAGCTGTGATTACCGATTACAATATGAATGCCTATTGGCTTAATCCTTACGTTGATGATTATTTTTTAGCTTCGCAACAGATGAAAAAGGAGCTTGAGCTCAAAGTGTCTGCCAAAGTAAATCTTCATTCAATGGGAATTCCTATTCGTTCGATGTTTGCTAATTCCCGTGCGGTGGAGGACTTTTTCGAAAAAGACGTTTGGGATCCGCACTGTTTAACTTTATTGATGATGGGAGGTTCTCTAGGGATGGGGGCCTATTTGAGCTGGCTGAACACCTTGTTGGCCGATGAGGCAGAGATTCGGGTGCTTGTGGTTACGGGAAGAAATCAAAAGCTTCAGCAAGACATCGAACGTTATTATGGGCATGATAAACGTGTGCTAACTCTTGGTTTTATGGACCATATTGCTGAGCTCATGTGTGCGGCTCATGTGTTAGTCTCTAAACCTGGCGGTGTGACGATGGCCGAAGCTTTGGCGGTGGGGATTCCTATTGTTTCGATCAATCCCTTAGCTGGTCAAGAACAGGTTAATCAGGATTTTTTAAAAAATTATTATCATGTTGATGTGGCTTTGACTCCAAAAGATTTGCTGCTCTTATGTCGTCAAAAACGCTCTTACTGGGTGCAACTAGCCAAACAAACGCATGAATTAGGTTTTCCGTTGGCCACACAGGATCTTGTGGCCTTCATTCTAAGTTCCTTAACTTAAATAATATTTAATTTAGCCTACATTTGCCTTCTTTCATGACCTTTCAGCAGATTTTTTTATGATTCTTATAAGCAAAAGATTTTGGCGATTCACCAGAAAATATCTAAAAAGGATTATTTATCTTAATTGGAACTGGAATAGAGACATGTGTTCGCGCGATTTGTGCTTGAATGCACAGGTTCTGCTTGATGTGTTTGACACGCTTGGGCAATACACTTAGTTGGGTCAATCTAGTTTAAGACTTAGAAAAGAATAGTGAGATGGAAAAGAGGTGGATTGACAGTAGAAAAAAGTGTGTGATACTATGACCCTGTAGGGATTTTGGGGATTTAAACCATGTTTAAAAAAGTGATATGTGCGAGTGTTTTTGTGTCTTCAGTGATTTGGGGGACAGGGTGTTCGGCGAAGCAAAATATGGTTTCGGAGTCCTTTCGTAAAATGGGTGAAGATATTTCTTGGTATTTTTCTAATGAGTAGCGATAATCGTTTTGAGGATGAGATTTATGAAAAAATATATGAGGGCACTAACCGTACTTATGCCTTTGATGGTTATGGGGTGTTCAACAAATCGTTTAGGTGATCTTAAAAAGTCTCAGTACATTGAGCATTTGTCCAATCAGGGCGAAGAGATTATGGAGCAAATTGACCAAGTCTTATCCGAAAAAGAGCGTGCTGCTTTAGCTCTCAAGAAACAACTATTGGCCTTGCAGTCGCGTATCAAACAAAAGTATGGTGAGCATAACATTCGCATGAAACAAATTAAAGAGGGTTGGCAAGTAACCATTTTGGATCAAATCTTGTTTAATCCGGGCAGTGACCAGGTTAATTCTTTAGGTAGGAAAGTTTTGGAAAAAGTGGCTGATGTTGTCAAAACTACGCACAAAAAGATTCAGATCTCTGGTCACACCGACAATGTTCCCGTTCAGAAAAGTAAGTATAAATACAAAAATAATTGGGATCTTTCGGTCAAACGTGCGCTATCTGTAGTGCATCTGTTTGAAGGTAAAGGTGTTGAGCCCAACAAAATATTTGCTGTTGGTTTTGGGGAGCATCGTCCGATAAGCTCGAATGCTACTGAAAAAGGACGTCACCAGAATCGCCGTGTTGAGATTCTTATTTTGAATGAACTTGAGCGCATTAACTGGGCTGAAACTCCGAAACGAGCTCGAAAAGCCAAATCCAAAAAGTCTTACATCAAATAAGTGGTTTTTTTCACGGCTTTCTTTATGTGTTAGTCTGGGTTTTTTTGCCGTGCATCGTGTCTGGTGCTATGGAATATAGGAGTTCTAGAAAGTGAGCCAAAACTTGACATCTGGTTGAAGCCTATATATACTACATACTTAATTAAATTACTAGGGATTAAGTATGAGATTGTCAGCCAAAATTGAATATTCGCTTAAAGCTATCATGGCTTTGGCTCAGCTGTATGCTTCACAGAAACCTTTGAGTATGTCGAAAATTGCTGAGAAGCAAGGAGTTTCGAGTAAATTTTTGCTGCAATTAATGATACGCATGAAGAATGCTAAAATAGTGACCAGTGTGCGTGGGGCGTCTGGGGGATATTATTTGCTCAAATCACCAGCCGAAATTTCGGTGGGAGAGGTGGTGGAGGCTGTTGACAGCACCGTGACAACCACGAGTTTGAAGCAAGAGCATTCGTTAAATATCGAAGAGAACGCCATCGTTCATTTTTGGGATAGGCTTAATGAAGGTGTTAAGGTTTGTTTAGAGCAGACGACGATTGAAGATCTGTTAAAAGATACTCAACAACAGGGCGTTTTGGTTTACTCTATTTAGTTTTGAGGGCATTTTTTAGAAAGCGAGCAAAGTTTGTATGGATTCGCGTAAGAAATCAATTGCTAAGACATTGACTTGGCGAGTAATTGCTATATTTATTACAATGATAGCTGTTTATATCTACAACAAAAATATTAAGGAGTCAGTTGTAGTTAGCTTAATGGCGAATAGTGTGAAGATGGTTTTGTATTATTTGCATGAACGCGTGTGGAACAATGTGGGATTTGGTCGTAAACGTCCAGACTATGAGATTTAAGGAGGGCTTTAAGATATGGCTAAGATAGCACAAGATATGACCGAACTTGTTGGAGGGACACCTCTGGTACGATTGAATCGTTTGTCTGATGGTCATGCCACAGTTCTTGCGAAATTGGAGTTTTTTAATCCTGCAGGGTCTGTGAAAGATCGTATTGGCTTTTATATGTTGCGTGTCGCTGCCGACGAAGGTTTGATCAGAGAAGGTTCATTGATTGTTGAACCGACAAGTGGTAACACAGGCATTGCTTTAGCGTGGGTGGCGGCAGTCAAAGGTTATCGTCTGATTTTAACGATGCCAGAATCGATGAGTCGCGAGCGTGTGGCTATGTTGGAGGCCTTAGGTGCGGAAGTGCGACTAACGCCAGCCCACTTGGGCATGTCGGGAGCGATTGAAGAGGCTCAAGAGATTTTGAAGGATAATCCTGGAGCTTTTATGCCTCAGCAGTTTAGCAATGCTAACAACCCAGACATTCATCGTAAAACCACTGCCGAAGAGGTGTGGAACGATACGGATGGTGAGGTAGACATTTTTGTGGCAGGTGTTGGAACCGGAGGAACGATTACGGGTGTGGGTGAGGTTCTTAAGGATCGTAAGTCCGATGTGAAAATTGTGGCAGTGGAGCCAGATGATTCCCCTGTGTTGTCTGGTGGAGAACCTGGACCGCATATAATTCAAGGGATTGGCGCTGGTTTTGTTCCAGATAACCTTAATCGTGACATACTTGATCAGATATTTCGTGTGACGAATGAGCAGGCCAAAGAGACGGTGGTCGCTTTGGCACGCAAAGAAGGTATTTTTTCTGGGATTTCGAGTGGAGCCAATGTGTATGCAGCTTTGCAGTTGGCGCAGCTACCAGAGAATAAAGGCAAGACAATTGTTGTGATTGTGTGCGACTTAGGGGATCGTTACTTGAGTACTCAAGTATTTGAGTAATCTAACTAAGAGGAGAACGCAATGGACATATCGATCAATGGCAAGACAAAGAGTTTTGAAGAAGCAAGTTTGACAGTGACCGAATTATTTGAAAAAGAGAACGTCCAAATGCCTGAAATGGTGTCCCTTGAAGTCAACGGGGAATTTTTGGATCGAGAGGCTTTTGAGGCCACCATTGTGAAGGATGGGGATAAAGTCGAGTTTTTGTATTTTATGGGTGGCGGGAATCTAAAGTAAATGAAAGAAGTTCGATATGGATCTCGCGAGCAAGTCGCGAGATGACGCAAGGCAGGACATTAAGTTGATGGACAAGCAACAAAGTTGATCCTGCTTACGAAGTGGAAGGGCTATGAGGAGAAAAGAATCATGTCGGATTATAATTTTCAAACACAACAAATTCACGCGCCAGTCGATCAACGCAAACGCTCAGGGGAAACAACATCAGGTCCTGCGCAGTCATCAGCTTTTGAGCATGAACTAGCCGAGGATATTCAGGCCGTTTTTGGCCAGCATCAATTTGGTTATATTTATTCCCGAATTGCCAATCCTACGGTGAATCAGCTTGAGCAAAGAATCACTGCTTTGGAAGATGGTATTGGAACGGTGGCCACATCGTCGGGAATGGCGGCTGTTAGTAGTGCTCTGATCAATATTCTGCAAACGGGTGATGAATTTATTTCGGGTAATAGTTTGTTTGGAGGGTGTTTTTCTTTGTTCACACAGGTGTTTCCTCGCATGGGTATCACTCCTGTATTTGTGGAAGCTTCGGATGTGGATGCGTATGCGGTTGCCATTACACCCAAGACCAAAGCTCTTTTTTTTGAAGTGATTGGGAATCCTAAAATTGATGTGCCAAATGTGAAGGCGATTGCAGGGGTGGCACATGCTCACGGTCTTCCGTTAATTTTAGATAACACAGTGGCGACGCCATGGTTGTTTAAGGCTAAGGATTTTGGAGCTGATATTATTGTTCATTCGACCTCCAAATATATTAACGGACATGGTAATGCCATTGGTGGTTCGATCACCGATTGTGGCACATTTTCTTTTGAAGGTGAAAAGTTTGCCGAGTTTGAACCTTTTTACAAAAAGTTTCGTCACTTAGCCTTTTTGGCTAAGTTGCGCAAGCAAATAGTGATCAATATGGGGCCTTGTCAGTCGCCTCAAAATGCATTTTTGCAACTGGCGGGCTTGGAAACCTTATCGTTGCGCATGAAGCAACATTCGGACAATGCTTTGGCATTGGCTCAGTTTTTGGAAAGCCATAACAAAGTGACTAAGGTAAATTACGTTGGTTTAACTTCTAGCCCGTGGCATGAGATCGCTAAAGTGCAATTTCAAGAACACTTTAGTGGCTTACTTAGTTTTGAGCTTAAAGATCGTGAAACGGCTTTTCAGGTGATCAATCATCGCAGTTTTGCACGTAATTTGCCGAATATTGGCGATGCCAAAACGCTTATGGTTCATCCTGATACAACGATTTATCACGATTATTCAGATGAGGATAAAGCGTCTTTAGGTGTGACTCCAGGTTTAATCCGTTTGTCGGTGGGATTGGAATCAACTAATGACATTATTGACGATTTGGATAAAGCTTTGCAAAAAGCTTAGATTTTACATTGATTGGATCCCGCGATCAGGTCGCGGGATGACGAGAAAAAATTGCGGGAGATAGATTCCGTCATTCTGCGGCTTGATCAGAGAATCTAGTGAAAAGGAAGAAAAATAATGGACTTGAACGAAGAACAAATTGAACGATATTCGCGACATATTCTTTTGCAAGGCATTGGCTTGGAAGGTCAAATCAAATTAAATCAAGGGAAAGTCTTGGTGATTGGCGTTGGTGGCTTAGGCGCGCCTATTGCGATGTATTTGGCTGCTGCGGGTGTCGGAACCATTGCTTTGGTCGATGATGATGTGGTTGAAATTTCTAATTTGCAACGTCAAATTATTCACTTCACGAAGGATATCAAGGTTCCTAAGGTTGATTCGGCGGAAGAGAAAATGGTGGCCATGAATCCCGATATCAAGGTGGTTAAAATTCATGAATTTGTTAACGCCAGAAATATTCGCGATATTATTCGAGATTGGGACTTTGTGATAGATGGCACAGATACGTTTGGGATTAAGTTTTTGGTGAATGATGCTTGTGTGATGGAGAAAAAGCCTTTTTCGCATGGAGGGATATTGCGTTTCGATGGTCAAACGATGACCATTAAGCCACATGAGTCGGCATGTTATCGTTGTGTTTTCTTGCAGCCTCCGCCAGTTAATGCTGTTCCAAGTTGCTCGCAAGCTGGTGTATTGGGAGCCATTGTTGGCATGTTGGGAACGATTCAAGCGACAGAAGCTTTGAAGTTTTTAACTGAGGTTGGTGATTTGTTGGAAAATAGGCTGTTAAGTTTTAATGCTAAAACGATGCGTTTTCGTGAAGTGAATTTTAAGAAAAACCCAAAATGTGGTGTGTGTGGAGATAGTCCAACCATCACTAAATTGAAAGATGCTCCTGCAGTGGTTTGTGATTTGAAATAGTAAGTTATTGCTAAGATGGCATGAGGTGGACATGAAGATTAAAAAAGACATTATAGAGAAGATGTTTGCTCAAGCTAAACAAGGCTTGCCTAATGAGGTTTGTGGTTTTTTAGCTGGGGAAAAGGGTGAAGTGACTAAGCACTACGAGTTAACCAATGTGGATGCATCGCCAGAGCATTTCACTATGGATCCTAAAGAGCAGTTTGTGGCGGTGAAGGATATTCGCAACGAGGGCCTAACGCTGATGGCGTGTTATCACAGTCATCCCGAAACACCTGCCCGTCCATCGGATGAAGATATACGTTTAGCCTACGATCCCAACCTCAGTTATGTGATTATGTCCCTTAAGGATGGACAAAAAAATGTGAAATCTTTTCGTATTCAAGATATGAATGTCGAGCATGAAAAATTAGAAGTAACTGAATAAAGGAGCTTGGATAATGAAGTTTTATGAACTTCCCGATGTTTTAGAAAAAGAAGTGAATATTTTTGATCAGCAAATCAAAGATTATCAAAAGGGTGATATTGATCCTGTTGGATTTAAAGGGATTCGTGTTGCGCATGGTATTTATGAGCAGCGCAAACCAGAAACACATATGGTTCGTATTCGCTGTGCTTCTGGAGGGGTGACACCTGCCCAGCTACGGAAAATATCTCAATTGGCCCAAAAGTATGGCTCTGGAGAGATGCATGTCACGACACGCCAAGAGATGCAGCTTCATTATGTTGACTTAAACGATGTGATTACGGTGTACAACGAACTTCGTTCTGTGGGTTTATCTTCTCGTGGTGGTGGTGGAAATACAGTGCGCAACATACTGGCTTCCTATGATTCAGGCGTGACCACAGATGAAGTTTTTGACGTGGCTCCTTATGCGATCGAGCTGACCACTCGCATGATTAACGAAGCCGATTCTTGGAATTTACCTCGTAAGTTCAAAATTGCTTTTTCTAATAACGATTATGATCGTTCTCGTGCGGCGGTGACTTGTTTAGGTTTTATTGCTAAAAAGCAAGGTGAGCAAAAAGGTTTTAAGGTTTATTGTGCTGGAGGCCAAGGATCTAAGCCAATGTTGGGTCAGGTTTTGTTTGATTTTGTTGAACATGACAAAGTTTATCACATTACTAAAGCGATTAAGATCATGTTTGATAAGTACGGAAATCGTCGCCAACGTAGCAAGGCTAAGTTAAAGTTTTTGTGGGATAAGTTAGGCAAGGAAGAGTTTCTGAAGAAGTTTCACGAGGAGTATGATGAGCTTGTCAAGGATATGTCTCTTGCGTTAGACCTGAAGCCTATTGGCAATGAAGCGCAGGTGAAAGATGGATATGAACCTGAGTTAGTTTTTGGGGAGAGCTATAAGCGTTGGAAAAAATGTTATGTGAAGGCTCAAAAACAAGATGGTCTTGTGATGATTAAAGTTCCTTTGAAGCTCGGTGATATTGAAGGGTCAGATGGTGAGAGAATTGCTGATGAGCTCGAGAACTTTGGTGATAATGTTCTACGTTTTTCTGTGGATCAAAATGTTCATTTTCGTAATATTCCCGAAGCATATTTAGGTAACATTTATAACTTGATTCAGCTGATTGATTCCTTATCGAGTGATCCAGAAATGTTTGGCCAAATGATTGCTTGTACTGGGGCCGATACTTGTAAATTAGGTATTTGTTTGCCTCGCGGTGTGACGCCAAAAATTCAAGATCTATTGCGCGATAGCGAATTAGATATTGATGCCCTATCGCATGTCAAAATTCATATTTCTGGATGTCCCAACACTTGTGGATGTCACCATGTGGCAGATCTTGGCTTTTTTGGAAAAGTGATGCGTCAAGGCAAGGATATGATGCCTGCTTACAATGTGTTAGCGGGTGCTATTTCTGACGAGGGGAAAACACGTTATGCCTTAAAGGTTGATGAGATAGCGGCCAAAGATTTGCCAGTCTTTGTGAAAGAGTTTTTTGCCGTTTATCTTGCTAAGAAAGATACATATGCAACGTTTACCGAATACATTGATGCCGAGGGGCAAGATGATATTAAGGCTGTGTGCGAGCAATTTCGTACTTTGCCTAGCAAAGATGAGAATGAAGATTACTATTTCGATTGGGGTTCCGAAGAACCGTTCACTCTATTGAAAGGTCAAAAAGCCGAGTGTTCTGCTGGTATGTTCGACATGATTAATGTGGACAACAAGATGGTTAAAGAAGCCCAAGTGCACTTTGAAGCTACTGAAGATAATCAAGTGCGGATGGAAGATTTATACCAGATGATGTTTTCGACATCGCGCATGCTTTTGGTCACTCGGGGCATCGAGTCTAAAACAGATGAGCAAGTGTTTGAGGACTTTATTCAGCACTTTATCAAAACCGATCTGATTGCCGAGTCTTTTACGGATATTGTTCTTGTGGCTAAGGACAAAAAAGCCGAAGAGCTTCTTGCGCATCAAGATAAAGTGATCAGTTTGGTGGAAGCTGTTCGGGAGTTGTATAAAAATATGGATGATTCTCTACGCTTTTTGGACAAAGAAGGCAATATTTCAGGCGAATCTTTCAATGCTAAGAAAAATGATGATGCTTCTGCAGATAAACAAGATAGCACGTCAGCTGAACGCTTTAAAGACTTGCGTGGTGTGGGGTGTCCGATGAACTTTGTGAAAGTTAAAATTGAGATGGCAAGCATGAAATCGGGTGAAAAGATTGCCGTATTTTTGGATGATGGAGCTCCTGTTGAGAATGTTCCCAGTTCGGTGCGCAACGAAGGTCATACGATTGTGGTTTTGGAGCAACAAGGCAGCCACTGGATGCTTGTGATTCAAAAAGCGTAAGGTAACAGAGAGATGAGTGAGCAATTGCAGGCCTATAGAGAACAGGTTCAAGGTTTAGAGGCCAAGGTCATTGTGGCATGGGCGTTCGAAACCTTTGGTGTTAAGGATTTGGTTTTGGCTTCGAGTTTGGGGGCAGAAGACCAAGTGTTGACGGACATGGTCTGTTCGCAAGAGCCTGAAGCGAGAGTGTTCACTTTGGATACGGGACGTTTGTTTCAAGAATCTTATAATGTGATGCAAACCTCGATGAATAGATATCACCTCAAGTATGAGGTTTATGCGCCTGAGGCTGATGAAATTATTGATTTGGTTCGGGATAAAGGTCCTAATTTATTTTATGATAGTGTTATGGATCGTAAACAGTGTTGCTATGTGCGCAAGGTTCGTCCTTTGCAGAAGGTTTTAGGCACGGCCAAAGCTTGGTTAACTGGTTTGCGATCTGAGCAGTCGGTGACGCGTGATGCTCTTGAAGTGGTTGAGGGGGATGACAACTTTGGTCTTTATAAAATCAATCCCTTGGCGGCTTGGTCCGAAGCAGACATTTGGTCCTACATTAAAGATAAGGATGTTCCTTACAATGCTTTACATGAGCAAGGATTTTTGAGCATTGGTTGTGTTCCGTGCACACGTGTGGTTAAGGACGGTGAAGATGTTCGCGCTGGTCGTTGGTGGTGGGAAGACCCTAAACACAAAGAATGTGGCTTGCATGCCAAAAAATAAAGAAAGATAAAGCTATGACAGAGTTAGATAAATTAGAAGCCCAAGGGATTTATATATTCCGTGAAGCGTATCGCAATTTTAAAAATCTAGCCATGCTATGGTCAATCGGAAAAGATAGTACCGTTTTGCTATGGTTAGCTCGTAAGGCATTTGCGGGGCATGTGCCGTTTCCTTTTGTTCATATTGATACTTCTTATAAGGTTCCTGCCATGATTGCTTATCGTGATCAATTGGCACGTAAATGGAAACTAAACATGGTTTATGGACAAAATCAAGAAGCCTTAAAGCAAAAGCAAACGTTTCCTGATGGTGCGATCGATCGATTGGCTTGTTGCAAAGCCTTGAAGAGTGAAGCTCTTAAGCACACCCTTTCTGGAGAGTGGACACGTTTTCGCATGAATCATGACAAAGGTGAATACGAAGTTGATCAGAACACTGAACCCTACACTGGTGTGATTGTGGGTGTACGCTCTGACGAAGAAGGTACGCGTTCCAAAGAAAGATATTTTTCGCCACGTGATCATCAAAATGAATGGGATATTGCTAATCAACCACCTGAGCTTTGGAATCAATTTAAGACAGATTTTGCTCCAGGAACGCATGTGCGGGTGCATCCCTTGCTTGATTGGACAGAGCTTAATATTTGGGAATACATTGAACGTGAAAATATTCCGATTATTGATTTATACTTTGACCGAGGGGAGGGGACACGTTATCGTTCTTTAGGCTGTATGCCGTGTACATTTCCTGTCGAGTCGACAGCCAAGAATGTCAAGGATATTATTGAAGAATTACGCAGTGGAAAGTTTGCTAACATTGCTGAACGTTCAGGTCGCGCGCAAGATAGAGAGGATGGCGGAACACTTGAGACACTAAGAAAAGATGGGTATATGTAAAATGAGCACAGATGTATTGAATAACGAACAAATGAATATTGTGGTGGTTGGTCACGTGGATCATGGAAAAAGTACTGTAATTGGCCGTTTGATGGCGGATACAAACTCTTTGCCACAGGGTAAGCTTGAACAAGTGAAATTTAATTGTGAGCGAAATTCCAAGCCCTTTGAATATGCATTTCTTTTGGATGCACTCAAGGATGAGCAAGCTCAAGGGATTACGATTGATTCGGCACGTTGTTTTTTTAAGACCAACAAAAGGCATTACATCATTATTGATGCCCCTGGGCATAGCGAGTTTTTGAAAAATATGATCACAGGAGCCACTCGTGCCGAGGCAGCGTTATTGATTATTGATGCTCACGAAGGCGTGCAAGAAAACTCACGTCGCCATGGTTATATGCTATCGATGTTAGGTATCAAACAAATTGCGATTTGTGTGAATAAAATGGATTTAGTCGATTACTCTCAAGAGGTTTTCGACAATATCCAAAAAGAGTATTCCGAATTTCTTAAGGAAATCAATATAACACCTAAGTTGTTTCTTCCGATTAGTGCTCGAAAAGGCGATAATATTGTATCGTTGTCGGATAATATACCTTGGTTTAAGGGTATGCATGTCTTAGAAACGATGGATGACTTCAAAAAAGAGCTTGATGAGAAAGATAAATCTTTTCGTTTTCCTTTGCAAGATATTTATAAATTTACCGAAAATAGGGATGATCGTCGTATTTTTGTGGGACGCATCGAAACAGGCGAGATTCGCAAGGGTGACAAGGTTGTGTTTTTACCTTCGAGTAAAACCTCGACGATTCGAGCTGTGGAGGGGTTTCATATGCCCGATGATAGCTACGCCTATTCGGGACAATCAACGGGGTTTACCTTAGAAACACAGATCTATGTGAAACCAGGTGAAATCATGTGCAAGGCTGGGGAAGAATTACCTAAAATCGGAGCACGTTTTCGTGCCAATATTTTTTGGTTAGGTCGCCAGCCGATGGTGAAGCAAAAACAGTACAAGCTTAAGATTGGAACATCGCAAATGCCAGTTTGGCTCGAGGGCATTCATCATATTTTGGATGCTTCGGAATTGTCGACGGTTCAAAATAAACAAAAGATTGATCGCCATGATGTGGGGGATTGTATTTTGCAAACCTACAAGCCGATTGCTTTTGACCTAACTGGTGATATTGCAGCTACTAGTCGCTTTGTGATTGTCGATGATTACGAAATTACTGGTGGAGGGATTATCGTTGAGGATTTGGGGACCGAAAATAAGCGCTTACAAGATTACATTGATCGCCGTGAGCAAAATTGGGCGCGTAGTGCGATTACGCCTGAAAAACGTCGTTCTCGCTATGGACATGCAGCGACGCTTGTTTTGTTCACAGGTCCTCGTGGAGTGGGTAAGCAGCCTATGGCCGGTAAATTGGAAGAAAAGCTTTTTGAATGTAATTTTTTTACCTATTATTTAGGTTTAGCGAACACTTTGGAGCATTTGACCAGTCGTACAGGGATGGACAAAGATCGGGTGGGTTTATTAACTCAACTGGGAGAAATATCGCACATATTCACCGATGCGGGCCTTATTTTGATCACAACTATCTCCGAAATGGACGATTATGAATTGCAAATGTTGCGCACCTTGAATCACCCCAGTGATTTGGTGGTGGTTAATGTAGGAGATAATCTGTTTTCTTCAGAGAAAGTGGATCTGGATCTGCCCGAACAAGCCGATCCAGAGATCTATGTGCAACAGGTGGTTCAATTCTTGCAACAAAGAAACGTAATCACGGATTATATGATTTAATCTGCATTATGCAAGATATTGACATCCTTAACGTTATCCCACGACTTGATCAGTGGGATCCAGGGAGTTTAAAATATTGAATTTAGTTAACATGGATAGCAATAAAACAGAAGTTGTGTTAGTTGCTCTTAGCGGAGGAGTGGACTCAGCTGTTGCAGCGCGCCTTTTGATGCAAGAGCATGAGACTGTGATTGGGGTGTCTCATCGCCATTGGCCAGAATCGAACTGTTGTTCGACCGCATGTTTGGATCGTTCTGCTGCTCAATGTATCGATATGGGTATTCCTTATTATCCGCTTGATTGTATGGTCGAATTCGCTCAGGCGATTGTAGATGACTTTGTGGCCATCTACCAAAGAGGTCAAACGCCGAATCCATGTGTCTTGTGCAATCAAACCATTCGCTTTGATTTGATGATTCAGAAGTTTTTTGAACAACATCCCGATTATATCGGGCGTGATTATCGGATTGCGACTGGTCATTATGCCAAAGTTGAGAAGATTGAGGGGATTTATCGTCTTAAACGTGGGGTTGATCTGGACAAAGACCAATCGTATATGCTTTATCGCTTGTCTTCTGAGCAGTTGCAACATTGTTTGTTCCCTTTGGGTAGTCTATACAAAACGCAAGTGCGTGAAAAAGCAGAGCGCTGGAACTTACAATCGGCCAAGCAAAGTGAGAGTCAAGATATTTGCTTTGTGACTGACACCTACCAAACTTTTTTGGATCAGTACACGGGCCAGCAACAGAGTCCCGGTGATTTTGTTGATCAGAAGGGGAAGGTGTTGGGACAACATCGTGGCGTGGCTTATTATACCCGTGGTCAGCGTAAAGGTTTGGGCTTAAGTGATGGTCCTTGGTATGTGGTGTACACGGATGTGACCACGAACCAAGTAGTTTTGGGGGCGCGTGAAGATTTGGCTACGTCCTCCTTTAGGATTCATACAACGCGTTGGAGTGATCCTTATGTTCACTTTCCATTAGAGGCGACTGTACAGTTGCGTTATCATGCTCAGCCTGTTCCTGTTCTGGTGGAACAAATAGAGGAAGATAATTATCGCTGCCAGCTTAAGGATTTGTCCTATGATGTGAGTCCGGGTCAGTCGGCTGTGACTTATCAAGAGGATTACGTGGTGGGGGGAGGATTGATT
Organism: uncultured bacterium; assembly: GCA_964565945.1. GTDB lineage: Bacteria > CAZMGY01. The sequence goes on from CAZMGY010000019.1 coordinate 51,308, forward strand.
GCCTATGACCCAGTTTAAAGTGGTGGCTCGTTGCAGCCCTCTATCGCAAATTCAAGTTCAAGAAGTGGTGCAGTTGCGCCCTGATCTTGAGTTGGATATTGATATGATGCCAACCTTGGGCGATCATGATAAGGCCAGTTCTTTGCGAGATCCTGTGGTTAGTGATTTTTTTACACGTGAATTAGACGAGGCTATTCTTAAAGGATATGCTGATATTGCGATCCATTCGGCTAAAGATTTGCCAGTTCCGTTGCATCCCGATTTGCGAGTGGTGGCTTTGCTTCCTTGTTATGAGGCGAGTGATTCCTTAGTTTCACGAGGCAATCTTTCTTTGGTAGAACTATCTTCTGGGGCTTGTGTTGCTACCAGTTCCAAACATCGCCAACAGGCCATAGCTGATTTGCGTGATGATTTAAATTATCGTGATATTCGAGGCACGATTGAAGACCGTATCGCCCAAATTGATGAGGGTTTGGCCGATGCCGTGGTGGTGGCGACCTGTGCGCTCCAACGTTTAGGCTTGCAGGATCGGATTGCCGAGGTTTTGCCGATTGAGACATGGCCTTTGCAAGGGCATTTGGCGATTGTGGCACATCGTGATCGCCCTGACTTGGTGAAGTTGTGGGCTTCGAGTAATATACGTCAAGGTTTTGGTAAAGTTTATTTGGCTGGCTTTGGTCCTGGCAATCCTGAGTTAATAACGGTTAAGACACATCGTTTGATTCAGGAAAGTGATGTGATTTTGTATGATGATTTGATAGATCCATCTATCCTTCGGGATATGCCTGGAGAAGCGATTTATGTTGGTAAACGTAAAGGTGTTCATTATCGCAGTCAAAAAGAAATCAATCGCTTGATCAAAGATAAGGCGTGGCAGGGTTTGCAAGTTTTAAGACTTAAAGGGGGAGACCCTTGCATTTTTGGACGGGTTGGTGAAGAAGTTGAGTGGTTGCAGCAATGGATGATTCCTTTTGAGATTATTCCAGGTGTGACTTCAGCGATGGCGGCTGCGGCGAGTCAAAATATTTCTTTAACGCAACGGGGTGTATCGAAGACCTTTTCTTTTTTAACGGGACATCATGCCCAAAATCGTCAGATCGAAGTACCTCCAGTGGATACTATTGTCTATTACATGGCGGCGACGGAGTTAGAGACCTTGGCTAAGCATCTTCTTAGGGAAGGTCGTTTGCCAGATGAGCCCGTCCTTTTGGTGCAAAATGCCACTTTTGCTCATGAAGTGTCTGAATTGAAGACGGTTTCCACGATGGCGCAAACGTCGTTATCGTCTCCATTGATGGTAATTGTGGGGTATGTGGCTAAACGCGCAATACCCACTCATTGCGTTCTTTACACTGGCTTGGATGCACGTCGTTACCGTTCGCTTTACAAAGTGGTGCATTATCCCTTAATTCGTACAAAATTTGTTGGTTTGGATCCCGCGGGCAAGCCACGGGATGACGTAGCTCAGTATGACGCTCTTCTTTTCACCAGCCGTGAGGCGGTGAGATACTTTTATTCTAAGCATAGAGTGTGCCGTGATCAAGAGGTTCTTGCGATTGGTTCTGGAACAGAAAATCTGTTGCAAGATTATGGTGTTCATGTGAGCCATAAGGCTGAACAGCCTCATTCCGATGCTATGGTGGCTCTGTTAGAGACTTTGTCTTACAGATCTTACCTTTATCCATGTTCGAGTCTTTCAAACAATGCTTTGCACACACATGATAAAGTGACCCCATGGGTAATTTATACAACCGAGCCTGTTCTTCAAGATCCCGTGGACTTGAATGTGTTTGATTGGATCGTGTTCACTTCTCCTTCAACGGTGAATAGTTTTTTACAGATTTATCCGTTTTTGCCCGAACATGTTGTTTATGAGGTTTTAGGGCCTTTCACACGCCAAGCTCTCAATGATCATGGTATTAAAGACACATCTATTGTGGGTTGATTTAGAAAAAATATCCGAATGATTTGAAATTTTCAGCTAAAATTATCTAGACTTAGCCATGTGCGTATATTTGCTTCAAAGGCAACATTGGGGGTTATGGTTGAGGTCTTTAGGCGCCTGTAGCTCTAGTGCAACAACAAATGTGAGAATTTGGTACAATGGAGGAACTATTATGGAGGAGATCTTTGGTGAAACGTTTGAAAGTCGGAAGGGGGGGGGTATGAAAGATGTTAAGAAGTTGTCCCACTTGTTAAAGCTCCTAGAGGACGAAAGTGGCTCAGTGCAACAAGCCGTTCTTAAAGAGCTATATTGTTATGGCCCTGGTCTTGAAGACGATATTCAGCTTTTTTATCCTGAATATGCAGAACAGGCACACCCTTCTTTGCAAAAAGTTTTGGATATTCATCATGAACAAACATTTTCTCGTTCATGCAAAGCTTCATTGGAGAATAATACATTTTTAACAGAAATTGAGACGATCGATGCTGCTTTGCAAGATACACAAAGCATTGTGTTTACTCCAGGCACCCTGGTCAGGCATACTCGTTATGAATATCGTGGGGTGGTGGTCGATTTAGATCCTTTTTGCCGTGCGAAAGAAATTTGGTACCAGTCCAATCAGACGAGACCTGATAAAGAGCAACCATGGTATTATATTTTGGTGCATAGTACAGATAAGGTGACATATGTGGCTCATATGCATTTGAGTTACGATCAAAGTGGTGAACAGGTGCTTCATCCCTTAAGAGATTATTTTTTCGATAGCTTTCGTTGTGGTTCTTATCCGCGCAATAGGCGGAGATGGGCCAAGTGCTAGATAGTTAATGGTTAGGATGAACAAAAGAAAATAAAAAAGCATGGATGTAAAGAGGCTTCAAAGGAGTAAATAGCAATGACAGTGGCAATTCAGGCAGATTATAAAGTTAAAGATATATCTTTGGCCGATTTTGGTCACAAAGAAATCACTATCAGTGAGCAGGAAATGCCAGGTTTAATGGCTTTGCGTGAGAAATATAGGCAAAATAAACCTCTTAAAGGTGCCAAAATTATGGGATCCTTGCACATGACTATTCAGACCGCTATTTTGATTGAAACTTTGGTCGAGTTAGGTGCGGATGTTCGCTGGGCCTCTTGCAATATTTTTTCGACTCAAGACCATGCAGCGGCGGCGATTGCTCAGGCGGGAATACCTGTGTTTGCTTGGAAAGGTGAAACTTTAGAAGAATACTGGGAGTGCACTTTGGATGCTTTAAATTTTCCTGATAACGAAGGCCCAGATTTAATTGTGGACGATGGAGGTGATGCAACCTTATTGGTGCATCGTGGTGTTGATGCAGAGAAAGACGCCTCTATTCTTGACGAGCCGACTGATAACAAAGAGCTTCTGATTATGAATGCCTTGCTTAAAAGAATGCTGCAAAATGATTCTCAGAAATGGACCAAGATGGTGGCTAAGATCCAAGGTGTCTCCGAAGAGACAACCACAGGAGTTCATCGTCTTTACCAAATGTTGGATCAAGGGAAGTTGTTGTTTCCAGCTATTAATGTGAATGATTCTGTGACCAAATCTAAGTTCGACAATTTTTACGGCTGTCGTGAATCTTTGGCCGATGGTATCAAACGAGCCACTGATGTGATGTTGGCGGGCAAAGTGGTGGTTGTGTGTGGTTATGGAGATGTTGGTAAGGGCTGTGCTCATTCGATGCGCACTTATGGTGCTCGCGTTTTGGTGACCGAGATTGATCCGATTTGTGCCTTACAAGCTGCCATGGAAGGCTTTGAAGTGACTACGATTGAGGATGCTTTGGCCGAAGGAAACCTCTTTGTAACAACTACGGGCAATAAAGATGTGATTCATATTGAGCACATGGAACAGATGAAAGATCAGACAATCGTGTGTAATATTGGTCATTTTGATAATGAAATTCAGGTGGAAAAATTGGAAGCTTTTAAGGGAATTCAAAAAACCAATGTGAAGCCTCAGGTTGATCTGTATGAGTTTCCTGATGGTCATCAAATTATTTTATTGGCCGAAGGGCGTTTGGTGAATCTTAGTTGTGCCACAGGACATCCTTCGTTTGTGATGAGTAATTCATTCACCAATCAAGTGTTGGCCCAAATTGATCTATGGGAGAACGATCACAAAATCGGTGTGGAGTGTTTGTCGAAAAAGCTTGATGAAGAAGTGGCGCGCCTTCACTTGGAGAAGCTAGGTGTGAAGCTAACGGAACTCACAACTGAGCAGGCTGATTATATTGATGTGCCTGTTGAAGGGCCTTACAAGCCAGAGCATTATCGTTATTAAGTAATAGTCCCGTGTTATTTAAGAAGCACTGTTGATGACAATGAAAAAAATAGCGTTTTTAGGCTGTGGGTGGTTAGGATTACCCACAGCCCAAGCCTTTTTATCAGAGGGTTGGCAGGTCTCCGTGAGTACGACTTCGTCAAACAAACTGGAGACATTTCAATCCTTGGGACTTAAATTCTATCTTTTGGACATCTATGGCGAACTCTTGGATGCACAACCTTTTTGGCAATCGGACGTTTTGTGCATCACTGTTCCGTTTAAGCGCAGTTTAAATGATCCTTGGGTTTATCCTGAAGCGATGCAGAAAGTGATGCAAGTTGCTCGGACTGCTGGTATAACACGGGTGATTTTGACAAGTTCAACGTCGGTGTATGCTGCTGATGTGGGCTTATGTGATGAGATGTCTCCCACGGGATCTTCTGAACGGTCAAAGGTTTTGCATCAAGTTGAGCAGTATGTCTTAAATGTCGAGGGATGCAAGGCAACGGTTTTGCGTTTGGCTGGTTTGATTGGTCCTGGTCGCGAACCAGGGCGTTTTTTGAGAGGCATGACTGATTTGCCAAATCCCAACCATCCCGTTAATTTGGTTCATCTTGCGGATGTGGTTCAAGTGATCAGAGCAGTGGTTGATCAGGAGGCTTGGGGGCATATTTTTAATGTTGTGGCGGATGAACATCCCACACGTCAAGAATTTTATATGCATCAAGCGCAGCAGATTGGCTTGGATCCGCCGATATTTTTGGCAGGAACACAGACCTCAGGCAAACACGTGTCAAATGATTTGGTTAAAGAGGTCTTGGGGATTTCTTTTTACCATGGCTTGAAGTATGATTATAAAATATAATAAAAGAAATTATTTAAGATGTTTCAATGCTTTCTTTTATGGAGATTGACAGGTTTTGAACACTTTGTTATACTCACCTTTTATGACTTGACCATTTTGTCCGTGGCATTGGTGAGATGAAGGAGTGAGTACAATGGCGGTACCAGTTAAAAAAACATCGAGAACAGAAAAAAATATTCGACGTCATTCTCAAAAAAAGAAAATTGTTTTGAGTATTGATTGCCCTCAATGTGGAGAACCTAAGCGTCCTCATGTTGTTTGTGTAAAGTGTGGCTATTACAATGGTCGCAAAGTTTTGGCGGTGGGTTGAAAGTCTATAAACTATGAAAATAGCTGTTGACGCGATGGGTGGCGACTATGCTCCCTTAATGGCTTTGCAGGGGGTGTATCAGGCAGCTCAGTTGTTTCCTGATATAGAACTGATTTTGGTGGGGCAGCAATCCCTTTTGGAAAAAATGATTGTTGCTCAAGGGATTATTCTGCCTGCGACAGTTTCTTTGTGCGATGCTCCTGATGTGATTGCTATGGACGAGGCTCCTGTTGCTGCCTTGCGCAAAAAAAAGAATTCCTCTATTGCGGTTGCGGCCGATTTGGTGAAACAAGAAAAAGCGGACGCGTTGGTAACCGCTGGTAATACTGGTGCTGCTGTGGCGGCGACAACCCTCAAATGGCGTCTTTTGCCTGGCATCGATCGATCGGGGATTGCCTTGCCTTTTCCTAATGCTGATGGTGTTTCTGTATTGCTAGACGTGGGAGCTAACGTAGAATGCAAACCTCTACATTTTTATCACTATGCCATTATGGGGAAAATTTATGCTGAAATCATCCTCAAAAAGACCAATGCGGGCATTGGTTTACTCAATGTTGGTGAAGAGGCTGGTAAGGGTGGTGCCGAGATTAAGGAAGTTTTTCACTTATTTAAAGAAGCTTACTTCAATTTTATAGGCAATGTGGAAGGTTGTGATGTTTTCAATGGTCGGTGTGATGTGATTGTGTGTGACGGCTTTGTTGGAAATATTGTGCTCAAAGTGGCTGAAGGTGTGGTTGGGGCTACGGTGAGTTTAACGAAAAAAGAAATTAAGAGAAACATTATTTCTATGTTAGGGGCTTTTTTATGCAAGCCTGCGTTGCAAAGAATTAAGAAAAAAGTGGATTATGTTGAGTATGGAGGGGCTCCCTTGTTGGGAGTGAACGGGGTTTGCATTATTAGTCATGGTTCCTCCACTGCTAAAGCGCTTTTTAACGCTATTCGTGTTGCGCGCGAGTTTACCACATATGATGTGAACTCTGTGATTGTGAAAGAAATTGAAGAACATGCAAAAAACTAAGCCATTTTATGCCGAACTTGTTGGAGTAGGTTCCTACGTGCCCGAGCGTGTTTTGACCAATAAAGATCTCGAAACAATGGTCGACACTTCGGATGAATGGATTCGCACGCGCACGGGAATCTCCGAGAGACGCATTGCGGCAGAGGATCAAGCAAGTTCGGATTTGGCTGCTCAGGCGGCACGTGAAGCTTTGAAAAATGCGCAGCTAACTCCCGATGATATCGATATGATTATTGTGGCGACTGTCACACCCGATATGTTGTTTCCTTCGACAGCCTGTTTTGTGCAAAAAGCGATAGGAGCTTCACGTGCAGCGGCATTTGATTTGTCGGCGGCTTGCACTGGGTTTGTTTATGCGATGAGTGTAGGGGCTAATTTTATTGAAAGTGGTCAATGCAAAAAAGTTTTGGTCATTGGATCGGAAGTTCTATCGAAATTTGTTGATTGGGAGGATCCAAGTACCTGTGTTTTGTTTGGAGATGGGGCTGGTGCGGCAATTATGTCGGCCACGGACACTCCAAAAGGTGTTTTGAAGTCGCATTTGCATTCCGAAGCCGAATACACCGATTTGCTTTACTTGCCAGGTGGAGGAAGTTCTTTTCCTGCGAGTGTAGAGACTTTGGAACAGAGGATGCATTCGGTCAAGATGAAAGGTAACGAGGTCTTCAAAATTGCGGTCAATACGATGGTTGAATCGGCTCAAAATATTTTGAATGAGTGCCAGATTGATCCCGATAAGTTGGCCTATGTGATCCCTCATCAAGCTAATGTGCGTATTATCAATGCTGTTGGTAAGCGACTTGGCATCGATGAAAATAAAGTGTACATTAATGTGGATCGGTTTGGAAACACCTCGGCGGCTACTGTGGCTATTGCCCTTGATGAAGTGATTCATAAAAAGTTGGTGGTGCCAGGAGATTTGATTTTGTGCGTGGCTTTTGGTGCTGGGTTTACGTCGGGGTCTTTGTTATTACAAATTTAGGAAAGGAGTGAATATGTGTCAGTTAAAGGATCAAGTTGCGATTATTACTGGGTCAAGCCGAGGTATTGGGCGTGTGATTGCTCAAAAAATGGCCGAAGAAGGAGCCAAGGTGACTTTATGTGGGACCAAAGAAGAGACACTGCAAGATGTGTCCACTCAGATGGCTCAAGAGACAGGAGCTGATGTGGATTATGCGGTGGTCGATGTTTCGCAAGTAAATGATGTGCAAGCCTTAGTGGCGCAGGTCATGGACAAACACGGTCGCATCGATGTTTTGGTGAATAATGCGGGAGTGACGCGAGATAACCTCTTGTTGCGTATGAGCGAAGACGAATGGAACAAAGTGATCGATATTAACTTAAAAGGGGCTTTTTTATGCACGAAGGCAGTGTTAAAGTCAATGATAAAGGCTCGTTATGGGCGGATTGTGAATGTGGCTTCGGTGGTTGGTGTTATGGGCAATTCAGGTCAGGCCAATTATGCAGCATCTAAGGCTGGTATGATAGGTTTTAGCAAGTCTGTAGCGAAGGAAGTAGCGACCAGAAATATTAATGTCAATGTGGTGGCACCAGGCTATATTGAGACTGGTATGACGAGTGTTTTGCCCGAAAAAGTGACTGAAGCTGCCAAGACAATTATTCCGCAAGGACGTTTGGGACAACCCGAAGATGTGGCTGGACTCATTTTATTTTTGACAAGTGACGCTTCATCTTATATAACAGGTCAGGTAGTCCATGTCGACGGTGGTATGGTCATGTAAAATAGCAAACAATGTTAGGCAAAAAAAACTTTGTTTTTATGTTGGAGTGTTTGTTTGAAATTAAGTGTTAAATTGAGAATAAATGAGGGATAGAGGAATGAGCCTAGAAAATCAAATTCGCGAGATCATTGTTGAACAACTTGATGTGACAGCAGAAGAAGTTGTGCCTTCGGGGTCATTTATCGATGACTTAGGGGCGGACTCTTTGGATACAGTGGAACTGATCATGGCACTAGAAGAAAAATTTGGAATGACAATTTCTGATGAAAATGCTGAAAAAATGACCACAGTTCAACATGTGTATGACTACGTTGAGGAATACCTGGGAGGCTCAGCTGAGTAGGCCGATGCGACGAGTTGTTATTACAGGTTTCGGTGTTATTTCTCCTTTGGGAAATGAGAAGGGTCAGTTCTTCAAAAACTTATGCGAAGGTCGTTCTGGGATAGATCAGCTTAAAACCTTTGATACGAGCGGATTTTCTTCAACTGTGGCAGGCAGCGTCAAGGACTTTGATCCTGTGCAATATATTTCTAAAAAAAAGATACGTCGCATGGATGAATTTACTCAATATGCCATGGCGGCAAGTGTGATGGCCTATGATGATGCCAACTTGGAAGGCGCTTCGATTGATTTAAATCGTGCTGGCGTTATGGTTGGCTCGGGCATTGGCGGTTTGAAGACTGTTGAGGATCAGGTTATTAAGTATTACGAAATAGAAAAAGAACACCCTGGTAAAGGGCCTTCTAAAATTTCACCTTTTTTGATCCCGATGCTGATTACCAACATAGCTGGTGGAGAAATAGCCATTAGGTTTGGCTTTAAGGGGCCAAACTTTTGTGTGGTGACGGCTTGCGCCACAGCCACTCATTCGATAGGTGAGGCTTATCGAATGATTCAGCGCGATGATGCCGATCTTTTTCTTACTGGGGGAACAGAAGCTGCGATAACGGAACTTGGCTTTGGGGGTTTTTGTGCCTTACGAGCCGTTTCGACCGCCTATAATGACGATCCCACGCGTGCTTCACGCCCTTTTGATGCCAATCGTGATGGTTTTGTGATGGCTGAGGGTGCAGCTGTTCTTGTTTTGGAGGAATTAGAGCACGCGGTTAAGAGAGGGGCTTCTCTTTATGCCGAAGTGATTGGTTATGGTCTTTCGGATGATGCGAATCATATCACGGCTCCAGCTCCTGAAGGGGATGGAGCTGCGCGATCAATTCAAATGTCTTTACGTGATGCTAAAATTGATTGCACCGAGGTGGATTATATTAATGCTCACGGGACATCGACTCAGCTGAACGATAAGTTTGAAACCCAAGCGATCAAGTCTGTTTATGGTGAGCATGCCTATAAGTTGGCAATTAGTTCTCTTAAATCGATGACGGGGCATATGTTAGGAGCTTCTGGAGGTGTAGAAGCTGCTGCGACGGCGATGATGCTTAAAGAGGGTATTATTACACCCACCATCAATTACGAAACTCCCGATCCTGAATGCGATTTGGACTATATTCCTAATCAATCCCGAAAGCAAGACATCAGAATTGCGACTTCGCACTCTTTTGGTTTTGGTGGTCATAATGCATGTTTAGTTTTCAAACGGATTGAGGACTAATGTGGATCCTCGTCTGGATGCACTGAAATCTAAAGTTCAAGACTTACCTCTTCAGCCAGGTGTTTATATTTTTAAAAATGCAGAAGGCGCACCCATTTATGTAGGCAAGGCCTCTGTGTTGAGAAGTCGCGTGATGTTCTATTTCCGTGGCCTTCAGAAACATCAAGCTAAAACACGCACACTGATGAGTCACGTCTATGATCTTGAAGTAATTCCTCTAGCGAGTGAACAAGAAGCTCTAGTGAAAGAAAATGAGCTCATTAAAAAATGGCAGCCTCATTACAATATTATGTTGCGTGATGATAAGACCTATCCTTGGGTTAAAGTCACGGTGATTGATACTTTTCCACGCATTTATTTTACACGTAGTGTTCGTATGGACGGATCTGTGTATTACGGACCTTATCCCAAAGTTGCTGATGCGAAAAAAATCATTCAGTATGTGATTGAATCTTATAAAATTCGTGATTGCAAACAGGATATTCAGGAAGGTATTTCTGCCCCAGCTTGTTTGAGTTTACAAATTGGAAAGTGCGATGGGCCTTGCATCGATGAGATTAGTGTTAAAGATTATCGGACTTTGGTTCTAAAAGCGTGTGCGTTTTTAGATGGTCAGAAGCGTGATATTATTCGTACGCTCAAGCGAGAGATGGATGAGGCGTCCAAGTTGATGAAGTTTGAGCTTGCTGCAGAAAAGAGAGATATGATAGCAGTTGCACACTCGATTAAAAAAGGTGTGACTTTAAAAAAACAGGTCAATGGCACGGTTGTCCTTCAACAGTTGCAAAAGTCTTTAAAACTGAAAATAATTCCCAGGTATATAGAGTGTTTTGATATTTCGAACGTGTCAGGGATGTATTCGGTTGCCTCGATGGTGGTGTTTAAAAGCGGTGAACCTTTTAAAAAAGATTATCGAACATTTAAAATCAAAACTGTTGAGGGGATCAATGATTTTGCTAGTATAGCTGAAGTAATAGGGCGTCGTTACAGGGGCTGTCTGAAAGAAGGAAAAACTTTGCCTGATTTGATTATGGTGGATGGGGGTAAGGGGCAGTTGCATGCCGCGGCGGCTGTTTTGAATGGCTTGGGCATCACTCAGGATTTGATAAGCTTAGCCAAGCGCTTTGAATTGATTCATGTCTACGGTCACAAAGATCCCGTGATTTTGTCGAAATACAGCGATGAATTGCAGCTTTTACAAAGAATTCGTGATGAAGCTCACCGTTTTGCGATCACTTTTCATCGTCGTTGGCGTGATAAAGGCACGCTGCATTCGCGATTGTGTGAAACTCCTGGGGTTGGACGGGTGTTGGCCGATCGTCTTCTCAAACGTTTTAAGACAGTTGCGAATATTGTTGAACAACCTATTGAGCATTTGAAGGATGTTCCTGGTGTTTCTAAGTCTTTGGCTGAAAAAATCAAGCAAAATTTAGCCTAAAATATTCAAAAAAAGCTTTTTATTTTTTGTTATATATGTGACAATACGAGATCTGTTGTTTTATCAAATGGCAAGAAAAAAGAAAGGATCACACTGGTTTGATTTCAAACAAGTGTGAGAGGGACAATGAACATGGTTGCTGAAGAGCAAGAGTTTGATCTAGAAAAGTTTTTGGAGAATGAGAACGAAGAACTTCCTTCAATGGACGATTTGATGGAGGAAATGCAGGCTGTTTCTGAAGGAGAAATCGTTAAAGGGAAGATCGTAAATTATGATAAGTCTGATGTGATGGTTGACATCGGATATAAGTCAGAAGGCATTATTCTTCGCAAAGAGTTTCGTGGCGAAAGTGCGCTCGAAATCGGTAAAGAAATTGATGTTCTGATTGAATCTCTCGAAGATAGTGAAGGTCGTGTTTTGCTTTCCAAAATTAAAGCAGACAAAATCCGTCAGTGGGATGAGACTGTTAGTTGTTTAGAAGAAGGTTCCATTGTTAATGGCCGTGTTGTTCGTAAAATCAAGGGTGGCCTTATTGTTGATGTTGGTGCTGATGCGTTTTTGCCAGCCTCTCAAGTTGACGTGCGTCCCGTATCTAACTTTGATGACTTTGTTGATAAAACGTTTAAGTTCAAAATTGTTAAAATTAATTTGAAAAGAAAAAATATTGTTGTTTCTCGTCGTGAGCTTTTGGAAGAAGAGCGTTCGCGCAGTCGTGATGAATTGCTGTCTAACCTTAATGTTGGCGATATCAAAAAAGGTGTGGTTAAGAACATCACTGACTTTGGTGTGTTCATTGACTTGGGTGGCTTAGATGGCTTGCTCCATATCACAGATATGAGCTGGGGTCGGATCAATCATCCCTCTCAGATGGTAGCCGTTAGTGATTCGATTGATGTGATGATTTTGGATATTGACAAAGAAAAAGGTCGTGTTTCACTAGGTCTTAAGCAAAAAAGAGATAATCCTTGGTCGAAAATTCCAGAGAAATATCCTGTGAATTCTAAGGTTAAAGGTAAGGTGGTTAATTTGATGCATTATGGAGCCTTCATTGAACTTGAAGAAGGTGTTGAGGCATTGCTTCATATTTCTGAAATGTCTTGGACGCGCCGTATAGCTCATCCTTCTGAGGTTCTTAAGGTGGGAGAAGAGATCGAAGCCGTTGTGTTGAGTGTAAATACCGATGATCACAAATTATCTTTAGGTCTTAAGCAAACACAAGAAAATCCATGGAGTCGTGTGGAAGAAGAATTTGCCGTAGGAATGAAGGTTGAAGGTCGTGTACGTAACTTGACCGATTATGGTGCCTTTGTTGAAATTTGTGAAGGTATCGATGGTCTGATTCACGTTTCGGATATGTCTTGGACTAAACGAATCAACCATCCTTCAGAGGTGGTTAAAAAAAGAGATGAGATTGAAGCTATTGTTCTGTCTGTTGATTCCAAAAACAAAAAAATTGCTCTAGGTATGAAACAGCTGGAAGATGATCCTTGGAAGACATCAATCATGGAATACACAAAGGATCAAGAGGTTCAAGGTTCTGTGATTAAAGTGACCAAGTTTGGTGTTTTTGTTGGTTTTGATGATGGTCTTGAAGGCTTGATTCATAGTTCGCAACTCGAAACGGATGGTCAGCGTCTCGAAGATGTTTATAAAAAAGACGATAGCATTACGGCGTACATTGTAAAGGTAGATACCGAGCAAAGAAAAATTTCTTTAAGCGTTAACACTTTGGCGGGATCCTCTGTTGAGTCTAGCGAAGGGTAAGTATACTCAGACTATTTTGTGTCTAAGGGTTGGAGGTTGCAAGGTCTGAGGAGTGTTCTGTGGAAATGGCCAAGTTGCATTTTTTAGAAACGACGTTGAACGATTCTTTGTGCCCCTTAACACGGATTAAATCGTTATTTGAAATCCGTTTAGGTTCTCGAACCTTGGGGGAGAGATGGTGCGCGTTTGACCAGGTGTATCAACTTCCTCAGGGTACTCATATTCTTAATGTTCATCCTGGTCTAGTGCTAAATTCCCAAGTTATTCAAAATCTTCACTCTTTGCAAGCAAATCAGTCTTTGTGGAAGGGTGACCTGTGTGTGGCTGTGGCCTCGGATGGTGAGTCGGACGTAGATTCGACAGAGCAGCGGAGTCTTTCTGCTGACTTTTTGGTTATTCAAACCTTACCCGATGTTCTTAAGGCAAATGCTTTATGTTTGCAAGAGGATCTTTTTAGAGGTGTTGATTGTGTTCCTGACATGGTTGACTTGATCGGAGATGTGTCGCGTTTATCGCTTGGGAACAATGTTCGCATTTATGGTCGTGTCACAATTAATGTTGAAGATGGTCCTGTTGTGATTGACGATGATGCCGTGATTAAAGCGCCGAGCACAATTGAGGGGCCTGCCTATATTGGCAAGCAAAGTGTTGTGAACGGAGCACGCATTCGACCTTGTACAACGATTGGGCCCGTTTGCAAAATAGCTGGGGAAATCTCGGGTTCGGTTTTTGAATCTTTCTCTAATAAAGCGCACGATGGATTTGTTGGAGATAGTTACATTGGTTCTTGGGTTAATTTGGGGGCGATGACAACCACAAGCAACCTGAAAAACACTTATGGAACCATTTCGTATAGTCAGCAAGACGAGTTGGTCGATTCGGGATGCATACACTTAGGATGTTTTCTTGGAGATTACGTGACACTTGGGATTGGGACCTTGTTGCCTTCAGGCTGTGTGATTGAACCAGGTGTTAACTTTTTTGGGGGAGGTCAGTGTCCTAAATATATTCCTGCATTTGTATGGGGGACCGAACATTGCTATCAAGAGTATCAGCAGCAAAAAATGTTAGATGTTTTCAGCATGATGAAGGAGCGTCGACAACAAAGCTTAAGTTCTTATGAGCAGAAGCAACTTGCAGAGTTATTTGAGCAAACAACTGTTGTGCGACATCATTTTTTAAATCAGAAAGGCAAGGATGCATAATGAAGACATCGCCTTTAATGGTTAGTATTTCAGGTATACGTGGTATTGTGGGGCAAAGTTTAACTCCTGCAGCGATTGAGCAGTTTGCTGCGGCTTTTGCTCAGCGCCTTAAAGGCTCTAAAGTTGTGGTTGGTCGTGATTCGCGGCCTTCGGGTTTAGCTCTGAAGCATGTTTTGGTTGGAACTCTTATGAGTTGTGGTTGCGATGTAATTCGTTTAGGGGTGTGTCCGACACCGACGGTGGGGATGGCGGTGACACATCTTAAAGCTGCTGGAGGGATTGTGATCACAGCGAGCCATAATCCTATCGAGTGGAATGCGCTTAAATTGATGAACGAGAAAGGCTTGTTTTTTGATACTCAGCAGGGCGAAGAGTTGGTGCGCTTTTTTAATCAAGCTCAATTTCCTTATGCTAATGCACTTTCTTTTGGTTCGGAAACTGTGTATGAGCAGGCGTGTCAGGATCATATCGATCGACTAATGGCGGCTTTAGATGTTGAAGTAATTCGTTCGGCCCAATTAACGGTGGCTTTGGATAGCGTGAATGGGGCTGGATCAGAAATTACGCCGCGTTTTTTAGAATTATTGGGCTGTCGCGTGATAAGCCAAAATTGTGATATCCAGCAGCCTTTTCCACGAGAACCGGAGCCCACGTCAGAGAATTTGAAACCTATTCTGACATGGGTCAAAGATCAGTCTTGTGATGTGGCGTTTGTGCAAGATCCAGATGCGGATAGACTTGCTGTGATTGATTCTGAGGGGCATTATTTGGGTGAAGAATTAACCTTAGCCTTGGCCTTAGAGTCGGTTTTGAGTGAGACAGATGATGCCAAGGCTGTTGTGGCCAATGTGTCATCGACACTGTTTCTTGATCAAATCGCGAACCGCTATGGTGTACCTATGGTGCGCACAAAAGTGGGTGAAGCTCATGTGGTGCAAGGTATGATAGAAAAGGATGCTTTGATTGGCGGAGAAGGCAATGGTGGAGTTATCTATGCTAAAACGCATCTCGGTCGTGATAGCCTGGTCGGTATAGGACTTATTTTGCAATTGATGGCGCGTCGCCAACAAAGTTTGCAGACGATTATGCAGGATTGGCCTCAGTTACATATGGTTAAACATAAAGTGTCTATGGGACGAGAGGCTTTTGAGGCTCAGAAATTAAACTTAAAGCATGTTTTTGATGATGCCGAAGAATCGATGGTGGATGGGGTTAAATACACTTGGAATAATTGTTGGCTGCAATTAAGGGTCTCAAACACTGAACCGATTGTTAGAATTTTTGCCGAGGCGCAATCCACAGAAAAGGCTCAAGATCTTATTGATCGAGCTGTGCATGTTTTGAATGGGGATTAGGGGGAATTAT
This sequence comes from uncultured bacterium, assembly GCA_964565945.1. Classification (GTDB taxonomy): domain Bacteria; genus CAZMGY01. The sequence goes on from CAZMGY010000019.1 coordinate 66,857, forward strand.
GTGTGGAATTATAGGATATGTTGGCCGTAAACAAGTGGCACCCATCTTAGTGGACGCTTTAAGCTCTCTTGAATATCGTGGTTATGACTCTGCGGGTATTGCTGTTGTGCACAAGCAGAAGATTCAGGTGTATCGTTGCTTGGGTAAAGTCTCTTCACTTAAACAGGCGGTGCACGAAACTCATATTGAAGGTTGTATTGGTCTAGGTCATACGAGGTGGGCAACACATGGTCGACCTAGTGAGGAAAATGCCCATCCTCATCGCGATTGTCATGGTAAAATTGTGGTTGTTCATAATGGGATTATCGAGAATTATTTAGGGCTTAAAAATATATTGCAAGATGAAGGGCATCAGTTTCAATCTCAAACAGATTCTGAAGTTTTGGCACACTTGATTGAAAAATACTACGAAGGTGATTTTAAGGCCGCAGTTGCCAAAGTATTAACCAAAATCTCAGGATCTTATTCCTTAGGAGTGATGCACATCGATTATCCAGGTCTTTTGATTGCAGCACGTAATCAGAGTCCATTGATTATTGGCTGTGGTGATGGAGAAAACTTTGTTGCATCGGATATTCCAGCTGTTTTGTCTCAGACACACCACATCATTTTTGTCGAAGATTTGGAGATGGTGTGTCTAAAGGCCGATTCTATCGAAATAGAAACCCTCGATGGAGTGCCTGTGAAGCGAGAGGCTCGGGTGGTGGATTGGAATATTGAACAAGCTCAAAAAGGTGGCTATGAGCACTTTATGCTGAAAGAAATTTTTGAACAACCTGTGGCGATTCAAGAGACGCTCAAAAGTCGTGTGTCCGAAGAAACGGGAGAGGATTTTATCGTTGGAATGGAATTAAGTCAAGATGATATTGATCAGCTAGAAAAAATTGTGATCGTGTCGTGTGGGACATCTTGGCATGCTGGCTTGATTGGTCGAAGATATATCGAACGTTTGTGTAAGGTTCCTGTATCGGTGGAGTATGCGGCGGAATTTCGCTATAATGAACCTTTAATTGACGAAAAAACTTTGGTGATTGCGATAAGTCAGTCAGGTGAGACTGCTGATACCTTGGCAGCCGTGAGGGAAGCTAAAAAATATGGGCCTAAGATTATGGCTATTTGCAATGTGATGGATAGTTCGATTACACGCGAAGCCGATAGTGTAATTTATACGCATGCGGGTCCAGAAATTGGTGTTGCTTCGACCAAAGCTTTCACGTGTCAATTAGCAATCTTATACTTATTTGCTGTAGATTTGGCTCGCAAACGCAATCATATCGAAGCGTCAGTGGCATCTCGTTTGATTCATCATCTTAAAGAGGTAACGGAAAATATTCAGCAATGTTTGCAAAAACAAAATTTGGAAAAGATTCAGCTTATTTCGAAGCGTTATAGTGATAATCCTAATTTTTTGTATTTGGGTCGAGGTTCTGGATTTGCGATTGCTCTCGAAGGGGCCTTAAAGTTGAAAGAAATTTCTTACATTCATGCCGAGGGATATCATGCAGGTGAAATGAAACATGGTCCGATTGCCTTGATCGATAAGAATATGCCAGTTGTTGTGTTGGCTTTGCAAGGTCGCCGCTATGACAAAGTTTTGGCCAATATCGAAGAAATTAAGGCTCGTGATGGCAAAGTGATTGCGATTGCGACTCAGGGCGATGTGAGTATTTCTAAGTTGGTGGACGAAGTTATTTACGTGCCAGATGTTGATCGCTTTATGACACCTTTGGTGGCGGTGTTGCCTTTGCAGTTATTATCGTATTATATTGCCGTGGAGAGAGGTTGCGATGTTGATCAGCCGCGCAACTTAGCCAAAAGTGTAACCGTTGAGTAGAAAAGAGGCTAGGTGTGACATTAGAGGAAGAGTTGCGTATTCTTAAACGTGGATGTGCGGAAGTTATTTCGGAAGAAGAGTTAATAGCCAAAGTGAAAAGCGCACGTGAGGCTAAGCGACCTTTAAGGATTAAGGCGGGCTTTGATCCCAGCGCTCCCGATATTCACTTGGGGCATACGGTTCTTTTGAGAAAGATGAAACATTTTCAGGATTGTGGTCACCAGGTTTTGTTTTTGATTGGCGACTTTACGGGGCGAATTGGTGATCCTACAGGTAAGTCTTTGTTGCGTAAACAGTTGACGTGCGAGGAAGTCTTGGCGAATGCCGAAACTTACAAGGAGCAAGTGTTTAAGATTTTGGATCCTAACAAAACAACGGTTGTGTTTAATAGTGAGTGGTGTGATCCAATGTCTTTTCAAGAGGTGATTGGTTTGGCTTCGAAGTCGACCGTAGCTCGTATGCTTGAGAGAGATGATTTTTCGAAACGGTTTCAAAACAATAAGCCCATTAGTATTTTGGAATTTTTGTACCCCTTGGTTCAAGGTTACGATTCTGTTCAGTTGGAAGCCGATGTTGAGCTTGGCGGGACCGACCAAAAGTTTAACTTGCTTATGGGGCGTCATTTGCAAAAAGAGTATGGTCAGGACGAACAGCAAGTAGTGATGATGATGCCGATTCTTGAAGGCTTGGATGGGCAGAAAAAAATGAGCAAGAGCTTGAATAATTACGTGGCGATCAACGACGCGTCCCAAGATATGTTTGGTAAGCTTATGTCAGTTTCGGATGACTTGATGTTTCGCTATTATGAGTTGTTGACAGATTTACCCTTAGATGAAATTGAAGGGCTTAAACAAGAAATTTATCGTAATATGAGACATCCCAAAGCGGTCAAAGTGGAATTGGCTCAATTGATTGTTGCTTTTTATTATGATCAAGATACGGCTGAGATCTGTTCTCAGGAGTTTGACCAAGTGTTCAAAAATAATCAATTGCCCAGCGATATGGAGTCTTTTCAGATGAAGACATCGTCGATTTGGATTGTTCAGTTGCTCGTTGATGCTGGATTGTGTTCTAGCAAAGGGGATGCTCGTCGGATGATTCAGCAAGGAGCCGTTAAATACAACCAAGACAAGGTGACTTCGCTCGATGCGGAGTTAACGGTTGAGCAGGAAATGATTCTTCAAGTGGGTAAACGTCTCTTTCGTCGCATTTTTCCAATGTAGAGTAGTTATTTAAAATAACTTCAATGTGCTTTTGATAATATTAGATGGCAAATTGCCTCTTTAAATCTATATGATTGACAATAATATATTATATTGATAAAATGTCTTGTTAAATAGTATAAGGCATTTGATATGAGACTTTTTCTTAGTTTACTTGTGTTGTTGATATTTGGAAGGTCTCCTTCTGTCTGCACCTTAGCTCCCGAGACATATTTTCATTCGAATCAGGCGAAAGAATGGAATGGTTCTACTCCAGAAAAGCTTGGTGCCTTTATTGCTGGACCCATATCCTCTGATATGAGCACCTCTCAACCGCAGATTTTGGATGCTAAGAGCAAAAGATCATCTGCAGAAAAATTGTTAAACATCAGCATGAAAATTTTGATCATTGGCGGAGCGCTGATGATAGCACTATTATTAACATTTCTGTTAACTGTAGTGAGTTTTCAAGGTTTTGTGCTTACTGGTGTGATCACTCCTGGAGCGATTGGTTTTTTCATAATAATTTTTATTTTAATATCTTCTGGAGAAGCTTGGTTGATTTTGGAAGTTATGCATGAGGATTCACGTCCGTTGACACCTATTATAGAACTAGGTCCTTTTGAGAAGCCAGTTCCAAGAAATCTTTCGAAGCGTTTTTTTAAGCCAAAAGGGCCCGTTAAATCACACAAGGTTGTAAGTTTTGAAGACTCAAGCTTGATGCCGATTGACTTACCGAGTCATAGATTTTTGCAGCAAAGTATGGCTTATTTGGTTCGTCGGCATGATTCTAACCATAACCTTGAATGTGGCTATGATGTTGTTTTGCAGTGGATGTATTGGCGTGGTATCGGTAGGAAAACTTCGACAGGGTTTGATCCTTTAACCTTTGAGGACATTCGGAGGATAATGGCGCATGATTTTAAGCAAAGAGCTACACTAGCGAATGTTTTTTGGACTATAGCTGGCATCGAGAATTTTTTTGACTTTTTTAGTGAACATCATCCAGAAAAAAGGCCGCTAGCATGGGAGTCGTTCAGCATTGAAACCGATGCAACATGGTCCATCTTCCTGCAGGCTATGAAAGAGCAGGTGCAGAGGGATGGGTTGGTGCTGTTGGCGGATTGTGAAGGTGCATACAACATTTACGGCGTCGATTTGCAAACACAAGAGCTTTTGGTGGTGGATCCTCACTGGAGACAGAAAAATATTTTGCAGCGCAGGAAGCGTCAGGATTTTATTTCAGAACAAACTCTTAAGGTCTTTTCTTATCCCTCACGGACGGAGGAATTTTTTGTTAAGGCAATCAAAGGTCATCTGAAAAAAGAAAAGGCCAAAAAATGGGGGCTGTATGAGGAGGTGTGGGGAAATATCTATGTTTTTGCCAATCAAGTTCATCAGGATATGTTTGGTGAGCAGTATAAGTTGTTTCTTAAAAATAACAACAGCCGCTATGTGCATGGGATAAACGTTCGATTCTATGATCAGGTTGATCAATTGGCGGATCAATCACATTTAAGTTATTATGAACAAAAATTGAAAAATAAACTTCAACTGTTTCGAGAGGGTTTGAATAAGCTAAGCTCCGAATTTCAGTACAGTGATGGGCAATTGTTGCACCATATTTTGGAGAGCATGCCGTGCTGTTACAAAAAAATGATGAAGCACTACAGTTGGCATGTACTAGGGTTAGATCGAGCCGAAGGAGATCAAGGGAAGAAGAATCCCGAACATGTTTTAACGGCATTGCTCCAAGAGTATCCCGCACTTGAAGGGGTGCGTGCAAAAGTTGTGTTTAAGTCGGGTTTGGAAACCCCGGCCCAGTATCGTAATGGTGCGATTGAGCTTCATCCAAGTTTCTGGGATCATGACTTAAGTTTAGGAGAAAAGATGTTTAATCTGTCTATTCTTGTGCACGAGTTACTAAGGGCGACGGAGTTTCAAGCATTGGTTCCTTTTGTAGAAATCGTGATGAATTCTAGCAGCGAGAAAATGGAGGCTGAAAAAAAACTGATTAAGCGTGAGCTGGAATGGTTGTATAATCTCATTGGAAAACAAGGTTTTAAGAGTTTTCGTGAAGAAATTTTAACTATGTATGATGTGGGGCGTTTGCAGAAAAATGTTCCTGGACGTGGAAATTTGGCGTGGGAGGATATTTTGAGTGCTTTTGAAGATGTTAAGGAAAATCGGGTGGCGGAAAACTTCTTAGATGAAGAGATTGTAACTTATTTAAATATAGCTATTTATGCATAATTTTAATATCTTTTTTATTTAGAAAATGATTTAGAATAATATATAAAAAATTGACATGGACCATTGTGCGATGCTATAATACGTTCCATTGAGCTGTCATTAGGAAAGTGTTATTTGCTTTTATAATGCTCTCTTGAATGCATACGGATAACCTAGTACGAATTAGGATGGTGCTTTTATGCCTTGGTTGAAAAGATGCATCATGAGGATAAGTGTCGTTTTGCTTGTTCAGTTTTGTTTCATGTCTTGTGTTGATATTACCGAAGCCTTTACTTCTGCTTACAATGAAGAAAAGATTATTGAAAAAGGTCAAAACTTGGCTGTTCCATCGTTGATTACTTCGATAGATCAACATACTGCAGTCAAAGTTCTTGCCGAGCGTCAAAGTAAGAAGGAGCGTTCCGCTTCCTTCCAATCTTCCGAAGTTAGCAGTCTGCCAGAAACCGATATTTTTAAACGGAAAGAGGCTTTAAAAGATCCTAAACGCCAAATTAGCAATTACGGGGATGCGTATTTTACAGGTGCATTCAGAGAGTGGATTTCTCCTAGGGAAGATGGAGCCGACAGTGGCTATCAAAAGCTGCTTAGCCTTCGCCGTTGGTTGGCGAATGACTTGGGTTATCATACAGATGATATTGACCTTCGATATGTGGCCGATGCGGTATGGCTTTTGATGACGACTCGCCATGGTGTGGCTTATAAAAAAACTCAGGTTAGCAAATTCTACAGAGATAATAAAAAAGATATTCAATCCTTTTTAAGGCGCCACTTTGTTAAAATTCAAGAGATGAAGCGTTTCGAAACCGAGTCGTTTATTCGTACGCATCGTGGAGAGCTCAAAGACGAAGTGATGAAAAGCATTCGAATCAATCGTCGTTATCGTCATTTCGATATCGATGATTCGCCAACAGGTTGGGATAAGGCCTATGGTCATTTTATGGATATGGCGGACAGTGTTTTGTCTAAGGAAACCTTGCAATTTTCGAATCGTGATTCGAACGAGAGTCTTCTAAGTGGCAGGGTTGATGTGATGGATGACATTGTGTGGCCTCTTTCGGATTTTCGTTTGCAAAAGGATATGCTTCAAAACGATGATCAGGACAAAGAAGTTGTTCGTCAGCAGATGAAAGATTTGATGACCCTTTTTCGTTTTAGCGGAAAAAAAGAGCCTTTGCGGGGGCCTGAAGCCACGCAAGAAGAAGCTCGCCACGCTTATCAAGATCATCAAGTGGCCAATGCTTTGTATCAGATGTTTTCTGATTTTCAGGACCATATGACCTATCGCGAAGGTGAACAAGACTTGTTAGCGCAAGGCTCCAATGCTAAAACTATTTCCTCAACTCCTTTGAGAGAATTGTGGAAGACACGCTATGCTGCCTACAGTGAGGGGGAGCATTTCAAGCTTAAACCGGAGTTTTTGGATAATTTTATTACGCGTCAAGGTTTGGATGCTGATAGTTTTAGCAATATCACTTTGGGAACATTCCGTTTGGCCAAAAAATTCATTGCCACCAGTGCTCAAATAGAAGTTATGCAGTATCCTAACTACATTTATGACCGTAAAGCCCGGTTTGGAAGTATTTTTAACATAATTTTAAAAGTTACTATCTATGGGGCTTTGTTCATGGGGATTATTCTTATATCCTTTGCAACGCAGTACGCGATTTTCTTCCTTTTTATCAGTTTGACGTGCTTATTGGTGATTGGTAGCCTTAAAAGCATGTGGCTCATATTTAAAACGTCAGATTCATATTCATCAATAGGGCAAAAAATTTTTAGTGTGGTGCTGGTTCTCGGTGCTGTCGCACTTGTTTTAGGTCTTATTCTTTTTGGACAAAGTGTTTTGATGACTGCATTGAGCTTTTTGGGTTTAAGTCCTTTGGTGATAGTTGCAAGTTATTTTTTGGTCGGTTTAACGTTTCGTGTTGGTACTGCGATAGTTGCGCACTATTATGGTGATGACTATAAGCTTGGTAAGCGTGATTTTATTGAATTTATGAAAGGACATGTTCAAGAGCCCGTTCGCGAACTGGAAGTAAATAGTTCGGGCATAGATCGCAACCGTGTTTATGGGCAGTATCTAGCGGATATGGCTATCTTGGGACGAATGACCAGTCAAATTTATGTTAAACCCGAGCTTCGTCATGCGGCTCAAGGGGGCGATTTACCGATCAATTACACAGCGGCAACCTTGGCTATGATGTACGACAAAATCAAAGAGAGGTCCTTAAACATCTCGACATTTAAATCGGATCGTTATCGTCAAACAGATATCAATATGAAAGCTATGGTTGATGAACTTTATGATGAAAGAATGCGTATTCTTCAGGACGGGGAAGGGGGGGAAGATAGTTTGTTGTCTCAGTTCACCAACTTTGAGTGTGGCATGGATTTGCGTGAATACGGTATAGTCCACATGTTTAAGATGTACCATGATACCGAAATTTTGAACAATGAAATGGTAACGGGAGCCAAAGATCAGGCGCCTTCTCATTCCTTGAATCGAGGTATTGAAGAGGTGAATAGTGCAGTTAAAAAAGTGAAAGAGTCCACTTATTATAAAAGCCATCAAGCTACTTTGGATGAGGTGATAGTTCTGTTAACATCAGATGATCCTCCGAAGTTGGAGGCCATAGAAAGTTTGGAAAACTTACAAAAAAGTGGCTCAAGCATCAAAGATTTGGGTAATTTTAGAGAGAACGTTATTTCTTGGTTGCAAATTATTGCTGTGACGCACAAGCGCAACCAGTTATTGGTGGAAAAGTTTGATCGACAGCGCTTGGATAACTATGGAACCGAACAACGGCTTAAAGTGGCGGAAGATTTTTGGTCATGGGCTACCGATAAAGAGACAGGCGAAGGTCTTGATCTGTTAGCTTTATTTGAAGGTCCTAATAAAAAAGTGATTGTTTTGTCTGGAGATACTGATGCGGAATCTTATAGCTCTAGTGATCCTAGTTGGGTAGACAAAATCAAAAACAAAACGGTTGTAATCTTTGAAGATGAGACAAAAGGACTTACGAAGAATAAGAAAATGGTCAGAGTTGTTTTGCCAAAACATTTTAAGAAAAATTGGGAAAACTATGTGCAGCAGAAAAAAAAGATTCAAGGCAAAGATCAGAATCCTCAAACGCCTCAGGAGGTTTTTGAGTTTAACCAAGATATTCAGCTGTTTCAAAAATATCGTCAACAAATTCTCAATGATTTGATTAATAACATGGAAAATAACTCAACAGCTGTGCATGATATGTTGCTTCATGGCGATCATTCGTATGGTTTTTTAACAGACTTGAAGCATTGGCAGGATATGCAGCAATTGTTTGAATATATGCATCGTAAACGTTTGCCTCAAAGCAATGCGATTCGTAAGAAAATTGAAATGTTTCACCAGTCAAGTTCTTCATACATTGCCTCAGACGTCAATCGAGTGCTCCAAGAGATGTTGAGGGATATTTCGACAGAACAGCTTATCGATTTTTTGGAACAAGAGGCCTCACGCTATTCCGAAGCACCTTTCATTTCTCTTACTCTTAAACAGACGTGCGAAAATCTTAAATCAAAAAAATTTAAACCTGAAAATCAATCACATATTATGGCTGCTTTGTTAGATGAGTTGCTCAAGAAAGGTAAATTGCTTGTGGTGCAACAATTATTGGAAGGTTTGGAGGGTTTTTTCAATGTAGCGCTTGATGAAAATATGTTTAAAACGGAGCTTGAACGATATCAAAAAGAGATCAAACGCAGTATAAGTGCTAATGGTATCGAGGACGATTTGTTTTCGCTCGGATCAAAAGAGCGTATGCTGTTGTTTATTGACAAAATGCTTAAAAAAAGTGACAACCGCTATACCTTTTTCACGCATCAAAACGCTTTGGATGCATCGGTTCAAAAATGGGGACAAAAGGCGTATGATCGCAAGGGTTTGTTGCAAAAGTTCATTCGGAAGACCGCCTTGGAGGAGCAGACTCATTCGGTCGATAGTTTGTTAGTAGCTATTAAGAATCAAATATCCACAGCGCCTGATTTCACTCCGTTAGAGAGTCTTTCCACAGATTTGGAAAATTACTACAAGCATTTTCGTAAATGGCGAAGGAATGACTATGATAAACGCAAAGCTATTTTGAAATGGATTTATCATTTGCGCGACAACATCGAAAAAACCTATATGCGTGGTTCGGTTTTAGATCAGTTAGCGGACGATTATGTGCAAAGTAAGGTGGCTGATGAATTGCTCAAATCTCAAAATATACAAAGTCCCAACTTGGTTCCACGGCATCATTGGCGTTTGAATCATGCAGATATTACCAATCTTTATGCTGAGACGGGTAGCGGGATTGAAGATTATTGGGCCAACTGCCTTAAGGATTACCATCATCGTTTTGAAAAATATAGCATCGAAAAAGGCTATCAGCATAAGTTCAAAAAACATATCGACTATATGTTTGATCTTAATAAGGATAAACAAGGAAAAATTCGTCGAGACAAAAACTCCTGGAGAAAGGGGCTTTTTTTTCTGGGAAAAATTGTTTTGGCGATTGGTTTTGCTTTTTTATTGGCCTCTTTTTTTGGTTTTACCACAGGATGGTTGTTAGCCCTTCATATCTTTTCTGTGATGTCTTTATGGTCGATTTTTGCGGGGATTCAAGGAAGCATTGTTTTTATTGCGATTATGGCTTCTGTGGGAGCTGTCTTAATTATGTCCGGAATTGTTATTATCGTGAAGCGTTACAATTACAATATCTCTGAGGAGAGGGTGAGCGTTAAAAAATCTTATAATTTGCCCATTGCGTTGTTCCTATTGGGAGCAATTGCGGTGGCGTTGCCTTTCTTTATTACGCCGCTTTTGTCGGTGATGTTGATTCCAGCTCTTGGTCCAGGAGTCTCGTTGGGGATTATGCTTGTGGCGGGTATTGCTGTTTTACTCGCCTATCAGATGAAGCTTAAACAAAAAAAAGGAGCGGGTATCCTGATGGGCTTTTTTATAATTGTGTCTCTGCTTACCTTTTCACCGCTTCTTTTTTTAGGCTTTATGTTTATTGTGTTTATGATTCGTTATGGTGTCGACCAACTTGTTAAGCAACGATCTTTTTTCATTGGGGGTATAATTTTTTCTTCGGCCATAATTTTTATGTTTTCTTTGATGTTTGTGGTTGTTCCAGCAGTGGCGGTGACTTCTTCGATCATTGTGATAGGTTTTTATCAGGCTTTAGCTGGGATTGTTTTGGTTATCAGTTTGATTTACATGATATGGAGGGCGGTTGAGTTGCCCACTCATATCAACAAATCGAACAAACGGATCTTTAAAGATGCCAGGGCGATTAAAGTTCTCATGGATAATCCCGAAGCCAACTATCAATTTGCTTCGGAAAGCATTTTTCCAGGCAAGTTAATAAATCGTGCGTATTTACGGAGAAACTTCGAAGATAAGCTTCGTCTTTTACGCAAACGTCTTTACATTCGTTACAGCACAGCTCAGGCAGCGCTTGATGGTCTTCAAGAATATATTACTAGTGAGCAAGAGTCTGACCCTAAAAAAAGAAAGGAGCTAAACTTTTTATTGAGTATCGTTAAGTTGGCCTTGTTAAGTCGAGATCGTTCGGGAGCCGAAATTTTATTTCGTAATTTGGATATGGAACATCGCTTGGATGCACCTCAAATATATGAACTCCTTGACGATAGAGGTAAGGGTGATTTAATGCGCAAGGTTGAACACCGTAAGAAAGTACGTTTTAGCTTAAGTGCGTACTTTCGTCGTTATCTTGAAGAGCACTCCGAAATAATTTATTTTGCGATGATTTTTGGGATTGCATTTTTTTTGACCATGGTCTTTAGCTCTTTAATTTTCTTTATTACGGGCACGATTGGAACTCAAATTGCGCAGATCGTTCTAACGTTTGTTTTGGCCCCCTTATTGTTTGCGCTTTTAACAACTAATGCTAGTGTGTACACGGATCGCTGGTTTAGCAAAATGTTACCTCCGCGCAACAATCCCGAGGCTGAAATGCCTTATGGGATTCGCTTTGCCAATGCGGTGAGTTTTACCCCTTATAACGTGGTCCAGGGTAATCAAAGGAAGTTTGACAAAGAATCATCTCCCGAAGAGCAAAAACGAGGGGAGTTTTATGGTTTTAACACGATGGATGAGTGGTTTAACACACAGCAAAAAACGATGCGCAATAATCCCGAAGCGATGATTTTTGTCGAAAGTAATAGTGGTCGTACTAATGATGAATACCAGGTTTATGAGCTTATGCAGGTGATGCGTTTGGCCGATGCTTTTGGATGGGACAATATGTTTTACACGCATGTATATCATGGCTGGATTAAAAAAGCAGGTAAATATCAGGATAACATTGCCTATTTGAATGGGCAATTTTTGGATAATGAGCATTATGTTCAAGAAATGGGCTTACATGGAGGGCGGAGAGGCAAAACTAAAAAATCTTCTTTTGATCCAGAGTATCGTGTTCAAATGAAAATTGGAGGGGCAATTGATCCCCACTCGAAGGATCCTTTGGATATTCAGCGCAAAAAGTTTCGTGATGAGATGCAGCGCGAGTTCTTGACCGCATATGAGAGGTTTCAATCAACGCGAGATGTAAATATTTTGAAGACTTTGGCTAAGAAGTACATTACCGATAATATTGCCGATAAACCTAGTCAGATGTATCGCAATAACGGGGTGGGCATGAACATTGTTTCGAGAGAAACAGAACGTCGCATGATTAGCCAAGATGGTCGAATTGGCGTGGTTTATTTGAACGGTTTTGATGATGATAACTTATTGCCGCTGAATTTGCACCGTAATATTTTTGCACCGTCCCACACGCGTTATATGCGTAAAGTTGGAAATCAGCAACCACGGACTTTTATTAGTAACGATAGCGACTCGGTGTTTGCTGCTTCAACCCGCTATGTGCACGACATGTTGCAGTTTACCCAGCAATCGATGTATCGCAACTTTAATGCCTTTTCGGATTATGGTAAGGGTTCGAAAATTATTCCTTTCTGGTATCTAGAGATTGGCTCATCGCATAAAATGCGCCAAGACACTTTGAGTCACGATACGCAAGAAGCTCCTGGGTGGTTTATGCATTATCGACTGCACAATATGGGCTTTTCGATGTTTAACGCCAGTATTGGTGTAGGTGAAGGAACGGTTCCTAACTACCTTGCTGGTTCGATTCGAACAGGACGTTGGCTGTTTGGAACAATGCAGGATATGCGCAACTTGGATGAACCTGGTTCGACACGCCAGAAGTGGATCAGCTTTTTGGCGATTAAGGGTTACTGGAGTGAGTTTCTCTTTTTTATCTATCTTGTGTTTGGATTTATAATTGTTCTTGTGGACGTATTGTTCTTGTCGTCGACTGTTTTCTTTCCAGCTCTTATCTTGATTGCCATTTTTATGATTTCGATGTATTTGATTGTTTTTGCATCCAAATTCAAAGACCTTTCGTTGTTGCCAGGTGGTAAGAAGAAAAACCTTCATATGTCCTGGGAAGAAACCAAAATGTCAACGGCGGTTTATTTGAATAATCCTATGACTGTGTCGCGTTATGATGTGTGGCAAATGGATTCGATGGTGCAGCAGTCCGCCACAGGTATTCCTGAGACGCCAGGTTGGACACCTTCGGCGGTGACTGAAGAAATGACGAAGTCACCAACGATTAAGCAAACTTACTTGGAGATGCATTGGCAGATTAAATTAGGCCTGATTGCGATTTTTACCTTGCTTTTTGGAGTTCTTTTCGTGCCTGCCTCGGGGCTCGTGTGGGCAACGGTGTTGACTTACTTTTTTTGGGCGTTTCCGCTGTATTTTTCTTTGATTTTTGGTTGGTACATCGCCTGGCAATCGGGAAAAGATCGTGGGGCTTTTGTTCGAGCTTATGAGAAAGCTATTCAAGAAAGTCCTCGTGATTTTGAGTTAGGGAAAGTCAGTAGCTCTGTGGTTGATCGCGCCTTTGAAGGGGCTTGGCAGCAAAGTAAGTGGAACGAATTTTCGAACTCTGTTATGTGGAGTCGTGGTATTTATGATCGTTATGGTGAACGCATTCGTGATATACGTCTTTTTTTGGATACGCTCGAAATTTCGGATCCTAAAAAGAGACAGGTAGAGCAGGAGCGTATTCGGCGTAAAATTTGCTCGCGAGCTGCTGATAAAATGAATGAAAAAACATTGAAGTTTTGGAGAGTGATTGGAGTGATGTTACTGCTTGCAACCTTGTTTTGCCTGATTCAAGCGCTTATGTTAACTGGTTTTGGTGTTCTAGGATCCGCGACTATTCCTATTTTAGGTACGATGGGATCTTTGGGACTACTTATGTTAGTGACTGGATATCTGGCCAAAAAGTCATGGACAAACCGCTTCAATCCACGTTCGCACTTTAAAAACTCTCCTAAATTATCTGAGGACATTGCACCAACGGGTTGGGCAACATTGGCCCAATGGATTATGGTGTTGGCGGGAGCGGTTTTGCTGACCCTGGGTCTTATATCGGTTATTTTTCCCCTAGGTTGGTTGAGTGGTTTTATGGTACCTTTTTCCATTATTGTGGGAGGCATTATTTTGATTGTTACTTTAGTGGGGAGTAAGAGGATTGAAGCTGAGCGTGATACGGTGACTATCTTTTCTAAGAAGGGCGATAAATTATTGATTGCCGTGAGGACTTTTCGAGAGCAGATGAAGGAAAAGCTTTGGAATTCACGTAATACGCCTGCGTGTAAGCGGGAACGTGAATTATTATTGAAGGAATTTGCTCATTACGATAAAGAACGCTATGAAAAAATATCCAAAGAGGCTTTTTATCAGATGTTTTCCGATATATCTAAGTCTCTTTCAGAGGAAGAGGTAAAGCCTTTTGTTCATGGAACCGTTTTGGATGAAAAGCATAGCGAAAAAACGGATTTTGCGTGGCAATGGGAGATTTTAAATCGAGATAGTGTTGGCCCTGTGTATGTGTGGCACGAAATGAATCGTATTGTCGAGCAAGGTGTTGATCACTTGCAGAAACTTTTTGAGAAAGATAAAAATAATCCTTTAATCAAAGATTTGGAAGAAAGAAGCTTTAGCGATATTTTAGCTGATTTAGAGCAAAAAAGAGCTCCTAACCCAGCTCTTACCTTGACTTCTGGAGAAATGTTGCAGTTTGAACAAATTTTACTTTTGATGAAAGATTTTGTTTCTTACCTTGATGCTGCACCAGGAGAACAAGTGGCTTTCTACCGTCTTGTTTATGACAAGTTAACGGTTGAGGAAAAAAGGCTTGCGAAGAAAATCAAAGACCTATTATTATCGTCGTCTAACTTTGATTACAATAAGGTTATGACCTTGTTTAATGAATTTGTGGGTGTACTGGGACAGCAGAAATTCTTGAGCGACGAAGTTCGTAACGATGGTGCGATCAAGACGGCGCTTAAGCTTTTTGTCGAAGAAAGCTATATTCCAGCTTTGTTGGATATTAATGAGATGAAAAAGAATCGCCAATACAATACGCCTTTTGGAGGTATTTTGGGCACTATTTTTTACGATGAGTTTCGCGATACGGAATTTAGCGAAAAGGTGATGCGTTATAGTGATGAAGTATTTAAAGGGTTTTCGCGTGCTGGAACTAGTTTAAATAGATATTTGGATGACATTACTTTTGAACCTAACCTTTATGACTCTTCGAGTCAACTCCTAATGAAGTTTGAGGGTCAACTCGATCCCGATAATAAAATGGAAAATTCTGGTGCTTCACGACGTAAGCTTGTTAACTTTTTGTTGGATGTGATGGATCAACTGGATGATGGAATGTTTCACCATGGGCGTAATTTACGTCAGAAAATTTCAAATATTGCTCAGGATGACTACTCTAAGTTAGAAATGATTCTTAAGGATGCGCCAATGATTCAAGCGCCTATTTTGTTGCTTAAACTCAAAAAACAACATGAGCAATATACTCATGGGCATAATCAGGAAAGATTGAGTTTTGTTGATTATTTAGAGACTATGTATTTTTATAATATTCCTGTTGCGGAGTTTGAGCAGAAAAAAGCCGAGCTTGCTTTGTTGCAACGTTACCCTCTTTTGATGATGAGGTTATCTTTTGGTGACAAAGCTATGAATAAAAATCAAGAACAAATGATGCGTTACAATGCGACTGTGCCGCATTCGTTTATGACGGGTCATAAATCAGCCATATTTGCTTTGGATGCCCAAACCAAATACAAGGATATTTTGGATCCGATATGGAAGATTGCTGATGGAGCCAAAACGATTCAGATTTTCATTAATTATGTGAATAACTTTAAAATTGCCCATAAAGATTATTTTAAGAGGACTCCTGATCAATTGGTTGCGTTTGAAAAAGCGATCGAAGAACTTATGCGAGGTGGAGATGCCGAGAGCCATTTCTATCGCAAAAATGTGATGGGGGCCAAGTTTTCTTGGGTTAAGGGCTGGCGTTTGCCACGAACTTGGAATGCGATTAGCATATGGAGTGTTTTTAAAAATCTTATCTATTGGACTTTTATGGGATTATTGGGAGTTGTGTTTGCATTTGCGATGTTTCACACGATTGGAAACATTGGTGTGGGTTTTACTATTTTAGCTATGGTATCTGAACTTATGATTGGGGGGGTCTTTTTTCCTGTTTTGGCCATTTTTACAGTGGTAACATTCTATGGGGTTCATATGATTGTCGACAATGGGTACAAATTGGATGGAGATGAAAAGCGTCGTTATCAATTGATGGGTAATGATGCACGCAAAAAAGCAACGATGAAGGCTCGTTTGATTTCTTTGGGGATCTTGGGTGTTGGGATCACATTATTAGCTCTTGTGCCGAGTATGGGCTTGTATGTTCTTTTAGGGATCTTTTTTGTTCTGTTTGTTGCGTATAACATTTTATACACTCTTGTGTTGAATCATATGGAAAATCGAGAGCAACAGCATGTTTTGAAGGGCTTGCATGATCTGGGAAGCTTGAAAAAAGGCTTAGCTGATCAACAAGATACCATCAGTCAAACCGTTGCGAAATGGATGAAGATGAAAGTTCAACCTGGCACAGTTAAAGGAGTCGAGAGCACAACGCTTGCAACGAATATCGATTTTACGCCAGAACCAACTCGAAACGCACAACAAGGCCCTGTTGCTTTGCAAGATCGTGACCTATCTAGATACTCTCAAAAAGATGGTGTCTATAGTGCTTCTGTTCAAGAGATGTCGATGGTCGGGCAGACAGTTTATTTTCAAGGCAAAGGATGGGTGCCCTTTGTGAGAAAGGATCTTACTGAGTATCCTAACTTGTATCGTTTGGTTGAAAGCTATGAACGTTATAAAGCGAGTGTTTTGAATGCTGCAGCTGTGACACGTGTTGAGGATTATTTTAATGGACCCTTGCAGGTGCAATACCCAGATGTGTCGCAGTCAGATTTATTAGGAGCCTTTAATGCCGATGCTTACATGGTCGCGATGAGCCAATTGAATAATGACGCATTGACGGCTCTCGTCTTGGAATTAAATCGTTTGAGTAATGTTGAAGAAGTGGCTGATTTGGAATTACCGCTCAGTCGCATTAGCTGGCCGTTTCAATCTGTGACCTTGGAGGAGGCTTTGAATAAACCTGGGGCACAGCGTGAAGATGTAATTCAATTAGTTCATCAACGGATTGCTCTTATCCAACGGATGGTGAATGCGGTTCAAAAGGCACGCACTGGGCAACTGGACTTAAGTCTTACAGAGCTTCCCGAGCAAAAACATAAGCCTCTGTACAATATTTTTTTCCAGTCGGCATTAGGGCTGAATGCCTAATCTTAAAACACAATAATATTTTTTACGACCAGCATGCGTGCATTTTTGTTTGATCAAGTGATATGGTGCCCTTAGAAGTATCCTTACGTCCAACAAAACAATAAAAATTTGCCCGATACTCATTTTAGAAGAATCTCCCTGTTCTCCGTTTACTTGTTGTCAAATTGAAAATAAACTGTTACAGTTGTTAGGTTCCTGTTGCTGGCCACATAGAAATTTCCCTATGTATCCTGTAAATATAAAATTTATGATAAAGGTGTCTTTGATAAAAGAATAGCCTTTTTTATTGTGTGGTTAGGAAGGGGGAAATGGGATGAAAAAAATTGTGACAGGGGCACTTTTGAGTATTGGAATGGTGACACTTGTGCAGGCAGCATCGTCGAAAAATTATTCGGGAGATATAAATTACCCATACGCATTGTATCAGGTCGAAATGAGTTCTGTGGCTTTGAATCAAGACAACCCTAAAGGAACTTCCAAACAGGTAATTCGGATCAATCAACAGTCGGGAGATGCCGAGATGTTGGAGGTGATTCGTGTTGGGAATAGATTGGCCTACCACTGGGTTGATGTTGAGGACAACAATTCTTATCAGCGTCGTACACGATCTAATCAAAGAGCTTTGGCTTTGTAAGATATTTTTGGTAGAATAGATCACTTAGTCGCAGAAAGGAATGTGTGAAGGTAAGGGGTAAGTATCATGCGCTTCAATTGGTTGGACAGGATTTTATCTCGGATTAACACCAGAGGTCGTCGTTACCGTTCCGAGAAAGCTGAATTTATCAGTTCGCATGCTTTATTTTATAAAGTTTTGAGCAGAGATAAAAAAAAAGACACAAAAACAAAACTTAAAAACAAACAACCCCAGAGTCACGAGGAGTAGGTTTAGGAATTATGGATGGGTTTTCTGCAGATGAGTTATTGTTGGGTCCCATAGGCTTAACGTACGACGATTTGATTTTTTTACCTGGATACATCGATTTTTCGCATAACGATGTTTGTTTGCGTACGCAGCTGACGCGCAATATTTCCCTTAATAGCCCTTTTGTCAGTTCCCCCATGGATACGGTGACTGAAACTTGCACGGCGATTGCGTTGGCTCTGCAAGGTGGGATTGGTATTTTGCATTACAACAACACCATTGCGGAACAAGCGGCGATGGTACGTCAGGTCAAACGTTACGAAAATGGTTTTATTACCGACCCTGTGGTGTTAAGCCCTGAACACACGATAGCAGATGTGGATCAGATCAAAATTGAGTATGGGTTTTCGGGGATTCCTGTTACCCAAGATGGCACCTTGCAAAGCCCTTTGGTGGGGATTGTGACCAATCGCGACATTGATTTGATTGCTGACCGCTCGACGTTGCTCAAAGATGTGATGACGATAGATTTGATTACGGCGCAAGAAAGCATCAGTCTGGATGAGGCGAATACGATTCTTAAGCAAAGTAAGCGTGGCAAATTGCCCATTGTGAATCAACAAGGTTTGTTGGTGTCGTTAATTGCGCGCCAAGATTTGATCAAAAACAAAGACTTTCCCTATGCTGCCAAAGGGGCGGATAAGCACTTGTTGGTGGGAGCGGCTATTTCGACCCATGAGCAGGACAAAGATCGTTTGGCGGCCTTGGTGCAAGAAGGTCTTAATGTGGTCGTGATTGATTCTTCTCAGGGGAACTCCTCGTTTCAGATCGATATGATTCGTTACATCAAAAAAACTTATTCCAATTTGGATGTGATTGCGGGAAATATTGTGACCCAAGAACAGGCGGAAAATTTGATTAAGGCTGGAGCGGATGCTCTACGTATTGGTATGGGGCCAGGTTCGATTTGCACCACTCAAGAAACGATGGCCTGCGGTCGATCACAGGGAACGTCAGTGTATCGTATGTCGCAGTATGTTTATAAGAAGGGGATTCCTACCATTGCCGACGGTGGAATTGCAAGCACTGGGCATATGATGAAAGCCTTGGGGCTTGGGGCTTCGACCGTTATGATGGGATCGATGTTAGCTGGGGCCGAAGAGTCTCCAGGAGAGTATTTTTATAAAGATGGCGTGAAGCTCAAAACATATCGAGGTATGGCTTCGGCTGAAGCTATGAAGGAAGGTGGCGATAAACGTTATTTTAACGAAACGGCTAAGGTTAAGGTGACGCAGGGTGTTTCTGGTGCTGTGGCTGACCGTGGATCTCTTTACAAATTGTTGCCTTACTATGTGCAAGGCCTTAAACAGTCTTTGCAGGATCTTGGCTTTAAAGATCTTAGGGCTTTGCATCGGGCTCTTTACAAAGGGGTGCTTAGGATGCAGCAACGATCTTTGTCGGCTCAGAGAGAAGGGAACGTTCACGACATCTATGATTATCAAAACCGCATTGTGTGAGTCCTAGTATGTATGAATCATGAACATATTCTTATTTTAGATTTTGGATCGCAGTATACTCAGCTGATTGCGCGGTGCGTGCGCGAGTTGAACGTTTATTGTGAAGTTCATCCTTACACCTGGAGTTTGGACGATATTAAATCTTTTAATCCTAAGGGTATTATTTTGTCAGGTGGGCCTTGGAGTGTTTATGACGATGAAGCTCCTAAAGTCTCGCAAGACCTTTTAGAGTTGGGCTGTCCTGTTTTGGGTATTTGTTACGGAGCTCAGCTGATGGCAGAACTTTTAGGTGGTTTTGTGGAGCATTCTCGGGCACGCGAGTTTGGTCATGCGACCATGACAGTACATGATGCCACTGGTTTGTTTGAAACAGTCGAGGCCGAGATTAATGTGTGGATGAGTCATGGGGATAAAATTACTCAATTAGCGCCCGACTGCGTGGTGGCCGCTACGACAGATAATTGTCCTGTCGCAGCATTTCGGCATCAAGTTAAGCCGTATTATGGTTTGCAGTTTCATCCCGAGGTGGTTCATACGCCCCAAGGACGTTCGATTTTGGAATCGTTTGTGGTTCACATCTGTGGTTGTTCTCAAGATTGGACGATGGATTCCTTTATCGATTATGCCAAGGATAAAATTCGTGCGCAAGTTGGTGATAAGCATGTGATCTGTGGTTTAAGTGGTGGCGTGGACTCATCGGTGGTAGCCGTCTTGTTGCATGAGGCGATCGGGGATCAATTGACATGTGTTTTTGTGAACAATGGGGTTTTGCGTAAAAACGAAGCGGATGCTGTGATTGCTATGTGCCGCGAGCATTTTCACATGAAAGTGGTCTTGGTTGATGCTGAAGATCAGTTTTTGGATGTGCTTAAAGGTGTGACCGATCCCGAGACCAAACGTAAGCTGATCGGTAATATTTTTGTCGATGTATTCGATCACGAAGCGCAGGGGATTCCCGATGTTAAATTTTTGGCTCAAGGGACTCTTTATCCTGATGTAATTGAAAGTGTTTCGGTTAAAGGGCCTTCAGATGTAATTAAAAGCCATCATAACGTGGGTGGTTTGCCCGAGAAGATGAAACTTAAACTTGTCGAGCCCGTCAGGGAGCTTTTTAAAGACGAAGTGAGGGAGTTAGGCTTAGTTCTTGGCATGGATGAAAGTGTGATTTGGCGTCAGCCTTTTCCGGGTCCAGGTTTAGCGATTCGTATTATCGGTGAAGTGACCAGAGAGCGTTTGGATATTTTGCGTGAGGCGGATGCTATTATTTTAGAGGAAATCAAAATGGCAGGTATTTACCGCGATGTTTGGCAGGCTTTTGCTGTGTTATTGCCCGTGAAAACAGTTGGTATTATGGGGGATGCGCGTACCTACGAAAATGTTTTAGCTTTACGTGTTGTGGAAAGCAAAGACGGTATGACAGCCAATTGGGTTCATTTGGACTACGAGCTTTTGGGAAAAATATCCAATCGCGTAATTAACGAAGTTCGTGGGATTAATCGCGTTGTCTATGACATAAGTTCTAAGCCTCCAGCAACGATTGAGTGGGAATAATTGTATTGGCTTGAAAATCTGGGTTGAGGGGATTTTGAATTCATGACACGTCCTTTTGTTCATTTGAGGGTTCATTCGGAATATAGTCTATTATCCAGTTGTTGCCGAACGGAGCAAATTGTCGATATGGCATGTGATGATGGTATGTTGGCGGTGGCTCTGACCGATGCGGGCAATATGTTTGGCGTGGTGGAATTTTTTCAAAAGGCCAAAGCTAAAGGCATTCAGCCGATTGTGGGTTTAGAGCCTTCCCTGACTTCGGGGTCCCGTTTTGATCGCAAAACGGCTAAAGACGGTGATATCTCCTTTCAGATTGGCTTGTTAGCCAAAAATAACACGGGCTATCGAAATTTAATGAAGTTGGCCACCCTGGGCTATATGGAAGGCTTTTATTATCGTCCTCGGATTGACTGGGAGGTTTTGGAGGAATATTCAGAAGGCCTGATTTGTTTGAGTGGTTTCGCACGAGGGCCTTTAGGCTATTATTTAATGAGCCAACAGGATGACAAGGCCGAAGAGTATTTGCAAAAACTGATTCAGGTATTTGGCAACAACGATTTGTATCTGGAAGTCCAAAGACACAATTTGCCTGAGCGTGAAATTATTATTCATAAATATAAAGAATTGGGTGAAAAATATCAAGTACCGTTGGTGGCCACCAACGATGTTTATTATCCTAAGCAAGAGGATTTTTCGGTACATGAAATCTTGTTGTGCTTGCAATCGGGCAAACTTTTGACTGATGACAAGCGCATGCGCTTTCCTTCGAACGAATTTTATTTTAAATCGGCTCAAGAAATGGAGCTATTGTTTCATGACTTGCCTGAGGCGATTGAAAACACCAGTGTGATTGCTGAACGTTGTCAGGTGGATATCGATTTTAATTCTCGTCATTTACCTAAATTCAACACGCCAGAAGGGATGTCGAGTGAAGACTATTTGTTCAAGATTTGCTACAAAGAATTGCCACGTTTGTACCCGAATGCAACGCAGGATGTGACCGATCGTTTGAATTTTGAGCTTAAAATCATTAATGACATGGGCTTTCCAGACTATTTCTTGATTGTAAGCGACTTTATTCGTTATGCCAAAGATCAGGGAATTCCGGTGGGACCGGGGCGTGGATCTGCTGCGGGGAGTATTGTTTCATATTTGCTTGATATCACAACGCTTGATCCGATTAAACACGATTTGCTTTTTGAGCGATTTTTGAATCCTGCTCGGATATCGATGCCCGATATTGATATCGATTTTTGTAAGAACAAACGGGGGCAAGTGATTGATTACGTGACTGAAAAATATGGGCGTGAATGTGTGGCTCAGATTATCACCTTTGGAACCATGGCGGCCAAAATGGTGGTGCGCGATGTAGGGAGGGTTTTGAATGTGCCTCTTTCCGATGTTGATCGTCTGGCTAAGTTGATTCCCAATGATCCTAAGGTGAAGCTCAAAAATGCGTTGGAAGAAGTTCCTGAGTTAAAGGAGGCTTACGAGACCAATGTCAATTATCGGCGCTTGTTTGATGTGGCACTTAAACTTGAGGGTATGGTTCGTCAGCCAGGGATTCATGCGGCAGGTATTATTATTTGTGAGTCGCCATTGACTGAAATGACACCTTTGTATCGCAGTGGCGAAGATGTGACCTCGCAGTACGAAGCCCTTCTTTTGGAAGAACTGGGCTTGCTGAAAATGGACTTTTTGGGGCTTAAAAATTTAACTGTCATTGCTGATGCGTGTGCCAGCATTAAAAAGCAATATGGTGTTGATATTGATGTGAATACCTTGTCTTTAGAAGATAAACCCACCTATGATTTGTTAAGTTCAGGCCAGACCATTGGTGTGTTCCAGTTGGAAAGTGATGGGATGCGCAATTTGGCTAAGAATATGGGTGTCGAGACCTTTGAAGTGATTGTGGCTTTGCTTGCCCTTTACCGTCCTGGTCCTTTGGATTGGGCGCCCGACTTTATTGCGCATAAACACGGACGTCAAGAGATTGAGTATTTGCATCCTTTGATGGAGCCCATTTTGAAAGAAACCTATGGGGTGATGCTCTACCAAGAACAGGTGATGCGATCGGTGAGTGAATTGGCGGGTTTTACACTGGCCGAAGCGGATTTATTGCGTCGTGCTATGGGCAAAAAGAAAAAAGATGTGATGGCAGCCCAGCGCGAGAAGTTTGTGCTTGGCTGCGAAGCCAAACATGAGATTGCGCCTGATTTGGCGCACAAAATTTTTGATACGATTTATAAATTTGCTGGCTATGGATTTAACAAATCTCACAGTGTGGCGTATGCTCTGATTTCGTTTCAGACGGCCTATTTAAAAGCCAATTATCCTGTTGAATACATGACAGCCTTGTTAACGCATTCGATGGATAACACAGATAAAGTTGTTTTGTTTATCGAAGAGTGCAAGCATATGGATATTGCCATTTTACCTCCCGATGTTAATGAAAGTCAGGCTGAGTTCACAGTTGTGTCGGAGGGAATTCGTTTTGGTTTGAGTGCTGTGAAAAATGTAGGCGAAGGGGCGATTGAAGCGATTGATGTGGCAGCCAAAGAAGGGGGGGCTTTTTCGTCCTTAACCGATTTTTGTAAGCGCGTCGACATTTGCCAAGTGAACAAGCGGGTGGTCGAAAGTCTGATTAAAGCAGGGGCTATGGACTCTTTTGGTGTTAATCGATCTCAAATGATGCATATTTTGGATCGGGTGATTGAAATTTCTCAAAAGGACCAAAAAGATAAGGTACGAGGACAGTCGTCTTTGTTTGAATTGATGGAGGAAGAAGGCGAAGCTCTGGTTGAAGAGCTCAGCTTTCCCGATATCGAAGAATGGCCGTGCAATGAGTTGTTGTCGTTTGAAAAAGAGCTGGTAGGTTTCTATGTGACTGGTCACCCCTTGGAGGAGTATAGTGACTTATTGAGTTTGTATGCCACCGAAAAGAGTTCGACGGTTGATAAATACAAGGATGTTGTTCCTCAAAAAGGCTATGGCGCCAATCGTGATCAGGGAGTCTTGGTGCGTGTTGGAGGATTGATTGTGGATGTGCGCACGATTGTGACACGCAAAGGTGATAAAATGGCCTTTGTTCGGCTCGAAGACCTTGATGGTCAAATGGAGGTCACGGTATTTCCAAAGGCGTATGAAATGTATCGGGAATTCCTGGTGGTGGATCAATCTATTTTTATGGAAGGTAAAGCCAGTTTGAACCAAAGAAGTGGGGGCGTGCAAGTGATTGCGAGCAAAATCATTGAACTCAAAAATGTACCTGGTCTTTATGCCGATCAGTTTTGTGTTTCGTTGTCGAGTGATTTACTGGATCGTACCTGTATTCAACAAATTCAAAAGCTAGTTCAAATGTATCATGGTGATTGTCCTTTAATGTTTCATTTGGATTTGCCGTCGAAGGAGCGTATTTGCATTCAAGCAGGAGATATCTACCAGGTGAATCCTAATGCGGAATTAAAGAAAAAAATAGAAGCTATTTTGGGTATGGGGTCGGTTTGTTTGGAAGGGAAATCTTCGTGAAACGTTTGTTAACCTGGTTTCTTGGGTTGGCTGTTCTGAGTTTAGGTTCTTTGGAAGCCTCTTTGATTGAGTATCGCATAGCACGTCATCCCTATTATCGTTTGTCGGAGTTGGCGCAATCGTTAAACTTAGAAAGCACTTGGGAGGAGTCTAGAGACGTGATGACCTTGGCTTCGGACAAAATGGTTCTTAAGTTTATGCCTTATAACGATTGGTTTTGGGCCAATCACCAGGTGTTTTCGCTAAGGGGAATGGTGTGTTACCACCAAGGACAGTTGATGGTACCTGCTTCGGTGCGAAAAACAATTCATGACATTTTAGATCGACCTGCTTCGCGTATTCAGGCCTATTTTCAAGCCCCTAAGCCCAAAGTAAAAAAGTCTTCGTATCGTATTCGGACCATTATGCTTGATCCTGGTCATGGAGGCAAGGATAGTGGTGCCCTAGGGGCTCAGGGTCTTAAAGAAAAAAACATTGTGCTTAAAGTCGGTTTACGTTTGAAGCAGCTTCTCAGGGATAAAGGTTTTCAAGTCTTGTTAACCCGAAAGAACGATATCTTTTTGCCTTTGTGGAAAAGATCTCAATTGGCCAACGAAGCCAATGTTGATTTATTTATCAGTTTGCATGCAAATGCCGCACGTAATAAGAAATCTAATGGCTTGGAGGTGTTTTACTTGTCGGATGAGATGGATGATCATGCTAGAGCTCTTGCTGCTAAAGAAAATGGAGTGATGCAGCTAGAAGGTAGTCATCACCAGCAGCATTACTTTTTGCCTAATGATACAAACTTAGCCTTAAGAGAAATCACTCTGGATGAATATCGACGCGAGAGTGTTAAGTTGAGTGAATTCATTTTGGATGAGATGGTTAATGCCACGGGCTTGCGCCGGAGAGGTGTGAAGGGTGCGCGTTTTTACGTGATTAAACATACGTTGCGGCCCGCTGTTTTGGTCGAAATGGGTTTTGTGACAAATCCCGAAGAGGCAAAGGTGTTGCTGTGTAATACTGAACGCATAGCGTCGTCGATTGCCGAAGGCATTGTGTCGTATAGTCGTGAGTATGAACGCAGTGAAGGATTTTCTAGTTAAGGTTGTATTAATGAATAGACGTCCTAAAATCGGTATTTTTGACTCGGGTTTGGGTGGCTTAAGTGTTGTGAAAGAATTGTTGCAATCGTCTCTGGCCTACGATTTGATTTACCTTGGAGATACGGCTCGTTTACCCTATGGTGCCAAGTCGCGAGAAACTGTGATTCGCTATTCGCATGACAATGCCCAATTTTTGATGAGCCAAGATGTGGATGCGATTGTGATTGCCTGTCACACCGCCTCTGCGTTTGCTTTAGAGTCTTTGCAACAAAGTTTTGATATTCCTTTTGTTTCTATGATTCCCTTAGCTTGCCATAAGGCGTTAGAGATGACGCAGACCCAACATATTGGAATTATTGGAACGGTGGCAACGGTCCATAGTCGTTCTTACGAAGAGTTTTTATTGAAACAGGAATCTCAACTGGTGGTGGATGCGAGAGCCTGTGCATTATTGGTCAGTTTGGCCGAGGAGGGATGGATTGACAGTTCCCTCACATATGCTATTATAGATAAATATTTAAGTAGTTTTGTTGCAAATAAAATGGATACCATTATTTTAGGTTGCACACATTTCCCTGTGCTTAAATCTCTTATTCAAAAATCTGTAGGGAGTGATGTCTACTTAGTGGATCCAGCTCGGGAAGTGGCTACTTGTTTACAGGATTTGTGTGATGTTACGTATATGGGTACTGATGACGCACCCATGTCTTTGCGTATGTATGTGACGGATTTTGTGCAGCGATTTTCGGATGTTTCACAGATTTTTTTAGGCCACAGCATAGATGTGAATGTGGACAAAGTTAAAATAGGTCAAGATGTATGTATAGCAACGTTATAAAGCAAAGCTTTAGTTCGGCTCACAAAATTGAAGGACATTCTGGTAAATGTGCTTTTTTGCATGGTCATAATTGGGTCGCCGAGATTGTGGCATCTTGCGAAGAGCTGAACGATTTAGGTATGGGTGTAGACTTTGCCGATATGAAAGCTGTTGCTAAACCAGTTATTGATGAGTTGGATCACTGCTATTTGAATGAGCTTCCTTATTTTCAAAGCCATCCGCCCACGGCTGAAAATGTGGCCAAATACATTTATGATGTTCTCGAACAATCTTTTCGAGAGAAAAATGTGACCATTGAAGAAGTTGTGATTTGGGAAACGGAGGGTTGCGGTGTTCGCTACTGGAAAAATAAGGAGAAAGTGTGATGAGGTCAGATGGACGTTCGTACGATGAAATGCGAAAGGTGAGGATTACGCCCAATTATATTAAAGGTCCTGAAGGTGCTGTTTTGATTGAAGTTGGTGACACAAAGGTGCTTTGTACGGCTTCTGTAGAAGATAGAGTTCCGCCTTTTCTAAAAGATCTTCAACAAGGTTGGTTAACGGCCGAGTATGGAATGCTTCCTGGATCGGGTAATACGCGAATTGCTCGCGAAGTGGCTCGTGGTAAGGTGAGTGGACGCACGGCTGAGATTCAACGATTGATTGGTCGTTCCTTGAGAAGTGTTGTGGATATGGCGCTCTTTCCTAAGACAACTATTTTGGTTGACTGTGATGTGATTCAAGCTGATGGAGGTACGCGCACGGCTTCTATTACGGGTGCTTATGTGGCTGTTAGTTTAGCTTTTCAAAAGCTTTTGCGTGAAAAAAAGATTAAGAAAAACCCTTTTAAAGATTCGGTAGTAGCCGTTAGTGTGGGCGTGAGCCGAGGCAATGCCTTTTTAGATTTGTGTTATGAAGAAGATTGTTGTGCAGACGTTGATATGAATTTTGTGATGACAGGTTCGGGACTTTTTGTGGAAATGCAGGGAACTGCTGAAGAAAAGCCTTTTAACCATCAACAATTGGAACAAATGATGCGCTTGGCTCAAAAGGGAATTGAAGAGTTAAGTCAGCTTCAGAAGGATATCGTGTTATGAGTGATGGTAAGCATCAAGTCGTCTTAGCAACGGCTAATCAAGATAAACGTTGCGAATTGTTGCGTTTGTGGGACGATGAATCGTGGGAGATTTTGACCTTGCAAGACTTTCCCGACATGCATAATATGATTGAGGATGGCGAAACCTTTGAGGCCAATGCGATCAAAAAAGCTTGCGAGGTGTCGTTGCATACAGGTTTGTTAGCTTTGGCGGATGATTCTGGTTTAAAGGTGGACGCCCTCAATGGAGCTCCAGGCGTTTATTCGGCACGTTACTCTGGAGAAAATGCAACCTATCAATCCAATATCAATAAGCTTTTACATCGTTTGCAGGGTGTTCCTGTTGAAGAACGCACAGCAAGATTTGTTTGTTGTATGGCCTTGGTTCGTGGAGAAGATATTTTGGCAGTCGTTAAGGGGAGATGCGAAGGTTATATTCTCGAAGATAGTGTTGGAACAGAAGGCTTTGGTTATGATCCTGTCTTTGTCTATCCTTCTATGAACAGAACATTTGCCGAAATGTCCTATCAAGAAAAAAATCAAGTCAGTCATCGGGGTCAAGCTTTAAAAAAAATAGAAAGTATTCTAAAAGATATCTCCTAAATTAGTCGTTTTGGCTTTGTATTTGACGCTTTAAAACATATTTTTTATGATTAAAAAAAGATATAGATGAAAAAAATTAGAAATTGTTATTGATTAAAGTTTAAAATGCCAGTAGAATGGCCCGTTGTTTCTACTCTGATTTGCTAGCTAAGAGGGTGTATCTTGTAATTGACACGACACACTGGAGACAGCTATATATTTTGGTTATAATAAAGAACGTATTATAGTTGGTTTAAGGAGATTTATTGTATGAGTTCAGCCAGTCTTAGAGAAAAAATGCAAATTTACATTGAAGATTTGGATCGTAATGAAATTAGTAGCATGCTTGAGGTTTATATCTCTGAGAAAACTTTAGGCAAGATTCTTGATGTTTCTCCAGTATTTATTTCTAGAAACTGGGAAAAATGGGCGCGGGAGTATGGTATTGAGCCTATTAACTTGAGTGGAACGAAAGCTCGTCGGCGGTATTTGCGTTGGAAGCTTTCGGATGTTGAAAAATTGTTTGAGTGTTTAAAAGCTGAGTGTGTTTAATCATTTCAACAGGAGAGGGTGAGGCGATGTCTGAAGCAATTGACTTGTTGACCATAGCATACGAAGAAAATGGTTTGGAAGTGGTGAAAGAGCTTGATAAACAGGTTCTGTCGAAAGGTGCTTGGGCGACAATTATATATCGTTACCAAGATTGGGATCGAAACAAAGAATGTTACGGGCTCGAAAAATACTCCATTCGTCGTTATCAAAAAAGTGGCGACTTTTACAAACCACGTTCGAAATTTAATATTTCTAGCCGTAAACAAGCTTTGCAGTTGATAGATATTTTACAAACATGGCTTCAAGATAGTTCTGAAGAGAATGAAGCTGACGAGTGATGCATGGGAGCTGTTATGAATATTGAGATCAATCGTGTGGACAAAAGTCGGATTGCGGATGTTGATTTTGACCATTTGGAATTTGGTCTCCTTTTCGCGGATCATATGGCCCAGATGATCTATACGGATGGTGTGTGGGGTCAACCAGAAATTAAACCTTGCCAGGACATTTCCTTTCATCCTTCGATGAGTGCTTTACACTATGGGCAGTCAGTGTTTGAAGGGATCAAAGCTTTTTCCACGGAATCAGGTCAGGTCAATATTTTTCGTGTGCCCGATCATGTTCGTCGTTTGAATTTTTCCTGCGAGCGCATGTGTATGCCTGCTTTGCCCGAAAAAGACGTGATCCAGTTAATTAGTGTTTGCGTTGACATGGATCGTCAGTGGGTTCCTAAGCAACAGGGTTCGGCTTTGTATTTGCGTCCCTTTGTGTTTGGGATGGATCCTTTTATTGGAATGCGGCCCTCGGAAAACTATAGGATGCTGATGATTGCTTCGCCTGTGGGACCTTATTATAAAAATTGCCTTGAAAAACCGATTAAGCTGGTTTCTTCTGAGGAATTTGTTCGAGCGGTTGTTGGGGGTACTGGGCAAGCTAAAACCGCGGGCAACTATGCTGCTAGTATGTTACCAGCCAAATTGGCCAAAGAGCAAGGATATGACCAAGTTTTATGGTTGGATGGCAAAGAGAGCCGTTACATTGATGAGGTTGGCACCATGAATATCTTTTTTGTGATTAAGGATACTCTTGTGACGCCTCCTTTGTATGGTGCGGTTTTGGATGGAATCACGCGACGCTCGATCATCGCTTTAGCCAAAGATTGGGGCGTAGCCGTTGAGGAAAGGCAGATTGATATTCATGAGATTCTCGATGGGGTCGATGAAGGTTCTGTGCAAGAGTGTTTTGGAACGGGTACGGCTGCCGTTTTGTCTCCAATTGGAGAAATCAAGCACGGTGATTGTGTGGTGCATATCAATCAGGGTCAAACAGGTCCCTTGACGCAACAATTCCGTGAGGCCATCATGGGGATTCAGTATGGTATCCAAGATGACGTCTATGGCTGGAACTATTTGATTTAATTGTGTACATATCGTCTACACGTCGTACTGTGGTTTGATCACGGTATCTACGCCCCCATTATAACCGTGGCATGGATCCCCATCATTAAGGGGAGGGTGACTGTGGCAAAAAAAGCATTATTGATGAGGATGTCCAAGTGTATGGGGTGACGATCATGTACTTGCAAGGTTGACGTTGATTTGAGTTGAATTCAAAGGCTGTTGTTGATACAATTATAGTCTGTTTAGTTATTAATGTAGAGGTGTTTTGTGTTAACCGCCCAAGATTTGCATGAGCGTTTAAAGACCGTCAAGCTCGGAGTAGCCATCTGTTCTTACACAATGGAGAAGTGTGAACAATTAGCCCCTTTGATTAATGAAATCAATGCTCTTAAACAAGAAAAAAATGCTGTTATTCTTACCCATTCCTATGTGAGTCCCGAGATTCTCTATGGTGTTGGCGATTTTGTAGGTGATTCTTATAAGTTGAGCAAAGATGCCTTAGCGACCGATGCTGATGTGATTGTGTTTACGGCTGTACGTTTTATGGCTGAGACGGCTAAAATTCTTAATCCCCAAAAAGAAGTTTTGATTCCGAGTCAAAATAACGGTTGCACATTGGCTGATTCAATCACAGGCGAAGAGGTTCGTCGTTTGCGCCAGGAATTTCCTGATTACTCTTTTGTTTGCTATATCAATACGACAGCAGATGTCAAGGCGGAGTGTGATGTATGCGTGACTTCGGGCAATGTTTATGATGTTGTTGAGGCTATTGACAACGATAAAATTTATTTTTTGCCCGATAAGCTTATGGGCAAAAATTTGCAAAATGAAATGAAAGAGCGTGGTGTGGCTAAAGATATTCAAATTTATCATGGCACTTGTTATGTTCACGAAGAGTATGATCCCGAAATGATTGAATATATTCGTATGGAGTTTCCTAGCGCTAAAGTGGTTAGTCATCTCGAGTGCTCTCCTCAGGTTTTAGGGAATTCTGATTTTATTGGAAGCACAGCTCAGATTATGAATTATATGAAAAGTGAGAAATCCTCAGAATACCTTATGCTGACAGAATGTGGTTTGAGTGCTCGTTTGCAAGTGGAGATGCCAGAGAAAAAATTTGTTGGATCGTGCAGCATGTGTCGTTATATGAAGTCGAATACCTTGGAAGGGATTTTAAAAATTCTTAAAAATCCCAGTGAAGAAGATAAAATAGAACTTGATGAAGATGTGCGACGTCGTGCTCAAACCTGCATTGATGCCATGTTTGCGTATACGTCGAAGTAGTGCTAAATAAGGAGGAAAACTTATGCCTGTAGCTGATTATCAAACCTATTGCAAAATGTTAGACAATGCGCAAAAAAATAATTTTGCTTACTCTGCGATCAATGTAACATCTTTGGCCACGGTCAATGCATGTTTGCAAGCATTGGCCGAAAAAAAGTCGGATGGAATTATTCAAGTGTCAACTGGTGGGGGGCAATTCGCATCAGGTTTAGGTACTAAAGATGCTGTTTTGGGTGCACTTGTTTTGGCTGAAGCGGTTCACCGTTTGGCTGAGCGTTACAATATTTATGTAGCTTTGCACACCGATCATTGTCATCCCGAAAAAGTAGATAACTTTTTGATTCCACTGATTGAAGAAACCGAAAAACGTCGTGCTGCTGGTCAACCTAACTTGTTCCAAAGCCATATGTTTGATGGTAGTGTGTTGCCTCTCAAAGAAAACATGGCTCAATCAGTAGCTCTTTTGGAGCGTTGTGCCAAAAGCCAAATCATTCTTGAAGTCGAAGCTGGAGTTGTTGGTGGTGAAGAAGATGGTGTGGACAATGAAAATCTCGACAAATCAAAACTTTACACAACTCCTGAGGATATGGTGGAAGTGCATCGTCGCTTGAACTCTGTGGAAGGTGGACGTTTTATGTTTGCAGCCACATTTGGAAATGTTCACGGTGTTTATAAGCCAGGGAATGTTCAATTAACACCGATCATTCTTCGTGATGGTCAAGAAGCTGTTGTGAAAGAATTTGGTGAAAAGGCCTATTTTGATCTTGTGTTCCATGGTGGTTCTGGGTCAAGTAAGGAAGAGATCAAAGAAACTTTGGGCTATGGTGTAATTAAAATGAATGTTGATACCGATACTCAATATGCGTTCACACGTCCTATTGCAGAGCATATGTTCAAAAATTACGATGGCGTTCTTAAAGTGGAAGGCGACGTAGGTAACAAAAAATTTTACGATCCACGCAGCTACTTGAAAGCGGCGGAGGTGGCTATGACAAATCGTATTAAAGAGTCAATTGATGACTTGAACGGAGCGAATACTACGATTTATGGTTAATGCTTAAAGGTATGTCATTGGAAGGGGGCAGTATTTGTCATCCTGCAGTTTGACCGTGGGATCTAAAGCTACGGTTTGGTGTAGTGGATCTATTGATGATGTTTTTGAGAGTGTTGAACAAAAGGTGCCTTTTGTAGGGGAGCTTTTGTGTTGGTAGAGAAAAATGCTGGAACAAAACATTAAAACGTATGCGTGTGAAACCTTAGGTTTCGATGATTGTCGGGTCACCACGCCTTTTTTGAGTGATCATGTCAAAGACACCTATGTCCGTTGGTTGGCCGCTGGTTATGCTGGAGACATGGGCTATCTCGAAAGACATTGGCCCCTTAAGGAAGATCCTAACCAACTTTTGGAGGGTGTTCAATCGGCGATCATGCTGTCTAAAAGCTATAAAAATACGTACGACAAAGAATTGCCCCAAAAGCACAAGATTGCTCGTTATGCGGTAGGGCAAGATTATCACTTGGTGATGACCAAAAAACTTAAAGATCTAGAGGCCTATATTCAAAAGTTCCAACCCGAGTGTAAGATGTTTATAGGGGTGGATAGCCGACCGATTGCTGAACGTAGTCTAGCTATTAAAGCTGGAATAGGTTTTTTGGGCAAAAACGCGATGGTGATTACTCCAGGGCGAGGGTCGTATTTTTTCATTGGGGGCATTTTAACCACGATTCCTTTACAGGAGGATATCTCCCTTAAGGTTGATTGCGGATCGTGCCGTTTATGCATCGATGCTTGTCCAACGCAGGCCTTGAATGAAGATTATACCATGAAAGCCACAGAATGTATTAGCTATATGACCATCGAACAAAAAGAGGCACTGAGCGATCAACAAAAAGAACTTGTGGGAGATTGGCTTTATGGCTGTGATATTTGTCAGGAAGTTTGTCCTTACAATCATGGCAAAGCCCCGTTAACCGATTGGAAAGAGTTTCACCCAGATCAAGGTTTGGGTTTTGATTTTTTTGACCAATATGAACCCTCTAAAGAGGAGCTTCCTCGAATTTCAAAAAAAATGCCAGCCTATCGTTCGCGTCGTCAGGTGTACGAAAACTGGAAAAATAAAAAAAATGGAACGAGATTACCTTAAACTATCCACGGCCTTGTCACGAGGTTTTTTTCAATTATCTTTATCAGTACTGGGGTATGGAAACCTTATCAACCCCGCACTGAAGCACAGCAAGACACTTTGAGTTATATTGTTTTAGATTACGAAGTCAAATTACTTGAAATGTGATAGTGTAATTTGTTTTTATTTAATTTTATTATATATAGCATAGTATGCTATGCTATATATAAAATCTTATTATTAATATGATTTAAAGGTTTGTTGATGATGCGAAAAACTCTGATAACTGAGCTGATCGCTTTTATGTGTTTAAGTCAATGGAATACTACAGGAATTTTGCAGGCAGAGCCTCAAAACTTAGCACCTTCAGCTTTGTTTCAAGATGAGATGTCCACCCGTGATGTTGAGAGCATTTTGCAATCGAAACTTCCTATTGATCGGGTCTTGAATGTCGAAGAAGAAGAGAGAATGGAGGGCTTTAATGCTGAAAATGGTAATCGTTTTAATCAGTTTAAAAATTTAGACGAAGCCTTACCTCGAAGAAAATATCCTCAATTTTATCGAGAGTTAGCCAAAACTCTTAAAAGGTATAAGATTAAATCTTCAGACATAATTCGTGTTGTCTATAAAAAAGGTTTGCGAGGTGCAGCCTTTATTGATAGTCAGGTATTGATTTCGGAGAACGCGATTAACGCCTTCGAAAAAGCTCACAGCATCCATGGTTTCGAATCTGATATCGCCAAAGGAGCCATATTCTGGTTGGTGTATTTTCTGATTGCTCAGGCGCTAATATCTGAAGTCCATGCCGATGTTGGAGAAGGGCAATATTCCGAAATGGTTGAAAATGTGGCGGTGATGACGGGTGCGCTTAATGGATATCGTTTGCTTAAGAATCGCACGAAAAAGACTTATATTGGAGCCTTTCTGAAGGTTTATGCCGAGGCTCTTTTAGGAAATCATGGTGCCAATTCTTATGATTTATTGTTCAAAAAATTTAAAAAAACCCTTAAAAAGCGAAATCTGACCGATCAGGAAGTCCGTGCAGCGTTGCAGGAAAATTATGATCTTCCAGCGAATGAACGTACAGTAGGGGAGCATTATTCTTCTGGCGTATTTGATGCACGCCAAAATCGAAGTTTTAAAAATTTACCAACCGATGGCACTTATAACAAGTGTTTGATTTATGCGGTTATTGGAGCAATGAAAAATGGCCGTGTGGGTCTTGATCCAAAAGAACGAAATGTTGTGATTGCTGAGATGCAAAATTATCTAAGAGCTATGTATAAAAAATACAGAATAAATAACAATGAAAATATTTTTCCGGAATGTTTTTGGTTTATGATGAATGAGTTCTTAACAGAGAAGGGACAGAAAGAGTTGCCGAACAATTTAGGGTATTTACTTAAGCACGCGGGTTCTTCTTCTTCTGAAATTTTTTTTGAGATCTATGTAAGTAAAATTCTTCCTCACCCCAGATACCGTTTTGATGCCTTAGGTGAACTTTGGGTGTTGGCATCCTTAATTCAGCGGGATATTCAGCTTCATTATTCTTATGGAATCCTAGGGGAATCGATACCTATTCTCTATAACCGTAATCTTCCTGCTTTTCTTGTGTCTCAATCCTTTAAAAGGCTTATGGGTAACTTGCGAGTAGCACCTGATAACAAAGTCCATGTGGCCCATATAGGTGGAGGGGGGCACTTTGAGGCTTTAGAGTCGCAGGGTTTAATGCCTCAAAATATCAACGTTATTTTTGAAAAACACCGCCTTACGATAAAGTTCGATCCTAGTAATATTGATCAACTACGTCAGTGGATTCATTCCATGGTGACTGATGTTCCAGTAGAGTTTTATAGTGATAATGAAATTCTTACGGATGATAAGTTGATAGAGAAGTTAACCCATAATGTGTCAGGTGATCTTCTCAGTATTACTGTTCGCAAAAATACAGGGGACTTTTTTTCTAACGAACTCTGGTGGATTAAACAGGCAACTTAGCATTGCCCCTTACGTTCTAGATTGTCAAAATTATACTGCAGTTAGTTTGAGCTAGCCAAAAACATGGGGCATTGCGTTCTTAGTGGCTTTGTGGTGTTTAACAAAAGAATAAAGAAATAAAAATTGATTTTTTTGTGAGAATCATATAGGATGAGTTGGGTGTATTATGTATGTGGAAAGGTGGTAAGTTTGCTATGAATGCTCAAGTAGTGTCTGATGTGCTGGTGGCATCTGAATCTAAACGATCTTTAGGTCATCCTGTTCGCAAGAATGATTGGCGTACTATTCCTGTTTTTGTGGGGATTACATTGGGGTCTTTGATTGGGGGGCCTATTTACATTTATCAAAATGGCTTTCCTGCTGAGGTGGCGTGGTTAGTTGCTTTTTTTATGGTGACGACAGGGCTTTCGATCACAGCTGGGTATCACCGCTTATTTTCCCACCGCACCTTTAAAGCGAATGGTTTGGTGCGTTTTTTGTTCCTTTTTTTTGGTGCTGGAGCCATGGAAGAATCGGCGTATCGCTGGTCTTCGCAACATCGTGAACATCACGGCTTTGTTGACACGGACAGAGACCCTTACAACATCAAAAAAGGGTTTTGGTATGCGCATTTGGGGTGGATGATTTTTTGGGACCATGTGATTTGTTATGACAATGTGAAAGATTTGCAAAAACAAAGAATGGTGATGCATCAACATAATAACTACTTGCTTTGGACGGTAACGTCTGGTGTTGTTTTGCCTTTGCTAATGGGAGCTTTGATGGGTCATGTGGTGGGAGCCTTTATTTTTGCTGTTTGCTTTCGCTTGTTTATAGTTTACAACGCAACTTTTTTTATCAATTCGATATGTCATATGTTTGGCAAATCGACTTATGATAAAAACGCAACAGCCAAGGATAATTGGTTGATTGCTTTTTTTACCTATGGAGAAGGCTATCATAGCTTTCATCATAGGTTTCCTCGCGACTATCGTAATGGTGTGCGTTTCTTCGATTGGGATCCGAGCAAATGGCTGATTCGCGGTTTGGCGATGATTGGCATGGCTTGGGACTTGCAAAAAGTGACCGATGAGGTCATTGAAAAAGCCAAAGTCTGAGGGTGATAATCGCCGTTATTGTGCAATAACTTTGGTGAATTTTCGAGTACATTAATCTTACTCAGCTAATGGTCTGCCGTTCCTAACTGTTGGGGTTTGGTTATGATGTTGAACACTGCTTGAAATCGTTAATCGTCGTCTCGGGTCACTAAGAATTCTCCCCAAATAGGGCGGTGATCCGAAACTGCTTTTCTAGCCGTGTAGAGATCGTTCTTATAAATGTGTTTGTCGAACTCAAAAATACTTGATTTTCCAGTGTATTCGGTCAAATGATCTTGATCGAAGAAGAAGTTGTCATAAAGGCTTTTGTCGCCTATGGTGGTTTTGCCGTTGTGAATCAGTGCACACATTCCGTTGCTACAGGCTAGCAGAGCTTGAAACCCTTCATCGCGCGGGCCAAAGTTGAAATCACCTAAAATGATAATGTCTTGTTCATGACTATCTTGTTGTTGGAGTGTAGTGTAAACTTCGGCCAGCTGTTTGATTTCGGGGCGACGATGTTTCTTGGAGTTACCAAAAAGCACGTGGATTGTGGCTAGGGTAAAGTCAAACTGACCAGCTTTGAAAGTGGCGTAATAGGGTTCGCGAATAAAGTGATTCTGAGGGTCAGGGTAAATCTGACCTTTTTGTTTAATTTCGATGATGCCAGCTTTGTAGATAAAGGCATAACGTTCTTTGACGCTTTTTCCGACAGGTCGAGAAATCATATAGTCATAGTCGAGGCCTTTATCTCTCAGAATAGCCAAAGTCCGTTGAATCACGGTTTCATCGCGCACTTCTTGCACCGCAATCAGGTCATACCGTTCCAAAATGGCGGCAATTTGTTGGAGCTCTTGGTCATCACGGCTTTTGTTGGAATAGATTCTAATGTTGAATGATGCGATGGTGATGGCTTTGCCCAGTTTGGCTTTAATGATGGGGTGCTTGGGGGTTGATGAGAATGGTTTGAAGTTTTGAAGAGAATCGACGAGTTGTCGCGTTTGGTGCGTGATGGTGGGGCCAACAAGTTTGCGGATCCATGTTAGCGCCTTGTTGCGATGCTGACGATAAGGCTGGTAAACGTGTGGAGCGAGTGTATCGACGATGAGCAAAATAACGGTCAAAAGCAGTAATTTTTTCAAACGTTGTAAGTTAGGTGTAGTAGGTTTAGATTGTTTTTTCTTCTTTTGAGCCATAATTAAAAAATTTCCCTTCAAAGCATTACCATTGTATAGCAAAAACGAGATGCGGCTATGTTTATTTCGTCTTTTGAAGCTCGTTTTGGATTAGGTGAATAAGTCTGTGGCCCAGGTGTTTAGGGGTGAATTGTGAGTTGAACAGTTGATGGGCTTTATGGGCAAGAGAGCTACGGAGTTCTTTGTTGTGATAAAGTTGTTTAATGGCTTTTGCTAGGGCCACGGGATCGTCCGGAGGTGTTAGAAGAGCTGTTTCATTATCGGTGAGAATTTCTCGTGATGCGGTGGTGTCCATGGTAATAATCGGTTTTTTCATGGCCATTAAGCTGTAGACTTTGATAGGAATTACCATTTGAGCTTTTTCGGTGGTTCCAAAAATACCTAAACCCACGTCGGATTTCTCGTATAGGGCTGGCAATTCTTGCAGCGGGAGATAAGGTTTAAAGCTAATGTTGCGTGTTTGCAGTTGTTGAGTTAATTGAACTATGGATTCAAAAGTTTGGCCTTTGCCGACAAGGGTTAGACGAATTTTGGGAAAATCTTCCAAGTGTTTAGCGGCCTGAATGATGGTTTTGATGCCATGAAGGGGGACGTAGGTCCCAACAAAAAGAATCTCAAAAAAATCTGTTTCTTCAGATACTGCGGTTTTGGCTGGTTTAAAAATATCGGGATCTTCACCCACATATAAAGACTTTATTTTTTCGGGATCAATCTGAAAGGTATTGGCAATATGATGGGCATGAGCTTGGGTGTCGGACAAAACAAGCCTTGCTTGCTGAAGTGATACACGATCGACCCAATGAAGAAGTTTAGCCTCGCAACTGTTGGGATTAATAGCTTGACGATCAATCACAGCTGTTTCATGATTCATCACAAAACTATCAAAAATAATTGGTTTGTTGAAGAGCTTGCCAATCAGGGAAGCGACTAAGACATCAAACTGATAGGGGTGTCCAATCATGATGGCGTCAATGCGGTAGACGATCAGACGATGAATAAGCTGGATACTCAGGAAGGCATACGTCCAAAATATTTTGCAGATGAACATCAGCCAGGCCAGCCCAAGCTGCCATTTGGCAGGCTTAGGGGAAGAGAATTTTAATTTGACATCAGGCTTTAAACAAGGTTTGACGAAATCCACGCCTTGCTGTTCGAGGCCTTTGAGAATCACGCGATTGCGTATGTATTGTTGACGGCAATGCCCAAAATAGCAAAGTCTCATAGGGGATTATCCTGACAAGGTCGCGCCGATACAAGATATTGAAAGGCTAAAAAATTTTTAAGAAAAGGCCAGGCAAAATAAGGAGCCCAGCGATTGATTGGACGAGGTTCTTCGACAAGGCGATAGGTCGTTGAAAGAGATTCGATCGAAAAATTGGCCTGGCTAAAGAGCTCTTCGACGTTGCGTTTGGTGAAAAAACGTAAATGCGTGCGATCATGAACCCCGCGATCGCGGTAAGGCCAATAGCCTTTGACAAAAATAGTCCACAGCGAGTCCCAGTGGCGAATATTGGGCAAAGATGCGATCATTTGACCGGAAGGTTTGAGGTGTGTGCGAAGTGTTTGGAGTAGAGACCATGGATTGATCAAGTGCTCCAAAACATCACCACAAATGATGGTGTCGAAGCGTGTTGTTTTGAGCTCTTGTGTAAGGTTGAGACGATTAAGATCTCCCTGAATGACACGATCAAGTTTCTTGTGAGCCTCTTGCGCCATGTCGGGACAATATTCGATGCCCGTGACCTGACAATCAAAATGCTTTTTAAGAGAAGCTCCGAGTGTTCCGACACTACAGCCGACATCGAGAATGGTTTGAGGATTACCTGTGATAAGAGCCACAAGATCGGAGCGTTCTCCAGTGTAGGCTGTGTTGAATGGAGTGGTTTTCATGCTTTCTTTTCTTCCTTTAAGCGATGTAGAATTTGTAACCTTATTTTATGAACGAGTGGGTGTTCCCACCACAAGATGATTAGGCCATAGGTGAAAAGACTAAGGCCAATGCCTGCTAGCGTAAGCGGTCCTTTCGAGAAGATGCTGTGGACACTGACGTATAAGAAGTTCAAAATGATGTTGGCTAGAACAATTGGCCCAAGGGAGCGAATTTGCTTGGGAGCCGAAGGAAACTCTTTGTTGAGAACTTTTAGAACTACAGCAAAATCAAGCCATTGAATAAAGGTGATGGCCCAGGCTGCGCCTTTCATATCGTAATGGCGAACCGCAATCGGTATTATGACAAAACCAATGCAGAGGGAAATAATATTAGCGTAAAACAGGGTTTTGGGAGAACCGATGCTATTAAGCAATGGAGAGTAGGTAGCTAAAAAACAGCGAAAGCAGGCGTACAAACAAAAGATTTTAAGGATGGGCACCATGCCATACCAGTTGGAGCTAAACAGCGTGCCAATAATGGGTTGGCTAAACTGAGCTAAAGTGATTAAAGCTGGCAAAAGAACAATCAATAGGCTTTTGAAAATTTGAGTGGTCACAGCTAGCATGCGTGGTCGGTCATGTTGCAGTTCACAATAAATGGGAAAAGCAACGCCATTAACGGCATGAATCACCATCATGACAGGTATGGAGGCGAAAGTGAATGCCCAGATATAAAAACCTAGTGCTTGAGCGCT
The DNA here is from genome assembly GCA_964565945.1 of uncultured bacterium. Lineage (GTDB taxonomy): Bacteria > CAZMGY01. The sequence goes on from CAZMGY010000019.1 coordinate 107,236, forward strand.
AAGGTATTTGGCGACCACAAAATTGTCGTATTGCATTTTGCTAAATACAAGAAGGCCTTGACCTAAAATGTATTTCCCATAGGTAATGATGGCGATTAAGATGCGTTTGTGAACTTTTTTAGCTGAAAAGCGGATTTTGGCAAACATAAAGACGCCCAAACTGTTCACTAAAATAGCTGTGAAGTGGGCGATCAGAAGCATCCAAAAGGAAGAATAAAGCAAACACAAACCTAGTGCCAAAAGAGCATAAGTGGCAATGCTAATCAGTTCGGCAATGGCAATTTGTTTGAATCTATGGTTTCGCTCAAGATAAGCCACTGATATTGTTTGGAGGGGCCATATCCAGAGGATAGAGCTAAAAATGAGTAAAATGTTTCCTAAGGGGGGCTTATTAAAAAAACTTTCTAGAGGGTAAGCCAGTAAGAGTAAAAGAAAAAAGAGGACCGCGTTTAAAGCATAGCTGAAGCACAGAGCTGTGCTTATGATGCGATCTTCGGGGTAAGACTTGTTGTAGACCACAAAAGTTGCGATTCCAAATTGCCCCAAAAGAGCCATAAAGTCGATAATACTAATACTAAGAGCAATGAGTCCAAAGTCTTCGGGCAAAAAAATACGAGCCAAAACGATTTTGGCGATTGTCCGAATAAGGTAGCCACTTATATTTTTGGATAAAAGCCAAAAGCTGTTCGATAAAAGGTTTTCTTTGATGTTCATACTCCAGCATTGTATCACTGCTTGGATGGTATGTTCATGAAATGGTGTAACATGGTCTTAATATTATGTTGCAATTGAACATGTGCGATTTCGTGGGCAAGAATACTGGCAACTTCTTCGGCCGAGGAGGTCTTTTCGACTAGTTCGGATGTGATGGTCGAGCAAGTCGGATTGTTTGTAGAGCAAGAGATGTTGTGTTGCGTCGGAGGTCAACGATATTGGCTTTCATAACAGTCTCCTTGAGTTAAACACACATCTGTGCGGCTATTTTATAAGAAATGTGTGAAAGAATCTATTGGTCAATGACTGAGATTCACGCATATAATGACCCTAAGTGAGAATTGACTAATCACAAACGAAAGAGTGGGATGTGCTTGCTTATTGGGACTTACTTAGAGTGGCTTAAGTTTTGTAAGGTATAGGGTGGGCTGGTGCGAATGGTGTCTATGATGAAAATTTTGCTTGTACATGTTTGTATTTCGCTTATGATACTGGCGGTCATTTGGACTGTTCAAGTGCTTATTTATCCCCAGTTCCAGCAGGTACCCCTTTCTCACTTGTTGGCTTATAGCCAATCGCATGCACGATTGATCAGTTGGATTGTAATGTCCTTGATGGTGTTTGAAGTGATAACTCTTGGATCTCTTTGGGGTTGTGGTGAATCCCGAAGTCTTTGGTTAAGTGTCGCGACAGTGGCTTTGTTGGCTATGTGGATTCAAACCTTCATGCAGATGGTTCCTCTGCATCAGCAACTTCACGAATATGGACAACCTTCGTTGGATCTGGTAAAGCAGCTAATCAGCTTAAATTGGTTTTGGACTATTGCGTGGACGATCAAGTCGCTGGCTCTTGTTGCGTTAGCCCTTTTGTTAAGATGGCCTTATCTGAAGCCATCTTTTTGGAAAGATATGTCTTGGAGAAGCCCCTTGAATAAGCCCAATGGTATTAGCTCCTGGGTCGAGACAGTGGATTCCCAGAGGGTTTCACCTATTGATTTAAGATCTTTATCGTCGTCGATTTGGCCACGCATTGAGGCTCACTGGCAGAGGGAAGGCCGTTCCTTTCGACTTCTTCAAGAACAAGGCCGTCAGCGAATCTATGTGTTATGGACTAAAGCTTGGGTTTTTCCTGATATCATTTGTTTCAAGTTTATTGACAATCAAATTCATGTGCGCTCGCAAGCGATGTTGGGTTATTCTGACTTCGGTTACAACCGTAAAATTTGGGATGCGTTGCAAGATCATTTGGTGGAAACACTGTGAATTTTCCACTTGTCAGCAGCCTTGATTAAGTGCATGCGTACGGACACTTTGCTATAATTCTCTCAACGAGTCTTAACAAGCGAAATACCCCAAAGGGGGCGAGCAATCACTCAAGAGGATTGATAATTTACTTGAGCTTAGTTAATCACTTTCAACAGCAACTTACTGCTTCTTTTTAAAATAACTTTTTTGGAATTGATTCACCAGATCTCGAATGATTTGGGTATGTTTCGGATCTGTGGTTTGTTTGGCTTTCATAGCATGCACAAGAATGTGATGTAGCCAGGTCAGTTCCTGCTGATATTTAACAAAATCGTTTTTCTTATTCGGAGAAACGGGTTTAATTCGTTGACACAAAAAATACTTGGCAACAATGTGCTGGATTTTTTCGGCATGTTTCTCTTTGTTAGATACCCAGCGAACTAACTGATTGGGATTGGCTTGGGCATTAATGGCCTTCATCGACTTTTCGATGGTGTGAGTGTGTTCGAGTATAAGATTGATCCGAGCTTGATCGTCGTAAATACCACAAGGAATTTCGCAGTGTGACCAGGCGAAAGGTTGAGAGGCAAAAAGACATCCAGCAGTGGTTAAGGCCAGCATAAAGTGTTTCATCATTTTCTCCTATCTGTTTGGGCTAGTTCAGCACATGCTTCATTATACGATGGGCGTTTCGTGTTTAGCAAGTTTTGATCTCCTGAGGGTTGCAAAACTTGTGAATCGAGACAGTTGTAAAATACCACCAAAGATCACCTGTCTGGTAAAATACAACGATGCCAATCAATTCAGGCTTTGCTAATCACATTTATACTGAATTTACGCGGTGCTGATTTCTGTATTTAATTCGCCATGGCACTCTTGGGGGATTTTGCTTGGCATTCCTTTTGGAGTCTTAGTATAGTTCTGGGGGCTTTGCCTTTGCACGGGACAACACAGCTAGGTCTTGTTTACTTGCATCGGTGTGATTGGTTTGCTAGGATATGAATTCTGGCATAACATGGTTATTGCTTGTAGCGACGGGGTTTATTGGAAGGTGGGGGGAATGTGAGGCAGTTGATTTTGATCATCTTGCTATTCGCGTGGACAGGGGGGGGGAGGAGCTTTTTGACCAAGGAACTGAAACACGCTTAAAGGTTTGAATTTTGGAGTTACTTTTCTTGCGTAAGCCAGGGACTTTCATTAGAAATAGAGGCTCACTTAAAAAATAGGAGGTTTAAGTATGGCGGATTCGTTCTCATTTGATATTTTTTCGGACGTGGATGATCAAGAGGTGATGAATGCTATGCATCAGGCAAACAAAGAACATTCACAGCGTTTTGACTTAAAAAACACCAATAGCAACATTGAGTTCAAAAAAGAAGATCATGCCTTGGTGGTGGCTTCGGCCGATAAATACACCCTTAACAGTGTGGTTGAGATTCTAAAAAGTAAGCTGGTGAAACGAGGGGTTTCATTGAAATCGTTGAACTATGAAAAAATAGAAGATGCTCAGTCGGGTACGGCGCGTCAGCAAATAACATTTCAACAAGGGATTCCGAGCGATAAAGCCAAAGAAATTGTGAAAGACATTAAAGCGAGCAAGTTAAAAGTGCAAGCACAGATTATGGATCAGAAAGTGCGTGTGTCAGGCAAAAAAAGGGATGATCTTCAAGAAGTTATGAATATTGTGAAGCAAAAAGACTATGACATTCATGTCGATTTTGGAAATTATAGATAAGGTTGAATCATGAAAAGCTCTCAGTTACGCCAAGCCTACCTTGATTTTTTTAAAACCAAAGAGCACGTGCGCGTGCGCAGTGATCATTTAGTGCCTCAAAAAGATCCGACCTTGCTGTTTACCACGGCAGGGATGGTTCAGTTTAAGCCTTTATACATGGGAGCTCCGATGACCTATTCGCGTGCTGTTTCGGTGCAAAAATGTTTAAGGGCTGGGGGTAAGGATAGTGATTTGGAGAATGTGGGCAAAACATTAAGGCATCACACCTTTTTTGAAATGCTGGGCAATTTTTCGTTTGGAGACTATTTTAAGAGAGAAGCGATCACTTGGGCTTGGGACTTTATCAATAACACATTGGAACTCCCTACCGACAAACTTTGGGTTTCGGTCTACAAAGATGACGAAGAATCGGCGAAGCTTTGGCTCGATACAATAGGTTTCCCTAAAGAGCACTTGGTGTATTTGGGCGATGCCGATAACTTTTGGGGGCCAGCAGGAGGTTCGGGGGCTTGTGGACCTTGTTCGGAACTACATATTGATTTAGGCCCAGAGAGAGATCCTTCAGTCCAAGAAGGTGACTTGGAAAATGGTGGCGAACGGTATTTCGAATTTTGGAACTTGGTTTTTCCTCAGTACAATCAACTGAAAGACGGTTCGCGTGAAGCCCTTGAAAGGCGCGGTATCGACACAGGAATGGGACTAGAGCGTTTGACATTTATTATGCAATATCTGAATGGAACGGCTCAGAGCAATTACGAGACCGATTTGTTTGCTCCCATTATCGAGAAGGTCTCTGCTATGAGTGGTGTGGCCTATCACAAAGATGCGGCCACGGACTATGCGATGCATGTGATTGCCGATCATATTCGTGCGCTAACGTTCACTTTTGCCGAGAACTTGATTCCGTCCAACGAAGGACGAGGCTATGTTTTGCGTCGTATTTTGCGTCGGGCTTATCGTTTTGGCTCAACCTTGCAACTCAAAGAGCCTTTTTTGTATACTTTGGTGCCGACCGTGGTGTCGATTATGGGAGAGGTGTATCCCGAAATCAAAGAGGCTCAGGCTCATGTGCAAAATTTAATCCAGGTTGAAGAAGAGTCGTTTCAAAAAACCTTGCAAAGTTGCGAAGTTTTTCTCGAAGATATTTTATCCGCCAGTGTCGCTCACAAACAAATCTCGGGGCGACACATCTTTAAACTATACGACACGTACGGTCTGCCTTTAGATATGCTTGCCGATATTGCCGAAGAACGTGGTTATACCATTGACCAGGCTGGTTTTGATGTGCTCATGCAGGAGCAAAAAGAGCGTGCACGCCAAGGATGGTCTGGAGGTGATAAGGCCTCTATGCTTGACCAGTTTAACGAAATTCTAACAGAGCATGGCGAAACACGCTTTTTGGGTTACCAAAGCATGCAAGCCAACGCTCAGGTGTTGGCGGTGATTGAGGATAGCGAAGCCGAGCAAAGCTATGTGATCACCGATCAGACGCCCTTTTATGCTGAGTCTGGAGGACAATCGGGAGATCATGGACGTTTGGTGAGTGCGAGTTCAAACTACGCCATTGTGGATACACAGCAATTTGTGGCTGGATTAAGTGTGCATGTATTTCAGGGGATTCTTAAAGATGTTGCGGTTGGAGATACAGTCAGTTTGGGGGTTGACTCGGAGCGCCGGCGCAGACTGTCCAATAATCATACGGTCACCCATATTTTGCAAAGTGTGCTCAAACAAGAGTTGGGTAATGATATTCGTCAAGCTGGATCTTTGGTCGAAGAGGACTATCTTCGTTTTGATTTTAGTTACTTTGAGGCGATTCCCGAGGAGGCTCTTCGTTGCATCGAAGATCGTGTGAATCAGTATATTTGGAGCAATGCTACTGTTGCCGTTGATCAGAAAACACTTGATCAAGCGAAAGAGGAAGGTGCTCTTTCATTTTTTGACGAGAAATACGGCGACACGGTCCGCATGATTTCTGTTGGTGATTTTAGTAAAGAGTTGTGCGGTGGAACGCATGTGCCTCAAACGGGACAAATTGGGTTTTTCAAAATCACCAACGAATCTTCGGTGGCGGCAGGAACACGACGGATTACTGCTTTAACAGGAGAGGCCGCGATGCGCAAAGTTTATTGTCAAGAGAATGTGGTAGCGGGCCTTAAAAAGCAGCTTAAAGCCAGTGAAGATGAATTGTTTGAGCGCGTGGCTCAATTGCAAAAAAATCTTAAGGATGCCGATAAGCGTTTGCAACAAGCTGCCAAAAATGCTGTGCTTTCAGAATTGGACGATTTAGAAACCGATGTTTTTCAGCATCAAGATGCTTCAGTATGGTCTAAACTATTGACTGTGTCGGATGGAAGCGTGTTGAAAGATATTCATGATTGTGTGCGTCATAAGCAGGAAGATTGGATTCTGATTTTGGCTGCCAATGTAGATGGCAAAGGTCAATTTGTGGTCAGTGTTCCTAAGGAACGTACTAAGCAAGGTTGGCATGCAGGACATATTGTGAAAGCTTTAGCCACCCGCGCTGGTGGTGGAGGGGGTGGACGTCCTGATTTGGCTCAAGCGGGGTGTAAAGATGCTTCGTCCTTGCCTGATATTATGAAAGATTTGGCCAGTTTGCTATCCGAAGTCGTTTCAGCTTAGGTCGGCAACGTGAAAAAGGGCGATAAAGGGGGCTGGATTGAATCGGAAGATAACCTTAGCCAAGGAGGAATCTTTGTTGGGTCTTTGGTGATGCTCTAGTCTCTGGTAATGTTCGAGTCGCTGGCGAAGGTGAGAGCTGTGACAATGATTGAGTTTCTGATCAATGTTTGGTTTAGGTAATCCGTAATTGATTAGATCTAGTATTAACTTATGTGTATTTTTTATTATGATTGTTAAAAGACAAAATAAAATCAAGCATTTAGAGAAAAGATAAAACTTGCTATAATACGAGGCTATGAAGATATTTAAGTCCAAAGACATAACGATGTCGCTTTTAAAAACCCTGACTCGCCAGGGCTTAGGCGATGTTTCGGCTCCGCGAGAGCAAGTTTTGCGTGTGTTGCAAAATGTTCAAAACAATGGCGATGGGGCTTTGTGTGAGTACACCCAAAAGTTCGATGGAGTCTCGTTGACTGCCCGTGATCTTAGAGTGTCCGAAGATAAACTTCAAAAGGCTCAGGTTTCATCTCAAATTGAGCAGGCTCTTGGGAAAGCTAAGGAAAACATTGAGCGCTATCAAAAACTATTACTACCTTCGGGTGATGTGCGCGATGAAAACAATGGTGTTATGTTGGGTGCTCGTTACATTCGGCTTGATCGTGTGGGTGTTTATGTTCCTGGAGGTTCAGCACCTCTGGTTTCGACAGTTTTGATGACGGTATTGCCCGCTAAAGTCGCTGGAGTGAAAGAGGTTGTTGTGGCATCGCCTCCCACGCATAATGGAAATATTCATCCCGCTATTTTGTACGCATGTCGATTATGTGGTGTGAGTGAAGTGTATCGTGTTGGTGGAGCACAAGCGATTGCGGCCATGGCTTTTGGCAGTGAAACCATCTCACCCGTTGACAAAATTGTGGGGCCGGGCAATTTGTATGTGACTTTGGCCAAAAAAGAAGTATTTGGCACGGTGGATATCGATATGATTGCAGGGCCGAGTGAGATTATGGTTGTGGCCGATGAACAAGCTCCGATTGATTGGGTGGTCTATGATTTGATGTCGCAAGCCGAGCACGATCCCTTGGCGGCCTCTTATTTGGTTTGCTTCGATGAGGATTATGCTGAACAAGTAGTGCAGCGTTTTGAGGAACTGAGGCGAGATAGGTCGCGTAAAGATGTGATTGAGAGGTCATGGCAAGATCATGGACATGTGTTTGTAGTTAAGGACAACGAACAGGCTAGCGAAGTGATCAATGCGATTGCGCCCGAGCATTTGGAACTCATGGTGAGGGATGCCGAATCTTTTATATCTCATGTGAAGCATGCTGGGGCCATTTTTATCGGGAATTATACGCCAGAGGCGGTTGGGGACTATTTTGCAGGGCCAAGCCATGTCTTGCCGACCAGTGGTTCGGCGCGTTTTTTTTCGCCTTTGAGTGTGATGAGTTTTTTAAAGACCTCCAGTTTGTTATCGTATTCCGAAGAAGCGTTTCGACGTGAAGGGGCGATGATGGCGGCTTTGGCGGATTTAGAAGGCCTTGATGCACATGCCCAGTCTGTGAATGTCCGATTAGATAAAGGTGAGTGAGCGATGGAAAAATGGATTAGCCCTCATATTCAAAAGATGCAAGCGTATGTGTCTGGGGAACAATCTCAAGATGCCTCGGTGATTAAGTTGAACTCCAACGAGTGTCCTTACGATCCGCCTCAAGCGGTTGTGGACGCTTTGGTGGCTGTTAGCGGGGAGCAGTTGCGTAAGTATCCATCAGCCAGGGGGGATTCATTGCGTCAAAAATTGGCGGACGTCTATGGTTTGCATCAAGAGAATATTTTGATTGGCAATGGTTCGGATGAAATTTTAACGATGCTTATGCGAGCTTGTGTCGAGCCAGGCGAAGCGGTGGCCTTCCCTGAGCCAACGTATGTTCTTTATCGAACCCTGGCAGACATTCAAAAAGGTCAGGTGCTGACGATTCCTTTTGATGCGAATTACCAGATTTCAGTCGATCAGGTTGCCTTACTCAAGGCGAAGATATTTTTCTTGGCCAATCCTAATTCTCCCTCAGGAACACGTATCGATAAGCAGAACGTGAAGGCTTTGGCTCAGGCCTTCGATGGATTGTTTGTGGTTGATGAGGCTTATGTGGATTTTGCCGATGATCATTGCCTGTCTTTGGTCGGTGAATGCGACAATGTGATTGTGCTTCGGAGCATGTCGAAATCGGTTGCTTTGGCTGGGGCTCGTCTTGGTTGGGCCTATGGACCACAGAGTACTATTGCTCAGTTGATGAAGGTGAAAGACTCCTATAATGTGAATGCCTTAACACAAGCTGTGGCTTTGGCTGTGTTAGAGGCTAAGCCAGAAATTGATCGAATGATTGACAAAATCAAAGCCACGCGCGAAAGTCTTGTTGAAAAATTGACGGCTATGGGGTGGGATGTATGCCCTTCCGAAGCCAATTTTGTTTGGATCAAGCCGTCGTGTAAACCTGCCGAGATATACACTCGACTGAAGCAGGAGGGTATTTTAATTCGCTATTTTGACGATTTGGCGGATTATGTGCGCATAACGGTGGGCACGGACGAAGAAATGAAAGTTTTGATCAAAAAACTAGAAAATTTTGCATAAAATATGCTAAAATAGCGATGTTATGAAACAAAGAGTTAGCCAAATCATACGCGAAAGTAGTGAAACCCAAATTTCGATTGATTTGAATATCGATGGTACGGGTCAGTACGATATTCAAACCACAATTCCTTTTTTTGACCATATGCTCACCGCTCTGGCCAAGCACAGTGCCATCGACCTTAAGATTAAGGCTAAAGGGGATACCGAAATAGATGACCACCACACCGTTGAAGATGTTGGTATTTGCTTGGGCGATGCCTTGAAAGAGGCTTTGGGCGATCGCAAGGGTATTGTTCGTTATGGACATTTTTCCTTGGCGATGGAAGAGGCTTTGGTGGATGCTAGCCTGGATGTGTCGGGACGGTCTTATTTGGTTTATAACATTGAGATTCAAGATCGTTTGATTAAAGATTTTGCTTTGGATTTGCTTGAAGAGTTTTGGCGTGCGGTTTGCAATCGGATGGGGCTTAATTTGCACATTCATTTGTGCACTGGCAAAAACGCTCATCATATCTATGAAGCTTCATTCAAAGCGGTGGCTCGTGCCTTACGCATGGCGATGTCTCCTGATAATCGCTTAACGGGTGTACCTTCGACCAAGGGCATGTTAGACTGATTCTATGGCTATTCAAATCATTGATTACGATATGGGCAATGTGCATAGTGTTCAGAATGCTTTGCAGTTTTTGGGCTTAGAGAGTACCATCGTGACCGATGGCGACCAATTTGAGGAAGCCGATTGCATCATTTTGCCTGGAGTGGGAGCCTTCGGAGATGGCATGCAAGCTTTGTGCGAGAGAGGCTTAGTGGATGCGATTCACCAAACAGTTGAGCGTCAACAAAAGCTGATCGGGATTTGTTTGGGTATGCAACTTTTGCTTAATTGGAGCTACGAAATGGGTGAGTACGAAGGTTTAGGTTTGGTTGCTGGGGAAGTGATTCGATTTGAACCCAAAGACCCTAAATTAAAGGTGCCTCATATGGGTTGGAATACGGTTAAGGCTGTGCAAGATGATGTTTTATTTGAAGGCATTGCTCTGGAGGCGTATTGTTATTTTGTGCATTCTTATTATGTGAAACCTCAAGATCCAAGTGTTGTGTTGGCGAGTACCAATTACGGTGGTGAATTCTGCTCGATTCTTAAACAAGGCCAACTCTATGGTCTGCAGTTCCATCCCGAAAAAAGCCAATCCGTGGGTTTAGCTATGTTGGCCAATCTGCTCAAGCCTTAATTGTTTACGCTGATGTACTTTGCTTAAGAGGCGCTTGAGTAAGGTTTTCCCAGAAGGTCAACCGCTTGAATGATGGTGTCGATAAGCTGGATCTTGTGGTGCAATTTAAATGGATGTCTCTATATTATGACTCTTGTTAGAGCTTTTTGGCTGCTCAAGCATTTCAGAAAGCGTCTTAAGTCCATTAGTGATATAATAAAGGTCTTTACAAAGAAAGGCCTCAATATGCATGTTTTACCAGCAATTGATATTCGTGGCGGCAAATGTGTCCGTCTTTTTCAGGGTGATTATGCTCAAGAAACAGTTTATTACGATAGTCCCGTAGATGTGGCGTGCATGTGGGAAGATCAAGGGGCTGCTTATTTGCATGTGGTGGATCTCGATGGAGCCAAAGACGGTACTTTAACCCATTTGCCTTTGGTGGAGAAGATGGCGCACAAGACTCAGCTTAAAATCGAATTGGGAGGAGGTGTGCGCGACCTCGAAGATGTTCAGCGGATGATTGATGCAGGCGTTCAGTATCCGATTGTTGGGACCAAAGCTTTGGCTGGCCCTGATTTTTTTTGGGAGCTAGTGGAGCGCTTTGCCGATGCTGTGGTGGTTGGAATTGATGCACGCGATGGTAAGGTTGCCACCCGCGGTTGGTTGGATACCTCGGAGGTAACAGCTCTTGAATTGGCTCAAAAAGTAGAGCATTTTGGTGTGAAACGCATTATTTTTACCGATATTGCCACAGATGGAGCGTTCACGGGACCTAATCTGAAGGCTTGTTTGGATTTGATTGAAAAGACGAAACAATTAACGATGACCGTTTCGGGAGGAATTTCGTCGCTTAAAGATTTGGAAAGCATTGTGCAAGCTCAAAACGAACGTATTTTTGGAGTAATTATTGGCAAGGCTCTTTATGATCAACGACTTGAACTTAAGGAGGCTTTGGCGCTATGTTAACTAAGCGAATCATTCCTTGTTTGGATGTCAAAGATGGAAGAGTGGTGAAGGGTGTTAATTTTGTTGAATTGCGCGATGCTGGAGATCCTATTGAGACAGCACAACGCTATGAGGCTGAAGGGGCTGATGAGCTGGTTTTTTTGGATATTACGGCATCCTACGAAAATCGTAATATTATGCGTGATGTGGTTAAGCGAACGGCCGAAGTGGTTTTTATGCCTCTTACCGTTGGTGGTGGTATGCGCGCGGTCGACGATATTTATCAAATGCTACAGTCAGGGGCTGATAAAGTGTCTTTGAACACTGCGGCTGTGAACAATCCCTCTTTGGTGGCGGATTCGGCCAAACGTTTTGGTTGTCAATGCACAGTGGTGGCGATTGATGCCCAAAAAGAAGCTGATGGCTCTTATTGTGTCTACACGAATGGTGGTCGTAACCCTGTTGACAAAGATGCGATTGCGTGGGCTAAACAGGTGGAAGATCTGGGGGCTGGAGAAATTTTGCTTACCAGTATGGATGCTGATGGTACGAAGCAGGGGTATGAGCTTGAACTAACTCTTTTGGTGGCCGAAGCGGTTTCAATTCCGGTAATTGCTTCGGGAGGCGCGGGAAGCATGGAGCATTTGTACGAAGGGCTCGAAGCTGGTAAGGCGGATGCAGTTTTAGCGGCCTCGATTTTTCATTTTGGTGAAATTTCGATTCCAGAGGCCAAGGCGTATTTGAAACAACGTGGCGTTTTAGTGAGATGAAAGGAAAGCAGAATGAGCTTTTATGATGACTTGAAGTACGATGCCAATGGTTTGATTGCAGCAGTGATTCAAGATGCCAAAACCAAAGACGTTCTTATGGTGGCCTATATGAACAAGAACTCTTTATGTGACACGGTTAAAACTGGCAAAACCCATTTTTGGAGTCGCTCACGTCAAAAATATTGGATGAAGGGCGAATCTTCAGGCCATGTCCAAGATGTGAAAGCTATGTTTTTTGATTGTGATCAAGATTGTGTGGTGATTCATGTAGAGCAAATCGGTGGTGCAGCTTGCCATGTAGGTTATCGGACGTGCTTTTATCGTGAATTCAATCGAAAAACCGAAAAGCTAACGGTTATCGAAGAGCCTGTTTTTGATCCTAAGCAAGTTTATAAAAAATAGGTGAGGTTTGGTGTGTCTGAGGTAAAAACATACGCCATGATTATGGCTGGAGGTGTGGGCGAGCGATTTTGGCCTCAAAGTAGGCAAGCGCGTCCCAAACAATTACTTGATCTGACGGGTTCAGGCTCAGTGATGCTAAAGGAAACCATCGATCGGTTGTTGCCGCTAATTCCTTGGGAGCATATATTGGTGATGACCAATGCAAGTCAAAAAAAAATGATTCATCAAGTGATCTCTGAGCTCAAAGATGAACAAGTGATTGCAGAACCCGTGGGGCGTAACACGGCTGCTTGTGTGGGTTTTGCTGCGTTGTGGATCCAGGATAAGGATCCCGAGGCCGTAATGCTTGTGTTGCCTGCTGATCACGTGATTCCAGATCAAGAGATTTTTTTACAGACACTCGAAGTGGCTCAAGATTGGGCTCAGAAAGATCGTCTGGTGACCATTGGCATGCAGGCATTGCATCCAGAAGTCGAATATGGCTATATTCAGGCTGGAGAGCGACTCGATGAAGAACGCTTTCCTTGTTACAAACTTAAGACGTTCAAAGAAAAACCAGACCGTCAAACAGCACAAACATTTCTTGATCAAGGGGGCTATTTGTGGAATAGTGGCATATTTGCCTGGAAAACGTCGAAAATTTTGCAAGAAATAGAAGGCTACGAGCCTGAATTGCATCAAGGCTTGCAAAAAGCTTGGGACGAAGGCCTTGAACATCACTATGCTCATTTGCCCAAATTACCTATTGATGAAGCAGTTATGGAACGTTCGGATTGCGCTATGGTAATCGAAGGACAATTTGCATGGAATGATCTAGGTTTATGGACATCGATGCAAACAATGGTCGCGACCAATGTGCAAGGCAACACGCTTATTCAGGGAGACATGGAAACTTTAGATGCGCATGACAATTTGGTGTTGACCGACAAAGGTGTGGTGGCTTTGATTGGGATTGATGATTGTGTTGTGGTGCGTGATAGAGATGCCGTTTTGGTGTGTCGCAAAGACCGAGCGAAAGATGTGAAAGCTTTGTTGCAAAACATGCGCGAGCAAGGCAAGGAGTCTTTTCTGTGAAACCCCGCTATCTCGGTTTGGATTATGGTGATAAGCGTATTGGTGTGGCAATGAGTGATGGGCTTTATCTTACGGCTCAACCGAAAGGGGTTATTGCTAACACTGGCCTTAAAGCTGTGCTGAAAGAGATTGATGTGTATGCTAAAGACTATATGATTGAAACGATTGTGTTAGGTTTGCCTTTAGGCTTAAGTGGTCAAGACACTGAGCAAACCAAAAAAGTAAGAGGTTTTAAAAATAAACTGGAGAAAAAACTTTCCTACAAAGTTTGTTTTCACGATGAAAGTTTAACCAGCAAAGAGGCTGAAGCTGTGTTGATTCAAGGGGGTATGAGTCGCAAGAAGCGTAAAGGCAAAATTGATGCTATGGCTGCGCAATTAATGTTGCAATCGTACATGGATCAGAACCCCTTGTGCTAACAATAACAAAAGGATCAAGACTGATGGTAAAAAAATATACGTGTTCCAATGGGTTAGCCGTGGTTGTGGACGAAATGCCACAGATGCATTCGGCAAGTGTTGGTGTTTGGATTGGTGTTGGTGGGCGTTACGAAACGCCAGCTCAGGTAGGCTTATCGCATTTTTTGGAACATATCGTTTTTAAGGGAACGCATTCCAGGTCGTGTCAAGAGATTAAAGAGTCAATTGAAGGGATTGGTGGAGCTTTAAATGCATATACTTCTAAAGAATACACCTGTTTTTATGCCAAAGTTTTGGCCCAGGATTGTTTGAAAGCTGTTGATGTTTTGAGCGATATGGTTTTTCGTCCTTTGTTTGATCCCAAAGACATCGAGCAAGAAAAAGATGTGATTGTCGAAGAGATCAAAATGTATTTGGATTCTCCAGCACAGCTTGTGCATGATCATTTGGACGAAATCTTGTGGCCCGATCATCCGATGAGTTATTGCTTAACAGGTTCTGAAAACAATGTGCGTGAATTTCAACAACAGGATTTTAAGGATTTTGCTCACAACTACTATTGTCCTCACAATATTGTGATTGCTGTGGCGGGTAATGTGGATGCCGAGAATGTTTTTCAAAGAGTCGAAAAGGCTTGGGGGCAACTTGAGCAGGGCAAACCTTCTCAACCTTTGGATTGTTCGGAGGACCAAGCACCTTTTCGTATTCAATGGACCACCAAAGATATTGAGCAGGCGCATGTCGCCATGGCGTTTTATGCGTACGAGCGAGAACACCCTCTGCGCTATGCGGCAGGTCTTTTGAATATTATTTTGGGTGGCAACATGAGCTCTCGCTTATTCAAAGAGTTAAGAGAAGAAAGAGGCTTGGCTTATGATGTGCGCAGCTCAACGTATCGTTATTCTGATGTGGGAACATTTGAAATATCGGCAGGTCTTGAGCCTCATAAAGTGAAAGAAATGCTTAAGGTAACCTGGCAAGAACTACAAAAAGCCCAACAAACTCAAGTGAGCACTGATGAACTGGAACGCGCACGTGCCTATTACAAAGGGCGCCTTCAAATGGCGATGGAAAAAACAGCCGAGTGTATGTCTTGGTGTGGCGAAGAGTTGCTGATGACAGGTCGTATGCGTGAGCTTGGAGATGTTTTGCAAGAGATTGACCGGGTTGAGGTCGATGATATTCAAAAGGTTGCGCAAGATATTTTTTGCAAACAACGTTTTTCGTTAGCAGGTATTGCCCCTGTGGATGCTACAGATTCTGTTTATGAGGTTTTGAATGCCCTCTAATGGACAAGTTGAGGGGAGTGAGGGACTTGTCCTCAAACGTTTTACTTGGCAAGAGGATGGCATTTTATGTATTGTTTTCTCACGGGATTTTGGCAAATTGCTGTTAACAGATCGCCTTATGAAAAAAAAAGAAATTTATGGCGGAAAAATGGATTTGTTCAGCCATATCGAATTCGCCTTCCTCAAAGATGATTCCAGCGAATATCAACGCTTGCTTACCGTGGAAAGTCTTGATAAGCACGAAACGATCTATAGAGATACGGTGGCTTTATCTTGTGTCTCGCTGTTGAGTGAAGTTGTTGATAGGGCGTCTTACTTTTTTGAGGGCAATCAAGATATCTTTGTGCTTTTGAAGTCTTTTTTGGATTTTCGCGATATTCAAAATTCTCAAGATCACGAACTACATCACGAACTGCGGTTGGTGGTGTATCTTATTCATTTGTTACGATGTTTGGGGCAGGGTTTGCGTATGTTGCCTTCGTGGAATGCAGGGACTCGTCGTTTGCTTAAAGATTTGTATCAACAAGTGCCTTTAGTGGAGGCTCTTTTCGATGATATGGAGGTGCGAGCAGCACTGAAAGCGATGATTGACCTTTACGAAGAATTGCTAGAAAAAAATCTCAAATCTAAAGTTGCTTTTTAATTGGCTTAACTTAAAGACGTGTGAACAAGTTCACTCATCTTGATCAGCTCTGGAATAGACACGTTGTGCTTATGGAAACGTTCCATGAGCTGGGTGTCCAAGATGATCTTTTTCTTTTGGGGAACGTAGTGAACATAGATTTTATCGAAGTTTTGGAATTCAAAACTCTGAATCAGAGTGGTAATAATGTCCAAGGACTTATCGAGAATTTTGATGTAATAGCTATCAAGCAAAGCCAGTGCTTCAGGAGATTGGTTGCGGTCAATATTTATGTTGAATTGGATGATGGAGGTTCCATCTTTTTGTTTAAGATATTGGCCTGTAACAAATTTGGTGGTGAATAACTTTTTAAGTTTTTTATCTTGGGCAAAGGTAGTGCGAATGCGGTTGGTAACTTGTCGGATGACAAACATCGGCACAGATTCATCTTTGAACGTTTGCTGAGAATTATTCCAAGAATGAATATTCTCATGCTCTTTGTATTCTTTGGGAAAACCTTGATAAGTAAGACCCTGATCGGGGATCTTTTTGTGCAAAGCGTAGATGGTTTCCATGATTTTAGGGGTCAAATGGGTGTTAATTACAAACAGGTATTCGTTTTGATAGCCTGAAGGAACCTGAAAAGCATAGTCTTTGTAGTGTTCATCTGGTTGGTAGGTTTCTGTCACTTTGATGTAAACCAATGCTTTGAAGCGACTGAGTCTCTTGGTTTTAATATCAATGATTTCATATTTTTTTTCTGTTTTCATGCTGTGCTCCATCAGCATGGCGAAGAAGGCTGGTGAGACTTTATCGATGCTAATGTTGTCGGGGAAAAAAGATTTGATAATTTCGTTTGCAGGGGCGGAACGCATCTTTTGGAAAAAAGAGCGCACCATGTTTTCGCCCATAATAACGGGGTTGAACTCGATATCCATTTCCATGCGCTGGATGTAATCGTCACGAGAAATTGCTCCCAACATGAACTTTTTGATGTCGTGCACATAGCGTGTGATCACCAGTTCAACGCCAGGATTTTTGGTGTCGAATACTACTATTTTATAAAACTGAATATCGTTGGTAGCACTTAGACCAGCACGTGAAGCAGCCAAGGTAACATTATTGATTTGTTTCATTGATTTTTCCGAAAGAAAGCGTGCCGAAAGAATAATGTCCTTAACAGGTAGGTAGACATAGAGGGTGTTACCAATGATTTTAGAGGTTAAGTCTATGTCGTATTCTTTTTTACAAACATCAATCACGCATTGAGCCAGTTCATCACGAGAATAGGTGTTTTGATTTTTTTCAAAACAACCTGTTAAGGAAACTAAAAGCAATAAAAGTCCCGCAATACACCAGTGAGTCGATGTTTTTACCATGGAGGAGTTCCTTCTTCTGTGTCTTCCTTATGAGTGGCGTATGGCTGGAATGTGGTTTTACCGTACTCCTGGAAGATGGCGTCAATTTCGTCGTATTCAAGCTCTTCTTTTTCGAGAAGTTCTTGAACAAAGCGATCAACGATAGGCCATTCTTTATGCAACAGATCTTGGACATCCTTAAGCGCGTTGTTGATAAGCTTGTCCACTTCTTTATTGAGTCGTTTTTTGAGATCTTCTGACAGCAATTCCTTAGGAATTGCCGCGTAATCCCCAATGGTTGAAACGTTTTCCGACATACCCCAGCTCCATACCATAAGGTTTGCAAGATTTGTGGCTTGGCGGAAGTCCGAAGAAACACCGTTGGTGGTGGTGCCATATTTGATCTTTTCAGCAACATACCCACCTAGGGCGACCTTAATATCGGCCATGAATTTCTCTTTATTGTGTGCGTAGAGCTCTTCACGAGGTTGGCGATAGACAACTCCCAATGTTTGTTTCCGCGCAATAATAGAGGCTTTAAATACATCGTCTGTTGGATGGAGAATAAAGGTTGTTACCAAATGACCCGTTTCGTGATAGGCCGTCATTTCACGTTCATGCGGAGTTAAGCTCTTTTTGTGCTTGATACCGAGTTCAATTCGCTCCATGGAGCTACTGAGATCTTTATGATCGACAATTTCTTTTTTCTCGCGTAGGGCGATCAATGCTGCTTCTTTAACGATGTTTTCAATTTCCGCGGGCGATTTATGAATAGCAATCCGAGCCAAACGCCCAATGTCAATGTTTGGATCGTGCTTAACTTTGTTAAGGTAAAATTCGAAAAGTTTATGACGACCTTCTAGTCCTGGGCGATCAATGTAGACCTTACGGTCAAAACGACCTGGACGCAAAAGGGCTTCGTCAAGAGAATCTTCTGGCGCATTGGTTGCGCCGATAATGATGATGTTCTCTTGTTTATCTCCCAAACCATCCATTTCAACCAGTAATTGATTTTGTGTGGCGTTAGTTTCTTGTCCACCTCCAAAACTTAATACTTTTCTCTTTTGAGCGATGGCATCAATTTCGTCGATAAAGACAATGCAAGAGCCATGTGCTTCGGCTTGGCGACGTGCCTGTTTGAAAAGTTTGCGCATACGTGAAGCACCAACACCCACAAAGACTTCAACAAATTCACTGCCAGCGATTGACATGAAGGGTATACCCGCCTCGGTCGCGATGGCTTTGGCCAAAAGTGTTTTACCACAGCCTGGAGGACCAACCATTAAAAGACCTTTAAGAATTTTTCCCCCGATCCGTTTGACCTTTTGACGATCACGGATGAGTTCCACTACTTCCCATGCTTCTTCCTTGGCTTCGTCGATACCGAGAACTTGATCAAAGTGAATATTCACTTGAGTTGCTTTAACCGATTTTTTAGAAAACTTGGAAAATCCATCTCTCAAAACGGTTAGGTAAAGGAACACAAACACTGCGGCATGAAAAATACCCTGCAAGAGCATGATTGGCATTTGAGCAAGAGTCATACGGCGGTAAAAAGGCTCCATTTTGCTCAAGCCGAAAATAGAAAGCAAGATCAAAATGATCAGCCCACTGACAACAAGAATAGAAATCCAGTGATCCATAAAAATTAACTTCATGCGCTTAAAAAAACGGGGCATGCGACGTATCCTCCTCAAGGTTCTACTAACTAATAGATTTAAAGCATTGTATGTGACAAAATACTATTCAGCAAGGGTAACACAACCATTTCTACTAAGTCAAATTATCCTAATGAAACCTTAGAGCTTTTACTTGGAGGCTAGGGAGAAGAATTTAGGAAAAAAAGTAACTAAATTTTATTAATTGTCTTAATAATGAAATGAGTTATATTAGGTTTAAGAAAATTCTTCTCTTGAGCTTTATAAAAATTTTGGTAGAATAGAGGGTCAATATCTCAGCCTATACGGTGTTTTGAAGCAAAGGGTCTATAAGAAGCGATGGAATATAAAATTGCACCATCAATACTTTCGGCAGACTTTAGTCGTCTTGCGGATGATGTAAGTTTGCTTGAGCAGTGCCAACTCGAAATGCTACATGTGGATGTGATGGATGGGCACTTTGTTCCCAACTTAACCATTGGGCCAGTTGTTATAGATAAGCTACGTCCTCATAGTCAGATGCTTTTCGATGTTCATCTTATGTTGCAACACCCTCAGAATTATATTCAAGCTTTTGCACGTGCGGGTACCGATAGTATTACGGTTCATGTTGAATCCGATCATAATATTCTAGAAACGATTCAGCTGATTCGTCAAAAAGGCAAGAAGGTTGGTGTGTCTTTAAACCCCGACACTTCATCGAATGTTGTGGAAGGTTTACTCGAGCATGTTGATATGGTTTTATTGATGACTGTGTTTCCAGGTTTTGGTGGACAGCTTTTCATCGAAGATGTGTTGCCTAAGGTGGAACAAGTTCGTGAATGGGTGCATACGAAAGGACTAGAACAACAGGTTAATGTGCAAGTGGATGGGGGAATTAACAATCACACTTTGCTTCAAGCCAAAGATGCTGGAGCGAATGTGTTTGTTGTTGGGAATTATATTTTTGGTCAAGGTAAAATTGTGGAAACAATTGAGCACTTAAAAAGTCTGCTATAGCGGCAAGGAGTCATAACATATGTCACAGGTCAAATTTGGTACAGATGGGTGGAGGGGCATTATTTCGGAAACATTCACAATGGAGAATGTTGAGTATGTGAGTCAGGCGATTGCCGATGTGATTGCGGCTCGCAAGAATAACCCTTCTAAGACAATTGTGATTGGTTATGATACACGTTTTATGTCGGATGATTATGCTAAGCGGATTGCCGAAATTTTAGCGGCCAATGACTTTAAGGTTGTTTTGTCAAATAAAGTTGCTCCAACGCCTATTGTTTCTTATTTGGTTAAGCATCATCAGGCTGCAGGTGGAATTGTTGTAACGGCAAGTCATAATCCGTATCGTTTCAATGGGATAAAGTTTAAGGATTATTATGGAGGTCCTGCTTCACCTGAATTAACCACTGATTTCGAAGATGCCTTGGAACAATCTCCAGTGAAAAAAGTTGTACTAGATCAAGCCATCGAGCAAGGGAAGGTGGTTATTGAAGATTTCGATGATGTTTATGGGGCTTTTTTAGAGTCCTATTTGGACTTTGATAAAATTCGTCAAGGTCAATGGTCGGTTGCTGTCGATGCTATGTATGGTGCGGGGCAAACTTATTTTGAAAAATTATTGGGGCGTAGCTACCAAGGTAAGGTAACTACGATTCATAGTGACGAAAACCCCTCTTTTGGAGGTGTCAATCCCGAGCCAATCGCTGCTAACTTGAGCGAGTTGATTCAGATGTGTCAGGGAGATTTTGATTTAGGTTTAGCTACAGATGGTGATGGCGATCGTATTGGTATCGTTGATGATACTGGGCGTTTTGTTTTTTCTCATCAACTGATTGCACTTTTTATTCTTTACCTTATGGAATCAAGATCTTGGACAGGCGCTGTGGTTAAATCAATTTCGACAACGGCTTTGGTTAATGTGATTGTCGAGGATAAAGGTCTTGATCTATTCGAAACTCCAGTTGGTTTTAAACATATTTGTAGGCTTATGCGTGACAAGGATGTGCTTGTTGGTGGCGAAGAAAGTGGGGGAATTGGGTTTAAAAACCATGTTCCCGAGCGTGATGGTTTGTTGGCGGGTTTACTTGTGCTTGAAATGATGTGTCACTATCAAAAACCTTTAAGTCAGATTATTGCCTCGATGGAAGAAACCTATGGTCGATACTATTACGAAAGAAATGATATTCGTTATGATATGTCTCTAATGGATCAAATTTTGGGTGGTTTGAAAGATTTAACTCAAGAGAAGATTGATGGTCTTAAAGTTGTGTCTGTGTTAACAGAAGATGGGATCAAACAGGTATTGGAAGATGGATCTTGGTTGCTTATGCGTGGATCTGGAACCGAACCAGTGTTAAGAGTGTATGCGGAGTCTAAAGATCAAGGGCGTGTGAATAGGCTTTTGAGTCTTGGAAAAGAACTTGCTTTGGGGGAGAACCAGAGCTAAGAGCTTTCGCATGAATGGGAAAATTTAAATGATTTGAATACTGATAAAAAGGGATGTACGTATGCGGATACTTCAGATGGTAAGTTTGTGTTGGGTCGCGATGTTAACGGTGGGTTTTGTCCCCGAGCGACCTATTGACCTCTATAACAAAGCCAAGGATTTGGTAAAAGAAGCTTCGATCAGTAAGGACTCAGGGAATTTATTGCAGAGTTTGGATCGTTACAATGAAGCTTTGTTTTTATTGGAGAAGGTTCGTCAAGATTATCCTACTTGGGATATGATGATTTTGGTGGACATCGAAGCTAAAAAAAGTGAGGACTTGATCAAACAATTGCAGATTCAGGTTGAGCGAAGCAAAGTTTATAGTGTTCAGAAGGTCAAAAAAGAAACAACAGAAAAAATTCAGCTCTTTGAGCAAAAAATTGTCGAACTTGAACAGCTTGTTCAGAAAGAAAAAGCCAAAAAATATGAACAAAAGGTTTTGTCTCGGGATTTTCGTCTTCAGTTAGAGCAAACACAGTCTCATGTAAAAAAATTGTTGAATGAAAAGTTGACCATTGAAGAGAAGTATCGAGTAGAAAACAAAAATAATGCGAGGATTAAATCGGAATATGATTTTCTTAAGAAAGAGGTCAATAAGCTAAGACGTAATTACAATGAAGTACAAACCATTAATGTAGAAAGCTTGCGCAAAATTGCTCACCTAGAATCTATTGAGAAAAGCGTTATGTCTTTACGTCAGGAAAATATTCGCCTTTTGGAACGTTATAACGATCTTTTGAAAAAGAAAAACCGCTTGGAAGATAATTTCGAGACTTTAGTGGTTAAAACCAAAAAGCCAGAAGTTAATAACCAGAAGTTATCGGAACTTGTGGAAAAGACTCAAATGAATGAGCAAACCATTACTCAGTTGCGTGCTGAGGTTGAATTGCAGAAACGTAGAGTTGGCAAGACTGCGGATTTGGAAAAAAGATATCAAGAAGCTTTGTTGAACTTGGGTGAGTTGAAGAAAGTTTTGCAAAAAAACCAGCAGGTCTTGAGCCAAAAAGATCAAGAGATCGAGCAGCTTCAAGAAATTCAAAAGCAAGGTCTTGAAGACAAGGTTAAGGTTTTGATTGAAGGGAAGAAAGCGTTGAACCAAAAGTTGGAAGGCAAACAACGTTTGGAGTTAATTTTGCGTGAAAAAATCGCGAATTTGGCTAAGTTGTCCAGGCAGAGGCAAGCGACCATAAAGTCTTTGCAAGAACAAGAAACGCAAGGTGTTGATGCGGCTCAGTTGGAAGGTTTGCAACAAATAATCCGTCAACTTGAGGAAGAGCTTAAATTTAAAGGTCAGACGATTAAACAGCAAGAAATAGAGTCAAAAAATCAGTTGAAGTCTCTAGAGGGCTACAAGGTTTCTTTGGAGGAACAGGTGCAATCCTTGGAAACAAAAAGTGCCCAAGTTGTTGAAGACAATAAGCAGTTGAAAAAGACACTCGAAAAGCTAAAGCAGTCCAAAGAACAGTTTTTTATACAAGTCAGTCGTTCCGAAAAAAAATCGCAAGGGAAGTTTAACGCGGTTGTGGTCCAAAAGGATAAGCTTAAGGAGTCGTTAGGTCAGCTTAAGCAGGAGAACGCTAAGCTTGAAGAAGACTTACAAAAATCCGCAGCGGCGTTGGATAAAGTTCAAGTGCAGAGTGATCAAATGACTAGTATAGGGGAACAGAACACTGCTCTTACAAAGGCTGTCGATCGTTTAAAGAAAGAGAAAGAGCAATTGGCGGTTAAGCTTAATCAAGTTTCATCTCTGGCGGAAGGGGATGCGGGCCAAGTGGTTGAATTGCAGAAAACGCTTGTGGCATCGAACCAAGATTTGAAAACTTATCAAAAACAATACAAAGAATTAGAACGTAAGATAGCTAACTTAGAAAATCAACAGACAAAGAGCCAGGGCGAATCTAGCCAAGAGTTGAATGAGCTACATCAGGTGGGTGATCGATTAAGGCAAAGCCTTGCTTCGAAAGACAAAGAGTTGGCCGAGATTAAGAGTCAGTTAGATCAGTTTAAAGCAAATAATGCCATTCTTAAGTCGGAGTTGACCGCTATTCTTAATCGCGACAAAAGAGAAAATAAAACTGTTTTGGAATTAAAGGCGCAACAAAAAGAAATGCAATTGGCCTTTGTGGAAAAAAATAAAGAGGTTTTGGCCTTGCGTGAAACACTTAGGGATAGTCGTGGCGAATTTTCTAAGATTCAAGATTATTTGAATCAAAAAAATAATCAGATTAAAAGTATTCAAGAGAAATATTTGGCTTACCGTGAAAATTCTGGGGTAAAAATAACTGAGAGTAGTCAGGCTAAAAAGAAGTTGCAGGAAGAGTTCGAGGTCAATCAAAAGAAGGTATCTAGCTTGCAAAAAGAGTTGGATGAAGTGAGCAAAAAGACAGCGGTTCAGCTAACGGTCAAAGATAAAGAAATTCAGTCTCTACAGGAAAATCTTAAGGATATGATGCAGCAGCTTAAAAATCAACAAGAAGAGTTTGAGAGTATTTCAAAAAAAAAAAACGAAACCGACGAACTCTATCAAAACATCACTAAGAAGAATGCGACATTAGTTTTCGAATGGGGTCAATTAAAATCTAATGAGGAGCAATTGCTTGATCATTTGGAAGGTTTTGCTAACTTACAAATAGATCATCAAAAGACTTTGAAAATAAATGATAATTTAAAGCAAAACCTTAGTGAGAGGTCTCAGGCGCTCAAATTTCTTGAGCGTAGTTATCAAACCCAAAAAGCCTTTTCAAACCAAACTCAGACAGGACTCAAAGCCATCACAAAAAAGTATGCCAACTTAAGAGTGCAGAGGATTGAAGATCAAGAACAAGCACAGTTATTAGAATCCGATTATAAGGCTACGGTAGAGACTCAGGCTTCCTTAGAGCAGCGTATTCAAACCTTAGAACAGCAAAAACGGGAGCTAGAGGAACAGCGGATGGTTGCTATTGGTCAGAAAGAATCTTTGCAAACCAATTTGTCGCAACTGAATCAGCAAGTTTCTCAAGCCAACACAAAAGTTCAGGACTTAGAGCAGAAATATGCGCAGGCTCAGAAAAAGGTGCAGGCTTTGCAGAAAAATCAAGAGCGCGCGAAAGATGGCTTGGCCAAGGTTGAGCAAGCCAAAAATGCTCTGGAGCAAGAGACTAAAGTGCTGAAAGCCAAGCAAGAAAGCAGCGACGGATATCTGAAAACGGTGCAGAAGGACAAAAACTTTCTAGAGAAAGAATATAAAGGTTTGAAAAAGAAAAATCAGGAGCTCGAACGTGATGTGCAAGCCTGGCAGAAGCAAAGCCGAGTTTTCGAAGATGAAGTGGTCAAAATGCAGTTGTCACATCGCAAGAAGATTGAGCAGTCTGAAAAGTTGTATTCCGAACAAACACAAAAATGGCAACAGCTTCAAAAGGAACAGCGTGATTTGCAAGTTCGTTTGAAGAATGCGAACAAAGAAAAGAAAGCGATTGAGCAAAGTGTTTCTGTATTGCAAAGTGGTCAGCAATCGCTGATAGATCGCCTTAATAGTTTGAAGATCGAAAAAAACAAACTCGAAGAGCGGGGGGCTAAAGACAAAGAGGAGATGGTTTTGCTTGACAAACAGCAGAAAGAGGCACGTCTACAAGTCGAGCAGGTTAGTCAAGACAAAGAGCAATTACAAAGTCTTGTTCAAAAGGTGGAAAAAGATCGAGAAGATCTTAAACAGCGTTTGCAGTCTCTTGAACAATCCAAAGTTACTTTAGAAGCTCAAAGTGCGAGTGAGCAAGAAGAATTTAAACGAGCGAATGCAGTCCTTAAAAAAGATTTGCAGCAAAGTCATTATTTGCAAAGCCTTAATCAAGAACAGTATCAGGGATTGAAGCAAACGTATGAAGATTTAAGGAGAAGTTATGGGAGTGAACGCCAGAAAATCTTTGAGGTAACGGAAGAGTTTTCCAAACTGCAAAAGCAAGCCGAGGCCCTTAAAGCTGAGCTAAAGACTTTGCAGGACGAACGCCGTCGCGATCGGGCCAAACTTTCGGAGTGGACAAGTAAAAGTCGAGACACGCAAGAAAGGTTGGAGCGAGAGCAAAAACTTGGTCGGGACTTGAAAGTTCAGTTCGATGATGTTAAGTATAAGTATGATCTTAATGAGCAGCGAGTGTATCATTTTAAATCGAATTACCGTCATTTGGAAAAGAATTATCGATCTCTTGAAGAACAAGCTAAAGTGTATCAAGAACAGTTGGAGCACTTGAATAAAGATAAAGCTATTCAGCAAGATAATCAGAAACGTCTGGCTGAAAGTTTGGAACAGGTAGAGTTGGACAAAAAAGAATTAAACAACCAGTTAACGCAAGTGCTTAAGGATAAAGGATCCGTGGAAGGGCAGTTTTTGGCTACTCAGGCGAAGCAAAAATCATTGCAACAATCGCTGGATCAAACGGTTGGACAATTGAGGCAGGTGAAGGGGCAATTGCAAGATCTTGAACAAGCCAAAGATTCACAGGTTCAAAAAGTGTCCGAATATGCGGGACAGCTGGAAAAGTTTCGTCAACGGATAGAAACGAATGAACGTCAACTTAGGGCCAAGGATCAAGAGTATCAACGTTTGCAAGAGTCGTATGAAGAGCATCTGAAAAATCGGAAAGCTATGGAGCAAACAGCTAAGGGTTTGCAGGAAGAGATGCAAAGCCAAGATGAAAAATTTGTAGCTCAAAGACAGGCATATACAAAGTTGCAACAGTTGCATGAGACTAAGCTTAAAGAACAGCGTGGTTTAGAGCAGAATTTGGAGTATTTAGAGAAAAAATTACAGTCTCAGCAACGTGAACTTACGGCCAAGGATCAAGAGTATCAACGTTTGCAAGAGTCGTATGAAGAGCATCTGAAAAATCGGAAAGCTATGGAGCAAACAGCTAAGCGTTTGCAGGAAAAGATGCAAAGCCAAGATGAAAAATTTGTAGCTCAAAGACAGGCATATACAAAGTTGCAACAGTTGCATGAGACTAAGCTTAAAGAACAGCGTGGTTTAGAGCAGAATTTGGAGTATTTAGAG
>CAZMGY010000020.1:0-2267 GCA_964565945.1 uncultured bacterium
CAACGACTCTTTTCGGTACTCCAGCGAGTAACACCCGCAAACGGACTATCTTCTGATTTATTAGTAAGATAAACTGTTTCTGTTTTAAAATCATCATGATCATTTTCTCTAAACTTAACTTGTTTTTCAGTTATACCGCGATCGCCCGTACCAAAAGGACTGCCTTTACCTTTAAATCCTTGAACACGACTAGCATCTTCTGGGCTTACCAATTCTCCTCCCAAATCTAAGGCTAAAAAACTACCGACTTTATCTTGAGTCGCTGAGTTCCTAGCTAAAAATTCCCTGTAACGCTCCTCGTGAATGTCGTCCCTTAGAGCCTCTGCCATTTGTTTATAACGAAATCTGGTCTGGTTTGAGTTTGAAATTTGAAATAGTTCAGCACTATCTGTTCGATTCAATTTATCATCGGCAAGACCAGCTTTAACCCTAAAATAAGCCAAGGTCGCCGCAAACTCGTCTGTCTCAGATCCAACCAGGCTCTTAATATCTTGTTTAATTTTCTTACAAAGTTCTTCTTCTAGAATAACCCCCCTTTCAGACAACTCTTCCAACACCTTGTCCCAAGTATTTGCCTTAGTGATGGCTCTTGCGTTGGCCTCTAAAAAGGCCACGTAAAGCTTCAAGTCCATGTAGGGCTCTAGAAGCTCTACAATTTCTACATAACGAGCCTTGATCTTTTCTGAACTTGAAGCTTCAACTGTTCCACCATCTCTTAGCTTCAATTCAATATAATCAGAACCAGCTTTAACCCTGAGCAAAGCAAAAAGCGCCGCAAACTTGTTTTTCTCAGCTCCAACCAGTTTTTTAACATCTTGTTTAATTTGATCACGAAATTCGTCTTTTATTGCAACATCTCTAAACACCCTGTCCATCACCTCTTCCCAAGTCTTTGTCACAGTGGGGCGTATTTGTTTATCTGATACAGGTTCTTGCTGTTGATCCCGAGTTGACGTCGCATCTTTCTGTTGAGCTTCCTCTTTGTTGGCTTTTAAAAAGGCCCCGTAACGTTTATAAAAAGCGGAAAGATCCCTCTTGTGGATTAAAAACAGAGCATTTCCGAGTTGTCTATAACGAGACATGGTCTCTCTTGATCCTGAAACTTCAACTATTCCACCACCTATTTGCTTTAATTCGTAATTGGAACAACCAGCTTTAATCCTGAGCAAAGCATAAACCGCCACAAACTCATCTTGCTTACCTCCAACTAGTTTCTTAAGATCATTTTTAATTTGATCACGAAATTCGTCTCTTATTGCAATATCTCTAAACACCCTGCCCACCACCTCTTCCCAAGTGGGGGGGTGTTGTTCATCTGATACAGCTTCTTGCTGTTGATCCCGAGTTGACGTCGCATCTTTCTGTTGAGTTTCCTCTTTGTTGGCCTTTAAAAAGATTAGATAACGCGAAACCTGCGCACCTTTTAGGTGGGTGAACAGAGCCTTTGCGATTTTTTCATAAAAAGGCCTGGTCCTTTCTGATTTTGCAGCTTCAAATATTTTAGAACTATCTATTTGCCTCAATTCTTTAGTAGAAATACCAGCTTTAACCTCGGTCAAAGCATAGACCGCCACAAACTCATCTTGCTTACCTCCAACCAGTTTCTTAAGATCATCTTTAATTTGACAACAAAGTCCTTTTTTTATTCTATCACTTGCAGATATCCCTTCCAGCACCTCTTCCCAAGTGGGGGGGTGTTGTTCATCTGAGACAGGCTCTTGCTCCAAAATTGACGTCCTACCTTGCTCTGGCATAGCCTGCAAAGAATTTTCTGGCATCAATTTTTCACCCGAATCAACCATGTCTTCAAGTGTCTGCCCTAAACCACGCAATTGCACAGATATGGCCAAAGACCATACCTCTGTTGACGCCACTGTGATCATAGCGAATACTAAAAACGTTGCCCCTAACCTCATAATATTGTTCATTGTTTCCTATTCTCCTCACCCTATTATTATTTATCTAACCAACATAAATTAATCCTGTTTGTCATTCATCATAACCTATTACTCTCTACTTATCAAGTTTTTTGAATAGATGATAATGTCTTCTAAATGCTTAATAAACGTACACACCCCATATTGCCCCTTCAGGTCGTAAGATAGTAATATAAAAAAAAAACCCCGATGGTTTTCACCATGGGGTTTTCACAAATTTCTTCTGTATCCCATCGCTCTCAGGCGCTATACAAGGTCGAGTTCCGTTCAAACGTTTGAGCTAAGCTTACTCCTTTAATGACCCATGTTCCCTCCACAATAGCAGAGAAA
>CAZMGY010000021.1:0-226053 GCA_964565945.1 uncultured bacterium
GAGGGGCTTTTTTATTGCTTCAGGGAGAGCTCTTTGGATAGTGACAAAGGTCGGTGTTGCGTATGCTTTGTTAAGGGGCTTCTGCTACCTTTGAGCTGAACTTGCCAAATAATGTCAGCAGGGAAGCGGTCAGGCGTTTGAATAAAATGAAGACTTTTGTTAAGTATACTGGCATGGCCTTGGTTGATTAAGGAAATAAATAATCCTTCGGGTGTTTGACAAGATATCGACTTCACATGCCTTTCGCTTCGATTGATAGTGAGAAGAACTTGATTAGATTTAAGATATTCGACAAGAAAAAAAGGCTCATTTTGCACTCGAGGTTGAGCGATAGATTTTGTAAGGGGCTGCGTATGCGGTTTTGAAGGAGTGGGTGCCTCTAAGCTTGGATATCTGTCCGCTTGTGTGAATTCGACGAGTGGTGGCATGGTGGGTAAGCCAATATCTGCAACAGACTTCTGGTTTTGATTCGAAACTTGTTCCAATTCGAGAATAGGTGACAACTCAAATGACGCCAAGGGGTCGCTCATCTTATTAGGCAATGGAGGAAGATCGGGGATGGCCACCTCTACTGGTGTGCTTTGTTGTTCTGTGCCAAGGTAATTGGGAGCACTTAAAAAATCCTGAAGGCTTAGATCCACCACGGAAACAGAACCGATAAACGTATGCGTTTGAGTGCTGTGTTCGGCCTCAGCAAGTGGATTGACCGTTGGTGATACTTGTAGCGCTTTTGTTGGGATTGCTTGAGTAGCTAGCGGAATGTCTTGTTCGGCTTGTTTGTCTTTATTCGCTTGTTCTTTTTTGGCCTTAATTTTTTCTTGCAAAATGCGCTGTTCTTCTTGTTGTTTATGCTGCAGAAGTCTTTTTTGTGTTTGCTCTTTGTTGACTTTTAATATTGAAAAAGCAAAGATGCACAGAACGATCGGAAAACTAATTAAAACATACTTCATGATTTTACGCAGCTTAGAATCTTGAGTGGCAACAAAGGCGTATGCGAAAGAGGTCAAAAAGAAAAAAAAGCAGTGAGAGAAGATCCAAAGGAGCATTTTTTGATTATCTTTGACATGAATCAAGGCATGGTAAACGGTTATAATGGGTATGAGTCCTAAAAAAATAAACAAAGCAGTTCCTGATAACGTTACGATGACCATGTTCATACTTTCGAATTTACCTATGGTTTGCAAAATCATAACTCCGACTTGAAGTAAGATAAATATGCCTAAAATTTTGGTCATTAATTTGGTTTTTTCCAATAACTCTGGCGCAAAGTGATGTGCGTAAACAATTGGTGTGACTGGTGTTAAACAAAAGTTTAAAAGAATCCAGAGGTATTTGCGTGTACCAAAAAGTTCGCTATTGCGATACATATGGAACATGACTTTAAAGGAGTAACCCAACATGAGTATGATGGAGACAAAAGAAAGCACCTCAATGATCATTAGAACGGTCATATTCACAGATTAAAATCCTCATAAGACTCTGTTAATAGCACTTACCCTAAGGTTAGTTGCTAATGACACAAAAGTCAATACGGCGGCCTGTTCATTAAATGTATCGAAAGATCTTTAAAGCCCCCTTCAACAACACATTTCCCCGAAAGAAGGAACGACTTCGTGATAAAATAAACTCTACTGTAAAAGATAGTTACCTGCATCAAGCAGGTTCTGATAGAGAGATGTATTGAGGAGAGTAAAAAATGTTGTTACAAGGGAAAAAGGGCGTTATTGTTGGAACCGCAAATAAACGAAGCATTGCTTGGGGAATCGCCCAAGCACTGCATAAGCAAGGGGCCGAGATTGCCCTGACTTGCCAAACCGAAAAACTTTTAGGTAAAGTTCAAGCTTTGACCGATGCCGAAATGCCCAACAGTTCCTTGTATGTCTGTGATGCCTGTGACAATGCCCAGATTCAAGATGTGTTTCAACAGATTGGCCAAAAGTTTGGCTCAATTGACTTTTTGGTGCATTCCATTGCTTTTGCTAATAAAGAAGACTTGGATGGTGCTTTTGTGGACACTTCTCGCGAGGGTTTTAAATTATCGATGGATGTGAGTGCCTACACCCTGTCTTCGCTTACCAAAGCGGCGTTGCCTTTTATGTCAAAGGGGGGCTCTGTTGTGGCCTTAACCTATTTGGGAGCCGAGCGTGTGATTCCTGGATATAATATGATGGGGGTAGCTAAAGCGGCTTTGGAATGTTCGGTACGTTATTTGGCTTTCGACTTAGGTCCACAAAAAATTCGTGTCAATGCCATTTCGGCAGGTCCAGTAAACACTTTGGCCGCAAGAGGGCTTGCTAACTTCACCGATATGCTTAAAGCGGCGGCAAATCGTGCTCCTTTACGTGATAACACCACGATTGAAGAGGTTGGTGATACGGCTTTGTATTTGATTTCAGATTTGGGCCGTGGCGTGACTGGGGAATTGATCCATGTCGATAATGGTTTACATCTGTTAGCTCAATAAATTGCTTTGACTTGTTACATAAAATAAGTTTTATTCGATTAAATTTATAATAATGTTCAAAATAATCGACTGAAAGGGTGACATCTATAATATTTTAGCAAGTAGGTGCTCTAGTCCGCAAATGCCTCGGCTAAGTCTCTAAAATCACCTTTAGAAGATCTTAAACAATCTTCTATGTTATTCTTCTTTTGTTAACCTAATATCCTTCGGGCAGAAATAGGTATCAAGGTTACATACCATCACCGCCTACCACGGCTTTTTAAGCTAGTAATAATGAGAAAAAAACCGTTTTAAGCAGTCCAATCTATTATACGTCAGGCTTGGGGGAGTTTGAGAATGCTTGCTTAACTAGGGGGCGACCAAAAAACACTTGACCCTTCCAAAAAGTTTAGTATATTAGAATCCTAATGATCGTGCAGGTGTTTCAGGAAAAACGGTGCAAATCCGTTGCTATCCCCTTAGCTGTAAGCAAGCCAAAAAACTTGCAAGTCAGAATGCTGATTCACCACAGTTCTTAAGTTTTAGAATACTGTGTGCCTTCGGGGATTGAGGACAAACGTCTTACATGTCTTTTGACTCTCTTAATTATTTGAATATTTAGAAATAACTTTCGATTTCAGGAGTCACTATGTCCTTGGTCTTGCTTAAAACGATTACCGGTCTTCTTATAGGTCTCCTTCTATCCTCACATAGCTCTTTAGAATGTCTTGCACCTTCATCACAAGCCAAACACATCACACTCTCTCAAAAATTGGGACGCCAAGTTTGTTCGACACCAGCCAAAGGCTACCCCAAAGCCCAACATAAAGCTTCAAACTCCTCATTAAACCAAATACAGCCTTGGTGGATCATTCTGTTCAAACCTTTTAAGTTAGATACTTTTTTTTCACCCGCATTTCCAACATTAATGATGGAACAATTCGCCTCCCTTGGGTCCGATTGGAGAAAGTTCGTTCAAGATCAAAAAAAACTAATGTGGAAAGCCCGAGTGATCAACTTTTTCATGGGAGCCTTCTCCTTTGTGACAATCTTCTTCCTCATGCTTTTTATTATTACCGAAGGACTAACTCTCCTTGTAGCCGTAATTTGGCTTGGAGGACTTTTCGGTCTCGTGATTGTTAAAGTTTTCTTTGAAAAACTAAACCAAAAACTGTTCGAAGATTTCTCTTTTCGCTTCCAACAACTTCTTCTTAAAGAAAAAATCGCTTACGAGCAATCACGCATGGCCAACCCCAACGTTCTTAACGCCCTAAGAAACGCAGAAATATGGAGACTCCCTTTTTGGGAAAGCGCTCAAATGCGAGTGGTCGATACCGTTGTATCCTTCTTAGCTGTTGTTATTGCGATTAGTATTTCTAATCCACTTTTTCTAATTATCTTTATTCCACTCTTTCTGATTATGCTAAGACTCTTGGGCGAATGGGGTGAAAACAAAAACAACAGCAAAGAAGCCTATATGAATGCTCGATTCAGCTTAGAAAATGCGAATCGACTCAATCAGTATTTGGGCCTTTCGGAAAACACAAAAGACATTACACCACAGATCATCCGTGAGCATCAAAAATATCTCAACACCAAAAGCAAGTTCGAATATTTTTTGAGATTGATGATTCTTTTTCTACTTCCTTTAGTCGGTGTTATTCTTGTCTTTGCGTTTGGCTTTACCTCCGCCCCTCTCTTGCTTTATATCGTCTCTATTAATTTTTATGGCATCTTTCAACTTCTTGATTTTATCACCGTTGCCCACAATGGTATGATCACTCGCAATCACATTGAATCCTTTAGTCACGAAGTCTCACACCACCCCCTCATTATCAATCAAAGTTCCTGGCCCGATCCCGTTTACAAACAACGACTCAAATATCAACACTCATTCGATAAAAACCGAGTCAAATCTCTCGAACTCAATCTTAAATATTTCTACGAAAAGTTTCGCAAAACCAAGAGTTCTGTTCACAACAAAACTCTCCATCTCCAAAATATTCATATCACCTCAAGACGCAAACAAGTCATCGCGTTTATTGGCAAGAGCGGTTCTGGAAAAACAACTCTTCTCCAATTGATGGCCTCCCTGCTCTCTCTCAACTCTCTTAAAATAAAAGTAGGACCTCACACCTATAAGTCGCGTGGCCGGCTCACCCTTCACTATAAAGATAAAGATTCTTTTGCCCTAACACCGGCGTCCATCCGTTACCAGGATCTTCGCAAATTGATTCGCTATGTTTCCTTAGATAACTTTCAATACTTCAAAACGCTTCCACCACTTTCTCCTCGCATAAAAAAACGCTATTCCTGTTACAAAAAAAAGCTTATTCCCGCAGGAGACCCCGAAGAAGGAACAGCATCATCGGGAGAATTGGTTCGCATTCAATTGGCACTCATTTTAGCAACCAACACCAGCCCTTTCCTCATGCTCGACCAACCCCTACAAAGCTTAGACGAGGACTCTCAAGTCCTTGTATTAAAAACTCTCAAACAATACGCAAAAAAAAAGAATGTCTCGATTGTGATTGCCTCTCCCGAATTACTACAACATTCAAAAAAACTCAAATGGCTCGATCATACGGTATCCCTTGATAAAATTAAGAGATCCACCTAATGCGCTGTTTCTTGGCTTTATTCTTACTAACAGTAAGTCTTCCCTTATGGGCTCAAAATCGCGTCGCTCAACTGCCCGAAGTATTGGTAAGTGCATCACGCATTCCTAAAGACACTTTTGATGTCGCGCGCTACACCAGCAACTACAGCACCATAAGTAGCGAAGAAATCAAACGATCCGGAAAGAACACTATCACCGAAGTCTTGCAAAACGCAGCAGGAATCACTGTACAAGACACTAGTGGATTTGCGTTAGGCAACGGTCTTGGCCCCGTGGTGAATTTTCGTGGCGTCGGAGGGTTTTCTAAATCAAGTACCCTTGTTCTTCTTAATGGTGTTAAGCTTAATCAAATGGCTGATAATGCGGTATTTTGGCGTGCTATTCCTGTTCAAGATATCGAACGCATCGAAATTCTTAAAGGTGGCAGTTCAGGAATTATCTATGGTGAAGGGGCCCTTTCTGGAGTGATTCATATTATCACCAAAAAATTCAGCAAAGAACCTTCCTTTACTCTATCCAAAGTGATAGGCAGCTTTAAACAACAAGAACATTCTCTTAGCTATTCACAAACATATGATAATCTAGCCGTAAGAGGCTATCTATCGCAAGATAAGCTAGGGGGTTATCGTGGCCACAGCAATCATCACGGCAAGCGTGCATCGGTTCATCTCGATTATGCTATCAACGACAATACATCACTGAACACCTATGCGCTCAGCTATGAATCATCCACCGAATTTTCCGATGCCCTAACGCCTCAAGAAATTGAACAAGACCGTCGCCAAGAAAAAAATCCTGGCAAATATCATAATCGCATCGTTCAAGTGCAAAGTACTCTCACGCACCACCTTTCAAACAACTCTCGCATCGACAACGCCCTTTACCTACGCAAAAAGGGCAATGATTCCAAATGGTTTAATTCTCCACGCACCATTGACCAATCAGGCAGGGGCTGGCAAGGAACTTATTCGCTTCATAACATAGGGCCCGCAAAAGGCTCTCTAACGGCTGGTACCTCGATAGACTTTGACCAACTTGATGACCAAAGCCCTTTTTCTGAACATGAAAGTGCCCTTTCCAAGTACTCTTTATTCGCTCGCTACAACTTTAAACCCAAACCTCAATTCGTGTTCGAATCTGGACTACGTTTTGATCGAGCTGTCTATGATAGCGACCTTAAGGGCTTCACATCTTTTCGCGGCAAACTTAACTATCACGGCTTCACATCAAGCTTAGGTGTTAAGATCCATTCATCGTCTCGCACAACATGGTTTGCCAATATCGGACAAGCCTTCAAAATCCCGCCTCCCTTTGCTGTTATTTCCACCAACATCAATCAAGGCAAAAGTAACTTTAATCTTGATCCTGAAAAGGCGATTCACTTCGAAATGGGCATTAGCGCTCAACCTCATCCGAAGCTCAACCTAAAAGCCTCGATGTATGCCCTCAACATCAACGACGAAATTTTCTTTGATAGCATTAGCTTTAAGAACAAAAACTTCGACACCCACCGTCATGGTTTTGAATGTGAAACAGCCTTTCAAGTGACACCTCAACTCAAGCTTGGACTCAACTCTAATATAAGCACATCAAAATTTAGAAATGGAGACTACAGTGAAAATCCCTTGCCTCTTAATCCTAAGCACACTCACTCGCTTTATGCGCACTACCAAATCAATAAGCGTTGGAACGTTCATTTAGACTCGTTATTTGTCTACGATCAAATTCGTGGCAATGATTTTCAAGGTCGTCTTAAGGTCGATGATTATCATGTTTTGAACCTCAAACTTGGTTACACGAATAAAGATTTTACATTCTTTATTCGTTTGAATAATCTTCTTAACGAAAAATATTCGACATCACAAGGTAGCAACGGAGTCACCATCGTTGACAAAAACACCGAAAACCCTATGCCAGCTTTTGGTATCATAGCTGGATTGAAGTATACTTTTTAGCATGAAACGAATACTTCTAATTCTTTTTATCTTACTGCTTCCCCTGGTCTTGCAAGCCAAAGTCTCTCATCGCATTGTTTCTTTAGCACCTTCAGTTACGCAAGCGCTTATTGAATTAAATCTCGAACATCAAGTTGTGGGTATCACAGAACATTGTCCAAAGCCAAACATTCAAGCCGTTCTCATCGGGAATGCCTTCGCACTTAACGTCGAAGTTCTTTTGCAACTTAATCCAGATGTGGTGGTGGGCATCGAAAACTTCAACTCTCCTAAACACAAACAACGTCTACGGGCCTTGGGTTGCAATGTTATTTACCTTCCAGAAAGTCGTTCTTGGGACAACCTTGAATCATCCTTTGTGCAACTCGCCACACTCTTTAATAAAGAAGCCCTCGCACATAGCCAACTGCGCAAACATCGTGCAACCCTAGCCCATATAAGCCAACAAATCAACACCTTTACAAATAACAGTTACTTTTTACAGATCTCAACCAAACCACTCATGAGCATTGGAACACAGTCTTATCTCACGGAATTACTCAATCGACTGCGCATGACAAATATTTTTGATACAGTTGATCAAC
Source organism: uncultured bacterium (assembly GCA_964565945.1). Taxonomy (GTDB): domain Bacteria; genus CAZMGY01. The sequence goes on from CAZMGY010000021.1 coordinate 7,603, forward strand.
ATCACTTCCAAACTCATCAAGAATCTGTCATAGAACACTTGCCACAATGGGTTATCGATATATCTCTGCAAAACAACCTCTCTTCTTTAAAAAAACAATGGCATAACCTTAGCAAGATCTCGTCTTCTGTGAACTATCTCGTTTTAACAGACAAGTATCTATCCTTGCCAACACCTCGTTCTTATATAATGGCTTTAAACGCTTTTCGGACACATCTCAAGAGAGGGATACCGCATGTCGCGCAGGCAAACTAATATTCTTATCCTAGGAGTCCTCTGTTTGGTAGTGGCATTGGGAGCATCTCTTTATGATCTTATCCTTCCAACAACATCATCAACTGCCACACGTGTGACACTTTTGCTTCACCTTCGTATCCCTCAAGTTATGGCTGCATGTCTAATTGGAGCTGGCTTAGCTCTTAGTGGAACACTCATTCAAACCATTTTGAAAAATCCCTTAGCTGAACCATTCACTTTAGGCATCTCTGGATCAGCAGCACTCGGTATTAGCTTAGGGTTTTTGTTCTCACTATCACTTGTCGCCATACATGCTTTGGGCATACTCTTCTGTTTGATCACCTTAGTGATCCTGAGTTGTTTGAGCCAACGGCACAAAGCCTCCACATTAATTTTAGGAGGCATTATGCTTAACTTTTTCTTCTCTTCATCGGTCATGCTCATCTTCGCCTTCTCTTCTCCAGAACAACTCAAACATATGATACTCTGGCTTATGGGCGATTTAAGTTTCTTGCCATGGATTCCTCTAACACTCCTTGCATTCACATTGGGACTGATGAGCTTCCTTAGCCTCGTGAATCATCGCTCATTCGACCTCTTAAGCTTTGGTGGCAACTATGCACGTCAAATGGGGGTTCCTGTTTCACTCTTAACATGGCTAACGCTTGTAGGTGTTAGCCTCATCACAAGTATATCGGTTGTTTACTGCGGCTTGATCAGCTTTGTAGGCTTGATGATCCCGCACTTTCTTAAACGAACAGGCGGCCCGCACCATCGCTTTCTTTTATGGGGAAGCCTCATCTGGGGATCTACATTTCTTCTTATATGTGACACCTTAGCACGCACGCTGATTGCACCTATGATTATTCCCATTGGTGTTATTACAGGTTTCATTGGAGGCGCTAGCCTTCTTTTTCTATTAAGCTATCAGCGCCGTGGATGGGAGGGAATGTAAACATGCCCAAACGAATTGACTGCCAAACCCTTTGTTTTTCTTATGCAAGACAAGACGCCTTGATTAAAAATCTTTCTTTTGAACTTTATTCTGAGGAAGTCATCAACATCGACGGCCCTAACGGTTCTGGAAAAACAACTTTGCTCAATATTATTATGGGGCTTCTTAATTTTTCCAAAGGATCTCTTTGGATCTGTGGCCAAGCCTCTCAAAAAATTATCCGCAGCTTTCGTGCCCAAAACATTGCTTATGTTCGCCAACAGCCCGAACATAACAGTGACTTTACGGTGCATGATATTCTTGCAATGGGGCGCTTCCCCCATATGCCATTAGGTGCCCCTTTCACAAAAAACGACACAAGACTGATTGAGCAAGGCTTAGATCATTTTCATCTCAACTCATATCGCAATCATGTTCTCTCGCAATTATCTTGTGGCGAACAACAACGCGTTTGGCTCGCACAAGCCTTGGTTCAACAACCTAAAGTTCTTTTGTTAGATGAATCTTTCGCTTTTATGGATAATAATTTTAAAGAGCAATGTTGGCAAGCTGTGAGTGAACTCAAAGCCCCTTGCGAAACAGGTATTATTCTGATTTCTCACGATCACCTATTTCGCCAAAAGGTCTCGGATCGGCATATTTATTTGAATCATCATGATGTATAATTTGAGCGTGCGTTACCTTTTTATTTTTTTATTTGTATTGGAACCTATCTTGAACATAAGCCACGCCCAAGAATATCAACTATCTTGGCAGGTTCGTTTCCCACAAGCTATTGTTTATGATGAAGAAGAAAACATCTATTTTGTGGCCTACCTTACCGATAATCCCCTAACTCAAAATGGTCAATCCTATATAAGCAAAGTCGACAAAGACTTAAAAGAAGTCATTTCTGAGCGATTTTGCGTCAATCTTAGCGGACCTCAAGCTATAAGCTTAAGTAAAGCTTACCTGATTGTTGCAGATCAAGGTAGTGTTAAATTTTTTGACCGGAAAACAGGCTTTTGGCAAAAAACGATCACCTTCGGGGAAGCACCCCAATCACTCATCAGTGACGTGCTCTTTGATGGTGAACGCTTTGTGTATGCCTGCGACATGTTTGCCAATGCCTTGATTCGGATTGATCTTCATCGCAATATGGAAAGTTCCATTATGGATTATGGCCCATGGATCGATACACCTAAACGCTTGCTTTATAATCCACGAAGAAAAACATTATTCGTGGCATCGTATAATAGTGGTAGCGTTTACGAGTTTAACCCTCGCACCAAAGAACAAAAAACAATCATTCGTTATGGTCCCACACAATTGATGGGTATGGCTATGGATCGAGACTTCAACTTCTACCTGTCCAATGCTCATAATGGTGGACAAATTATTAAGATTACTCCAGAAAAACGCTATTACGTTTTTACCGAAGCTCTCGTTAACCCAGCCAACATGCACCTTCATCCCAACCAAGAAGCTCTGCTGTTGCCGAGCCAATCCAGAGATCTTATTTTTCAAATTCCATTCAAGCAAGACCCAAAAGAGACAACTCAAGCGACCGTCAAATGGATTGAACAAGTCGATAAGGCTAAAACTTGATTATTTTATTCAATTGGAACATCCATTTTTTCTTTCATCTTTTAAGACCGATTCAATACCCGATATAAGGTCCCTAGGAGCTTATATAAATGGAAAAACTTTATTTATGAAGGCAGTGTCCTCGGGAGCCTCTCTTGCAAAAGATGAACGTGAGGCAATTGAGCGGAAAGACCTGAGGGCCACTATACTAAGAAAACCCCATTTTGAAATATTAGAGCGGGTGAAGGGAATCGAACCCTCGTAGTCGGCTTGGAAGGCCGAAGCTTTACCTCTAAGCTACACCCGCTCAAAGTTAAACATTTTTCTTGTAAACGCTATGGGTTTTTTGGCCTTCCAGCAAGGGCTCGGAATATTTTATGACTGGCACTAAGCCCCATACTCGCTCAAGCGAGGAAGATTTTAGCACATTATACAATCAAAATCAAGAAAATATTATCTTGCTCACTACGTCATCCCGCGATTAAGTTGCGGGATGACGCAAATAAGTACCGTGTACATACATAACTGCACATAATAAAAAACCCACCTTAAATTAAGGCAGGTTTTCATCAAATCTCTAGCTAAAAGTCATTACTCGGCTTGAGGATCGAAAGCATCAAGATCATCGAAGGAATCATTTTCCACAGACGTTATTTCATCAACCGATGAAGCCACATCTGTAGCAGAAACAACCTCCGCGGCCACAGGATAAATCTCGCCAAAGCCACGAAAAGCCACAATCCCTACAAAAACAGTCAAAGGAGTCGTCACAACAAGAGCTAAGACTGGAAGTAAAGCATTCACAAAACCTGACAGCAATGACACAATAACAATCAAGGCATAAAGCTTAAGCGCATCCCCCATGCAAGAACGAAAGTTTTTCCAAATGCGCTTAGCATCCAAAACATCTCTGATCTGTTCTCTTTCTAAATAAGCCCCAATCACAAAAGGAATGCACACAGACACACACATCGCTAAGAGGTAGAGAACGATCATCATCACATTACCAATTGTGTTAAAAATCTCTCCAGCTCCCGATATCGCCACCGAAAAGAAAACCAAACCCATTATAGGAATCGCATAAATCAAGCTGCAAAGCGTTCCTGCAACACCCAAAATAAACATTTTAATTAGACCATCGGTTCCCGTAGAAAACCAATCGGGTAGAACACGTGCTTCCTTACGAATTCCAGACTGAAAAATAGTCATGAAATAACCCATCACCAAAAAATTCACTAATGGAAGAATGGCCAAAACAGTTCCAATTACTAGCTTGGCTGGCCAACGCCTATCCTCAAACGGAAATTTAATCACACCACCAAAATCAAGTTTCATACCCCTCATTCTCCCTTCACATACCACGATCTGCGCCCTTTTCAACAAAGGTAACACATTTTGTTGCACAAATGCAAGCCCCAAATAAAAAGCCCCAAACCTAAAAGGAACGGGGCTATTTTAAATTCGGCGACGACCTACTCTCCCACACCGTTGCCAGTGCAGTACCATCGGCACAGGAGGACTTAACTTCCGTATTCGAAATGGGAACGGGTGTGACCCCTCCGTTATTGCCACCGAAAAATATTCTTCATATTTTATTTTTACATTGAATATTGGGATCAACCTTAAGCTAATCGGCATTATGTACTTTTAAACTTATTGTTTAAAAGGTCAAGCCTCACGACATATTAGTACCAGTAAGCTAAATATATTACTACACTTACACACCTGGCCTATCAACCTTGTTCTCTCCAAGGTGTCTTCAGCCGCCTTATGACGGAGGGAAATCTTGTCTTGAAGTAGGCTTGGCGCTTAGATGCTTTCAGCGCTTATCCTGTCCGAACTTGGCTACCCAGCAATGCCCTTGGCAGGACAACTGGTACACCAGAGGTTCGTCCATCCTGGTCCTCTCGTACTAAGGACAGATCTTCTCAAATTTCCTACGCCTACGAAAGATAGGGACCGAACTGTCTCACGACGTTCTGAACCCAGCTCGCGTACCGCTTTAATTGGCGAACAGCCAAACCCTTGGGACCTTCTCCAGCCCCAGGATGCGATGAGCCGACATCGAGGTGCCAAACCCTCCCGTCGATATGAACTCTTGGGAAGGATAAGCCTGTTATCCCCGGAGTACCTTTTATCCGTTGAGCGATGGCGCTTCCACTTGCAACCACCGGATCACTAACACCTAGTTTCCTATCTGCTCGACTTGTAGGTCTCGCAGTTAAGCCCTCTTTTGCGTTTACACTCAGCATGCGATAACCAACCGCACTGAGAGGACCTTCGCGCTCCTCCGTTACTCTTTAGGAGGAAACCGCCCCAGTTAAACTACCCGCCTGACACTGTTCCAGAACCGGATAACGGTTCATGGTTAGAGACCTAACAATAACAAGGGTGGTATTTCAAGGATGACTCCATTAAAGCTAGCGCTCCAACTTCAAAGTCTCCCACCTATCCTACACATGTTATACCAAATATCAATATCAGGTTATAGTAAAGGTTCACGGGGTCTTTCCGTCTTTTCGTAGGTAATTGGCATCTTCACCAATTCTGCAATTTCACCGAGATACTCGTTGAGACAGCGCCCAAATCGTTACACCATTCGTGCAGGTCGGAACTTACCCGACAAGGAATTTCGCTACCTTAGGACCGTTATAGTTACGGCCGCCGTTTACTGGGGCTTCGATTCTGAGCCTCGCCGAAGCTAACTCACCCTCTTAACCTTCCAGCACCGGGCAGGTGTCAGTCCCTATACATCATCTTAACGATTTAGCAGAGACCTGTGTTTTTGATAAACAGTCGCTTGGGCCGATTTCTGCGCCCTCTAAATGCTCCAGGCGCAAGCCTTTTACATGAAGAGGGACCCCTTCTCCCGAAGTTACGGGGTCAATTTGCCGAGTTCCTTAACGAGCATTCTCTCGGACGCCTTAGGATTCTCTCCTCGTCCACCTGTGTCGGTTTCGGGTACGGTTGATTAAAAGACTCACTAGAAGTTTTTCTAGCCAGCGTGGCGTCGGCAACTTCGTTCGCTCCGAAGATTGAACTCGATATCACCTCTCAGGATTAGCAAGTTTCCGGATTTACCTAAAAACTCTCCCTACCAGCTTAAACCTCCACTTCCAATCGGAGGATTGCCTAGCCTTCTGTGTCACTCCCTTGCTCAAACGTCTCTAATCAGTACAGGAATATTAACCTGTTGTCCATCGCCTACGCCTTTCGACCTCGGCTTAGGACCGACTAACCCTGGGAGGATAAACCTTCCCCAGGAACCCTTGGACTTACGGCGCACAGGATTCTCACCTGTGTTCTAGCTACTCATGCCTGCATAATCACTTCTCTATCGTCCACCACTCCTCACGGTATAGCTTCAACCAATAGAGAACGCTCTCCTACCACTGTATGGAAACCATACAATCCGTAGCTTCGGTAGTATGTTTTAGCCCCGGACATTTTCGGCGCAAAATCACTCGACCAGTGAGCTATTACGCACTCTTTAAATGATGGCTGCTTCTAAGCCAACATCCTGGCTGTCTATGCAACTTCACATCCTTAACCACTGAACATACATTTTGGGACCTTAGCTGACGGTCTGGGCTGTTCCCCTCTCGACCATGGAGCTTATCCCCCACAGTCTGACTCCTAAGATACGGTATATAGTATTCAGAGTTTGATTGGATTCGGTAACCTGGTAGGGTCCCTAGTCCATTCAGTACTTTACCCCTATATACTATGACTTAAGGCTAGTCCTAAAACTATTTCGGAGAGAACCAGCTATCACCAAGTTTGATTGGCCTTTCACCCCTATCCACAGCTCATCTAAAGAGTTTTCAACCTCAACTAGTTCGGACCTCCACACATTTTTACATGTGCTTCATCCTGGCCATGGATAGATCACTTGGTTTCGGGTCTACTGCACATTACTGAACGCACTTTCGCACTCGCTTTCGCTACGGCTCCGTATCAGAGACACTTAACCTTGCAACATACAGTAACTCGCAGGCTCATTAAGCAAAAGGCAGGCAGTCAGGCATTCCACCGAAGTGGCATAGCCCTCCTACTGCTTGTTTGTTTACGGTTTCAGGTACTATTTCACTCGCCTCGCAGGCGTACTTTTCATCTTTCAATCACTTTACTTGTCCACTATCGGTCACTAGGTAGTATTTAGCCTTACCACGTGGTCGTGGTAGATTCCTACGAAATTTCACGTGTTCCGCAGTACTCGAGAATTAAACCAATCTGATTTCGTTATTTTACGTACAGGACTATCACCTTCTATGATTCAACTTTCCAGATGATTCCGCTATAACAAAATTTTGTAACAGATCGACATTTCCGCAACAATGTCCATTCAACCTCACAACACCGTATAAGCAACACTTGCAGGTTTTAACACATATACGGTTTAGGCTCTTCCCCGTTCGCTCGCCGCTACTAAGAGAATCATTAGTATTTTCTTTTCCTCAGGGTACTGAGATGTTTCACTTCCCCTGGTTCGCCCTACAGCCCTATGTATTCAGACTGCAGTTTCTGGACATTACTCCAGAAGGGTTGCCCCATTCGGACACCTCCGGATCAAAGCTTATTTGCAGCTCACCGAAGATTTTCGCAGCTTATCACGTCCTTCATCGCCTCCTAGTGCCAAGACATCCACCATAAACATTAGTAGCTTGACCTATTTTTTGAATGCTTCATCTTGTTTTTCAAAATGAATCGCATAATCTCGTATTATGAGATACCAATTAACACAAGAAACTAATTAAATTAGATTCTCGGCTTTACCCAATATTCAATTGTAAAAGATCAATCGCGAACCATCACGGATTCACTAAATTTGTTTTTAGCACAGCTTTATTTGGAGACGGAGGGATTCGAACCCTCGACCTCCGCCTTGCAAGGGCGGCACTCTTCCAGCTGAGCTACGTCCCCAATATGGGCCCAGGTAGACTCGAACTACCGACTTCAGCCTTATCAGGGCTGCGCTCTAACCAGCTGAGCTACGAGCCCAGCATATTTTTAGAATAGGATAGTCAATAGTTGCCTACATCGACATGTCACCGCATGTCATAACGATCCAAAGATCAATATGCATGCTTTATTTTCTCCTTAGAAAGGAGGTGATCCTACCCCAGCTTCCGCTAGGGTAACCTTGTTACGACTTAGTCCCCCTCACCAAGCACACCGTGGGCGCCTCCTCCTCCGAAGAGTTAGGCCAGCGACTTCAGGTGCATCCGATTCGGGTGGCTTGACGGGCGGTGTGTACAAGACCCGGGAACGTATTCACTGCAGCATAGCTGATCTGCAATTACTAGCGATTCCAGCTTCATGGAGTCGAGTTGCAGACTCCAATCCGAACTTAGACTAACTTTTTGAGATTAGCATGACCTCACGGTTTAGCGACTCTTTGTATTAGCCATTGTAGCACGTGTGTAGCCCCAGACATAAGGGCCATGACGACTTGACGTCATCCCCACCTTCCTCCAGTTTGTCACTGGCAGTCTTCTTAGAGTGCCCACCCGAAGTGCTGGTAACTAAGAATAGGGGTTGCGCTCGTTGCGGGACTTAACCCAACATCTCACGACACGAGCTGACGACAGCCATGCAACACCTGTGTATCGGTCCCGAAGGAAAGCCTACTTTCATAGACGGTCCAATACATGTCAAGTCTGGGTAAGGTTCTTCGCGTTGCTTCGAATTAAACCACATGCTCCACCGCTTGTGCGGGTCCCCGTCAATTCCTTTGAGTTTCAACCTTGCGGTCGTACTCCCCAGGCGGTGCACTTAATACGTTAGCTTCGGCACAGATCATGTCGATATGACCTACACCTAGTGCACATCGTTTACTGCTAGGACTACCAGGGTATCTAATCCTGTTCGCTCCCCTAGCCTTCGCGCTTTAGTGTCAGTGTTGAACCAGAAGGCCGCCTTCGCCACTGGTGTTCCTCCAAATATCTACGCATTTCACCGCTACACTTGGAATTCCGCCTTCCCCTTTCACACTCTAGTAATGCAGTTTTGGATGCAATTCCTCGGTTAAGCCGAGGGCTTTCACACCCAACTAACAAAACCACCTAGACGCCCTTTACGCCCAGTAATTCCGAACAACGCTTGCCCCCTTCGTATTACCGCGGCTGCTGGCACGAAGTTAGCCGGGGCTTCCTCTTGAGGTACCGTCAAGTATAAAGTGTATTAAGCAATATACATTTCTTCCCTCATGACAGAGCTTTACGACTCGAAAGCCTTCATCACTCACGCGGCGTCGCATCGTCAGACTTTCGTCCATTGCGAATGATTCTCGACTGCAGCCTCCCGTAGGAGTCCGGGCAGTGTCTCAGTCCCGGTGTGGCCGTACACCCTCTCAGGCCGGCTACCCATCATCGCCTTGGTGGTCTCTGACACCACCAACAAGCTAATAGGGCATGAGCCTCTCAAAGAACAAGAGCTTATAAATAGAGGCCCTCTTTAACCCCTGTGACTTGTGTCACTGTGGTCTTATGCGGTATTAGCACCCCTTTCGAGATATTGTCCCCCATTCTTCGGCAAATTACTCATGTATTACTCACCCGTTCGCCACTTTCCACCTTTCAAATCAACCGAAGCATCAATAAAAGGTTTCTCGTTCGACTTGCATGCCTAATCCACGCCGCCAGCGTTCGTTCTGAGCCAGGATCAAACTCTTATGTTTAAAAGTTTGAAATCCAGAGCAAAGTTCTTATGAACTGTGCTTTGGCATATTTCATTTTAGGTTGCCTAAATAATGCTCGAAAGCTTTACCTAGGACTTCTTCTCAACTTGTGAGAATTGATAAGTGACTGTTCGCACAAACTATCAAACTATCCTATTAAATTTTCAAAGATCAAATACGCTTGCAACTACAAGCGGACGATAAGTATATCTAATTTAAAAAACAGTGTCAACACTTTTTTATTTTATTTTTTCATTTCCGCCCCCAATAATCCTCTCGGGGCCAGCATTGCTGTTTTTACGCTCAAAACAGCGTCAGTTGAGGTATAATATGTCCATGGAGAAAAAAGCTATTATCTTATATAGTGGGGGTCTTGACTCCAGCACATTGGTAGCTATGGCACATCGTCAAGATTATAAACTTTACACTCTCAGCTTTGACTACGGACAAAATCATGTGTACGAGCTAGAAAAGGCCAAGCTTTTTCTAAAATCTTACCCAATCCAGGAATCCAAAACTATCCCCATTGATTTGCGAACCTTTGGACAGTCGGCGCTCACAAGCGACATCGCAGTACCCAAGCGCATCAACAAGCAAATTCCCGACAATGAAATTCCTATCACCTATGTGCCAGCGCGCAATACTATTTTTTTAGCTTATACCCTAGCGTGGGCCGAGGTTCTTAAAGCCCACGATATTTTTCTTGGTGTCAATTATATTGACTATAGCGGCTACCCCGATTGTCGTCCCGAGTTTATTCAAGCTTTCTCCCGTATGGCCAACCTTGCCACCAAGGAAGCGCTCAATGGACATCTGCTTACCATCCACACACCTTTGCTTCATCTGAGCAAATCCGACATCATTCAAACAGGCGTTGACCTCGGTACCGACTATAGCCTTACACATAGTTGTTATGATCCTTCCGATGCCAATTTAGCCTGCGGATCCTGTGACAGTTGTTTGTTAAGGAAAAAAGGGTTTCAAGACGCCGGTCTCGAAGACCCCATAGCCTATGCCTAGCCCTAGATTCCTTGAACGTCTTCGCCCCAGATATACTTGTGCAACTGAACTTGCAAACGAACCTCTAACTGATCGTCCAGGATCCATTCTGCTAAGATTTTCGGATCTAACACGCCATGAACTGGAGAAAACAAAACAGACACCTGAATGTTGTACTCCTGGATCGCCTTCAAAGACCAATCATAATCCATACGATCTGCCATCACAAACTTAACTTCATCACCATGCTTTAAATGCTTCAGGTTGCTCATCATAAAACTACCGCTCTCACCACTCGAAGGACACTTAATATCCATAATCACGGCTACTTTTTCTGGTAAGTCCGTAATCAATACACTGCCACTGGTTTCCAGCAAAACCGTATACCCTCGATCGCACAAAGCTTGCAACAAATCCCGACACTCTTTTTGTAGAAGAGGTTCGCCCCCTGTCACTTCAACAAGCTGCGTGTTCATATTCGCCACCTGATCAAGCACTTCGGCCACCGTTTGCTTCTCTCCACCGAAAAAAGCATCTTCAGTATCACAATACCCACAACGTAAGTTGCAACCAGTAAGCCGAATAAAAATGCAGGGAAGCCCCACACACGATGACTCCCCTTGCAAACTTTTGTAAATTTCAGAAATGGTTAACATAGAACCCTAACATGCGTTTAATAACGCGAAGATCCTCGATTTTGATCTCGCATGGAATCACGATAAGCCACCTCATAACCTTCACGGTATCCTTCACGGTATCCTTTATCATAGCTGAATTGATCAAAGTTGCGCGAACGACGGGGTCTCTTGGGATAAGGATCTCTGTCATAATAGTCATCACGATAGGTGGAACGACGTTGCGGCAGAGAAGAGTTTTGGCCCTGCAAGGAACCAACTAAAATATTCCCTAAAATATTGCTTCCCGCACCCACAAGCGCTCCCTTTCCAGCTTTTCCTCCAGAAGTTTTGGCAGCAATAGCGCCAATACCCGCACCAAACAAGCCTTGCTGCAAAATTTGTTTAGCGGCATCATCATTCTCTGCATACGCATGAGGCGCACCCAAAACCAAGACAAAACAGCTCAACACTATTCCTTTAAGCAAATGCATCGCAACTTCCCCCTCTTGTATAAATAAAAATATCCCTAGGTATAACACTTTTGCCCTAGCAAAAACAAGTCCCCTGTCTCCGACCCCCCCCCTTATTACTATTTCTTCTCTAGATTAAGAAACCTTCATAAGGCGATACTTAGCTGTTTGACGTATTTTCTGACACGTCTTCAAAAGCCCTGTAATAATCCGATCAATATGGTTGTAAAGGGCTTTTGTATTCACATTCATCGAGGTATCCATGATATTCAGTGTGAACAGCTCTTGAAAGCCGCTCCAATGACATTCCTCATAATTTAGCAAACCCATCAGCTTAGTTTCGAAATAACGATACATCGCCTTGCGATCCTGAGTCGAATACACATCGAGCGTATACACCAACAGCATGATCGCCAAGCGGTCCTCAACAATCCCTATGGAACGAAACAAAGCTGAGGCAAGAAAAGTTTTGGCCCACAGCATCGCCCCAATATCCCCACCTTCCACATCATCCTTGAGCAATTGAAACACATCGGCGCGCAACTTGAGCGTGCTTTGTCCCTGATCATCCAAAATAATTTCAGCCGGATAATGCGCCTGTAAAGAATACATTACATTTTTAACCAAAGACTCCCAGGAACGAGAGAATAATTCTGGCCGCGAATACCCCAAACCAATGAAACGCAATGCGTTTTGAGGGAAATGCTGCAAAAAATCATAAATAAGCTGCCCCCACACACCTTCCTTTGAGATTTCGGTCGACAACATACGCTGCGACAAAACATCCCTATCCAAACTTATGCCTGGCTGATAAAAGATAAAATCTTGCATCACCACATAAACCCACAAGGCTTTAATCCGTTCAATTTTATTGAGTGAATTGAAAAAAATAGAAAAGGCCTTTGCATTGTACTGAATCATCGTTCCTTCCATCACAAGATTGTCACACACTTTCGACAAATACGTATACTTTTGCCTCACCGAATCCGGATAAGACAGTTTTTTGCGCAAAAGCTCCGAGGATCTTTTGATTTCTCCCATCACTTGAATGAAATCATCTCGCCCTTTCTGATATCTCTCGGTTAAAAAAAACTCAAAGACCTGTGGTTTATTTCTTAAAAAGAACACCAAGGCCTTAAACCGACCATGGCGAAGATAATAATTTTTATTTTTATTAACCGCCCCTTCATTTTTAATAATAAAAAAACCTTTTAGTTCTTTCATGAAAGCATCAAAGTCCTGTTGACGAAATTCTTTTTCATGGTTTTGAACATCAACCAGAACACGTTTAATACCATCGTGTTGCTGCAACATAGCATAAAGATCAGAAGGACTCATATACTCTGGCAATAGATTCATCGCCCGATCAAGAACTTTTTTTTCGAGATCGTTATTCTTAAAACGATAGCCACTCCTCTTTATGTTTTTAAGAATCTGCAAATACCAAGGCAATTGCGCCGATTGAAAAGGCGTGCGATCCGCTTGCGCCACCTCTTCTTCCACGTCTCGAATAAACTCATCAGGAGCATCTCTTAAAAACACAACATCCCATTTGTCATCTTTGCGCAGTTCTTCGGACTGCACATCCACCACTCTTTTTTTAATAGCTTTATCAATTTTGTCCTGTACTTGATCCATGTCCAACTCAAGGGACTTAAATCGCTCTAAATCCTCAATAGAAGGACTGGCCACCACCTTAATATCATCTTCCTTAAACCTTAAAGTCACCGACTTAAAATCATCGCTAGGCATCACCTCAACCCAGTCTTCATAACTTAAGGTTGAACGTAATTTTTGACGAAGCTGATTAACTGAAGAAAAATCTCTTAAAGAAAATACCACTTGATTAATCACATATAAAGGTTGACTGGACCAATGATGTTTTTGAATCAAAAGTTTCTCATTACTTCTGAACTTGCGATAGATGTCGACAACAATCTGCCCCGTTTGTTTCGCTGGACTAAAAAAGTCTTCTAAAACTATCGTCACTTGGGATTGTTTTGCAACCTGCTTAGCCATTTGAATATTAAGAGGAACAAACGACTCGATATGATTGACCAAGACACCTTTTTCTTGCTTAAGCTGGCTCATTCGATCTTGAAGTAAAATGATTTCATTGATGCTGGCTTGTAAGCCAGCAACACTCAATAAGCTCAATAGAACTAAACCAAATTGACGAACCCCCCGATCAATTCGCGAGGTAACAGAATCAAAACAACCCCGCACACAAAGCATTATTCGGAATCAAAGATACGGGTCATATCTACTTCTAGAATACGACGTTTTTTGATGCTTGGCTTACGCTCTCTCTTAGGAGCCTCTCCCAAGAGATAACCTCGGTTACCTTGAAGGGCTTGATCCTCACGAGCCACTTCAAGCACCTTTGTACTCACACTACAGCCACTCACCATCGCCAAAATGATTAAAACAATTATTGATTTCACTAGCATACCTCCTTTAATTTCACATCAAATGGCATTAATCGATCATTTTTAAATTTAATTCTCTCAATTGCTTGCCCTCCACTTCGGAAGGAGCCTCCGTCAACAAACAACTGGCTTTTTGTGTCTTTGGAAAAGCAATCACATCACGGATGCTTTCTTTGTTCAATAATAACATGACCAAGCGATCCAATCCCAACGCAATTCCTCCATGGGGCGGCGCTCCAAAAGTCAACGCATCCAACAGAAAGCCAAATTTGGCCCGCGCTTCTTCTTCGGAAATACCCAAAAGGGTAAACATTTGATCTTGAATCTCTTTCTGATGAATCCGTATACTTCCACCACCCACTTCGATACCATTCAAAACAAGGTCATAGGCACGTGCTCGCAAAGATCCTGGATCTTGGATCAAATCTTGAGAGCCTTCCAATATAGGCGAAGTAAAGGGGTGATGCACAGCAATGTAACGCTTTTCTTCCTCCTCCCATTCCAACAAAGGAAAGTTAACCACCCATAAAAAAACAAATTGATCTTGAGGAATAAGCTTGAGCCGCCCTCCCATTTCGAGACGTAAATACCCTAAAACTTCATTAGACACCGAGCGATCATCGGCAATAAACATGATCAAATCAGCCGACTTAGCCTGCGCCTTTGTCTTAATCGCTTCGATTTGTTCGGCATTAAAAAATTTAGCTATTGGTGACTGCACCCCCTCATCTGTGCATTTAAACCACGCCATTCCTTTGGCACCAAATTCTTGTGCCAACTTGGTGACCTTATCGATTTCTCCCGAAGAGTAACTCGCACAACCTGGAGCTACAATACACTTAACAGCACCGCCACCTTTAATGACACTGGCAAAAACCTTAAAATCCACTTCGGCCACTAAGTCCGACACATCAACAAGCTCCATTCCAAAGCGAACATCTGGCTTATCCGATCCATAACGCTCCATAGCCTCGTCATAATCCATACGAGGAAAGGCCCCAGGTAAATCTTGATCCAAAACATCCTTAAAAACTTTTTGCAACAAGCCTTCTATCAAGGTAAAAACATCTTCTTCGTCGACAAAAGACATTTCGACATCCACTTGAGTAAATTCTGGCTGACGATCCGCACGCAAATCTTCGTCCCGAAAACACTTCACAATTTGATAATAACGATCCATACTGGCCATCATTAAAATCTGTTTGTACAATTGCGGCGATTGAGGCAAAGCATAAAATTCACCAGGATGAACACGACTCGGCACCAAATAGTCCCGTGCCCCTTCAGGAGTACTACGACACAACATGGGCGTTTCAACATCCAAAAACTGATGTTGATTCATATACTTACGAATCGCATGAACAATTTGGTGTCTTTTGACAAAACTCTCTTGCGTCGTTCTACGTCTTAAATCTAAAAAGCGATACTTAAGACGCAAATTTTCATTCACATCCCCATCATCCGAGATCAACAAAGGAGGCGTTTTCGCCACATTATGAATCTGAAGCTCTTCGGCAATCACTTCAATTTGCCCAGTCTTCAATTTAACATTCTCGGTCCCTTCTAAACGACGCGCCACCTGCCCCTTAATCGCAACCACATATTCATCTCGTAAAGATTCGGACTTAGCGTAGTCATCCAAACTTAAAGTTTCGGGATTAAAAACAATTTGAGTCAAGCCATAGCGATCGCGCATATCGATAAATAAAATACCCCCATGGTCACGACGCGAATGCACCCAGCCCTCTAAGGTCACTTGCTGATCCAACTGCTCAACTGATAATTCCCCACAAGTATGCGTACGCTTCATAACTTTCTAACCTACTTTCTTCACTTTGATTGATATTGTTTGATCCACGATGCAAGATTTTTGAACACTACTTTCGTCTCGGCACCGTCATCCAAATTTTTCACCTGAACTTCTTCCTTAGCCAACTCATCATCACCCAATATAAATAACCATTTAAACTGATTTTTGTCGGCATAACGCATTTGTGACTTTAAACTTTTGCTCTCATAAGACATTTCGGCTTTAAACCCTTCTTGACGCATCACTTGCATATGAGCAAAGGCTGTTTGTAAAGAGGCCTCTCCTAAACACGCCCAATAAACCCCTTTGCGCTCCTCGGAAGGCAAGGAGTCTTTAGGCAAAGCTATCAAAAGACGTTCCACCCCACAGGCAAATCCAACCGCAGGCGTGGCCTGACCTCCCATCGTACGCACAAGTCCATCGTAACGCCCCCCTGCTGCAATCGTATCTTGCGCTCCCAAAGACGCACACGTCACTTCAAAAACAGGTCCAGTGTAATAATCCAAACCTCGCACCAAATAAACATCTTTCACATAATCAACACCCGACTGATCTAAATAAGAACACACCTGTTCGAAATGATCTTTGGCCTCTTGGCTTAACACTTGATCTAAGCGCGGAGCTTTTTGCAACAAGTTTTGACAAGAGGTGTTTTTGCAATCCAAAACCCTCAACACATTTTTTTCAAAACGTCTCTGACAGTCCCCACATAAATTTTCTTTATGTTGTTGCAAATATTCTTTAAGCTGTATTTGATAGTTCTCTTTATCTTCGGGACTTCCGAGAGTATTCACTTTAAGACGTGTGCCTTGAATCCTCAAAGCTTCTAAAAAACGAATCAAAAGGACCATCACATCTGCATCGAGCGCAGCGCCTTCGGCACCAAATGCCTCAACACCTATTTGATGAAACTGACGCATGCGCCCCGCTTGAGGGCGCTCGTAACGAAACATCGGTCCTATGTAAAACAACTTATGCAAATTGCTCTGTTGAGGTAAATGATTCTCCAAATACGCTCGCACCACGGGAGCCGTTCCTTCAGGGCGCAAAGTGATACTGCGCTTTCTAGCATCCGCAAAGGTGTACATTTCTTTTTGCACAATATCGGTGCCTTCACCAATGCCTCTTAAAAACAACTCGGTCGCTTCAAAAATAGGGGTACGTATCTCACCAAAACCATATCGACCAAATAAGTCACGCGCCACTGTCTCAATCCAAACCCAAGAAGGACTATCACTTGGCAAAATATCCTTAGTGCCCTTAATCGCTTTAATATTCATACAGACTTTCTTTCACACTTCGTTCGTCAGAGCTATTCGATACGCTCTTTCATAATCCGACCAGGTTTGAATGTGGCCACTTTTTTGGTAGGCACTTTCACAAATTCTCCTGTGCGGGGATTCCGTCCAACACGCCCCTTACGTGACTTCACTTTAAAAACACCAAAATTACGCAATTCTACAGATTCTTCTTTAGCCAAAGCTTTAATAATGTGATCAAAGGTTTTTTGCACAATCGTTTGGACTACTAATTGCTTATGACCTGTTTCTTCTGCAATCGCAACAACAATATCTCTTTTTGTCACAACCTTGCCTCCTTCTTAATTCCAGTAAAACACATTAACATGCCCTTAAATACATGTCAATCAAGGAGTTGTGCATGTAAATCTGACAAATAGACCATTTTTTTGCTAAAATAAGCCATGACAATTTAACTTGCGAGGAAATTTCATGTCTATCAATCCATCTCTTTACCTTAAACAAATCGAACTTGGCCCCATGAATAACTACATATATATCTTGGGCGATGCCCAAACGCGAGAAGTAATGCTGATCGATCCAGGGTGGAATGTTGCTCATTTAAAACAGGTCTTTAAGGAAGAAGAGCTTGTGCTAAAGGGGCTCTTGATCACTCATGGGCATCCCGATCACACCAATGGCATCCAAGGCATGCTCGACGACTATGATATTCCTGTTTATGTTGCACGTGACGAAGCCTCCTTTTACAAACCGCTTGGGAACAATGTCAAAAATATCGCTCCAGGAGAACAAGTGTCTGTCGGATCCATTTCTATTGATTGCCTTCATACACCAGGCCACACACCTGGCTCTCAGTGCTTTAAAGTCGACCATCACCTGATTGCTGGCGACACACTTTTTCTCGACGGTTGCGGTAGATGCGATTTACCTGGTGGCGACGCAGAAATTCTTTACGCCTCTCTTTACAATGTTATTTTAAAATTACCCAACTCAACCATTCTTTACCCTGGCCACAACTACCATCACCTACATCACGACACACTCGAGAATCAAAAAACCACCAATCCTTTTTTGCAGTGCCATAGTTTGCATGATTTTGTTCATAATCGCAGGGGACTTTAGATAAATCACATCCGCTAAAGCAATTCTTTCATCCGGACATAGGGATAAATGCCCGAGGAATGTCCATCATTCCATTGGATTGACAGGGCATAATTACCAAGGACTTCAATCTTCTCGGGACGAATCGTATCCGTAACATCTTCGGGCTGTAACAGTTGCTGGCCAGTCAACTCATCAACACAGTGAGCACAACGACACGACAGACGCAATTCACGATGAGGCAAGATCCAATCCTGCTGATCTTTCCAATGCAAGATCACACACAACTCATTAGAGTCCACCTCGGGAATCAAATGTTCTCTACCTGTCGATTGCCTCAACGAACGCATAAGGGCATCTACCGCCTGAATCATCAAGTCCTTATGAATAGCTAAGTCAGGCTTCCTGGTCCAATGGTCTTGCAGAGGAAACTGCGCCAAAACCTCTAAACCAAATTGCTGCGTTAACTCCGAATCTTTCCCTCCCCCAAAAATATAATGCTTATCTTGGCAAGAACCACAAACAAAGTAGACCATATTCTCAATTACACCTAAAAGGGGCACATTCACTTTTTCAAACATCTTGATACCGCGAGCCACATCAGCTAAGGACAAAGCTTGACGTGTGGTCACCACCACCGCTCCATTTAGAGGAACTGTTTGCGTGATCGTGAGCTGAATATCGCCTGTGCCTGGAGGCATATCCAAAAACAAATAATCCAACTCGCCCCAATCGGTGTTATGCAACAGCTGTTGGGTGTAGTTGGTGGCAATCGGACCGCGTATCACAGCCGGAGCATCTCCCACCAAAAAACCAAAGGACATCAACTTAACGCCATCGACAATATGCGGGACAAACTTACGTTCTGGACTGAGCGCCACCCGTTCATGCTTACGAAACAAGATGGGCACCGAGGGACCAAATAAATCTAAATCAACCAAACCAACTTTCAAGCCTCGTGCCGCGGTTTCTTTGGCTAGCAAAGCTGCCACCGTCGACTTGCCCACGCCGCCTTTGCAAGACGACACAGCAATTAGGTTTTGTACTTTTTGCAAACCGCTATTATCAAACGACATGCGCGACTTCTTGGGAACAGCTGTCATCGTCACATCAACAGACTCCACGCCATCCAAAGACAAAACCAAACGTTCGGCTTCATTTTTGAATTGCTCTTTGATCGGACATGCCCCCGTGGTTAACTCGATATCGAACGAAACAGCTCCTTTATCAATTTTTAAGTTTTTGATAAAACCCAAGTTAACAATATCTTGCCCTAAATCGGGATCAATAATCCTTTTAAGTTCATTCAAGATCTGTTGTTCCAAATTCATCGAATATTCACCTCTTTATCAATCTTGCACATAAATTAAATTATGCTGCAAGCAGTCTTCCAATCGTTGCAATTCGCGTCCAATGTAAAGCATATGCTCAGCGGACAATGGCAAACTTTCGCGGGCTAAGGCCTTGCTTATATCTTTAGCACTATTGCCCATAATCACTAACTGCACCGATCCTTCGAGCGTGCAATAACCCATTTGAAAGCATGGATCGGTCGCTCGTACAGCATTTAGCATCGCCGCAAAAAGATTTGGAAACTCCTCCCAAATCTTTTTGATTTTTACTTTACAAATATCAACCCAAATCCTATTGCCGTGCCTACGCACAATATCTTCAAACCGTTCAAAATTATATCCATAGGACTCAATCAAGCTACAAAAAGACGCTTCATTCAAACAGGCCACCATGGTCAACAAAACATATCCAGGTTCGCCTTCCCAGTTCACCATAGGGTCATCATCAATGGCATCAACCATTGCACAACCACCTTCGGGGATAAATACTTTGTGCCACTTCCGCTTCATGATAAGAAAAAATGTTTCTGGTAATGCTTGAGCTCCTCAATGGACTCACGAATATCATCCAAAGCCAAATGAGTTTTCTTCTTGTCAAAATCTTTTTGAGGATGATCGGGATACCAGCGCTGCACCATTTCTTTAAATGAACTCACATTCACATGGCGGTAATGCAAAAATTGATCCAACTGCGACATGTACTTCACAATAAAACGACGATCTTGCTCAATCGAATTCCCACACAGCGGTGCTTTTCCAAGGTGACATAAAGGATTTAAGGCCTCTAAAATTGCTTGCTCGGCTTCGGCCACTGTTAGATTTGACTCTTTAACTTTTGCCACCAAACCATTTTGAGTATGGCAAGTAGTGCACCACTCATCCATCGCATTTAAAATTCCGTCGGATTGATGAATCACTAAATGAGGTCCTTCGTGCATAATATTCATATTGCCATCGGTCACAATCACCGCCACTTCGATGATGTGATGCTGCTCGGGATCCAAGCCCGTCATTTCCATATCGAGCCAAACTAATGGCGTTTGAAATTTCTCTTCGGAAAAATTCATGTTATCAACCTTACTAGGGATTCAACGTTGTTTCCCCTGGTAAAATTTTCACCAAAGGAATAAAAGAACGGTCGACACGCGCCAACCAACCAATCACAAACTGTTCAATTTTTTCATTTTGGGTCAAACTACAACCTTCGACATTTTTATCATCAATTTCGGCACGCCCCATCGTTTTATGTCCACCAGCACTCCCTAACTCACCAAAAGCTTCTTGCGCCAATTTTCCTGCATTCTTGCTACGCCCATCGCAACGAAACACCGTAATAAGGGTGTTGTTAACCACACCAGAAACAATCGCCCAATGAATGTCACCCACGCGGATCAAAAAATCCGCCACTTGCGCACAAATATCAGCCGAAGACAACGCTCCCAAATGCGCATAAACACGATTCTTGGTATAACGACGCTTAGCCAAAGCAATGCTAAAATAATCCAAACCACCTAAAGAATATTGTGATAATTCGACCCGACGCAATAAGCTATGATCAGCCCGACTATCGAGATACTCTAAAGCCCTGCGCTCGACAGAAGTCGCACTACGTCGCAAACCCTTACTGTCGACCTGAATCCCGTGATACAAAGCCGTAGCCAAACGTTTGTGAATATTCACACCCGCTTCCATCAAATATTCGGTCAATATCGACGCTGTCGCCAAACATTTGGGACGGATATCCGAAAAAGGTGTCACCTTGTCCGATTTGCGAGGATGGTGATCAATCACAATGTCACAACGGGGCAAATCATAATCTTTAAAAAATTCGGGTTGGGCATCCACAATCGCCACCTTGTCGGCTTTCTGAAGAGCCTCCTGCTCGACCAGACTAATCGGCATGCGCAAGGCACTGATCATCGCCTCATTTTCAAGGCGTCCAATCTCTCCCGTATAACCAATATCGGCAAAGACCCCGACCGACTTCAACAATTCCTTAAGTCCCCAAGCACTTCCAACAGCATCTGGATCCACATTCCCATAGATCACAATGTAGACTGACTTGATACCTTCAACAAAGGTGAGTAACCTGCTTACAGGCGATTGTTTTACCACAGCTGTCATTTGTAGATCCCTATCCCTTATACAGTTCTAAACTAACTATTGTACGAAATTCTGGTTTTTTGTAAAGGCGACCTTATCTTTCAAAACCTGTCCCGTGAGAATTTTCTCTACCCAAAATTTAAACTATCATAATGTCGAAAGTCAAATTTTCATCGTAGCACATTTTGCTTTTAAACGTCGCCCACACAGGTCGGTGAAATAACACGCGCGTGCATGCAAAAGTTGTTTTGCCTTCAAAATACTCTTCATCAAAACGGCCGACCCTGGACTCATCGGTGAACTCTTGCAAAAAATGTCGCGGGGAAATAATATTGTCTTCGACACGATGACCCCGAATCACCGTCGATTCGTCTTTAACCACATAAGACATGCCGTGATCAATTGCTATCAACTTGGCAAACAAGAGATGTATCAGATCGACACCGAAGTGACCAATCAAAATCACATCGTTCTCTTGCTGAGACTGGCCTTGTAGATGTCTGTACAGATCGGCTAAGTGTTCCATTGCACGTTGCACTCAAACCACATTATAGAAAAATGTTTTCATGATACACCTCCTTGGTTCAAAAATTCTATGAGCAAATCATCCTCTTTAGACCAATAGTCGGTCAACAAGGCCTCGGGATGTTTCATGAGACTTTCCACAACATCAATGATTTGTCTTAGCCGAGGCATCGGCACGACCCTCCAAGACAAGGAGTGCATCGTTCCTCGAAAGTCCAAGACCCCCATATCCTTCGAAGAAATTTTTTGATGCTGCAATTGAGGAAGCAACACTCTATACTTGGCTCGCAACTGCTTAATCCAAACATCTCCGATAAAATAACTTTGTTGAATCGGTGCCGCTTGCGATGGATAGCGAATCATCTCGACAGCATCAATCCATCCATCTTGATTCAAGTCCTTAAATATCCAGGTCTGCTTATAAGTGTCGCTGGTGTGTAGATTAACATGACGATGCCACACATCCAAATGGAGCTGACGCCCCTCCTTGGTTGCGTCTTGCCACGAAATCATCACATAGTCTTCAAAAGTTAACGACGCTCGTTTCATTCGGATAGAATCAAAGGGGTGCGCACCCTGCTCAATTTCGACAGCTCGCACAAATTGCTCCACATCGTAACGCGGATCTTGCTCCACCCATATCAATAATCGTGGAAAAGCATCCATTTCTATTTCGAAGTGAGACGAAAAAAAGGAAAGAGGATTGGGATCAGCCAAAGCACCTCGATGCCATGCCGTCAACCATGCAACATAGGGATCTCTCCAATTGGTCTCCATACGAAAGTACTCATCGACAGCCTCTTCCGAAGCAAAAGAAAATAAACCCTTCAGTTGCGAACCTCTGCCCGTCAAAACCAACCCCTCTTGCTTAGCCCCTTCATAAACCACATATTGCACCTGAGCCATAAGAGGTTGAGCGAAGCTCCCAAGATATCCCACCATCAAGCACACGAGTACAACCCAATTGAAATACTTTCGTTGTTTCATACCCCTCACATACTCTTTATTTGGTTAAAGTTGAAATTTCCCCACCCCTGTATGATATCATTATTAAAAGAGAGGGTGTTATTCATGGATAAAAAAAATCATGTTTTAATTGACGAGATAATTAAGTTTATGGGTCCTCTGTTCAAGGCTCACCCCTGGCATGGCGTGCCAATCGGATCTTTAGCACCTCGCCAGATTACAGCCTATATCGAATTGATACCAACAGACACAATTAAATACGAATTAGACAAAAGTACTGGCTATCTTAAAGTCGACCGTCCTCAGCAATTTTCCAACGTCTGTCCTATGATCTATGGACTCATTCCTCAAACCTATTGTGCCGAACAAGTGGCTGAATTATGCTCAATGACAACTGGACGCAAAAATATTGTTGGAGACAAGGACCCTCTCGATATTTGCATTATCACCGAAAAAACCATTTCTTACAGCGATATCCTTTTGCAAGCCATCCCTATTGGTGGTTTTCGCCTGATTGACGGCGAAGAAGCCGATGACAAAATCATTTCTGTCATGAAAGGCGATGCGATTTATGGTCAATGGAAAGACATTTCCGAAATTCCAGATACTTTGGTGGAACGTATCAAACATTACTTTTTAACCTACAAAGATGCTCCTGGCAGCATCAAACGCAAGTGTGAAATCACTCACATTTATGGCCACGAAGAAGCTTATCAAGTGATCACGCGAAGCCAAAAAGACTACCTAAACCATTATGGACGTCTGGCCGAGGCCTTGCACCACTGCCGATCCCTGATGAGCAACAACTAAGTCCAATACACATCATAGCTACGTGATTTTGAAGAAACCTGACGCGACACAAAAAGAGATGTCGGCAACTCCTTGAGCAAATTCATCATCAGGGGCAAAGGAATGTTTTCGACCATTGCACCTTGTTGACTCAAAAGAGGCCACAGAAAAAGAAACACCCAACCACCTGTTTTTTTAAGCAAATCAGGCCCCTTCACATACACATTCAAATCATTTTGAAGCATCAACGCTTGATGCTCCTGTAAACTTTTCTTCTGGTACAAAGACATTCGCTGAGCATCTTCAATAAGATCGATCTGTTGCTTCAAAAGATCTAATGATAACGCCAACCAAAGCCAGTCTTTGACAACCACAAAAGAGAGCTCGAGGCCTTGCTCCGTTTTTGCACTGCGCAAAGCATAGCCTTTGTAAAATGTTTCCTGCCAGGGACTCAACTCCTGTTTGAGACGCCCTTCGTAAAACATCCAAAACTTGGCGTGATCTCTCAAAGAAACCACCGCACCCAAATGCCGCAAACCTAAGTCTTCGTTGTCCTTAGGCTCCGAAACCCAAAAAGCTCCACGCGACCCCACCCAAGGAAGCACATACCTCAAAACACCCGCAGGTGATCGTAAAGTTTTATCCGACTTTGACACGTTGAAAAAAGGTGGTCCTAAAGCTTGAATCAAAAGCTTTAAACGATCCCGATCTATCTGCTTCGATACATACAACCAGGTATTTTCGGGAACAAACGAAACCAAACGATCACGCGCCTGCATCCGCTTCTCTGTGTATTCTTCACCATTTTTTTCTCCTGCCAAATGGTGCGTAACAACATGTAAAGACGCTTGATCTCTAAGCTTCAAAGAAAAACCAAGGTCATAGTTGCTGCCCCCATCGTCTTTTGTTCTCGACTCAAAACGTTCAGCGTCAAAATAACCCCATAACACATCATTGCACTTAGCAAGACGTCCAAATTTTAGCGGGTGGGTGTAAGGTCGATATTTTGTGGGTAGGGTGCAACACAAAGTATCTTCCATCAGGCTCGGTTGCGACAACAAGGTTAAAACACCTTTGATACGAGCCACATAAATAATCCCCAAGTCTTTGCTTTGAATTTTGTAAAAGGACTGCCCTTTCCAGCGGATTTCTATGGCAGCCCAGCGCTGCTTCATCTCTTTTTTCATTTGCTCCCAGGCCATGCGCGACAAGCGGGTTTGGGTTACAGCAACAAATCCGCCGTAAGTGTCTTTTTTTGCACTATGATGATAAACACCTAGCCACATTTTGTTCGACACGAAAGGCTTCAAAAAGAGAGCATATTTGGCATAGATTCCTTGCCACTTTTGTAACTCAGGAGAAAGACCTTCCCAGCCCTGCACCTTTTGAAGCAACACATGCGGATCATTGATCTGGACAAATAGTGTCGGCGCAGGAGGAAGAACCTCTTCTAAATCAGTATAAGTCCACGATACATAAAGATAAACAAGCGCCGTAACAATAGAAAAAAAAGCCGCTCCAGTGAAAGATAAGATGACTTTAAAACGCATACCACCCTAAGCTTTCTGAAGTTCTTCAAGATAGCGGTTGGCTTCGCCTTCCCACTTACCTTGAACATCAAATATAAGATATTTTTTAAGCATTTTCTTGGCAGGCTTTGCATCTTTTTTCTTGTAATAAATTTTGCCCAACTGAAAATAAGCATCGGCATCACGCTTGTTTTTGCCAATAATCGCGCGAAACATCCTCGCAGCTTCATCATAATCCTTTTTAAGATAAGCCGAAACCCCTTGATCATAAAGCTCTTGCCACTCGTTTTCCACTTTCACTTTTTTTCGACGCAATCCCTTGTTGTCGAACGTTTCTAAGGCATTGTAAATCCAAACAAAGAAAAACATAAAAGCCCCTGCAGGAATCAAAACAAACGGCAAGATCCCTTCGGATTGAATGCCTCCAGCAATGGACCCAAGCGACGTCCAAAATCCAATAATCAACAAACTACCTTTAACATACTCACGGCGCAGGATTGAACCTAAGCCACAAGCTAATAAATATACCATTGTTTTGAAAAAATTCATCGCACTAACCTCCGCACCCGACTAATCAAATAAAGAGAACCCGTCACAAGCACACAACAGTCCCTATCATACAATAATGGATTTAATTGAGCTATATTTATAATAGACACATTAGACTGATATTTCAAACATTCTTTTTGCAAAACATCGATAGAGCACTGTTGTGGGTCAAACCCCTCAACCACAATCACCTCAGAAACATAAGGCACGATTGCTCTCACCAAGGCAGAATATTCTTTTCGCTTCATCACACCTAAAACCAAACGAAGGGAAGGTTTAATATTTCTTATCTCCTGAGCCAAAGCATACATGCCTGCCGAATTATGGGCTCCATCCAAACACAAATGAGGATTGATCCACTCCATTCGCCCAGGCCATGGCAATAAATGTTCCAGGCAATCATTCCGTACCTCATAACCCATCTTTTGAGCCAGAGCTAGAGCTAAACGCTTGTTTCTATGTTCAAAAGAAACCTCTTCTTTCACATCGACATAACGCACATCGGCCCCCACTTTACGAGCGATATCATTCAATAAAGGTCGTAACGTGGCATCCACCATGCTAATCATCTGTTGTTTCGGCTTTAAAATACCTGCTTTTTCTCGCAAGATCTCCTCTAAAGAATATCCCAAGTACTCTTGATGATCCAAGCCAATATTGGTAATCGCCGAGTAGGAAGCATCCACCACATTGGTGGCATCCCAGCGTCCTCCTAAACCAACCTCCCAAATGCACACATCCAAGGGTTGAGATGCAATCCAGTCCATCGCCAACGCGGTTAAAGTTTCAAAAAATGACAGCTTTATACCGACCTGCTCGCACACTTTTTCAAGCTTTTGATGGATAGCCACAAAATCATCTCGCGAAATCACAGTTTCTTGTACATCCCCCACGCGTATCCGTTCGGTGATACAGTCCAAATGAGGCGACGTGTACAAACCCACTTTCAAACCATAAGCGCGCAAGATTTGATACAAATAAAAAGCCGTCGAACCTTTGCCATTGGTTCCAGCAATATGCACATGAATGGTGGAGACACAAGAGAAGCACCAATGCGGCAAAAGTGCCTGCATACGTTCTAAACCAGGCTTAATATTTTGCTCCCCTTGAGCATAAAGATCGTGAACAAGTTTTGAAAAATCACTCACTGGCAACTTTATCATAAAACAAACGAATGGCTCGGCTTAAATAAGCTTTCATCTCATGACGACGAACAATCTCATCCAAGAAACCATGCTCAAGTAAAAACTCGGAACTCTGAAAACCTTCGGGCAATTTTTGTTTGAGCGTTTGTTCAATCACCCGTGGCCCAGTAAAACCAATCAAGGCTTTAGGTTCAGCAATGGTGATATCTCCCAACGACGCAAAACTTGCCATAATACCAGCCATGGTAGGGTTCGTTAAAATCGAAACATATAATTGACCAGCTTGATTCAGCTTGGCGATGGCCACGCTGGTTTTAGCCAATTGCATCAATGAATTAATGCCTTCATACATTCGTGCGCCACCTCCCGAACCAGAAACAATAATTAAAGGAATCTTGCGTTCGATGCTACGCTCAACCGCACGCGCAATTTTTTCACCGACCACCACACCCATGCTCCCCATAATAAAACGAGCATCGGTCACGCATAAACTCACATCAACACCATCAATTTGACCAATCCCAGTCACAATAGCATCTTTAAGCCCCGTTTTTTTTTGATCGGCTTCTAACTTTTCTTTGTAAGACTTCACCGCTTTGAATTGCAAAGTGTCGACGCTGGTCAAATCGGCATCATATTCTTCAAAGGTGTCTTGATCGATTAATAAAAAAATACGCTCCCAAGCAGGAAAAATAAAGTGATGGTCACAGGCAAAGCAAACCATGTGATTTTCTTGCAAACCTTTGTTAAAAACCACCTCATCACAACCTTCACAACGTAACCATAAGCCGTCGGGTAAAGCTTTTTTCTTAGCCTCAATATTGTTTTTTTTCTTTGGACGTAAAAACCATGCCATAACTTTATCACCTCATTTCTTAGCCGTTCATTGTAGCATGTAGGGAATCTCAATACAGAGATCAAGGTCGCTGCTAACAGCTCACAAAAGCCCCGCTTACGCCGCAACACGTATTTGAAACAGACTCAGAACTTCACTATCTAGCAACATCTGTTGGGAAGACGCTAATTCCAAGAAATCTGGCAACGAAAAAGAAGAACATGAAACTTCCGATGGTGCTAAACCTTGTAAACTGCACAATTCTTCAATAAGTCCCTTTTTCGAAATGCACGAATGATACCCCCCTTCAAACACAGACAAAACTGTCTGCAAAATCGAGCGCCAGTCGTCCAGAGACAATTCCTTCTTACTTTGATCGGAACGTGCCTTTCGCAATAATTCTATAAGAGCAACAAATAAAACCACATTCAAACCAAGTTCGTTAACACGCTTTAAATCTAAAGTCCTTTGATCGACAAGCTTCAAAACAGAGGGAGACACATTAATCTGCAACTGCTCCATCATTGCTCGCAACGTTGTGACCGATAAAGTACCTGAAAAAACTGACGGTGTTTGCAAAAAGTTCAAGGCAAAATGAGGAAGCTTACCCTCCTCCCCCAACAGCAGCACTCTCAAAAGATTCCATAAAGTGGGTGCACCACCCTTAACAGCGGGCTCGGAAGAAGGTCGACGTTCTTTAGCCACAACTTTAGACTTAACCACACGACCTGGGGATAATAACTTCACTAAGTGCGCAACTTTTTTGTACTCCGACGCCACTAGCTCGCCCTTTTGCTTACGTGCAATATCTGCCAATTTAGCACGCGCCTTGCGTTTTTCAGCTATACTTGGCCCGTATTGTTTTTCAGCCTGACGTACTTTATCATTCAAATCCTTATCCTCAATGTGACGATTATAAACCAACGCCTTAAGAGATTTAGTAAAACTCGTCACAAGGTAAGCCACCCCATGTTCATCGGTGTAGCAAAGACCATCGGCATCATAACCTTCTAACAATTGTCTGATCTGTGCTTCCTGCTCTTTGGACACCAAAGACGCCATTCGCGCATCAGAAAGCAAGCCTCGCAAAACCCTCCGCACCAAAAGACTTTGGGCATGCGCTTGATAGTAGATCAATAGATCATCGCCCAAACCTTGCTCCAACATAATACGTAAATAACGCTTCACATTATAATAAGCATTTTCGGGCAACACCATTTGATAAAATTGAATGCGTTTCCACAAAGCCTTCCGCACATCATTCATCAGCCAACTTTTCAAACGCTTTTCGAGCAAACGCCGGTGAGCCCCCCCTTTGGGCTCATCCCAATAAGCTTCATCCAAAACCTGTTCCAGCGACATGGTTTTCACCCGCGATGCAAACGAAGGTGTCACCTCTCCGAGATTAACGTGATCATAAATCGGAACTTCCTCCACCTCATAGCCCAAAGCTTTCATAAGTTCAGGCACACTGTAATCATATTCGTCCGCCAAGTGCGCCAAGCCCACAGCCACAAAAGAAACCCCGCCTTGAGCCATAAGAGCGTTTAGTTGATGCACCCAATCACGGTTACGCTTATAGAGAAGTTTAATCTCAGCTTTTTCCCGTTCTTTGGACCAGCCCCGAGTTTGTTCTTCTAGGCGAGCCAAACGCTCCCGCTTCCACGGTTCCATCCGATCCAAATACATCGTTGCCTTACGCTTCTTACGTGCATATTCCTCGAGTTCATAATCCATCGAAGTGAGTCCCAAAAACCCTAAATTAATGGGCAAATCCAAATTCGATAAAATCTCTCCGCAGTAAGTATGTGCTTGATTCAAAGCATCCCAAACTGGCTTCGGTAATATTTTGGACGACGTGCGATGTTCGGTTCCCAGGAGATAGAGCGTGCCTCCATCAGGAGATTTGACTTTCCACATGCGCGGCTGATAAGGTTCAAACTGCCGTTGAACTTTCTTAGAAACCTTCCCAGGCTTAACCCATACACGAGCTTTCTGATTTTCCGCTTTACCTTCCATAATGGTCTTAAAAATATCTTCCCAAACACCCCAAGTCTTTTTTTTGGGCTTAGGGGCAGGAATCACTAAAGGGAGATTTAAAGGCTTGGACTTAACAGACTTCACACGTTTAGGATGCAAACCAAAAGGAAAACTTTTCCAAAAAACTCCACCCCAAGGGTCCCTCTTTTTCGGAGAGGATTGAAACCAGGGGAAAAAACGATCAAAGAGATCTCCCCCCCAAGGTGGTTGCCCCCAAGAGTCCGCCGAGCTTCGAAAAACCTCAACAGTGGAACCATCCAGTCGATGTTCGACCCAATGCTTGGTGCGGGGCATGTCGCTGATCACTCTTCGCTGGATTAAGGTCTGCAAAGATGGTGCAAAAAAGAGACTCTCTGTTGCTTGCTGCAAGGTTTCTTGACGGGTTTGGCTAGCTGGAGCTAAGGCTCCGAGATCAGCTACAACAAAGAAACTCCCCAAGCACAACGATACACATCTTAAAAAAGACCCGCTCATCTTGAACATATCACTCACGCTCCATTAAAACATAATAACTTATTAAGTGTATTAAACAACCCTCCTATATGTCAATAGGATTTCTTCACATGAATCCCGCGCTGATCCTGATACACAACCACATAGTGAGCCTTCACCACAGCAGGCACAAAACGGTCAATAGTCTGGGGGCCTAACACCGAACACGCGGTGGCCCAGGCATCAATAGCCATCATATCCTGCCCCACCAATGTCACACTGCGCGCATTTTCTACTGGCCAACCTGAGCGAGGATCGATAATATGGCTATAACGCTTGCCTTCAATGGTCACATAACGTTGATAGTCTCCAGACGTAACCATTCCCTGGTTACTCAGCTCAATCACATTGAGAAGCTTTTGCTGATTATCGGGATCCTGAATTCCTAGGCGCCACACCTTCTTATGCTCATTAAGCCCCATAGCCCAAACATCACCACCTATGTTAATAAGAGCATTCTCCACGCCAGCCTTGGTCCAAACATCTCGAATCTGTTCAATCACATAACCTTTGGCAATGCCTCCCAAGTCGAGCTGCATTCCCTTTGTCATTTGAAGCGTGCGTGCTGCAGGATCATAGGCCAACTTGTCCACACCAACATACGACACAATCTTTTGAAGCAAGGCCTTCTCAGGTAATCTTTGGGTTTGCTGCGCCGACCACCACACCTGTAACAGAGGCAAGACAGTCACATCAAAGGCCCCTTCACTCTGGCGAAAGACCTCTAATGCATAGCCAAATACTTTGGCTAATTCCTCACTCAGCACATACTCTTTGTCGGGATAAGCATTGATGTTGGCTACTTCGCTATCCGTGCGGTAACGGCTAAAGATACGATCCAGGCGAGTAATTTCGGCATAAGCCATTTCAAAAAGTTTACCAGCACGCTTTTGAGATGCATCGTCTTTGGATAAAACCAGCACAAGTTGAGTCATTGTGCCCAGACGCAAGCTCGTTTCCTCGAAACGCTGTAATGCCTGACACGACCTAATTACCAAGGCCCCAAGCGCCGCCATCACGAAGAGAAAGCCGACAAGCATCTTACGATAATTAGGAGGTTGAAGGGTTTTCATAAGGTCTATCCTACAACAAAAATTCCAAAGCCGTCAGAGGTGCCATTAACCCATCAAAATAAAGAATGCACTCCAGATTCTCTGATTCGATTGTTAAACTCATGTACTGATTCACCTATCCCCATTGCAAATCGCTCCAAGACAGTTCAAGCGGTTTAAGATCTAAAGGGTCTTGCCCCGCCTCGAAATCATGAATCACATCAGTGTGCTGAAAGGTTCTTTCATCCAAATCCGTGCAGATAAATACGTAGGTCAAACAAAGTATGCGCAAACCCTAACATAACTAACCTATGCAGAAGCTCATGATCATGCCCCCTTTGAGCATCCAATCATCTTAGCCAGAGTGCGTAGCCATTTCGATACGTTCACGGGCTAGCCTAAAGTATTATACCGCTCTCAACCCCAATCAACTTAGAATGCGGTCTCCAACCATAAAAACCCCGATGCGCTAACTTTGCTGAATGATACATAGTTACATCGGTCTCACTAGAACTATCCACACGCTCAAAGAGAATATTGGCAAATTGCTACTCATCAAAGTTTTCTCCATCATAGAATCAAAAAAAGAGGCAACTTAGCACGCAGTTAACTTCCCCTTAACACACTTGCATTTAAATCATCACATCTTATTGATACAATTTGGCAATAACAGCCTGACCAAACTCTTTGGTCCCAACAGCTGTGGGATCATCTTTGCTTGATTTAAGGTCGCAGGTCACATCCTTACCTTCGGCAATCACATCGGTAATCGCTTGCTCCAAGCGATCCGCAGCATCTTGTTCTTTCAAGTGATGCAACATCATCACACCCGAAAGTAATAAGGCTGTTGGATTCACTTTGTTCAAACCTTTGTATTTAGGCGCACTTCCATGCGTTGCTTCAAACACAGCCATCTCTGTACCAAAGTTTCCACCAGGAGCAACACCCAAACCTCCGACTAATCCAGCACAAAGATCGGACAAAATATCACCGTACAAATTAGGCATCACCAAAACATCGTACCATTCTGGATGTTGCACCAAATGCATGCACATGGCATCCACCAAAACCTCCTCGTATTCAATCTCGGGATATTCCTTAGCCACATCTTGTGCCACACGATAGAACAAACCATCGGTGTACTTCATGATATTAGCTTTGGTCACAGCGGTCACTTTTTGACGACCTTGAGCTTGCGCATAATCAAAAGCAAATTTAACAATCCGCTTCGTACGCGCAATTGAAATAGGCTTAATGCTAATCGCCGCATCGTATTGAATCGGCTTAGCGACATACTTGTTAATGCACTCTCGAACATCTTTCAACTCATCGGTTTCTAAATCGAATTCAATGCCCGCATAGAGGTCCTCGGTGTTTTCACGAACAATCACCACATCCACTTCTTTAAAGTTGGTCTTAACACCAGGATAAATTTTGCAAGGACGCAAGCACGCATACAAATCCAATTCTTTGCGCAAAGTTACATTCACACTGCGAAACCCTGTTCCAATAGGAGTGGTGATCGGGGCTTTAATCGCCACTTTATTTTCTTTGATCGACTCAATCACATTGTCAGGCAAAGGTGTGCCCACTGTTTCCATAATATCGATACCAGCTTGAACAATATCCCACTGAATACTAACACCAGTGGCATCAATACAATCCCGCGTCACTTTTGCAATTTCTGGGCCAATTCCATCACCATCAATAAAGGTTACTTTACGCATTTTCTTATTCTCCTTTGTTCGTATATCTTATTGGGCCCAACGCGCAAAACGCTCAAGACCTTCACTAATACTATCTAAATCTAAAGCATACGATAAACGCACACAGTCATCGTCGCCAAAAGCTTGTCCTGGCACCAAAGCCACATGCGCTTCTTTCAACAAGTCTTCCGCCACATCAATCGAAGACCCGCGCTCTAGGCCACTTATATTAGGAAAAGCATAAAAAGCACCTTCTGGCCTTAAACATTCAACACCTGGAATCGCATTCAACATCTCCACCATCACATCACGACGCGCTCTAAACAAAGTCACGTTGTCAGCCAAAAAGCTTTGATCCCCTTCAAGAGCGGCTAAAGCTGCTTTTTGCGCAATCGAGCAAGGATTCGACG
Source organism: uncultured bacterium (assembly GCA_964565945.1). Taxonomy (GTDB): domain Bacteria; genus CAZMGY01. The sequence goes on from CAZMGY010000021.1 coordinate 41,217, forward strand.
TGCTGTGACTTTGATAACTCGCCATCGCTTTCGCCACAAAAACAGGCCCTGCCATATAGCCGATCCGCCACCCCGTCATCGCATAGGCTTTGGAATGTCCGTTAACAACAATGGTTTTATCTTTAAGCTCAGGAACCACGGCAGCAATGCTTTTGTGTGGAGTGTCGTAAACAATATGTTCATAAATTTCATCCGAAATGATCATCGTTTCGCATTGCTGCAAAACTCCGCCCAAAGCTTTAAGCTCATCTTCGCTATAAACCATTCCCGTAGGATTAGAAGGGCTATTTAAGATGACTAATTTGGTATGACGGGTCAAGGCATTCTGCAACATCACGGGTGTCATTTTGAACTGTGTGTCTTGCCCACAAGGCACCACCACCAGTGTCGCGCCTGCTATTTTAACCATTTCGGGATAACTCAACCAAAACGGCGCGGGAATTAAAACCTCATCGCCAGGGTTGCACAAAACTTGAATCAAATTAAAGATGGAGTGTTTAGCCCCACAAGATACCACGACCTGAGAAGGATCATAGCTCAAACCATTGTCACATTCAAACTTACGACAAATCGCAACTTTCAATTCTTCGGTTCCCGTGGTCGGGGTGTACCGGGTGAAACCATCTTGAATCGCTTGAATAGCGGCATCTTTAATAAACTGAGACGTATCAAAATCGGGCTCTCCAGCCCCAAAACCAATCACAGGAACACCTTCGGATTTTAAACGTTTCGCTTCTGCTGAAATCGCCAAGGTCACCGAGGGCGTCACACTTTGTAAACGGGTGTTGATCATTGCTTTATCCTTAAATTTTGTTTTATCCTATATTTAGTTACCGTGGATTGATCACAGCATGACTTAAGAAATCAGTTCTTTAACATAACTACAATCGCTCCATTTTAGCAAAAACAAGGGGTTTTGTCATTCAACACAAGAAAAGCCGTTTAAGTGGCATCCTGCACATAAAAAGGTTCCAGTGATGCAAAAGATGCTTTAAATAAAGGATACTGGCCTCTCCTTTATTTAAATTATTACTCACAGAACCCTCGCAAACACTCAAGTCAATATACTGATTGATTGGCAGCAACTAGACAAACAATTCAAACAACTTTACCAAGCTAATCAAGGCATGGACAGTTGCGCCCAAAGTGGCATTATTCAGATGATTTTGGGTCAATGATGTTAGCTTTTACGACGTTCGTGAGAGAATTTATGAAAGATTGTGTTTTTTAAAAAATTGTTCATTGTTAATAAATATGGTTAAAATAGTAAAAAATCAAGTAAAGAAAGCTTGGGGCGATGTTATATATTGTGAGTACTCCAATAGGAAATTTAGACGATATCACGTTACGTGCTCTTAAGACTTTGCAAGAGGTCGATTGGATTGCGGCCGAAGATACGCGCCACACGGGAAAGTTGCTCAAGCATTTCGAGATTTCAACACCGCAAGCGTCTTATCACGAACACAATAAAGAAAGTCGTAGTGGTGAGATCGTTCAAAAGATGAAAGAGGGATTATCCTACGCATTGGTTTCTGATGCGGGCACTCCTGGTATTTCCGACCCAGGCTTTCACTTGATACGTGAAGTGCAAAATGCTCAGCTTCCAGTAACATGTGTTCCTGGTGCTACGGCTGTGATTCCTGCCTTAGTTTTGTCGGGCTGTCCAGTGGATCGCTTTCAGTTCGTAGGCTTTTTACCGCCCAAGCTTGGAAAAAAACGTAGCAAATTAGAATCTCTCAAAGGCTATGGTTCCAGTGTGATTGTTTATGAGTCTCCATACAAACTTCTCAAAACCCTCGAGGCAATCCAAGACGTTTTGGGAAACATTCCTGTGACACTATGTCGCGAATTGACCAAGATGCATGAAGAGGTTTGCACTCGCTCTGTTTCTGAATGGTTTCAGTGCTATCAACAATGTCCTCCTAAAGGAGAATATGTGCTTGTTTTTGTGTGCTAAAATATCTGCATGGACAAGCAAATTTCTTTAGAACATCTTCGCCACAACCTTTGGCAAATCCAAAATTTTTTGGATGATCATGTGAGTTTGCTCGCGGTTATCAAAGCCAATGCTTATGGTCATCATGTGGATTGGGTGGCACCATACTTAGAGCGCTTGGGTGTTCGTTTTTTTGGGGTAGCTAATATTCAAGAAGCCCTTCATTTGAGGCAATTAGGTATTTGTAGCGAAATCCTTATTTTGAGTGCGTTGCTCCCTCAAAAAGCAGAGTTGTTGTTTGACCACAATCTCGTGGCAACCATTTCTTCCTTAGATATAGCGCGATATATAGTTCATATGGCAGAAAAAAAAAAGCAACGCTTATGTGTGCATCTTAAGGTGGATACGGGCATGTCTCGTTGTGGAGCCTTACCACAAGATATTTTGCCGATAGTCCAAATTTTAAATGCGAGTGGCTATATCGATATCGAAGGCATTTATTCGCACCTGGCCACTGCGGACAGTGCGGACCTAAGCTATGCGGACCAACAAGAGCAAGTGTTTTGCGAAGTGATTCAATGGTGTCACGACAAAGGTATGACGTTTAAACATATCCATTTAGCCAACAGCGCCAGTGTTCTCAAACGTTCTCAAAAAAACTACACTCTAGTTCGGATCGGGTGTTTGCTCTACGGAGCTTTGCCGAATACCTCTATAGCATGTCCTTTAGATCTTAAACCTGTAATGAGTTTACATGCCCAAGTTGTTCAAGTTAAACATTTACCAGCCGGTGTAGGTGTGGGCTATGGCATGCACTATATCACCGATAAAGAAACTCCTGTTGCCGTGATTAACATGGGATATTCTCATGGAGTCGACCAACGCATGTCCGCAGGGGGAAAAGTCTTGATCAATGGACAAAAAAGGCCTATTATAGGAACCGTTTCCATGGATTTAACCATTGTGGAATTAGAACCTCAGGATAACGTTGTTATTGGAGACGAGGTTGTGGTTATGGGACAGCAATTGGGTCAAATGGTGGATGTTCACGAGATTGCCCAAGTAATGAATACCGTTCCATATGAAGTTTTATGTCGAGTGGGAGAAGCTACACCTTTAGCTCCCCGAAATGCCCCGAGGCACACAAGAGAAGAGGAGATCAAATTATGACAATGATTGTCGGTGTTCACGCGCGAGAAGTTTTAGATTCAAGAGGTAATCCTACTGTTGAAGCCGAAGTGGCTTTAGAGTCAGGTGTTGTAGGGCGTACGATTGTGCCTTCTGGAGCGTCTACTGGAGAGCATGAAGCGGTTGAATTAAGAGATGGTGATAAAAAACGCTATTTAGGCAAGGGTGTTCTTAAAGCGGTCGATAATGTGAATGAATTGATTGGACCAGAACTTATTGGTTTAGACGCTACAGATCAAGTGGATATCGATCACTTGATGATTGACTTAGATGGCACTCCTAACAAAGGGAAATTAGGTGCCAATGCTATTCTTGCTGTTTCTATGGCCACTGCTAAAGCTGCCGCAGAAGCTCTGGAATTACCCTTGTACCGTTATCTTGGTGGAACAAATGCCAAAATTTTGCCTGTTCCAATGATGAACATTATTAACGGTGGATCGCATGCCGATAACAATGTTGATGTTCAAGAATTTATGATTATGCCTGTGGGTGCCGAAACGTTTCGTGAATCGTTACGTATGGGTGCCGAAGTGTTCCATGCTCTTAAAAAGGTTCTTAAGGACAAAGGTTTGAATACCGCTGTTGGAGATGAAGGTGGATTTGCGCCTAACTTGGGCTCGAACGAAGAAGCGATTGAGGTGATTTTAACAGCGATTGAGGCGGCAAACTACCTCCCTGGCGAAGATATTCGTTTAGCTTTGGATGTGGCCTCAAGTGAGCTTTATAAAGATGGTAAATACATTTTAGCTGCCGAAGCGCAAGCCGAAAAAAGTGCCGCTCAATTGACGGAGCTTTATGCCAGCTGGGTCAACAAATATCCTTTAATTTCAATCGAAGATGGCTTGGATGAAAACGACTGGGATGGGTGGAAAATATTGACAAAGCAGCTGGGTTCCAAAGTTCAATTGGTGGGTGATGATCTTTTTGTGACGAACACAAAGCGTTTGTCTCAGGGGATTGAACAGGGAAGTGGTAATTCAATTTTGATTAAGGTGAATCAAATTGGAACGCTAACTGAAACACTGAATGCCATTGAAATGGCAAAGGTGGCTGGTTATACTGTTGTAATCTCTCATCGTTCTGGGGAAAGTGAAGATACGACGATTGCCGATTTGGCTGTGGCGACCAGTGCTGGTCAAATCAAAACGGGATCTTTGTCTCGTACAGATCGTATGGCAAAATACAATCAATTATTGCGCATCGAAGAAGAATTGGGTGCAGCAGCAGAATACCGTGGGTTGAACGTGTTTTATAACTTAGCGCTGTAGCGTAAGCTTAAGCTTAGTTCTGATGTGGCTTGGGGGGGGGGAGTGTAAAGGGTGCGACGACAACATTATCGTCAACATTGGGTAGAGAGAATTTTTCTCGATAACAGGACTCTTGCCTGTGTTCTCGTTTTGGTAGGAATGGCTATGTTCCAGCTATTGTGGCCCATTGCACGTAAAAAACAAGAGTTACAGCAAGAAATCACTATTGTTAATCGCGATATTAATGAAGTGCGGCTCTGGCGGGATTACTTGGAACAGCAAATTGATATGCTCCAAAATGATCCAGAGCATATCGAACGTTTGGCTCGGGATAAGCTGGGCTTAGTACGTCAAGATGAGATCGTTTATCAAATCTTGGATTCAACTCCTCGCTAGTGTGGTTAATGGTTAGAAGCTTTGCTTACCTTTGGTGTTTTCACCCACTGGGTGAAAAGGTTTTTTTGTTGAAACCATTATACCAGTTGGGATTTCTGTGCTTTTTTGTTTTCTATTTTTGGATGGGGGTTATAATAGAAAGGGTAGAGTGCGGAACTGTGAGGTCGCGCAGGGGGTCTTATGAGCTGGATAACCAAGCGGTCGCTCTAATGTTGATATGCCCAACTTGAATGTGCAAAGAAATCAAGATTTTACAACCCAATTTACCCCTCATGAAACTTGGGAGGTGGATATTGCTTTTATTCTTCGCTTGCCCTGGGGTTTGTGAAAAGGGTGAATGCTTGTTTGTGCGTGAGTCTGCCATTTGGGCCGATAGTCAACTTTATAGGGGCCGAGAGGGTCTGTTGAGGGTGATTTTTAAGAAATTTTGGCTAATGCGGGTAGTGATTTCCTGGATCTTGAGCATTGTTTTTCGTTACAAAAATTATCCTTCTCGCCTCGAGGACTTGCAATGTCTGTATATGCCACAATCTTTGAAAGTGCCCAATAAATTGGTCAAACCTTTTTTGATTCCATTTACCTTGCCTACAAACTAGTATTTTCAAAGTTAACTGCTAGTATCTTTTTTAAATCTTCTTTCACAGTATTAGTGATATGTTCATTATCGTTTAAAGACTTGCATAAAATCTTAAGTTCTTTTTTTTGATCAGCATAATCATCCGATATTGAAAATTTACTTATAGGGCTTCCTGTTTTTTGAGCTATTAAGCAATATAGTAACAATGAGGTTGTGTTATATCCACGAGCACTGCCAAAAACATCCCCTAGAGATATGAATCGAGATTCAAGCCCTGAAACATTTTGTGGATCAAAAGGCTTAGAATAAGCATTTTCAAAAATCTTTCTATAATTAACATTTCACCGAATGGTTTTTGACCTATAAGAAAATCATAATATTCATCTTGAGTATATTTTTTAGGGGTTTCAATTTCATTAATCTTTTTACATTCTTCTAAAAAATCAAGTGGGCTTTCTTTATTTTCTAAAATAATTTTTAAGCCCTTTGCATAATCAAAATCTAAATCCAGATTTGTTTTAAAAATCTTAAAAGCTGACTTTAATCTACCTTCTTTTAATTCTTTGTCTAATTTTTTTTGTAGCAAGTTTTTTGAATATTCCTGTGTGATTTTATTTATTCCTTTTTTAAATTTAAAATATAAGAATAATAATATCGCTAAAGATACAGCCCAAATTAAAAAGTCTAATGTTCGAATAAAACTTAGAATGCCATCAAAATCTTCATATATTAGAAAAAAACTTGCTACAAAAAAAACGAAACAATAGAACTAACTATTCCTAGTTGAAGTCCCTGATTCCAATACAAATATTCTTTTTCTTGTTGCTTATTATTACTCATACCCTAATATTTTCCTCACAAAATCAATATCAAAACCTTTGAAATTAGCATACAGTTATGATACAATCGTTTCGTTGAGCAGGGATGAAGGCAAGCAAAAAATAATCGTTTTCAGGAACGTATTTAAGAAAGACTTGATTTTTGTGCCCACTCTTCGATACAATGATCATTCTTTATGTTTTTGGCGCGGGGTGGAGCAGACTGGAAGCTCGTTGGGCTCATAACCCAAAGGTCGAGGGTTCGAATCCCTCCCCCGCTACCAACTCTATAGACGGCTGGCTAGAATAATTGTCATTGGCAACTAATCTGGCGAGCCCTTTTTTTATGTCTGCGTTTTTCATAGGATTCTCCTGTGAGGCTATGCTTAAAATACCGGCCAAAGAGCCGTGAAGATCAATTGATAGATCATCCTGCCCAGCTTTTGGGGTGAGGGTGATTTTCTCGATCAGCCCCCTTAAAATCAGCGCAGCTTCCCCTCTGTTTTCTTCTTGGTCTAAAGATGCGCGTAAATCACTGATTTGCCTGCGATAGCGCTCAGCCATGGCAGGGTGAAGCATAGGCGCGGATTTTGGCGTGGCTTCGAGCAAGGTTTCCAACTCTTTGAGGCGCTCTGAGGCTCTCTCCAGATCATCTTTTATCAAATCCACGGCTACACCGTCTTTGATGGCCTGGATGATGTTCTCGCGCTCCTTAGCGAGTTTAGCAGCCTCTGCGCGGTAGCCCTTTAAGCTCTGATCATGCTGGCTTTGCAGCTTATTAAAGTGCTTCGTATATTCCGCGCAAAACACCTTCAAGAGATCATCTCTCATGAGATGGGTTTGTAAGGCTCCGAGCACCAGAGCCTCGATGCGCTCACGTTTGATGCTCTTTTTATTGGCGCACACGCTAGAGCCTTTATTGCGGGATTGTGAGCAGCCATAGCGCTCAGAATTGATCTTGGCATAGCCACCGCCGCATATTCCGCATTTTAGTAGCCCAGAGAGCAGATAATTGGGGCGGTTATTGCGGTGCAGCCCCTTAAGGCTGGTATCAAGGGTCTTTTGACGGGATTTGGCAGCATCCCAAAGCTCCTGATCAACAATCCGTAAATCAGGCACATCTTGCCTGATCCAATCCGCCTCATCGTTTAGGCGGGTAACGCGCTTGCCCGTAGCTGGGTCTTTGATAAAATGCTGGCGGTTCCAGATTAATTCCCCAATATAAAGATGGTTATTTAAGATGCCGGTTCCGCGCCTGCGATTACCATTGATGGTCGATTGCCCCCAGGCCTTGCCTGAGGGGGCAGGGATGCCGTCTTTGTTCAGCGCATCGGCAATTGCCTTGGGAGATTTATTTTTAAGGGCGTATTCTTCGAATATGCGCTTAACGATTTTGGCTTAGATTTCGTTGATCTCCCGATCACCGCGTATGGCCTCGCCCTCAGAGTTAAATTGCTTCACGACTTTATAGCCGTAAGCAATGCCGCCTCCAGATTTCCCTTTTTCAACGCGCCCGCGAAGCCCGCGCCGCGTTTTATCTGCAAGGTCTTTCAGGCACATAGCGTTCATCGTGCCTTTAAGGCCGATATGCAATGTTGAGATTTCACCTTCGGACAGAGTGATGATTTTAACGCCAGCAAATTCCATGCGCTTATAGATACCGGCAATATCTTCCTGATCACGGGACAGGCGATCCAGCGCCTCGCAGATTAGAATATCAAACTCACCGTTCATGGCAGCCGTTAGTAGCGATTGAATACCAGGGCGCATAAGTGATGCGCCTGATATTCCTGCATCGCTATAGCAGTTTCCTAAATCCCAGCCTTCGGCTTTGGCTTTTTCTGACGCGAGGCGGATTTGATCTTCAATCGAAGCATCGCTTTGAAGATCAGAGCTATATCTGGCATAGATGCAGGCGCGTAATTTTTTCATTATTCTTCACCTTCCAATTTCTGATTTGAGAGCTGATCAGCGCAAAGCTTGTAATCTTCTTCCGCACATGTGCGGGCTAAGAGCTTTACGAGATTAATAAGGGCTAGGTCATGATTATGACTCTCTTCCTTATGACTCTTCAAGCGCGTCTGCTTGTTTTTCCGTGCAGACTTATTCATCTGATCCCCCATATAAGGGGCGAGAACAAGATAGACCTCGCCCCCGAGAGGGAATTGGCGCGAGCAGTGGGGCTGTAAGATGCAAAGACAGTGGGTGATAATGCGCTGGCTTTGCGTAAATTCGCGCCAAATAAAAAGGGGAACATATTGCCTTCACAAAATGTACCCCTAGACTTCATGCTAGGCAGCAAAAGCTTAATAAATCCTAAAGATGCACCGTCAAACATGGCTCTCACAGCCACATTCCAAGGAGTTATTAAGATATATTTAATGCTCATAGTGCTCATGCGTGCCCATTAAGGTATATGCGCACAGGCAAGTTTTTTGGATAATTATTTTTGTGATAAGGGCTTTTACCTGCTAATTTTCGCCATGGCTCTATCTGGAAGTAAGCTAATTTCTCAGCTCTAATCAAAGCTTTTCCATCAATAGCGATAAGCTGGTGGCTCATATCCATGCGCCCGATCTCATCTATGCTCATCACGGATGCGGCGCGCTCGTTAATACTTAAACGCCATGGAGAAACCGGATTATTGGGATCACGGGTAAGAGAGCGGGCTTTCATGGTTTTATTACCAATGCGAGCGCTCCATGCTTTACGATCAAGTTCCCCGCGTATGCTCCAAGCCTGCATAAAGCTTGATTGCTCTTCGATCAGGCCTGCCATTTGCTGGCCATAAATCTCAATTGGTTGGCGGCGGCTTTGAAACACCATCCATAGGCGCACGCCCTTGCCAGGCAATAGTGATAGCGCTTTGGAAAGATTAGGTAGCTTGCCGATATTACCCATCTCTTCTAAAAGCATCATGATTGGTGAAGGCTTTGGCGCGGCGGCAATGGTTTCTAGTAACAATGTAGCGATCAGGCCAAGGGCAGAGCCATGGGTTTCTAATTTTGCTTCTGGCAAAATCACATAGAGCGTGGTTTTGCCATCCAGAATATCGGATAATTTAAAATCAGAGCTGCTCATTGCCGCGCCCATAGGTGAGTGCGCGTCATAAATCTCAAGAGCGTTCATGGCGTTATCTCTAAATGCGCCATAGGTCTTGATATATTCAGATCGCAACATCTCTGCTAAGCCATTGCCGTAATCTTGAAGTAATCCGTGCAGCCAATCGCTTGAGCGCATCTCAAAGGCAATGGCTTTTTGTTTATTGCTTCCAGCCCAGATAAGTTTGCGCAAAGTTGGCAGGGTGCATTGATCAGGCATAAACACAGCCATATATAAAAGGAATGTAATGATTAGCCTGCGCCCACCATTACGGAAGAACATACCATCGCCCATATCATTAGGCCTTTCTGCAATGAGCTGGAAGGCAATAGAGCGCGCAAGATCATGCAAGTCCTTGCCTCCGTTCTTCATCACATCAACAACCAAGATGCGCAGTGGATTAAAATTCACGCCCTTAATGCCAAGAACATTAAAGGGATTAAAGATCAAAACATTTTGACCTCGCGCTTTACGGTACTTGGCGGTGATAGCTGTTAGCTCGCCCTTAACATCGGTAACAAACATCGAGCCTCCAAACCAGTGCAAAAGCGCAGGAATAATTACCGAGATTGTTTTACCGGTGCGTGAAGGCGCATAGGTCAGCATGTGACCATTGCCAGTTAGGTATGGATCGTAAAAGAGCGGGGCATCTGCCATGCTGCCAACATAAAAACCACTGCGGTTTTTAATTAGCTCTTTTATGAAGCTGTCTTGGATTTCGGCCAGTCTTGCATGACCATAGCTATCAGATAGCTTGCGACTTTCATGCAATAGATTGATCTGATGCGCGGTATGTAATGACAGGGAAAGAAACTCCATTATCTTTTTGATAAAGATAAGCAGCGCCAAGCCCATCACTGCCACGCCCCAAACATAACCGCCATTCATAGCGGCCAGCCACAATCCTGCAAGAAGCAGGATTAGTGGCATGAGCAGGAAAATGAGGGCGGTAAACATGATTTTATTTACCTATATGCAGGACTTGTAGGCCGGATATAGAAACGCCTAAGCTCTGGAAGAAGTTTTGCAGATCAGCATCAAGGTTATTGGTAGAGACAATTTCAAGATCAGCCAGACCCTTTAAGTGACCAGTTTCGTAATTGCCCACCCAAAACACAAAGAGCTTGGAGTTTGTTTTTGCTTTGGTGGCATTAAGGCTTTCTAATGTTTGCCCGTAATTGGCGGTGTTTATACCGTCTGTTACAACAATCGTGATATTAGGAAGATCAGTAACAAAGCCCTGAATATCAGATTCAAAGCCAGTTTCTATGGCCTTGTAGAGCGCAGTAGCACCGCCAGCTTTGAGCGGTTTATTCAAATGATAAATCATATAGGGGCAGCTTTTTAGATAACTCATACCATTATCCGAAAGCCGCACAACATCATTGCTAAAGGTAAATATCTGGCAGCGCGCAGAGCCTGGAAGTTTTTTCATAAAATCCCTTGTGGCGCTTACCACAGCGCCCAAATGCCAATCCATTGAGCCGCTAGTATCCAGCGCAATGGCAACAGGCATGTGCAATGAGCCAAGGGATTTCATTGGCGTGTAGTTAAAGCTCAGGGGCTTAAAATCTGCGTCAAACACAGCGATATCTTTAAGCTTTGGGCTGATGACTTTATTGTTCGCACCATAAAACAGCACACCTGCATCGCGGCCTTTCTGCTTATCACTGACACTGGCAATGCTAAGGTGGGTTACATCGCCGCCAGCAATGATGATTACCCCCGCTTTTTTATGAACGCCAAAGGCGGTAAAGCTTCTTCCATCTTTAAGCTTTAGATCAGAGCGACGAACTTTAAGAGCCAGCAAATCATCATGGGCAGCAGATAGATCAATCTGAAAGCTAACCGTGCCAAGCGTTTTTGTTAGCACATCAGGATCACTAATCTCGATAGAAGTTGTTTGTAACTCCTGCGGTTCGATAACTTCTATCGCAAAAGCTGGATTTACGAAGAAACAAAAAACTAAAACAAACAATCGTTTGAGCTTAATCATTTTGAGACCTCCAATTTAAGTCCGCCCCGAAGAGCAAATTTACTGCGCTCAATATCCATCAAACTCATGGGAATGGAGCGCTGCGCCGCTGCATTAAAACTCGGTTCTAGGAATTCTTCCCAGACGCGCTTTTGATGAGGTGATGCCCAGTAAAAAGCTATAGAGTGAATACTCTTGTATGTAGATAGAGCCTGATTGATATCTCCCTCCAATGGCGGAGGCTGGGGCAGGGTGATTTGCGTTGTATCACTGCACGGTATTGGCGTATGGATCAGCGAAGAAAATACAATCACATGAGCGCTGGTAAATCCCTGGCGCTCAAGCGCATTGATATTGCTGGCCAGTTCCATGAATGCCCCAGGCAGATTATTACAGTTCTCTGGATTGCTCTTAATCGCATTAACCAGCTCAAGTGCGCGTTCGGGCTTGCGCTTGAGATCACTGGGAACACCCGACCAGATGGTGCGGCCAATCGAAGTGCTAATCACATCGATATGCGCACGGGCAAACTCACGCTTACGGGTTAGCCCTTTTATATGCGAGAGCAAGACCAGCTTGTATTGATCAGCATCTATTGGATCAATCAGCACGCCGCTATCATCAATGATGAGCTGGATTGTGGTGTGCGTTCCTCTAGCCATTACTGGCATTGAGAAGCAAAGGATAATTAGTAATGCAATTTTGGTTTTCATTGTTCTGATCCTCCTTTTAAGGCAAGTTTGGCGCTGGGAACCATATGCGCGGTTGCCAGACCCATGGCAGCATTGGTGATGATTAGTGCTACGCTCATAATCAGCATCGGCCAAAAACTCGCCTCACCACCTGAAAAGCCAGGAATGGGAGAAGGTGCGGTTTCTTCCTTGATGCGTATATATAATGTTGCGAACTCAGTGGAGATCACGAAGAAATAGAGCAGGGCAAACACAGCGGTGATTACAATATGCAGCCCGTCTTTAAAGAATTTACCGCCAGCTTCGAATATCTCGCCGTGGCGCTCTAATAACTGCCCGAATAAAAATACCGGCGTAGCAACAGCGGCCAAGCCGAGCACGCCATTGATCAGCGTGCCTACAGAGATGTTGGAAAGTGCGGAGATATCCGGCAGGCCAAGAACATCAAGCACAAACAGGTCAGAGCCAACCGTATTGACCAATGCGTAGTTACTTGTATGTAACAGCCAGTTACCTGCTTCCGCCGAGAAGATCAGGGATAATTTGCCAAATAGCCATAACTTGTCGCTTGGCTCCAAGGGGTGCTGGTTTGAGCCGTGTTCAGGCGGCTGCCAGCTCTCGAAATTGTCGTTACTATCACTCATAAAAGCCTCCAACCCCTTCTAGTAAGGGGAGTTGTTTGAAATAGAGGCTTTGCGCAAAGCTTGGGGAAACTTTAATTTATTGGTTTGATGGAAGCAAAGACAGGACACAAGACTATATTTCACTGCTATTTGCATAACATTTTGATAAACAATGAAAAATACAGGTAGAATTGGAAATTCAAACAGCAGTATTTTGAGGTTTAAATGGCTAATTTAAGGAAGAACTCAGCAAAATCTGAATTTTGGAAAAAGCATGTGCAGGAGTGGAAGAAGGGGAGGCTAATTCAATCTGAATATTGTATAAAAAATAAAATATCAGAATCTGCATTTTCCAAATGGAAAACTAAATTATTCCCAAAACAAATTGGAACGCGGCGCTTAAAACAGCTTAAAAATAAATATTATAAAAACTCGAAATTGTCTAACCAGCAAATCGAAAATTTATTTGTAGGTTTTTTATGTGATGTGCCAGCGAAAGTTGCTGCTAAAGGGAGTGATATAAGTGAGGCTACTGCTTATAAATACTATAACAAAATACGATATGATTTAGTTAATGGAGCGCTAAATTATCCGCTTTTATTTTTTGGTTCAGGGATGCTTTTGATTTTAGGGGCACCACCAGATGTACATGAGTTAGCACGCAAATTTAAACCCATAAGCCCAAGTATAAAAGGCAGAGAAAAACATATATATTACGCGCTTTGTAATGTTTTGATTTGTCATTCTTTTCGCAAATGGACAGTTTCCGAGATATATTATTTTTGGTTTCAGGGGTTACGGGCATATTTTTTAAAGCACTATGCTAAAAGTCATGGTCTAAATGAAAGTGATTGGAATATGGCTATGGCAGTTCAGATGCAAAATAAAATTTCAATTGCAAAAATGACAGTAACAATATGGCTGGATTGGATAAAAGAGGGAGGAAATACTACCCCTTTTTCTGAGGATGTATGGGAAGCTATTCGATATCAACATGACTATCATGCTGATGCTAAATCCTGGATAAAACCTATGCTCCATGATTTAAAATGGGTCGTAGAGAGAAATAATAATTTAAAAAGAAGTACATACTGGGATTTCTTTAAACCTAGCAAGTCAGGTATTCTTGAAGTAAATAGAAGGATTCATGAATACCTAGAAAGAACAAACTAGATTCTGAGCGCTATCTTTTGCAGCCATTTATACTTCTGTTCAAGGCTAGGACCATCCCCATATCGGGGACGGTCATATCTATGTCCCATGAGTGCAGCCTGTACTTTGTCGGGCGGCTCTACTGCCGTCAGCCGATCCTCAAAACTGTGACGCAGACTGTATAGGCTATGATCTTCACTTGGAAGTAAATTGTTATTACGCAGAAACTTATTCAGATTTCCTGATAGCTGATCAGGTTTGCGGTAATATCGCTCAAATCCTTTTGGTAGATTTTGAAACGCATAGAGTGATGATCCCACCAATGGCATGTAGCGTTCACTGTAGGGTGTTTTAATTTCCTTGTCTTTTTCTGCATGAATATATATGTAGGGGATATCTGTATCCAGCCTAATATCTCCTGCCTTAAAATTCAGGCCAACTAGCTCAGAGGGGCGAGCACCTAAATCGGCCATAGCGAATAGAAATAACTGACACTCTCGTTCCAACCCTTTCAGGTTGTCCATGTTTAATAATACATCTCGAATATGGTTCACCTTAAAAGGTTGTCTTTTGCTCTTTATTTCTTTGAACCTTATACGGCTGAATAATTCATCGACGCTGATGTCTGCGCCGTGATTATCTTTTGCAAAGAACAGGAGTGTTCGTAGATGCGTAAAATCCTTGTTTGGTGAATTGGGAGATAGGCTTTCTGATTCGACGCGTTCTTGCCACCATGACCGAAATGCTAATATATCGTTTCTGGTGATTTGCTCTACTGATAGGTCGCCACATATTTTAATAAAATTACTGACAGCTTTTACTTTAGGGTTTTTCCATTTTCTTAGTTGGGATTCATTTTTTCTTGTATGATTTGGTTTTTCAAACTCGATATATGAATCTAATGCTTCGCTTATAGGAAATTTAGGTTTTTCTTTTCCTCCTAGTAAGGCAGTAACGTTTTCATCGGTCTCGGGTATATCCGATTGTAGCGCATCTAAACGATCAATAATCTTGCTGACATCAGAACCTGCAAGCTCTGAAATAGATTTGTACGAGAAATTGAATGTTTGGGCTGTATGAACGGCTTTGCTATATTCATAGTCCTTATCCATCGGTATATTTTTTACGATGTTATTCCAGTAATTATCTAATTCCTCTTTTAATACTGATGCACGCTGAATGGCAACAGATTCTGATGTCGTCTTCAAGCTTACCTGTATGATCTCCTGGCCATCATAATATTTCAGATACCGTTTTGGTATTCTGTGTTTAAAGTGGAACCAGCCTTTTATTTTTATAATATGGCGCATGTGTGACGTTTTGTGTTAAAAATGTGTGATGTTTTACTGTAACCGAATTAAGTAAAAATTCAGTTTACGTCAACAACTTATTCTGCAAGGTAAGCTCACAAAGCGTTTCAGAAGATAGCAATTGTTAATAAATAGAGGGGAAGTGGCGGAGACTGAGGGATTCGTTTGTTGTTTTTTTGCCCTGTAACATACTGTTATGAAACAATAAAAATATTAGGGTAAATAATTTGTGTGTGAAACGTGTGAAAAAATGTGTGAAATATTTTCTATGTTTTTTCTGCTAGAAACTTCTGTTGATAAGTTTTTATGGCCTATGCTTTTAGCAATGTCCAGAAGCTCATGCTTCGATTTATATTCTGTTAGTTCATTATGCAACCGTTCAAACAATGGAAGATATCTATCACCGTAAACAGCAATGATATTTGCAAGGTGGTTATAAGCTTCCTGTAATTCAGTAAACGTTATTTTTGAGCGTTTAATTCTAACTTTTGAAAAAACATTTGCCTTATTTGATGATAAGACGGGGCTGCATTGTTTCATGCACTTTTCAATATTCCAATCTAGTGTAGGCATCAGCTTGTTTCCTTGCCACTATCCTGGCGATACGTATGCGGGCTTTTGATCCATTCATGAATATCTTTGAGATAAAAAGCCTTACGCTTAGCTTTCTTGTGTGAAGATAGCATTCTTGGCCTGGGGAATGTACCGCGTGCAATGCGCCTTCTTATCTCTTGCCTTGATATACCACAGAGCCTGACTGCAAGCTTTATTGGGATTAAGGCATTAGATTGGATCATTAGCGCGGCAGTAACTTCTGCCTCGAATGTTTTCTTTAAGCTAAATGATTTAAGTAAAAGCGTTTTCATAGGTGATTCCTTTCTACGATGTGCAGCTATTGCCACATATCTGCGTTTACTCACCCATCCTTAATGATTGTGACGATGCCAGAAGCCCTCACAGTCTGATCTGCCTGTGACAGAACATATCGCCATATATCCATTACACACCATAATTACTTAATATTTTATTAACAACTCCCTTAAAAGCTACAGTGACAGCCATCTTTGTTTGCTGCAAAGCCGCATTGATCTGTGCGGCGGCACTAATATAAATAACAGCTACTCTCCCCATCAATGACAATGCTCATGGGCTTGGCTGTCATAGAGATAAAATCATCTATTAGATGCCATTTAGCGCTTGTCTTCCATTCGTTAGAATTTAGCCTAAGGGAAGCTTCTTGAAAGTAATTTTGCACTGCGGCAACATTTTTGTAGCCAATCGCAAATTCCAGCAGCGTATCGCTTTTGATCTTCTCAAAATGCAAATAAAGCGCACCGTCGCGATATTGTGCATATTCGTATGGAGTGGCAAAACTATTATTGATTTTAAGGCCACAATCTAATGTTTCTGGAGCGGCGGCTTTGACTGCCTCTATCGATACATTGATCCTGATCCAAACATCTGAGATATCGGCTAAGGGAGATCGGACGCTGTAGGATATCCATGTATGAGTTTTATTGCCTGTTTTGCTGATGCGCGCTTTGCCAATCAACTCCCCCGCCCAGGCTCCAGAGCACAGGATTAAAGCCAGGACAAAGATGATGGTATTTTTCATGGGATTTGGCCTCATTTAGGGATCGCCATTTAATTGGGCAATATCGCCCTTGAATAATTGCCATATTTGAAGCCCGAGGGCTTTGGCAATCTTTTCAACGGTGCCAATCTCAGGGCTGACTTCTCCGTGTTCAATCGCCCCGATATGGGTGCGGTGAAGGCCAGCACTCAAAGCCAGAGCTTCCTGCAACCATCTGCGCATCGCCCGAGCCAGCCGGATTTGATCTCCAAGGGTCTGCCGATATGTTTGCACGTGGCCGCCAGCCTGCTATGATTCACATATGAATCATTATTGTAACGTAAAAATACTCCATTGAGTCACATATGGGTCAAATAATATGAGCGTTATTATTCAGCGTTTAGCCATGAATATTCGGCGAAGGAGGGGTGATATATCGCAGCGTGCCTTTGCCAGCAAGCTAGGTATATCTCAATCCACTTTGGCGCGCATAGAAAACGCTGGCCAGAACACAACGCTCTCGACATTAGAGCAGCTCATGAAATCACTGAAATGCGATATAGGCGGGTTGTTCAAATGAGGTGTATATATAGTGAAGTACGGGAGCAGTAGGCAAGGCCGGTAGTTCCCGTCATCGCTTGCCAGCCGGTAAGGTTGCACTCAGGGCATTGTGAGCAACAGCACAATAGTTCCGCTATTGGTAAGTGCTTACGATGGGCGCAAGAAGTCGGTTGTATTACAAATTTCTGCGAATTTGCCCTCCAACCGCTATCTTGAGAAGGACGTTTCCCCGTCCGTTCTATCCTCAGGAGGCGCGCTAAGCTATCGAATTATTATTCGAGAGCAAGGGCTTATATGGTGCATTACCGGCATTGAGCCGAGTGCTGCACCAGCGAACGTGTGGCCGTTCTAATCACCACTTATGGGAGCCTTCAAGCTGCCCCCAAAACCCCCATGATCAGGGGAGACTTCGCTCTCCCCTAAAGCCCCATCGAGTCAGGAGCCTTCGTGCCCCTAACAACCCAGACCAACCGTACGCCGTTTGGATGCCGTGAACATTTCGGTGTTCAATGCCTACCACTGTTTCGTCAGTGGAAAACGATCAACGAGCGCCCTTGGATGCAACTGAGTTATGAAACGTCATCGCCAATGATGCAATATTCGCTATTGACATAGAGTTCGTTTTCGATTCTAATAATCTGCATCATCGTTAATGAAGGAATTATTTTGAAGCTCACTGATCTTGCAATTATATCCGCTGGACACCCATTCAGAGGGAAAATACTGGAAAAATCCGGTAGCGGTATCCGTGCCGTGCAGATGAAAGACATCTCTATTGATCAGGGTGTTTGTTGGGAGAGCGTTATCGAAACGGAGCTTTCTGGCAAAAAAAAACCTGCTTGGCTGATGAATGGGGATATCCTTTTCGCAGCCAGAGGCGCACGTAATTATGCCGTACTGGTAGATCATATTGTAGGGAAAGTCGTTAGTGCTCCTCATTTCTATATTCTCCGTGTGAACGAGCAATCGCTTTTGCCGGAATTTCTGGTCTGGCAGCTCAATCAAAAACCCCTGCAAAACTATTTCGACAGGGCAGCGCAAGGGTCGTTTACCAAGAGCATTAAACGCTCAATTTTAGAATGTGCTGAAATCACAGTACCGCCACTAGATAACCAAAAGCAAATCGTAGGCTTGCACATGACATTGATGCAAGAAAGAAAGCTCTATTCTGAATTGACCAGAAATGCGGATAAGTTAATGAATTCTATTGCCAGCAAACTTGCGGCAGGTAAAACTCTACAGTTAAAAGGAATAAAAATATGAACACACCAATAAGCCAAGATGCTATCAACAAAGCCTTATGGGGGGCATGCGATACATTCCGTGGCACGGTCAGCGCTGACACATACAAAGACTTTATCCTAACCATGTTGTTCCTGAAATACATCTCTGATGTTTGGCAGGATCACTATGACAAATACAAAGAAGAGCATGGTGACGAGCCAGAGCTTATTCATGAAATGATGAAGAATGAGCGCTTTGTTCTTCCCGATGGATCAAGCTTTTATACCCTTTATGAAAAACGCCATGAACCCGGCAATGGTGAGCGTATCGACCAAGCTCTTCACGCATTGGAAGAGGCTAACGGCACTAAGCTTCGTGATGCATCAAAATCCGTGTTTCAGGATATCAGTTTTAACACTGATAAGCTCGGTGAAGAAAAACAAAAAAACACCATTCTTCGCCACTTGCTGGAAGATTTTGCCAAAGATGAATTAAACCTTCGCCCCAGTCGTGTTGGATCACTCGATGTGATCGGTAACGCCTACGAATATCTGATTAAGCACTTTGCCGCAGGTGGTGGGCAAAAAGCAGGAGAATTCTATACCCCGCCCGAAGTATCTGACCTGATTGCAGAATTGCTAGACCCACAAGAAGACGACACAATTTCTGATCCGGCTTGTGGTTCTGGTTCCTTGCTCATGAAATGTGGTCGTAAAATTAAAAAGCGTTTTAACAGCAAAAAATACGCACTCTACGGGCAAGAAGCTATTGGCTCTACTTGGTCTCTGGCGAAAATGAATATGTTCCTGCATGGCGAAGACAATCACAAAATAGAGTGGGGAGATACAATCAGAAACCCTAAGCTACTGAATAAGCATGGCGGCTTGATGCATTTTGATATTGTGACGGCTAATCCTCCATTCAGTCTCGATAAATGGGGGCATGATGAAGCTGATCATGATCCGTTTGGACGTTTTCGTCGTGGTATTCCTCCAAAGACCAAAGGTGATTATGCCTTTATTTCGCATATGATCGAAACTATGGAGCCGACTACAGGGCGTATGGGCGTTGTTGTTCCGCATGGTGTTTTGTTTCGTGGTAGCTCAGAAGGAAAAATCCGCAAACAATTGATAGAAGAAAATTTGCTTGATACGGTGATAGGACTTCCTGAAAAGCTCTTTTACGGTACAGGGATACCGGCGGCGATTCTGATCTTTAAGAAAAATAAGGCGGATAGCAATGTCCTGTTCATTGATGCCAGCCGTGAATGTAAGACGGGTAAAAACCAAAACCTACTCACGCTTGATAATATTAAAAAAATAGTCAAGACATATAAGGTGCGTAAAAGCTTTGATAAATATTCGTATTTGGCCAATTTTGAGGAGATTGAGGAAAACGACTTTAACCTTAATATCCCGCGTTATGTCGATACTTTTGAAGAGGAAGAAGAAATTGACCTATTGGCAGTGCGTAAAGAGCGTGAAGAACTAAAAACTCAACTCGTCGAACTGGAAACGGAAATGGATGGTTATCTCAAGGAGCTGGGTTATGGTTCCTGATGGGTGGAAAGAAGAAAATCTTGGAACTCTTTTTGAGTTTAAAAATGGCGCTAATACTGAGGCAGCCAATTACGGTTCTGGAATTAAGTTTGTTAATGTGATGGACGTGTTTGGTAATCACTTTATTACTAGCGAGAAAATTCGTGAAAGAGTTAATCTGCCTGAAAAAAAGATTAATTTATATTTGTTAAAAATGGGCGACGTATTATTTAATAGAACGTCAGAGGTTTTCGACGAAATTGCTCTAACTGCTGTTTATATGGATACTTCACCAGCAATATTTGGTGGCTTCGTTATTAGGGGGCGACCTAAGGCTAACGAACTTGACTTTAAATTTTGTATTTATTGTTTTTCATCTTATAGAGTCCGTAAGGAATCTATAAGAAGAGGGCAAGGGGTAATACGATCGAACATTGGTCAAAAAGACCTACAGTATGTTCCGTTGTTAGTTCCTCCTATTATAGAACAAAAGAAAATAGCCAAAATATTATTGACTTGGGATCGAGCGATTGAGGTAACAGAAAAACTAATCAGCAATAGTCAGCAACAAAAAAAGTCCCTCATGCAACAACTCATCACTGGCAAAAAACGCCTTCTGGGATTTAGTGATGAATGGGAAAAGATTCGATTAAAGCCTCTTTTAGAGGAGGGAAAGGCTAGAAATAAAGATAGTTCAATACAACGAGTATTAAGTGTTACTAATCATAGCGGTTTTGTATTACCAGAAGATCAATTTTCAAAACGTGTGGCGAGCAGTAATGTCAGTAACTATAAAATAGTTAAACGTGGAGAATTTGCATATAACCCATCTCGTATAAACGTTGGTTCATTTGCGCGTCTTGATGATTATGATGAGGGTATTCTTAGCCCAATGTATGTTGTTTTCAGTGTTAAGAAAGATTCGCTATTTAGTGACTTTTTCTTTCAGTGGATGTCATCACATCACGCAAAACAACGTATTCTTTCAAGTACGCAGGGATCGGTAAGAGATTCAGTCAGTTTTCAAGCACTTTGTGCGTTCCCGTTTTTGCTTCCATCACTAAAAGAACAACGAAAAATTGCGTCAGTTCTTTTATCTGCGGATAAAGAAATTGAAACTCTTCAACAAAAACTCGAATACCTCAGCCAAGAAAAAAAGGCGCTGATGCAACAACTCCTCACTGGCAAACGCCGTGTGAAAATTGATGAAGATGGTATTTCTCAGAAGGAGGTTGTGCGTGCCTGATATTATTTCATTTGAAGCCGCTATTGCGGAGTCAGAACAATATAAAAAACGTCATTTATTGCTAGGCAATGGTTTTAGTATTGGCTGTCGAGCTGACATATTTCATTATGAGTCTCTTTTTGGGGAAGCTGATTTTTCGGCAATTCCTGAGGCTAAACAGGTTTTTGAATCTTTACAGACACAGGATTTTGAAGTTGCAATTCGCGCACTTGAGAATGGTTCAAAAATTCTACCTATCTATGTGCCCAATGATGACGCAAGCGTTCAGGCAATGAGTAATCATGCTATTGCGCTTAAAGATTTGTTAGTTGCCACAATTGCTGGCAACCATCCTCCTAATCCTAATGCAATAGATGATCCAGAGTTTTGGGCTTGCCGACAGTTTTTAAGTTATTTCCTCGCTTCGGATAAGGGAGGACATGTCTTCACTCTAAACTATGACTTATTACTGTATTGGGCATTGATGCATGATGACAATCCATTTGATGAGGAAGTGGTGGAGCTGAACAAGAATGATGGGTTCGGAAATGATGAAGATGATCCAGAAGCGGATTATGTTCTCTGGCAAGGTGAGACCTCCGCGCATAGTGCAAATATACTTTTTCTGCACGGTGCACTTCATCTATTTGACTCGGGTGCAGAGCTACAGAAATATACTTGGGTTCGTAAGGGTGAACCATTGGTGGATCAAGCGCGCACTGCAATAGCTGCGAATAAATTCCCTCTTTTTGTCGCGGAAGGAACAAGTACACAAAAGAAAAACAAAATTCGCCATAACGCATATCTTTACCAGTGTTTTAAGGTTCTGACAGCCAACGCACAGACTGGCACGCACTGTTTTTTCATATTTGGACATTCGTTAGCTGATAGTGATGACCACATCCTAAAACGTCTTGGTAAAGGCCGTTTTAAGAAATTATATGTAGGTATTTTTGGTGATGCGGATACGCCAGAAAATAGGAATGTGATTGCACGCGCAAATGCTATCGCAGCACTTAGACATGATAGGTATCCTCTTGAGGTGGTGTTTTTCGATTCCTCATCCGCTAATGTTTGGGGGAATGATTAATGGCTTTGATTCCCAAATTCCAAGAAGAATACAGCGCGAAAATTCCAGCATTAACGCTGCTTCATAATCTTGGTTGGACGTTCTTATCACCCGAGCAAGCTTTATCCGCTCGCAATGGCAAAACCAGTGAGGTGGTTTTACGTGAAGTGTTGAGAGAAGAACTTCGAAAACGCCGTTTTACTTTTGCAGGGAAAGAACGCGTTTTTTCTGAAAATGCTATTGATAATGTTATTGCGGAACTATGCGCGCCAGCTTTGAACGAAGGCTTAGGTGTTGCTAATGAAAGAATATATAACCATTTGCTTTATGGTATATCGGTAAAAGAGTTTATTGACGGTAAGAAAGTAAATCCAACAATCCAAATTATTGACTGGGACAATGTTGATAATAATAGTTTTCTTTTTACCGAAGAATTTAGTGTTTTAAGAACGGGTGAAGTTGAATCCCGTAGACCAGATATTGTTTGTTTTGTGAATGGATTGCCATTTGCAGTGATCGAAGCAAAACGTCCTGATGGTCATACCAATAAGGGATTGACCATTGATGAAGGTATTTCCCAGAATATCCGCAATCAACGCAATGATGAAATCCCTCATTTATTTGCATACTCCCAACTTCTTTTTTCAATCAATGGGGCTGATGGTCGTTATGGCACGCAAGGTACATCAAAACCGTTTTGGGCACCTTGGCGCGAAGAAGATATTTCTGAAGGAGAATTTTATATCCTGAAAAATAAAGCATTGAGTTCTGATGCAAAAGATACACTGTTTTCGCATAGACCAAAGCAGGATCGTAAGTGGTATGAAGAGCTTATAGTTGGTGGCGAACTTGCCGTTACTGAACAAGACAAAATGCTCATAAGTCTTCTTTCTCCATCACGGTTGATTGAAATGACAAGATATTTTGTATTGTTCGATAAAAAAATAGGGAAAGTGGCAGCACGATATCAGCAAGTATTTGGTATTAAGCGTCTGATCGAGAGAATTAATACAAAAGATAATAAGGGCGTGCGTCAGGGTGGTGTTATATGGCACACCACTGGCTCTGGTAAATCTTTTACCATGGTCTTCTTGTCGAAAGCTCTTATCTTGCATGGCTCATTGAAGCAGTGCCGTATCGTGGTCGTAACTGATCGTGTTGATTTGGAAAGCCAGTTAAGTACGACCTTTAGTACAGGCGGAGAACTTGCCAGCAAGAAGGATAAAGCAGCCGCTATTGCAACATCTGGAAGAATGTTAGCAGAACAGATTTCTAAAGGTAATGAGCGAATAATGTTTTCTATTATTAACAAATTTGCTGTCGCCGCCAAAATGCAAGAGTGTCATAACCTAAGCTCTGACATTATCGTTCTTATTGATGAAGGACATCGTTCGCAAGGCGGTGAAAACTTTATCCGTATGCGCAATGCTCTGCCTAATGCAGCTTTTATTGCATTTACAGGAACGCCGTTGTTAAAAGATGATAAAACGGAAAATAAATTCGGCTCGATTGTTCATGCCTATACGATGCAAAGAGCAGTTGAAGACAAAGCTGTTACACCTCTGCTATATGAAGAACGTATCCCTGATCTTGATGTAAATGAACGAGCGATTGATAGTTGGTTTGATCGGATTACAGAGGGTCTCACAGATGAGCAGAAGACGGATTTAAAAAAGAAATTTGCCAAGAAAGGACACCTTTATCAATCCGAAGATCGTATTCGTTTGATTGCTTATGATATAGCTAATCATTTTGTGAAGAATATTGATGATGGACTTAAGGGGCAGATTGCTTGTGATAGTAAATTATCAGCCATTAAATATAAGCAATTCATGGATGAGCTTGGTCTGTTTAAATCTGCGGTTGTAATGTCTGCGCCAGATACCAGAGAGGGCAACACAGATGTTGATGAAGCTACTATCCATGAGGTGGCTAAGTGGTGGAAGGAAAATGTAGGATCACAGGATGAGAAAAGTTACACAAAAAATATTGTTAAGCGATTTGAGGAAGATAATGACCTTAAAATTATAATCGTAGTTGATAAGTTACTTACTGGATTTGATGAACCGAGAAATACAGTTCTTTACATTGATAAGCCCCTCAAAGAGCACAGCCTGATTCAAGCTATAGCGCGAGTTAATCGTTTGCATGAGAAAAAGAAATTCGGTTTGCTTATTGATTATCGCGGTATTCTGGCAGAGCTTGATACCACAATAGCTAAATATCAGGATTTGGCTAGCCGTACTCAAGGTAGATTTGATATTGAAGACCTTGAAGGTCTCTATCAACAAATGAGCACCGAATATAAAAAACTACCGCGTTTGTATAAAGATTTATTAGCAATATTCAAGAATGTTAAAAA
The DNA here is from genome assembly GCA_964565945.1 of uncultured bacterium. Lineage (GTDB taxonomy): Bacteria > CAZMGY01. The sequence goes on from CAZMGY010000021.1 coordinate 65,785, forward strand.
TAAAGGCGATATTGAACAGCTTCGTCAGGTTATAGTTCCAAAAGTACAAGAACAACATGGTGAAATGGTAGATATTAATTTAAAAGCACGTGAAGACTTCTATGATCGATTAAGTGAGTTTGCTAATTGTTTGAAAGTTGCTTTGCAATCAGCTAGTTTTTATGAAGATAAAAGCTTCACAGAACAGGACAGAAAGCACTACAAAGAAACTGTTAAACAATATTCATCATTGCGTCAACTTGCCAAGGCTGATGCGGGTGAGACAGTCGATTACGACGAATATGCCGAGCAAGTAAAGAAGCTGATGGATAAGCATGTTGTCGGTGTGGAGGTTAAAGAACCTGATGGTGTTTATGAAGTAGGTAAGATGGGTAAATCTGATCCAAAAGACTGGTCAGAAGATAAAACTCGAAACGAAACCGATATTATAAAAACTCGTATTACTCGCATGATAGAGCAAAGCTTGCGTGATGATCCTTATGCGCAAGAAGTTTTTTCTAAGCTACTTAAGCAGGTAATAGAGGAAGCAGAAACCTTGTTTGACCATCCGTTGAAGCAATACATGCTGTTTAAAGAATTTGAAGAAAAAGTCGAAAAACGTGAAGTCGATAGTTTGCCTGATAAGTTTGCAGATAATAAGCACGCACAAGCCTACTATGGTGTTTTGAAAATGTATGTTGGCGAAAACCTTTCTACCATAGATGAAGAACTATCTGACCGATGGGTGGGGCTTTCTTTCAATGTAGATGAGATTATTACGAATGCTATAGCCGAGCACTCAATAAATCCCCAAAACATTGAATCCGAAATTCGAAACAAGCTACTTCCTATGATCTTTAGTGAGTGTAAGAAAGTAGGTTCAGGAATAGATCAGACTAAGGCAATAACTGAAAGAATTGTTCAGATTGTACGCGTAGGACTAAATCACTCATGAGGAATTTAGCTACACACAGGAATGGTTCAATTCAATATGGAGATACAGCCATTAATTTTTCTATTGAACCCAGAGCAACAGATGCACCAAAAGTTTTAATAAAAGTACATCCAGATTGCCGCGTTGTAGCACTTGCACCACCGATGGCATCTCATGATGAAATTATGCAGGCGGTAAAGAAACGAGCACGATGGGTTTGTAAACAAATGCGGTACTTTGATAAACAACGCGAAAATATTCTCCCGCGTCACTATGTTAGTGGCGAAAGTCATTTCTATCTTGGGCGTAGGCATCTATTAAAGGTTCAAGAAAATGCTCAAGATACTCCCAAGGTGAAGTTGCTACGGGGTGTTTTGGAAGTTCAAGTACGCAAAGTAAGCCCAGAAAAAATAAAAGCAATGCTTTTTGATTGGTATAGAGTTCGTGCTAAAGAAGTATTTGATCGTAGGCTAGAAGAAGTTGTTTCTAAAACATTGTGGGTAAATGATAAGCCATCTATTCACCTTCTTTCTATGCAGACGCAATGGGGGAGTTGCTCGCCGAAAGGTCAGTTGACAATTAATCCTCATTTGGTGAAAGCACCAAGAGATTGTATTGATTATGTGCTACTTCATGAGCTTTGCCATATTGCAGAACATAATCATAGTGAACGGTTCTATCGGCTAATGAAGCAAGTTATGCCTCATTGGGAAAAAGTAAAAGAAAGACTCGATGGTATGGCTTACTTTTATTTGAACGATACTTAAGGGTTTTCATTGATTACGCATTACTGGGAACTAACGATTGCTTGATAAATGGCTATTCGCATAGTTTTTGTTAAAAATTGAGTGCTAACCAATAGCGGACATAAGCAAAGGAGATATCTTGGGGAAAAAAGAAGCAAGGCGCACTAAGTCAAAGTCAACACCGCGTCAAACAGGTGGGGCAGGATACGACTTCGAAGATTTGATTGCAGCCTGGATGATGGTGAAGATGCTGCGTGAGATTAGGTTGCCAGGTGTTGAGGAGTTTGGTACAGCGATTCAATGGCAAGCGGAAGTGTTAGGTTGGGAACAGATCGATGACCTTCTGGTTACATGTGTGGTTGAAGAAGAAAAGAAAAAGCAGCTAGCCATCTCTTGTAAAAGCAACATGCAAGTTAGTGGGTCTGGGCTTCCATTTGATTTTCTCAAAAATGCTTGGTCACTATGGATAAAAGGCGAGCCTTTTAATAAGGAAAATGATTGCATGATGTTGGTTCAGAAAGGCAGCAATCAAAATTTTTTTACTGCTTGGGCAGACCTAAAATATTGGTGTTCTGAGGGCGATGTAGAAACGGCTCTAGCACGAATTACAGCTTCTCAGAAACATAGTAAAATATACAATGGCGTTAAGGCTCCTGATAAAAGCAGTAATTATACAAACGAAGATACTATTGCGCTTATACGCAGTTTAGAAGTTATTCCTGCAGATTTTCATTTAGCTAGTTCGGAATACGAAGACACTTCATTATCCCATTGTCGTGATCTTTTGCAGGATGGCTCTGAAGAGACTGCAAAAAAGCTATGGGACTGGCTTCTCAAGAAAGCTAAAGTCAAACGTATCTCAGGTGGAACATTACAGCTATCAGAGTTGTGGCAAGAATTGGTTCCAGCATTTGATTTAAAAGACCATCCAAACTTTCTTTCATCATGGAAGTCTCTTAAAGCTATATCCGAAGAATATAAGAGATCAATCGAAATTGAATTGCCTAATGGTCATAGTGTCATAAGGCCTGCCGAAGAAGACCTGATAGAGCATCTTAGAGATGGTCCAATATGTATTGTATATGGTAGCTCTGGAAGGGGTAAATCGGCGGTTGTTAAATCTACTTTAGATAAGAAGCTATCTGATTGGAATCAGGTTTGGTTTTCTCCGGAAAACCTAGACTTAGCTTCAAGTGAAAGGACTCGCTCAGAAGTGGGATTGCTTAGACCTTTGCAGGATGTACTTGCTCACTCATCGGAAGAAAAAAATGTCCTAATTATAGATTCTGCTGAGAGGATTAACCCCGATAGCAGAAAAATTGTAAAGTCGCTTATTTCCAACCTATTGATACACAATGGCGAACAGAAGAGTCGTTTGAACTGGCGAGTTATCATTGTTGGGCAAACCGAGGCTTGGGCATCTGGCAATTTTCATGAAATTTCAGGACTCTCTTCTATTCAGCCTATAGAAATTTCTTCCCTTGACCCTTCGGATGTCAGAGCAGCTTTGCATTCAAGCAATCACTTATCTTGGCTTGCTTCGGATAACGAAGCGCTTATAGCCTTAGGTAACTTGAAAACTTTGGCTTGGGTAATGCGAGCTGGAACCATTTTTCCAAAAGGGGGAATGAATAGCATATCGTTGCCTGCAATCGCTGATCGTTTATGGTCGTATTGGACAAAAGATAAAATAAAACTTCAGAATCTTCTGATGCAACTTGCTGAACGTGAAGCTCAATTTGAACGTAGCTTTCCTATCAGTGGGTTTGGTATTGATGTAAGCCAAGCTCTTGATGAAGGTTTGGAATGCTTGCCACTACGAAAAAGAAAAGAGACTAATTCAATCGAGTTTGAGCATGACCTGGGTGCTGATTGGGCAAGGTTTCAGCGTTTAAAAGAAATAAAAAATGACATAAGCTCTTGGGCACCATTTGCTAGCAACCCTCTCTGGCATAATGCTTTGCGCATGATGGGGCAACTCCTATTACGAGAAAAAACTGAACAAGGAACACTATGGGATGTTGTTTATGATGAAGCAGAAAAAACAAAAGTTGAAAATCCTTTAGCAGCAGATATTCTCTTAGATTCTTTGTGCCTTGATCCATTTGCTGCGCATTATCTTAATGAGCGGTCGGATATACTTTTTGCAGATAACGGGGCTCGTTTAAACCGCTTATTAAAACGTTTTCATCATATAGCGACCGTTTCAAATGTCTCTAGCGAGTCCTTGGACATTGATCCCTCGCTAAAATTGTATTTAGAAGACATGCAAAGGTTGCCAATCTATGGTCGTTGGCCACAAATTGCACAATTTCTTTCAGATCACAAAGAACAAGTTTCCAGCCTAATCTCACCAACTATTTCAAAACTATGTGAGACTTGGCTTACAACAACACCTCTCTATCTTGATCCTGAGGCAAATACGCCGATGCCCTATAGAAAGGTATTTGCAGAGCTTGCTTTAAGCACGGTAAGGACTTTACAACTTGAGCAAAAGAAAGGGCACTTGTGGCTCACAGATGACAGCGAAAAGCCTCTTTATGGGGCAGCATTTGCGGCTGTAAACGATCTTCCTGACGAAGTCTGCGAATGGGCTTTAGAAATGGCCTGTAGAAGACCTTGCAAAAAAGAAATACCTGAAGCGCTTGCAGCCTATCGAGAAGAAAGAAGAAAAGAACATAGAGAAAAATTGCGCACTGATAAGGCTTATCCTGAAAGGCACGAGCGTTTACGTTCAATGCCTTCCGGTATTTCAAGCCATAGAGATTTACCTCCATGGCCATTAGGGCCACAAGGTAGTGTAGATAATACTTTTCGAGATTATTGCTTGAACTCAAACTCCATGGCTAGGCTGATGTATCTAAGGCCAGAAGTTGCAAGCGAGTGCCTTCTTGCAATGCTAATAGATTATTCGCGTAGCCCTCTCCGAGATGATTTAGGTCTAGTGTATAGTCACACAGGATACCCTACGGCATATTGGAAAAGTCCATTTTTCCAGTTTTTACAGTTGAATAGCACTATAGCCATGGATTCCCTTATTTCGCTCGTTAATTTTTGTACAGATCGATGGGCAGATGATTTTGAGAGCGATTATAGTCTAGAGGTAAGTCTACGAGATGGTCAAAAACAAAGTTTGAAAGGAAACGGACATGTTTTCTCCTGGTCTCAAGAAAGCTCCACATCTAACGGACAGCTCTACTGTGCGTTAGCAGCACTAGAAAAATGGATTTATATTGAAATTGATAAGGACGCAGATGTAGAGCCTGCGCTCAAGAGACTTATCGAAAACTCAAATTCTGTTGCAATAATAGGCGTGCTCCTAAATGTCGGTAAATACAAACCAAGCTTATTTACAAGCGCATTACAACCTTTTTTAGGGGTATATGAATTCTATCAAGCCGATGACAACCGCCTTCTAGATGCCGGGCATTGGTATGATGCTGGGGCATGGCCGTGTGAGGGTGAAAAAATATTTGAAATGGCCAAAGAGTGGCACTTTGCTCCGCACCGGAAAATTCCGTTGCGGCAATTAGCTGTTCAACTTGCTCTCAGTGATAAAGAGACAGCCTCTTTTATTAAGGAAGCTTCTGAAAGTTGGGAAACACATTCAGTCGAGGAAAAATATGATTTAGAGGTAAGGATATTAAAAGCTGAACTTGATCCTGAAAATTATAAGCCAGAAAAAGACCAACAATCTGGGCAGACATTATTGAGGTGTTATTACCCAGACAAGCTACAGAAGGACATAGAAGATTTTCAGAAAAGAAAAAGTCCGAGATGGCATGCTGTTACTATACCTATTCAATGTGAAGAATTATTGGCTTCGTCTCATAACATTACTGATGAAGAGGCTGAGAGATTAGCTTCTGCACTCAATGTTGTTCCTATAGAAGAAGATGAAGAGAGCATCCTCGCGACAGAAGCGGCGATCGCAGCTACGTTGTTAATAAAGGCACCTAGCTGGCTAGACAAAAACCCTGATCTTAAAAAGAAAACAAATGAAATTATTCAAAATATAATTTCTAGTATTGGAGACACCTTAGAATCTTTGAGAGCTACCGGACATCTTATGAGTGATAGGTCGCTTGCCTTTGCCACTCATGTTGTTGTTGAAGAATTTATAAACAACCCGTCCCATGATAGGGACGTAGATGCTTCTGTATTAAGAATTTTAACCAGTGGTGACAACCAGGCTGTCTTCATTTTGATGAATGCGGCTTATCAAAATAGAGATAAGCTAGGTGATCGCTGGTGGCGTCTCATACAAATATCAATCTTTTGTGCTGGACTTAATAGCCTTAGTCCGGGCTTTAGAGAAGATGAAGATAAATCGATTGAATTACGTTGGGCGCGTTGGTTGATATGGTTGCGCACCCGTGATTTAAACGTTTCAGTAAATGCAGAAGCTATTGACCCAATCGGATTAGCGGTTCGTGTGGATCGTTTAAAAATGGCTCGTATTAAACGGCTATTTGGAAAAGATACAGACGGACGTTTGCGTTACTATCATCGAGGGTTTTTTGGCCTTGAGACCTACACGTTGGATAAAATGTTTTCATGGATGCTGAGTGATCATGGGCAAGGGGCTGACAATAGTTCGGATGTGCGTCTCTTAACTCAAAAACTTTGGGTGTTCGAAGCTTGGAGAAAGCAAAAAAGCGAAGAAGCCAACGATGAAGATAATGACCGTGATAGCCTTCCAAGCGATTTAGGTTACTCGCTTCTTCAAAAGCTATCAAAGCTTATGCTGACTGCACAAAAAGATGAAGCGTCTAAGATTTGGAAGCCGATACTTTCTATGGGCGTAGATGGTCATCATTCTATTGAGCATTTCATTGATGGGTGGCTGCTAGGAGTGGTTCAAACCAAAAATACAAACTCCCTTTCTCAGTTTTGGAGAGAATTAATTGAGTTTGCGCTCTTATCTCCCAACTGGTCTCCCAATAAATATTGGTATAAAGGAGAAGAGTTATTTCGACATCTTTTAGGATTTGGCTTGATTAATCTTGCGGAGTTTGAAGGTGCTCAAAACATTATTTTCGAAATAAAGGATCTGTATAAACGTTGGGCTGATACACACCTTTCTCAGGAAGAGGAAAATATAGCAGGCTTTGCATATTTTCTTTCCTCTAAAGTGGGGGCACCTATTCGGTATGATGGTCTGCTGTGGATCAGAGACTCCTTGCGACCTCCCAATCCTGCATATTGGCGTCGAATGGAAACCGGACGCTCTCTTGTTGATCTTTTGGATGTTATCATTACCGAAGAAACTAAACAAATATCTTCAGATTCTGAGTTTCGCGATGCGTTATTGAGGGTTGCAGCACATTTGGCTGATAGGCAAGTTCCTATTGCATTATTGTTGCAAGAGAAGATTCGCCAGGTGCATTAGAAGTTTTATTGAATTATCAAACCAAACAATAACAATTTACGTTCACTTTGCACTTTAGTGATTACAGGTTACTTTGTGCGTAGTAATCGAGGTAAACCTCTTCAACCTTGTTTCCATTTGGTACTTTGACATCATGATGACCAGTGTCTAATTTTCCCTTTTCAATTTGATCTGCAAGTGATCGTAATACCCAAGCCACGGCTTTGCCATTGCTGCAATCAATCTCTATATCGCATTTTAACCGTTCTTCGAAGTCTGGATCACCATCGAGCATGTTTTAAACTCCTTTGCTGAGCTTTTTTTATATTTGTAGGGCTTCGCTATAGAGCATGATGTGAAAACATTAATGACGAGGTCAGTTTCAGCTTTTTGACAGAAAAAGCTTCAAGGGCATGGTGGCATATAAGTCAATTCACTTTGAATATTTTCAATAGATGCTAAAGCATTTCTTCTTTGATGCGTATGAGGTTCACTCATCGCAAGTTCGTTAAAAGCATTTCTTAAATATCCATGTAGCTCACTTTCGTTTTTTGCTGCCAATTCAAATCTTGTTACCAGTCTCATTTTTACCTCCTGTTTGTGGAGGTCGCGTTTATTCACGACCTTTGTTAAAGCCGCTTGTGCGCTGGAAAAATGGACTGCACCTTTGGTCGAAATATATGGAGAAGCGTGGCAAATCTCATGCTTGCAGTTCTAATGATCTCAAGTGCTTAAATAGGTTTTATAAAAGTCTGATAAAAACGCCCCTCATACAAAAGAGTAAGAGAGGCTGAATAACTAAATTGTTGGCTCACTTGAAAAAAATAAGAGAGCCAGTTGGTTTAATAGAAAAGATGAAGGACGCTGCGCCCCCTCAAATTCAAGAATAATGACGGTTTCCATTTGGGTAAGTCTCAAATAGACCCTCCGCAATTTTTCTGGATTTTTTCACCCCCGCCTAGTCGCCCTAGTCGGCAGAAGTTCAGGCGCGAGGCAAAAACGCTTCGCTAAGAACTTCAAAACCGAATTTAGGAGATAATAAAATGAGTGCAGAAATTAGAATTTATGTGGCATGTTTGGCAGCGTATAACGGCGGTAGATTGCATGGCGTTTGGATTGACGCAACCGATGAGCTGGACGATATTCAAGAGCAAGTAAATATGATGCTAAAAGAAAGCCCAGAGCCAGACGCAGAAGAATGGGCGATACATGATTACGAGGGTTTTGGTGGTTATAGCGTTAGCGAATATTCAGGGTTTGAAGAGCTTCACGATGTTGCGTCTTTTATTGAAGAATATCCAGAAATTGGTGGGGAGCTTTTAGATCATTGCTCAGACCTTGAAGAAGCCAGGAAAGCCATAGAAGAAAGCTATGCAGGATGCCATAAATCACTTGCAGATTTTGCCGAGGAAACAACCGAGGAAACAACCGAAATTCCTGAGCATTTACGGTATTACATTGATTATGAAAAAATGGGGCGTGATATGGAAATGAGCGGAGACGTTTACACAATTGAAACAGGTTATGAGGAAGTGCATATATTTTGGAATCATTAAAATAAATAATTATCCAAACATTTAAGGGCTCTTCGGAGCCTTTTTTTTAGTGCTTAAAAAAATCGCCACCGAAAGATGGTACTTTTCGGCGGTTGGTGAGCGTTTCGTCGCTCAATCTCGACCACTGTTTTGCCAGTGGATTACGACAAGGGTAATATTTATTGTTTGGTAGTTATATGTTTATAGGTGTAACCACTTCTATAATTTGGTGCATTAAGATAGTCTAGTTATGTGAGGGGTTAGATATGAAGATAATTGAAGTATCAGGAATATAGAAAATGAAAACTGGTCGAAATGATCCTTGTCCTTGTGGTAGTGGAAAAAAATATAAGCATTGTTGCCTATCTGTAGCGCGCGCAGTAAATGATGAATTAAGTGATTTGTTGTCAGAACAAGAATTTGACTCAATAGAAGAGATGCAGGCAGCAGCAGATACCCTTGTGGCAAAACAAAACCTGAAAGCACAAGATTATTTTCTTGGGCTGTCTTCTGAACAAGTTTATCGAATGCTTAATTTTGCCTATGACACACCTGAGCTTTTTCAATTTTCTGATCAACTATCCGTAGAGCCTGACGCACCCATCTTGATGTTAATGAATGGTATTGTTTCAGCTATTGATGACAAGGGATTAACGGCAACAAAAGCCAGGGGTGGTCTGCCTCAAAAACTCTGTAGAGAAATATGGGATGATTACAGCAAATTATATGCTGATGATACTTTCGCTTCCTTTCACAAGGTCAATAAAGAAGATGATTTTTTTGAATTACATGTAACGCGCGTTATTCTTGAGTTGGCAGGATTTCTTCGCAAAACCAAGGGGCGCTTCTATTTAACCAAAAAATATCAAAAGCTCGCCAGCAAGTCAGGGTTAAAAGGTCTTTATCCCATTATTTTTAAAACTTATTGTAGTGAGTTTAATTGGGGCTACTGGGATCATTACAATGATGTTCTCTTTATACAGCAATCGTTTTTATTTACTCTGTATTTGTTAAAGCAACATGGCGAGAAGATGACTTTTACTTCGGTCTATGAGGATGATTTTCTGCGAGCCGTCCCTATGGTGGTTGATAAAATGGAAGGGTCGTCTTATTCCACCCCAGAAGAAGACTTGCGCCGTTGTTATTCCTCTAGGGCGATTAAGCGCTTTTTAGTGTTTTTAGGGTTAGCAGAGCTAGAAGTCATTAAGAACAATAAACATTATGACTATCATTATAAGATCAAAAAAACACCGCTTTTTGATGCTGTGGTACATTTCAATTTTTTAGGCTCAAAAATCGGTAAGACAATTCATTCAAGTGTTCACAGCGATCATTTGCATTGAGCGGGGAAAATAGATCAATAAGTTTGAAACTAGCTGCATATGCACACTTAGAGTGTGCAAAAGCGCAGATATTTAAACTTACCTGGTGCCTGTTGGTTAGAAACCATTTTAAAAAAACATAATAAAAACAAGGGAAAATGGTTCTGGCCCCTAATAACGTCATGTTAATAGAAGTAAAAACTTGACGATATTGGTGGTATAGAGTACGCTATTAAGGTAAGGAGAAATAGCCATGAGTATTGCACAAGCCATTGAAAATTCGGTTAAATCCATGCCTTCTGGCCAGATTTTTGGCTATCAGGAGTTGCCTAGCTACGCTAAATCACCAGGGGCTGTGATTAAGGCGATTAGCCGTCTGGTGGCTGATAAGAGGTTGGAACGGTTTTCTAAGGGCAAGTTTTACGTACCCAAAAAAGGCATGTTAGGTGCTAGAAAACCCTCAGATAGTGAGTTGATCCGTTCAATGTTGTACAAGGACGGGCGTTTGCGTGGTTATGTGACTGGCCTATCTCTCTATAATCAACTGGGTCTTACAACGCAGGTGCCGCGCACAATTACGGTTGCCTATAACGGTGGTCGTCAGAAAAAAGAATATGGAACAATTCGTATTAAGACGGTCGTTACACGTGTTCCGATTAAGGAAAAGGACGTTAAGCTTCTTCAATATTTGGACGCGCTTAAAGACATAAAAAAAATTCTAGATTCTGATGTAAATCTTTCTCTTAAGATTATTCGCGGCTATATATCTAAGTTATCTGATCGTGAGCGTAGTCGTTTGGTGGAACTGGCGCTAAATTACTATAACCCTCAAGTCAGAGCATTGGTTGGCTTATTGTTCACAGATTTAAAACTCTCGGTTCCAAGCTCTTTGGCTCACTCACTTAACCCAACAACGACCTATAAGCTTAAGCTGGATCGCTCAATGTGGCCAATGGCCAAAGAATGGAATATCCAATAATGAATTTACATGAGGATGATGAAGCATTTGCAGAATTAGTCGCTGTAACCGCTGAAACAATAGGCTTGCCGCAGGTCTATGTTGAAAAAGATTATTGGGTTACAAAAGCGCTTAAGAATTTATCAGAATCCAAGCATGTAGGTGAAGTGGTCTTTAAGGGTGGTACATCTTTATCCAAGGCCTATAGGTTAATTGATCGTTTTTCAGAAGATATTGATTTGGCTGTACTTGCAGGCGGCAAAGGTGATTCTGCACGTAAGAAACTACTTAAGAGCGTAGAGACTACTGCCAGCGAAGGCCTGATATGTGTGAAAGATGATGCACGGGAATCCAAAGGCTCAAAATTTCGTAAAACAGTTTATCAATATCCGCGAAGTATAGAAGGTGGTGACTTTGGGCAAGCATCTCCTGAATTATTGATCGAGGTTAATACATTTACCAATCCTGAGCCTTTTGAAACGCGGGAGCTGCAAACATTTATTGCCGAAGTTCTTACTGAAAAAGGCGAAACAGATTTAATAGCACAATATGTGCTTGAAGGTTTTCCTGTAAATGTATTGTCGGTCAGGCGTACCCTTGTTGAGAAAATGCTTGGTGTAATTAAAGATAGTTATCATGAAGACCCCGTTGCAAGGATGTCTGTTCGAATTCGACACATATATGATGTTTGTCTGATATTAAAGAATGATGAATATCGCGACTTTATTGCTAGCGATGAATTTATGTCGCTATGTAATATTTGTATTGAGGATGAAAAGGCAGGGTTTTTGCCCCCTCTGATTGTTTCGATACACCATTAGTAGATGCGCCATTATTTTTCAGATTTAAGGATTGGAGTTCCTCTCTTAATAATATATATACCGGCGCATTTTCAGATTTGGTGTATGGTGATCTACCAGCAATGGACGAGATTGAAGAAACGTTTAATTTTATCAAAGAGAATTTGAAGTAATTACTAAAAAATCCTTGATATTGGGAATTCACTATCTAATAAATTTAAAATATCTTGTGGCAGATATTCCATTGGATCGTCATAGCCAATTCGATATTGAGGATTATCAACTGGCATATATTCAATTCCATCTTTGCAAACTGAGTAGATGATTGTGTTATGCGGAGACCACCGCGAATATTTCACGGCGTAACCGGCATCTTCTAGAACCTGCGCAATGATCGGTGTTTTAACGTCGCCATCGCCATCATCAAAACCAAACTTAGAAAAAGCCTCGCTCCAGTGATAAGAATTGCCGCAGGATTTACATTTCAAATCGTTCATATTCTTTCCTTTCCTTAAATCTCCGGCTCAAAATCGATATCTTGAGCAGGGGTATCAAAGCCCATGCCTTGCTCCTGGCTTTTGCCGTGGGATTTACTGCGCTCTGCAACGCGGGCTTTCTTCTTCTCATGGGATTTTAGGTGCGATAAATCGCGGATTAACTTGGCACGCTCTTCCTCATGTTTTTTATGTAGCGAGTTAAACTGTATTTGTAGTTTCTGGCGCATTTCTAATTGCTTATGGATCAGCTCTTCACGCTCTGCTTGGTCGCGCTTATGCGCCTGCCAGGTTTCACCGTCATTAGCTTTGCGCTGCTTCCAATAGGAGCCATTTAGCTTGTCCCATAGACCTTTAAAACCTTTGCGTATCTGCGATACCCTAAGGGCTTCTTCCTTTTGCCAGCGGGATTCCTGATAGGCGTTTTGCGCGGCTCGGTCTTTTCGGTGCTGCAATGTCATAGCGGCCTTGGTTTTAAGTAGAGGCACTAATTCTTTATTGTGATCTTTATCCAGCTCGCCGATGAATTTCTTCAATAGGGTTGATGTTTTTCCACTGATCTTATTCTTAACTGTTTCAACGCTCGGCAGGTCTTCTGCTTTGCCAAGACGTTTTTCTATTTTTTTTTCTTCGCTGTGAGCTGGCGGGTTAGAGAATAAACCTCACCGTGTATATATCTATAGCTACAAAGCCGCGCTTATCTCCTTTGGCCAGCCAGTAGCCAGATTCCAGGAGCGCTTGCTCAAAGCTTTTCTTATCATCCGACCTTGCCCAGCATTGCTGTAAGTTGGCCTTGATGGTCTTGGGGTTTTGATTTGTGCGCGCCGCTTGCTGCCACTCAGCCCTTGTGAAGTTGAGCGGGTTTTTCTGGCTCTTATCAATAAAGCCTTTGGGCAGTTGCCAACCATGATCTAAATAAAGCTGTTTTGATATATCTTTGAGCTTATTTTTAAAAAAGGGCTGATCAATTGCCTTCATTTCTTTGGCATCAATGCGGCTCCAAACACAATGCGCATGACGGCGGCCATGTTTTTCATGAAAGACAATGACGCGGGGCTGATTTTCAAGCCCCAGCTTTTTCTCTATTTTTGTTAGTGCATCCTCAAATGCAGCTACCAGCACTTTTTCATTTTGTGGTGGTGATAGCGATAGGGAGAACATGAAACGTGAACATCTTGTACCTTTGCTAATCGCATGGATTTCATTAAGTGCGCCGCCTATTGTTTCACTGGCAAAACCCGATACTTCATGCACCCGCACATGCTCATTTTGCTCACCATTCATGAGGTGCTTTGCCATTTGGCGTGCGCCGCCGCGTTTACTCGCCTTGATGATCATCTTCTTTTTCCTGCAAACCCAGAGCGCGGGTGAGGGTATTTCTAATCCAGTGAACCGAGCGGCTGGCCTCATTTAAGGCCTTTAGCACATCTATATTCACAGGCAGGGAACCTGAATTTGCAGCCCTAGCAAGCTGATTGATATTGTTAGCTATACGAGATTGCCCAAAGGCAGCTAGCAGTCTGGCTAATTCTTTTTGGTCTTTGACGGGCTTCTTGCCCCGTGTTCTATTTTTGGGGATTTCATCACCAAAGAGAAGAAAGCGAATATAGGCAGATAGCGGGCGATCACCTGCGGCCAGCTCTAATGTCTTTCTTTCATCCTCAGTGAAGCGAATACAATATGGGGAGGGGTATGTATATTTTTGATCCGTAGGGGTTTTTTTAGACATTTTTCTGTCCCCCTGTTGCCGGAAGGGCAGAGTTACTGGTAGAATACGCATCCTTTGAAGAGCGGACTCCCTCTATTGCAGATAGTAGCGCCTCTTCTTGTAGCGGATCAGCAGCAATATCATAGCAGTTACCAGCGGTAGATAGCGTTGGCAACCAGCCCCCGCTACCAAATATAATCTATACCACAGTAGCCTTTAAGCTTATTGTGGTTTTTTTGTTTATGCTCAAATTCGGTTTGGGCTAACACTGTGCTAACAAAATATTTTTACTCTTCTTTATTGTTATCTCACCCACTCTTTAATTTTTAACCTTTTTGTAACTTCAATTTATTAAATTCCTTATTACAAAAAAACTTTTAAATAAAAAGTCCCCCTGAGTAGATATGATATAATCACTTAAATTATGCACTGTTATAAGGATTAAACTTTAATGAACATAGAAACTTTAAATCTATTAATTAAAGATGGCGAAGGCATTCGTGTCAAATTTAAGGAGAAATATTCTTCTAAAATAGCCCGTGATATAGTCGCATTTTCACATACTAAAGGCGGATATATTTTGCTTGGGGTTACGGAAAAGCTTATTGAAAGAAAATATCCCTTTTTTTTTCAACAGAACCCCCTAAATCCCCCTTATCAGAGGGTATCTTATGTTTGTTTAAGAACTAAGTCAGCACCAAGTTAAAAATCTCGGCTAACACCATGCTAACAAAACACCCCAAACCATCAAAAAGCAACATCAACCAAGACAAAAATAAAAAGCCCCTAACCCAAAGGCCGAGGGTTCGAATCCCTCCCCCCGCTACCAAAAATTCATTTTTAAAGGAGACAGCTATGTGGAATCGTCATAATCAGGATGGTTTAGCTCGCACTGGTTCACTTCATTTATCTCATGGTGATGTGCCCACTCCAGCCTTTATGCCTGTAGGGACACAAGCTAGCGTCAAAACAGTTACCCCCGATGAGCTTAAAGCCATCGGGTATCAGCTTATTTTAGGCAATACGTATCATTTGAATTTGCGCCCAGGAATAGCCCTAATTCAAGAGTTCGGTGGGTTACACCGTTTTATGAATTGGGACCGAGGAATATTGACCGACAGCGGGGGCTTTCAGGTGTTTAGTTTGGCGCCTTTACGCAAAATCACCTCTGAAGGGGTAATTTTTCAGTCGCATATCGATGGCTCGACTCACCTTTTAACTCCAGAAAACGTGATTGATAAACAGCTCGCGATGGGAGTGGATATTGCTATGGTTTTGGATGAATGTCCACCTTTTCCTGCGGAGCGCTCTTATGTAGAAACATCGATGCAGGTCACCCTCGATTGGGCCAAACGCAGCCGGACTTATCATCCTAAGGGAAGCTCTGGACCTAAACTTTTTGGCATTGTGCAAGGAGGCATGCATGCCGATTTACGTAAGCAATGTGTGGAGCAACTAATCGATTTGGATTTTGAGGGCTATGCAATGGGGGGGCTTAGCGTTGGGGAAAATAAAGCGCTTATGTATGAGATGTTTAGTTTAGTGGCGGATATCCTTCCCCAAGATTCTCCTCGCTATCTGATGGGTATTGGAACACCCGAAGACCTTCTTGAAGGAGTGGCTTGTGGTGTTGACATGTTTGATTGTGTTTTGCCGTCACGCAATGCGCGCAATGGGACTCTTTTCACGTGGCAAGGTAAGGTAATAATTAAAAATCAGCGTTGGGAAAAAGTGCAAGATCCGATTGACCCAACATGTACTTGTTACACGTGCAAAAATTTCAGTGCGGGTTATTTGCGTCATTTATTTCGCTCTAGAGAAATCTTATCGTTGCGCTTGAATACCTTGCATAATTTGCACTTTTTTTATCAACTCATGCATCAAGCGAGACAAGCGATTAGCGAACAAAGGTTTGGGCTATTTAAGGAAAAGTGTTTGGAGGCCTGGTCCCAAACTTAATTAAAATAAACGACTAATAAAGATCAACAAGAGGCGCTACCAAATAAAGAATACTTTGTTAGCTGGGTTTTTATATGTATCGAATGTTGAATAGGCCTTATCTCTGCCGTTGTCTTTGAATGCCCCAGTGCTCCCCATCAAGTTTTGGTGACTAAATTTAGAGAAACTGCTTTGCCTCCAAGGCTTGCCCGAGGCGGTAATAATACCCTCTTTGTTTAGTTCAGCCACTATCGCTTTTGGGGATTTATTTTTATAGGCGTAATCTTCAAATATGTGCCAACTGATACTGGCTTGCTCCCCGATGATTTCACAATCACCTCGAATAGCCTCACCTTCGGAATTCTGTTTTTTCATCACCTTATAACCATAAGTTAAACCACCGCTGGATTTTCTTTTTTCAACACGTTCTCGTAATCCACGGCCTGTTTTATCGGCAAGGTTTTTGAGGAAACAGGGCATTCATCGTTCTTTTTAGCCTAATATGAAGTGCTAAGATTTTACCTTTGCTGAGCGTAAAAATTTAAACTCCTGCAAATTCCATGCGTTTAAACAGACCCGCAATATTTTCCTGATCACGAAAAAGATAATTGAACGCCTCGGCTACCAAGATATCAAATTCATCATTCATGGCAGCCGCCATAAGGGCTTGAATACCTGGACACAAAAGGGAGAGGCCCCCAGATATTCCAGCATCGATGTATGACATACCCATGTTCCACCCTTGGCGTTGTGCTTTTTCGTTGCAAAGTCTGATTTGATCTTCGCAAGCCTAAAAAAGAACTGGTACAGTAGTAGCATTATCAGACTCGTAGTGAAACTTAACAGGATATTTTAAATTACATAGTGATATTTTATAATGGCCTGCGTTTGCATTCTCATTTGGGTTATATCAGCCCCAATGACTACGAAGCAGTAACATGGCCAAACTGAGTAAAGTTGCTTAACTGGCCTGTACACATCCATTAGACCATTCCATTTAGAAGATGATGTGCTAAACCATAGCAGCCGTTCTCACTTTAGGACTTACATGACCCAATACAATGGATGTGACCAATTAGCAAAAATCGTTATATTTTAGAAAAATGTAATGCTTGAGAGTGTATGGGTAGATTTTAGTTTATTTTGCAAATACAGCTACAATCATATATACTCGTCAAGGATTATTTATACTTGGAGATACGTTGTGGACATGTCTAAGTTCTCTGAGCTTTGATTCACAGCAAAGCTTCAAATAAAAAGTTAAGGAACTTTCAAAGAAAATAGCTTTTATCATCAAAAACAGAAGGATGTCATTGTGAGACTCGTTGTATTGTTTAGTGGATTATTATTGTTAGGGCTAGGGATCTCACAAGTCTCTGATCTCGGATCTTACATGCCCTTTTTAACCAACATAACACTAATATGTTTAGCCTATATTATGATTGAAGTGGGCTTAGAATTTAAAATTCGTAAAGATAAGCTAGCAGAATATGGGAAAGATTATCTGATCGCAGCAACAGCCGCCAGCTTCCCGTGGATTCTCTGTGCCTTATACTTTATTTTCGTTCTTAATGTTCCTTATAAAGAAGCTTGGCTCGTTAGCCGATTTTCGGCGCCGACATCAGCAGGATTACTATTTGCAATGCTTCTAGCAGCAGGATTAGGGTCCACTTGGGTTTTTAAAAAAGTTGAGGTTTTGGCGATCTTCGACGACTTAGATACCATTCTTCTGCTGATTCCTTTACAGTTTATACTCGTAGGCTTTAAGCCAGAACTCCTCATCGCCATCATTGTCATTGCTGCGCTCTTGAGCGTCGCTTATAAACTTCTTCATCAGGTCAATTTTCCGTATACCAAAGGCTGGATGATTTTTTATTCGGTCGCCATTGTTTCTATATGTAAAGGATTGGAACATATAGCACACATCCACATTGAAGTGCTTATCCCTGCTTTCTGCTTTGGTTGCGTGATAAAACACAACGTCTCCCAAGCCAAAGCAACCAAAGAACAATCCAGTCCGTTTGATATTGCCTTAAAGTCTCTTTTTATGTTTTTGGTCGGTACCTCCTTGCCCAAAATTGACTTTACGGCCTTAGATTGGCAAACAACGGCTCTTCATGTCATCATCATTACGATCATTTCCAACATCGGCAAATGCTTTCCGATTTTGTGCTACAAAAACCAAGCAACACTCAAAGAGAGAATTGCCGTTGGCATTAGTCTCTTCCCTCGAGGAGAAGTTGGTGCAGCCGTTCTTCTTATAGCTATTGGTTATAAATTTACTGGCATCGCCACGACACTTGCAGGGCTTAGCCTTGCGCTTAACCTGATTCTGACTGGTTTATTTATTATGATTGTAATTTCACTGGTTAAACCAAAAACAGACGATAAAAAGAACGACAACAACGCTTATGCCTCTTCGAGAAACTGAGTATCCTTAATCCATAAAGCTAAGTAGGGCTCCGTTTCTCCCTGGTGTCGCATTAAACACAAAAAGGGTTTATCAACGATATATCGACGGTCCGACACAAAATCCAAATGGTTCATGTGAATATTTTGCGTCATAAAAGGGATGTCTTTCACTTGCCAGTACTCCCCATCGGCACGAACTTCAAAGCGATAATCTTGAACAACCTTGGATAAAAACCAACTCTTTTTTGTTTTATTTTGCACACCATTATCTTGAAGGTCGGGAACAAGTGAATGGCTATCAACGGCTATTTGAGGAATATGAAGTTGATCTCCTGGCATAAAAAACATTTGCTGCCCGCCATCAACAATTCTCTTAAGAACATATTTAACCGTATCTTGAAAGGTCGCCAAAGGCGCAACCTTAGCAATGTACATCTCATCGTTATAATCCTGCAACGTTAAACCAACAATAAAATCATCAGGGTTGTTATACTCAATCACATTTACTTTTTGCATAGGATCTTCTCCTAAGTTACCCTGATAGTCCAACAACATTCCTTTCACAGGGGTATGTTTATCTCCTACCGAAAACAATAAAGGCTGTCCCGTAGAAAATAAAGTTTGAGGCAAAGATACATGCCGACCCAATCCGATATAACCGAGGACATCCAAAAGCCCTAGCCCTCCCTCAAAATCTGGCATTTCAACACCTATAGAACTTTCTCTTTTTTGTTTAAATGTTTCTGCAATATCTTTCAATAAGTATCCATAAAATACATCAGTCATGGCAACCTTTTCGGGAAAAAGTGTTTTAGAAATTTTAGACTGATTCATGCGATCTTGATAAGACACATTCCTAAAAAACTGCACATCTTCTTTAACAATATCTTCTTGCATAATCTTCCAAAACTGGATCATTAACGGAGAATAAAGAATATTTTGGGTTGTCAGTAAATCATCCAGCCACCACACCGTCGAAGAAGATTTGCTTGTTTCAGCAGCAAAACTTATGGCCGTTCCACACAGTAAAATTAACGCAATCAAATATTTTCCAATCATAACCACAGCTTCCTTTTTTTTGCCACCCATTGCTATTCGACTCCACGATCCACCCATAAGTATTCTTGAATATTGCGTTCATAAGAGCATTGAAAAGCCCTCCACAAAACACACGCCACTTTGGGAACATTGTCAGATAAAGTCACCGAGGAAAGCTCCCAACGATTACGAGACAAATAAATATCTTTGCACGGTAAAACACCCCCCAAGAGCTGCCCTTCAGGAGTTAAAGAGTCTCACAATGTGTCTGTTGTCATAAAACAGACACATTGTCCTTTAGCCATTGTTCATACGCAGGATTAAGAATATTCATCGACCCTTCCAAAATGCAGGGACATTGATAGGGGTGCTGTTCAAGAATTTTATCAATCATACTTTGTTTGAATTTATCTAAGGTCTTAAATATAACCACAACTTCTTGAGTTTCTTCCAACTGCCCATCCCAAGCATAAAAACACTCAACTCCAGGCAAAATCTGAACACAGGCCACTTTACGCTCAACAACAAGCTGGCGCGACACACTACGTGCGCTTTCAATATCGGGGAACGTCACATACAAAATAGCGAGCCTGGCCATGATCACACTTTCTTCATTTATAATTTAAACAAACTCTGTCATCAAATCTAAGGAGGTTTTCTGCCTCCAAGAATCTATATTATAGCCCAACTCTTTTGCCTGATCAAAACCTTGTTGACTCTGGTTAGTTTGTCCCAATACAGCATACGCTGCCGCTCGAGCAGCCAAAGCTGACGCAAATTGAGGATCGATCTCAATGGCTCGCGATAAATCTTGAATGGCTGTAGATATATTACCTAGTTTTAAATAATTCAAAGCACGATGATAGTAAGCATCCTCACGACGAGGAGACTCCTCTAATAAGAGATCCCAATCTAACACTGTTAGGCGAATCGTTTTATACCTTTCTAAAAAATTCCCTCCACCATACCTGGGAAGTAACAAATTAAACACAGGTTCCTTATCAAACAAATGTTCCTCAATCACAACCTCACCATCAATGAAAAAACGGTTTGATTTGTGAAGTCCCTGCTCTGTATAAATTTTGGCCACCCCCTGTTTTTGACCATGAACATAGTTGATTTCAAAAGCCAAAATACCCTTAGCGAAAAACTCTTTCATGACCCCTTGTAATTTCCCTTGAACAAACAACATTTCTCGTCGTAAGGTCCCTTGCTCATCATACTCACGCACTTCTCCATCCCATAACCCATTTTTGAAATAATACTCCGCTAATGTCGTACCATCCAGGTAGTATTCAATATACTTTCCATGTTTTTGACCTTGTTTATGTTGTACAAAAACCTGTAACTGTCCA
The DNA here is from genome assembly GCA_964565945.1 of uncultured bacterium. Taxonomy (GTDB): domain Bacteria; genus CAZMGY01. The sequence goes on from CAZMGY010000021.1 coordinate 86,375, forward strand.
TTTTCGTAATACTGATAGCTATCACCATCTAGAATATCATTTTGATAGCGATAGGAATAATGAACTTGCCCATTCGGATAAAATTCCTGTGCAACACCCTGCTTTTTGCCTTTTTCAAAGTGAACAATCTGCATGAGCGATCCATCTTCAAAATAAACACGGCTCTCTCCTTGCTCAAGGCTATTCTCCAAAGTTTGTTCAAAACGCAAAGCCCCGCTAGGATAATACTCTTGAATAGCTTCTGCGCACAAATCACCTGCATAGAAGTTTATGAACCACAAGATAGACAACGCTGCAATGTATTTCATACCTCTCCGTCTGCTATCTAGAGGCTTCATTTCCTTGCATCATATCTTAAGATATAAAAACGAGCAGGGCTGTACCCCTGCTCGTTTTTAACTCGCAACCCTCGACCCAAGAGGCCCCACATTATCTAAAAACAATGTTTTCAGGCTCAATAATAGGCTCATATGCATCTGGAATAGGTAAAGGAAACGTCACAACTTCATAAGCACCTACAAGGCCTCTTGCAACAGTCATTCCAATTCCTCGAGCTAATCCTAAAGTAATTCCCATAATAGGATTAGACTCTTTGGTCTCCTCCATCACCTGATAAGGAACTTCGACCCAACCAGTTACGATGTTACCTACCCCACGAACAAGTTTATTTCCAGCATGATCTGCATGCCCAGAACCAGCCCCAACAGACAGACCTACAACCAATACAAATGCTACTAGTACGCAAGCCTTATTCATCTGGTTTCTCCTTTATGTTTATTACTAAACGTAAGCATAGCACAAAATGTTTCAACGAAACAAGTTTCATTATATAAAATGCAATAAGAATTATTAATTCCCTTATAACCGATAAATTCGATAACCTTTCGCCACCATAATTTCCTCGCAAGTATCCAAAATATGGTTCAAAAAATCTTTGTGATGCCCATAGTTTTCCACTTCTGTCATCACAAAATACCGCGCCCCTTGCGCACGATAAGCCTCAAACTCTGTAATCAAATGCTTCGTATCCAAGCCCTTAAAGAGATTAATGGTCCAACCTTGGCGGTGACAATAATACAAGCGACGGGTCGCAATCACCAAATCATCTTTTTCAGCATAGTTTTGCAAATCTTCACCAGCCTCTTGCGTATATCGATAATGCTCGGACAAGGAATAGGCCCTCGACAACTGCATCACCACGGAAATAATCAAAATAACATTTACCGTAGTCTTGATCCACTTGGCCACTTCTTTGGAAAAACCCATTTCCCCCTTACCCAGCTCAGCACCGATATAAATCGAAGCCATCGCCAAAAAAGGAAGCAAATAAAACTTCTCTCGAACCCCCGTTTGATCCGTCATCAACAAAAGATAAATACCAAAACTCCCCATCCATATCGGCACAACACCTAAGTCCTCTTTCCGATTTTTCCATAACGCCCAGAAAAAAAAGAAAAACCCTAATGGTGTTAATGTTTTCCCCGCCAAAAAGCCAAACATTTTTTCCCAATACCGCCCTGAAATTAAAAGATCCAAGGAAAAAAAGCGCCACAAGTCTCCTCCTAATAAAGCATGCCCTTGTCCAGTATCCCCCTGGGTTAAGTACTGCCAAATGCCCACAAGGAAAAAGGGAACAAAACACAAAACCCAAATCTGTTTTTGCCACAAAAATTCGCGCCTATTTTTTCGATAAAGCTGATACACCAAAGGAACCATTAAATAACAAGAAGACGGCCTGAGCAGCATTGCACAAGCACACAACAATGTCGACCAAAGCCATTCCCAGCGTCCTCCATGAGATGTCCAGCAATGCATGTAATACAAAGCACCTAGGGAACAACAGACAATCGCTGATTCAGGCAAATAAACCCGGGTGTACAAAATGCTCAAAGGCGATAACCAATAGACCAAACAGGCCCATATTGCTTCTTTACGTCCCAACATCATTTTAGTCCACAAAAAGAGGAAACGTAAACTTGCTAAACCAAACATAATCGCCAATAAACGTCCCCCCCATTCATGTACATTCCCCGTCAAAATATAGGTGAGGCCTAAAAGATAGGGATAAACCGTGCTGTGAGCAAAATCATAGAACAGCACAGATCGATGAAAGTGCCCTAAATACAAATCCCTGGCTAACCAAGCCATTTGTGTTTGCGCCAGGGGCTCAACTTCCAATAAAGGTAATGTTATATAGGTAAGTCTTAAAATAAGCCCTCCAATAACGCCCCATAGTAAACGGCGACTATACGTTTCCAACATCACGAGTCAAAGCCTCCACAAGAGAATTTCTAACACATATCATCCCACTTAAATTGCGATCTTCAGGATAAAGTTACGTCGAATCAGAAGAAAAACAACCACCCTTCAAATAAAGATGCACATCAACAATAGGCTTATGCTTTAAAGCAAAAGAATAAAACAACATCAACAAACCGTAGCTTAGCCAAGTCAATGCAAAAAAGGCTTCCCCAAAAAACCCCCCAAAGTTAACGAAAGCACCCCAAGAGATGGAGCAATCATAGCCACTTGCTTAATCAAGATAAGTCTCGAAGCAAAATGATTGGGATCAACAATATCATTGATCATATATATAATGGAAGACAATAGGCAAAAAGGATTAAATTCTTGATCCACTGCTGAACCCTCATCAGACAAATAATAACCACAATTCAACTCCCGTCTTCGCTTCTTTGGATCCGTATATTATCCCATACTACTGGTTATTTTTAAACTTCTGACGCAATGCCCGAAGAGGCTATCGTTTAATTTGCTTTAAAGCATCAATAAATGGCGTTTAGATCACTTTAAAATAGTCATTCTAGGGTTCACTTCGAAATTGTCACATGCCAGTTAAAGCTTTTAACTGCTCACAGTGGTAAGCCTTGGGCCATTTGAATGCCATCACGATCCACAGACATCGGTTTCCCCAAAAAACAACCCACAAGCCTAAGAAGCCCAACAAGCCTCCAAACTTTTCTGGCTATCGCCGTGTTAACACATTATTCTCAGCATCAGCCACAAGATCACCCTATTTATTCTGAGAGTTCTCACCCCAGATCAAAAGTGGAATATTCATTTGCACCGCAATCCGCACAGGAATCGTAAAAATGATCAAATGTTCTGGCTAAGCGATTAACTCGTGAGCACACATGTTGAAGACTCTTATATCGTGACCCAAAATCTCAGTAAATACAGCCTGTTCGATGTAAAACTCTCTTGCGCCGTACTTTGATCCGCCACTTGTGCCACTTGCGCCAAGGATAGCGCCTCCACCACTTGCGCCAAAACACGCGCCGATTGGCCTTTTCGAAGTTATAGTTTAATTGTTCTTTAACAGCGTCCACCGTTTTGCTCCCATAATGATGAATACAAACATCCGTTGTCACTGCCGTTTTTAAACCACAAGACTGCATCCTTAAAAAAAAGTCTTCATCCTCATATTTGCCCCAGCGAAAATTTTCATCAAAAAGACCCACCTCATCAAAAAGCGTCTTTCTTGCAAACAAAGCAACCCCACGAAATTCATCTTCGAACACAGTGCCCTCAAATACTTTACGATAACGCTTATTTTCTTGCTCCAAGTCGTAATCCATGGAACCTTCTTTTATCGCTGGAGAAACCAACGCATAGGCATGCGATTGATAAAAGTGCTTAAGGCGCAGCAACCAATCACAAGGCACGTCAATATCATTGTTCACAATGCACACAAACTCACCACGTGCCGCACGCACACCTTGATTCCATGCTGCCGCACAACCTTGGTTCTTTTCGTTACGAATAAGTATTGCCTCAACACCTTCTAAATAATGTTGCGTTTCCTCCTGAGAGCCATTATCAATTAAAATCAACTCCAAGGACTCAAGAGGCGTCTTGAGGATCGAAACGATGCTTTGCTCTGTCCATTCCAAGTTATCTTTAACCGCCATAACCACCGATATCATAACGCCAACTCCACATCCTGATCCACATAACCTGCATCGAGCAAGAGTGCTTGTTTTTGGGCATATAAATAATTTCGGTGCGTCAAAATATGCTGCGCATAGATGGGACATTTTTTTTGATAGGCTTTGAAAAAGGCTATCTCATGAAGAAGCAATAAACCTTCGGGAAAAGCACCCCACATTTGTGAAATATTCTTTAACAACTGTCGTTGCGTCAAAGCACCGTTCAAGCGAACATGCCCATGATCTATTAAGTAAAACGTCCATTTGTGCTCGAAACTTTTAAGCACCAAGATATTGTCAGGCGTAAGATCATTGTGAAAAACATCCTTAGCATGCAAATCCCCAATAAAATCCCCAAGGTGACTCATAAACTGCAGTCTTTCTTTTTCGGTTTTGAGTGAACTGTAAAAAAATTTATCCGCATTTTGACTATCTGCCAAATAACGCATCACCAAGATACGCTTACGATAAAGATAAGCAATAGGCTTAGGAACTCGAACGCCAGCAAAAAAAAGGTTCACCGAATGTTGCCACTCGCGATGCATTTGCCCAATTTTCTTTAAAGACATACCCTTAATTTGTTTGCAACACAGGTGTCCCGTCAGGCTTAACTCGTGAAACACACGATAGGAGTGACTTTGTTTCAAAATATGCTCAGCACCAACATAGTCGGCTGAACGAACAAGATTGGGAAGTTGAGCAAAAACACGTTTATAGCGAGGCATCCACTCGCCAATCATATTTCTTTGAACTTGAGCAATCTTGAGTGGGTACACGCGCAAAAAAGGTTTTTGATTGGCACATATTTTTTGAGAGATTCTATCAATATTTTCAAAGTACTTGCGCCAATGATGTGGAAAAAAGTTACGTTCCTTTTGGTATTGATTTAAAAAATAAAATTTTTCCGCCAAGGACAAAGCATCGCCAATAGAGCTATAAAGATAAACAAAGTTCATGACGACATTGTTAAGCGATATGTGTTCTACAAAATGAACCCGATGCAAATCGATAACATAAAACCATCTTTGCCCTTTGTCGTCATCCACTAATATGTTCGCGACATCTAAGTCCCGATGATAAAAACCGTGATTATGCATATGCGCCATAAAATCTGCAAACTGCTTAATGATAGCACGCCGTTCTAAAACAGTTTTTTTCTTAAAGGTCTCACGATACTCCAAACCATCTTTCATAGGCATCATATCTTCAACAATAAAAATACTTTCTTGAACGACTCCAAACCTTCTTCGTTCTGCATACAAAATAGGGGTAGGTGTCAATATCCTTCTATGCTTTAATTGCCAAGAGGTCTTCCACTCGGTAAATCCTTTGGCTTTTTGTTTAAAAGTTTTAAGTTTATCTTTAAACCGTTTGAACAAATACACCTTAACAACTAATGGGTACGTCACTCCTTTGTATTCGTAAGAGCGCCTAAGCACCTGGTGATAATCCGATTGACGTATAGATTCGCCCACACAAATCGTTTGATCCATCACATCTCGTTCAATCATATGCAGCAGGTTGGGGGGGTAACCTTCGTTACCTATAAAGTTCCATCCATGTTTATTTTCGCACACATGAGGCAATATATCATTCAAATGAGACAAGCCTTCGTGAAGAGGACAGCCACGCAAATGCCAGTAGATCAACCGCCAATAGGTTTGAGACTTAGACGAAACCACGCCATGAAACACAGCATTCACAGCATAACGAAAGAAAAGCCATTGTTTAATAAAACGTAAAGTCCCCGCTTTAAAACCGCGCCGCCTCAAAAAAAGGTAAAGACTTTTGTGGTACTCTATCCGCGAAGCTAAGGGATACTTTTTCGCACTCTGTCCAGAATGATGAACAACCGTGACCTGAGGCAAAAACATAACCCGATAACCTTGCCGATTCAAACGCCAACACAAGTCGGTTTCTTCCATATAAAAAAAGTAACCTTCGTCATAACCTTGCATAGTATGAAAGATCTCTTTACGAATACAAAAACAAGCCCCGACAAGACTCTCAACTTTTATAGGTTGAGAGTAAGTTTTTCGTTTATGAGGAAATTTTTTGGGGTGCAAAAATCTTAAAATATTTTTGTTGAGCAATAAAGATGCTATCGACGGATAATTGTCCACACTATTTCTCTTACGACCTTGAGCATCAACAAAGGCGGGCCCACAAGCGCCCACATCGGGGTTGTCTTTTAAAAACCGAATCATCAATTCAATACTTTTCGGCAAAACCCTGGTATCGACATTCAGAAAAATGAGATATTCCCCTTTGGCCTTACGAGCGGCCTTATTGCAAGCTTTAGCAAACCCATAGTTGGTTGTATTTTGAATCCAGAGGATCTTCTCACTCTCTTTAAGTGCAACATAGGGATCATCGTTAGAAGCATTGTCGATCACAATTACTTCATAAGACAACTCAGTCTGTGCTGATCGAATCGCTTGCAAGCATTCTTTCAGCAGCAGTGCAGAATTAAAGTTAACAATAATAATAGAAATATCACATTTCTTCATAAGAAGACCTCTCCTTTACCTGTGCCTCCCACAACTTTGCATATTTATAAAAGTCATGCGCCGCACTTAGACCAGAAAAAATCAATCCACTGACTCCATCCAAAAAGCCCCTTTTTAGCAGATAAAGCTTAAAAAAACGTACATGCCAAATAAATAGCAAGCGAATAAAGTTCATTCGTTTACCACGCCCTAGCTCTTTCTGCACATAAAGGTCACCATAGGTTTTAAACTTACTTAAATAATGACTTAAATTTTGATAAGGGTAATGTTCGATTACAACTTCAGACATAGGAAGCACCAGACCTTTAATATCCAAAGACTCATGCACAGGTGTTTGTTCAAAGCGGTGCTCAGATTGATTGCGAAATAGCCTAACAATAAGTTCACGCCCCAAACAATGATCCAACCATCGTCCTAAAAAAAAGGTGCGACGACGAAGCAGTACCCCCGCAGCGGACTTCTTATGTTCAAGAACCTGCTTCAGATCAAACCCCTCCTTAACTTTAAGAATCTCGTCCGAGTCCATCCACAAAACCCAATCTGAGGATACCTGGTTGAGAGCGATATTTTTTTGCTCGGCATAGCCCAACCATTCTTGCTCAATCACCTTGGCGCCCAAAGATTTGGCATATGTCACCGTCTCATCGCTGCTTCCCGAATCAACCACAATAAGCTCATCCGCCCAGGGCTTAACACTATCCAAGCACTTCTTTAAGGCTTCGGCACAATTCAACGTTATAACAATGACACTTAAATGAATCAACTTAAAACCACTTTCTTCATTAGAGGAGCTACCGTCTTTAACACTTGCTCGACACGAATATCTTTCATACACGCCATTGTTCCCAAAGGACATGTTCGCTTAAAACAAGGCGAACAATCGAGCTTAGAATACACCACATTAACCGTGCTGCCTAGGGGCTGTGTGAATTCTGGCAACGTCGACCCAAAAATCACAACGGTTTCTACATCAAGGGCAGCTGAAACATGCGCCAGTCCAGAATCATTGCCAATAAAAATCCGACATAAAGCCAACAATATTTGCACTTCTTTTAAATCTGTTTGCCCACAAAGGTTAATAAAAACGTGTTCCGATCCTCTCATCACAAACCTAGCCTTGTCGGCATCTTTCGCCATTCCTAGCAACAAAATTTTAGCATTATACTTTTTGTGAAGCTCCAAACCCAAATAGCGATATCGCTCAGGGGACCAATCCTTAGCGGGCCCATAGGCTGAACTAATACCCAAAGCCATCAGGGGTTGATCTACCCATTGATAAATTTTTTTCAATTGAGCTTTCTTTTTTTGCTTTTCCAAACTAGGCACAGTCAACGAAAGGGATATTTTTGGAGGCTCTTTCTTGGTCCATAAAGGAAAAGCAAGAGCCATAAAGTGACGGCTTTGGTGTTTTTGACGCTGATCTTTGGGAAAGGGCAAAGCTTTGTTCAATAAAAACCCTCGCCCTTCTTTTTGGTAACCGATACGGTAGCTTATGCTGGCACAAGCAATTAATAAGGCCGAAAAAAAAGAGTTGGGGCACAGGATAGCAAGATCAATTTTATCTTTCCTAAGCATGCGAGCCGTTAACAACAATGCTTTCAAGCGATATTTTTTATCCCATACAACAACACGATCCGCTTGGTCTTGAAACAAATAGATATCCTTCAAATGCTTAGGCGTTAAAACAATAAGCTCCGCTTGAGGGTACATATCTCTCAGCAATCCTAAAAGAGGCCTGGCCATCACAGCATCACCCAGCCAATTAGGCATCATTAATAAAATACGTTCTACTTTTTCCATCACTTATGTAACCAAAACCACCTCTCTGCATCCTTTTCTCCAACGAGACGCTAAACACCTTTGTGTTAGATGCTCAATAGCCTCATCCCACTCATAGCCTTCCTGATAATCTAGAGACTCAATCTCCAGATCAAATTAAAACACATGCTGACCATACTTTATCTCGTTCATTGTAGAACATCACAAGAGAGACGCCCAACTTTACCGCCAAAGTTGCATGTGTCGTAAACGTTTGTGCTTTTCGCCAAAAAAAAAGTCCTCGCATCTCCATGATCTCCAGTATTTTGATCCACCACTTCTCTCACCTGAGCCACCTCTTGCACCTCATACATTACGTAACGCTTCCAAGTTGTTTGAAACTTAGCAGAACAGCGAATCTCCCCTACAGTGATCATAAATTCTTGAAACACCGCTTGCACGGTTCGATCAATATCATGCGGATTTGGCCCCACAGGAAGATTAGATTGTCTTAAATCATTCTCCACTACCTTTTGCTCGTGAAGATAATAAACGTGACAGTATAGTCCCAAGACCTCTCCCTAGGATCCTCATCCACGTATAGGGCAAACAGAAACAAACCGCTTGAACTCCCCTCAAACCAAGGTAACCTAAATAGTCAAGACAACGCATACCCCATTATAATATAAAAAAGACTGCGCTTACAGGCCTAATGAGGCAAGGTGCGCCTAATCACGTCGAGCGCTTGATCAATCACATGTTTATCGCGACTCACGCACGCCCAAGCGTTTTGTCCCAAAGTTTCTCTCGTTAACTCATTTTGGGCCAAGCGAAGAACAGCACCCTTAAGATCTTCACGAGAAGCAAGCTGCTCCACAGCATGGTGACGCAATAGATCTTCGACAATATCTGTGAAATTAAACATATACGGCCCACAAATGATCGCTCGACTCCAAACGGCAGCCTCCAAAGGATTTTGTCCACCATGCTTGACCCAACTCCCCCCCATCACAACCATATCGGCCAAAGCATACAAATCAAATAAGTCTCCAATCGTATCCACCAAGCAAACATCCTTGCTCCATATCTCGGCACCACTCTGTTGACAATCTGACAAATACGCCCAAGACAAAGACGTTTGAGCAAGCAAATATTCCACCTCAGGACATCGTTCAGGGTGACGTGGCGCCAAAATAAGCCTCCACTTTGCATCCATCTGGTTATTTAGGTTTTCAAAAGCTGCTAGCATCACCTCATCTTCTCCAGCGTGAGTGCTTGCTGCAAGCAAAATTCGCACAGACGCCTCCTCTTTATTTTTGACCGAATACACGGGCTTTTGCTGCTCTTTGCGAGCTAGGGCCGCTTCATACTTAAAATGCCCTAAAGCAAGAACTTGCTCAGCGCAAACTCCTAAAGCCTCAAAACGCTCCTTGTCGCGAGACGTTTGCACCAAAATTATCGTCAACTTCTTGAGGAACGGACGTAAAAACCATCGACCTTTACGATAGTTTTGAAATGACCCGTCCGACAAGCGCGCGTTCATTAGAATCACGGGACAAGGCGATAAATGTAAAAGACTAGGCCAAATCTCTGTTTCCATAATCAACGTGAGTCTTGGGCTGACAATTTGATAAAATGACCTAAGAGCGAAAGGAAAATCAAGAGGAACATAAAGAACCTGTGCAATGTCTTTCAATCGCTTTTGAGCCAAGTTCTGGCCAGTTCGTGTGGTTGTAGTCACAACGAGCTGAAAAGGTGGCCAATCGGCCTTAAGACGACGAATAAGTGGCTCGGCTGCAAGGAACTCTCCCACTGAAACACAATGCACCCACAGGTTCGCTTGCCGAACAAGCTGTTGCTTAAGCGGTTCACTATACAGCCCCAAGCGCTGCTTTAAACCCGCACGATGCTTTGGACTCCTCCACAAATGAAGTGCGATCAAGGGCAAGCCCAACAAACTGATTAATTGTAAAGCAAACGAATAAACAAAAAAGACCATACATTACCCTCTCACAAGGTGAGCCTAATATACCAGGTTCAGAAAAAAAGCAACCCCAGCTTTGCAAGAAAACCAGGGTTGCTTTAATATGTAAAGACTTTGTATTAAGTAAGTCTTAGAATTCAACAGTTACGCTGCTAACCAATTCGTAAGCGTCGTCAGAGTGAGCATCTGTGAACCCATTACCTGAATTAAGGAAAGATCCTTGGAAAGAGAACATTACATCTTCTGTGTAATCATAAGTCACAGAACCAATAAGTTCAACACCCAAGTTTTTTCCAGGACCATCATGGATTTTTTCATCGAAATGAGCATACACCAAGCTTACACCAGCTTCGATATCTTCGAAAGGTACGAAAGAAACAGAAGCAGTCACACCATGAATGTTTCCAGATCCACCTCTTAGATTATCATCGATCACAGCATCTGTACGATTAGCCAATTGATCAATGAGGTTTCCAATTCCACGAACATAGTGAGTCGCAGACCAAGCTTTGTTCTTACCATCGCCAAGGTCACCATCACCAGAACGATAATCATAGTACAAGCTTACTTTTGGCTCATACTCATTGTGAAATACGTAAGAACCACCAATGATCGCAGCCCAAGCTTTGCGGTCTTCATGCACCCTGAAGATATCCTCTCCCTGATTAAAAGCCACGATTTCATTCCCAAATTGGTAAGCCAATTCAGCTTCCATATGAAGGCTTTCGTCTATCGAGACCACTGGCCCCTCAATACGAGCACCAATCGTGTGGATACCATCATCCTGAAGGTTAGATGTGCTACCTTCTTGAGTTATACGATCTTCAGCATGTTGAAAAACCCAGTATCCAGAAGCCATAACTTCGGAAGGGAATATATAGTCAACGTTGATACCGTAAAGAGTTGTGTCAGCCTCATCGGACATACTCCCTGCACCAGTAGCAGCTTCAAAACTTTCATCGATACGAGCGATGAAGAAATCAAGCATTACCAGATCCAAGTCCAATTGAGCACGGATCGCATCGAATCCAGACTCAAGACCATACCAAGCGTTATCCAAGCCAGAGTTAATATTAACGTTAGGAATACCATCAGCGATAACCAATCCAGATCCCCATACAATCTCTTGACGACCAATGGTCAATGTCAAAGGAGAGTATAAGAACTCAGACAATTGTACGTAAGCCAAGTCAATATCAATATCATCTTCACTAACATTGCTACCGATGTTATCCGCACCGTCCCATTCGCGTTGATTCAAGAAACGAACGTAAGTTTTTACGTTATCTGTCAAATCAGCTTCAAAGTAAACGCGAGTTTGAGAGAAAAAAGAGTTGCCAGAAACTTTCTCCTTATCGCTCAAAGTCATCGTACTGTTTTTCAAATAAGTCGCGGTGAAATCCCCACCCACTTTAATCGACTGCGTTTCCGCAAACGCAGGCGTTGCAACGGCAAAAGCCAAAGCAACGGCACTTAGTAACATTCTTTTCATTGTCTTTACTCCTTAAAAGTAACCTCCGAACCTCCCAGTTCAAAGTATCTATCCTTAACAATCAACACCATTGCTGATTGAATATTTCAAGCACCAGGTAAAGCATTCGGCGACAAAGCGAAACTGCCTCCACCTCCCTTCTTGTCTTTTTTCGACTACTCTACGATGTTATAAGCATTTTACAAAGATCATAAGCACACATTCCTACAAGAGAAAATGTAACACGCACAACAATTTGTGTCAACTCTTTTTTCTTTTAACTTGACAACTATTTTGGCTTCGTATTATTCTACATGCGACCTAAGCGAAAAATAGGATAAGGCTTATGATCTATTTTCTTATACCAATATACAATGATGCCAACAATATACTTAATATCATTAAGGAGTACAAACAGTTCTTTAAAAAAAAAGACAGTAGTTATCTATTGCTATTTATCAATGACTGTAGCAGCGATAATATCAAAGATATTTTTTCCACCATTAATTCACCAAAGGTGAAATGTATCCACTTTGATCACAATCGTGGCCCAGGAGCTGTTATCAAAGACGCTATTCACTTAATTGCCCCCAAACTCAAAGACGACGATATTGTGATTGTTCGCGAAGCCGACCAAGCCAATAATGGCTCACAAACACTGCACATGATGCTCAACAAAATGCACGAAGGCTATGATGTTGTCACTGCGTCTATCTTTGCACCTGGAGGACGTATGGTCGGAGTTCCTTTCCACCGTTTCTTAATGACACAAGTTTGCAACGCCCTCTATCGCATCTTTTTTTACGTGCGTGGCGTTAAACTTTTCACGATTTTTTTTCGAGCTTACCGCGGTCAAGTCCTCAGACAACTAGTCAAGCAAGAACCCGAAACATTTATTAGCTCCAACGGTTTTGGGTTTTCCTCGGAGTTGCTCGTTAAATGCATCCAAAATCATTATCTGATTTGTGAAGTCCCTATCGTCCTTCGTTTGGATTTAAACCAGAAAAAAAGTACTCTCAAAATCAAAAGAACCCTTCAAGAGCATATTCGCATCATACGGAACAACTTATGATTCGCTTCATATCCCTCGCCCTTATTATTCGAATAGTTCTGATCCCCATCACATTTCATGGCGATCTAATCTGGGTGCAAACATGGCCAAGCCTCTGGGCTTTCTTTGGACACTTTGATGGGTACGGCTACATGGTTGAAAACTATGCCGAACTTTTGCAAACTTATGGCGTTTTTTATTATGGACCTTTCACCTACCTTACCATAGGTCTCTGGCAACATATCGCCCAACTGTTTGCTCCCGACATGGGCATGTGGCTCATCGATGTGCTCAATCAAACCCAGGACACACTCACATCTCAAACCCTTCTTACCACACCAACAGCCTCAATCAAATCTTTTCTGACATGGTTTAAAATCCCCTATCTTCTGGCCGATCTCACGTGCGGAGCACTCCTTTGGATCTTAGCCCCTTCGCAACGCAAAACCTCTCTCCTGCTGTGGGGACTAAATCCCGCTCTCATTTATGCCACCTACATGTTTGGTCAGCTTGATATTTTTATCGCTCTTAGTCTTCTCGGTTTTTTCTATTCTTATAAAAGAAATCGCCTCCACTTGGCCTTTATTTGCTTAGGTATCGGCTTTGCTTATAAGAATGCCACCTTGTTTGTTATCGCTCCAGCTCTTATTTTGTGTAACACCAATTTGCGAAGTTTTATTCGCTATTCGCTATGTTTTGCCATACCGATTGTGCTAAGCACGGGTCTGTTTTGGATTCATTCACCATCTATTTTAGGCTGGCTACTGCCAGGTGTTATTCAGGACAAGCTCGTAGGTCACAACGAAGTGGAATGGGGCAAAATTATCAAGCTAGGCCTTCTGGCTTTTAACTACGGCCTTTTACTTATCCATTGTTTCCGTATTAAACTTCGCGCACCCCACGTAGATATCTATCAACAACTGATTTATACGTTCACAGCATCGTTTCTACTCGTCTATTGTTTTTTATCCGTCACGGTTCACTATTTTGTTTGGAGCTTACCTTGCCTTATCCTTTTAGCTCTCAACGAACCCAAATACACCAAATACATTTGGATTTTGACTGGATGCATGATGCTTTACAAAATCAAAAAAGCATCTATGTGCTTAGGCTTGTTTGCTCCCCTCAATCCCGAATTTTTTTATGCACTTCCAGGACTTCAAGACATCCCTGGCCCCATTACGTGGAAAAACCTCGTCAAAATCTTTCGCGTCGGTTTTATTGTGACCAGTTTTTTTATTATGTATGAGTGCTTCAAGCCCGCACAAGCTAAGAAATAGCCTCTAATTTTTGCATCAGCTCTTGCGCCGACATTTTTTTGCTGGCATCTAGCGGTTCCCCTAAAGTAATCATCACCGTAGAAAAAGGCTTAGGGATATAATGCCGATCCCATGATGAATTCAAACGCCAGTATGACGTCAATTGGCACGACAGGGGGTAAATAGGACGCTGGAGCGCTTTGGCAAGAAAAAGCGCTCCAGGTTTTACCTGATGCGCGGGCCCGCTAGGACCATCCACCGCAATTACATAACAGGGATTATGGGCCTCTTGCTTAAGCATGTACAGCAGGGCTTTAGCACCGCCGCGAGTACTGGAACCATGAATCGCCCTATAGCCCAAATAGTTACTGATCTTGGCAACCAGTCGCCCCTCGGGGCTTCCGCTCACAAGAGCGCCTATATCATAAAAACAGAAGGGTCCCACCATAGAAAGGATCCGGTCATGCCATATAATAAAAACGGCCTTCGACAAAGGTCTGTTGTCCAAAAACGTTTGAGCCTCTTCACTACTCCAACGAATACGTAGCGTTCGACTCCACAACCACACAAGGAACGCTACATAAGGGGCTAATAGATGAAGGAAACATTTAAGATGAGAGTTTTTCATGACTAACCTGCATTTGATACATTTTTTTGTAGACCCCGTTTCGCTCGATAAGTTCTTGATGCGTTCCCCTTTCGACGACATGATGATTATCGAACACCAAAATATAGTCAGCATGTTGCACCGTCGCTAAACGATGCGCCACGACAAAAACTGTTCGTCCTTCCATCAGTAGATCAATAGCTTCTTGAACCATCCGTTCGGTCTGTATATCCAACGCCGATGTCGCTTCGTCCAAGATAAGAATCTGCGGGTTCTGATACAAGGCGCGTGCAATCGCTAATCGTTGTCGTTCTCCTCCTGAAAGTCTTATACCTCGATCACCAATAATGGTGTAATACCCTTTATCCATCTTTTCAATGAACGAGGACGCCTTGGCTAACGCAGCCACCGATTGAACCTTTTGCTCATCCACATCATCAGAACCATAGGCAATGTTTGCCATCACTGTATCGTGAAACATCATAACGTCTTGAGAAACTATTCCCATCAAAGAACGCAAATCTTGCAACCAGTAATCTTTGATATTATAGCCATCAATCAAAATACGTCCTTCGGCAGGGTCATAGAAACGAGGCAACAAGTTCAACAAAGAGGTTTTACCCGAACCACTCGGTCCAACCAAGGCGATCACCTGTCCTTTGTTGACCTTAAAGTCAATATCGTGCACCACATAATCGCCTTCTTGGTAGGCCACAGCGATATTTTCAAACACAATATCGGACTGAAACACAACGATGGGCTGAGGTTTAGCCACCTCTCGAATACGCGGTTGTTCCTTAAAAATTTCAAAAACACGATCGGCCGAAGCCAAAGCCTGTTGAATCATGCCGTAGGCTTTCCCAATTCTTTTAAAAGGCTGCAACAAGGATCCCACCACGACAATAAATAAAAAGAATTCTCCTGTCGTTAACCCTCCCGACAAAACTTCCCGCCCCCCAACAATCAAAAAGAAGACTATACTGACCCCAACCATCACTTCCATCAAAGGAGAAATCACCGCATGCCGCTTGACAATCTTCAGAGTCATGCGATAAAAACGCTTCGTTTCGTCGGTAAATTTTTGCACTTCACGCTTCTCACTGCAAAAAGCCTTCACCTCCTTCACTCCTGTTAAACCTTCTTGCAAAATACTTGTCATGCGACCTAGCTTCTCTTGACTTTGATCGCTCATACGACGAATCCTAGAACCAATGCGTATAATGGGCCAAACAAACAAGGGAAAAAGAATCAAAGCAAAAATCGCCAACCTCCAATTAAGCCACAAAGCCATCGCAGCATACATAAATACATTGAACGTATGAAACAAGATCATCGCCCACCCCTCAGCCACCGCATGATGCACTTGAGCTGTATCGTTAGTCACACGGGTCATCAAGTGCCCCACATGCTGTTTATGAAAATAATCTAAAGATAGGCAATGTAAATGCGCATAAACATCATCTCGAATATCTTTTACCACTTGATGACTAATGCTCTCCATGAGGTATTCTTTAAAAAACATGAATGCCCCTTTCAAAAAAAGCATCGTCATTAAAAGTATCGCTATCCAGAGCAACAACTCTTTGCAAGACTTTTGAGCCACAAAATGATCGACTCTTTGCTTAAAACTTTTTTCCACATGTTCCAAATAAGTCCCTTTTAGAACAGCTTCGTCTTTTTCTAAATCAAAAACAACCCCATCAAAACTTTGATTCACAAACACACGATCCATCAAAGGCACCACTAAACTAATAGAACTTCCACTCATAATCGTGGTTCCTAAAATGGCAAAAATGGCCACGATTAATTTCGTCCAATGGTGACCAATATAAGTATAAATTGGATGAATAGATCCCTTAAAATTCATACAACACTTCCCTTGCCGCTCGCACATTTGCGCCTGGGGGGCCCAGTTGTTTTTTCACATCATTCATATCGGCAATCATCCGTTCGTATGTATCGCGATCTTGCACAATAGCTAAAACGTTATGAGCCATATCTTCGGCTTTTGCACGCCCCTGGATCATTTCGGGAACAATTATCTTTTTGGCAAGGATATTCACAATGCCAATATGTTTAATTTTAAGCAAGAATTTACTCATGGCCCACGTTATCCACGTGGTTGTGTAGACAATCACCATAGGAACGCCCAAACAAGCACATTCCAACACCGCCGTTCCCGCAGCCACAATAACCGCCGCACTTTGCTTCATCACATCATAGGCGGACGTTACAACTTTAACATGAATGCCCTCTTGGTTCATCACATTCTCAATTTCTAGTTGGCATGAGTCATTGACCGCAGGAATTACAAAAGAAAATTCTTTAGGGAAAAACCGTGTTGACTTAAGCATTTCTGGAAGATTTTTTTGAATTTCTTTCACACGACTCCCTGGCAACAAACCAATCTGCTTAGAATACGCTGGGAAGCTTCGCAAAGGTACATCTTGAAACTCTTTGCGGTCTAACAAAGGATGTCCAACAAAAACCGCTCTGTCATAGCCCCTCGTCCGATAGAACTCTTCTTCGAAGGGCAAAATCACCAAAACTTTATCCATAAACTGCTTAATTTGTATCAAACGACTTTCGCGCCACGCCCAAATTTGAGGAGAAATATAATAGACCATCCTAATCTTCATCAATTTTGCAATTTTGGCCACTCGCATATTAAATCCCGGGTAATCGATAAAAATAAGCGTATCGGGATTGTATTCCTTAAGCCACTTCACCGTTTGCCCCAGCAAGTGACGAAACACAACATAATGGCGCAACACTTCAACAAAACCAACAACGGCCAACGGCATCATATTGTACAGAAGTTCGCACCCAGCTTCCTTCATTTTAGCACCACCCAAACCGACAATCCGAATATTTGGATCCTTATCTTTGAGCGAACGAATCAACGCGGCACCATGCATATCCCCAGAAGGTTCACCTGCAATGATAAAAAGGGTTTTAGAGTCACTCACAATATTTTTCCTTCCGTATACCCATAAAGAAGAATACCTTTGCCACATGCCGTCTGAATAACCAGGTCTTTGTCCGCCAAAATGGTTTTCTGAGCCTCAACAGCCAAAACAGCACCCCCCGCTTGCTCCATGGTAATCAATGTATCGCAACCAATCGTCGGAACATCAAAGCGCATATCCTGATCTGGCTTACTAACTTTAATCACGACAAAACCTCGCCCCACAAGATGTCCCGCCCGTACAATGGCTTGATCCGTTCCCTCCAGGGCCTCCACCGCTATAACATTTTTTTGCTTAACAACCAAAGCCTGCCCAATATCTAAACCCGCCACTTGCTTGGCCAAAGAAAATCCAAACAGAATATCTTCACGTTGCTCATCGGTCAAAGATAAATCAGTCATCCTTCCCCGACAAGCCATATGATCTTTAAGAAAGTGCGTTGAGTCCATAATGGAAAATCCATAAGTCTCAATTGTTCGAACAACACTTAAAAGAAGTGTATCATCCTGAAAAGAAGACGCATTTTGCAATATATTCTCTACATCTTCGTCGTGAGGAACATTATTATAAATATGAGTTTTGTGAATTTTTCCCACTAAAGTTATATGCTTCACCTGATTGAGCTTAAAAAAAAGCATGGCTTTTTTAAGCTCACCAACACTTAACCACGTGACTTTGTCAGCAAAAGCTTCAATTTCTTCGGAAGCTTCTTCCTTAATAGCAACAACATAAACCTTAACACCTCGCATTTTAGCACTTTGCATAACAAGACGCGGCACAATACCATAGCCTGCAATCAAACCAATTTTTTTCATCGAGTGTATCCTCTTTGTGAACGCCCCTCCCCTAAAAAGTCTAGAATAACCTGAATTACAGGCCCTGAAGCATATTTTTGATGTATTTTAGATATGGCATCTGCTACGGTTAACGTACTACGAAAAATCCATTTATGCGCCTGCTTGATAGCCATAATATCATCTTCACTAAACCCACGTCTTTTCAAACCCACAATATTAACACTGCTCATTTTGGAAGGGTTCCCCCCCACAAGCCCATAAGGAACAACATCCTGCAGAATAGGGCTCATTCCTCCAATCATGGCATGAGCGCCAATCCGAACAAACTGATGAATTCCTGAAAGCCCACCAATCATGGCATAATCATCAACAGTCACATAGCCCCCCAGAGTTGCGAGATTAGCCAAAGTCACATTATTTTTAATCTTACAATTATGTGCCACATGAGAAAAGGCCATCAGAAAACAATCCCTCCCCACCGAAGTAACCTCTCCCTCAGAAGCTCCAGGATTAATCGTTACACTCTCACGAACGGTGGTGCGCTCACCAATAGTTAAATAACTTTCACATGGCTTATATCTTAAATCTTGCGGTGCCGAACCAATGCTGGCATGCGGATAAATAAGACTCTCTTTGCCAATGGTCGTATAGCCCTCCACCACAACGTGACTCATAATCTTAGCCCTTGCATGGATTTTGACATGAGGACCAATGACAGCATAGGAACCAACAGTCACATCACTATCAAGCTGAGCTTGCGGATCAATAATAGCTGTGGGGTGAATTTGCGACGGCATTATTGAATCTCGTCAACAAATGCAAACTTAAACTGTCCTTCTGCAACTACTTCATCATTCACAAAGGCCTGCCCTTCGATAGCTTTTATCTTGTTGCGCATCCGAACTATCTCTACTTTAAGAAGTAAGGTATCTCCAGGGCGAACCGGGCGACGAAATTTAACCTGATCCAAACTCATGAAATAAGCTATTTTCCCATCATTCCCACTTTTCTCTGTCATCAAACAAGCTGCCGTCTGGGCCAAAGCTTCTAAAATAAGAACGCCCGGCATAACAGGGTGTCCTGGGAAGTGTCCTTGAAAAAAGGACTCATTAATCGACACATTTTTTAAACCCGTCGCTTTCGTGTGGCCATCAGTTTCAATAATGCGATCAATCAATAAAAAAGGATATCGATGAGGAATAATTTTTTTAATTTGGTTAATATCTAAAGGCTCCCCAGACTTAATTAAGCTCTCTTCTCCACTCGTACCTTCTCCTGTCTGAGTTATTTTGTGCTTCTTTAAAGCTTTGACTAATTCTACATTCAAGCTGTGCCCCGACTTATGTGCAATCACATGAGCCTTAACTCTTTGCCCTAGCAAAGTCAGGTCTCCTATTATATCTAAAATTTTGTGCCGCACAAACTCATCCTCGAAACGAATACTTTCGTTAAGCACTCCCGTCTCGGTCACAACCACCGCATTATCTAAACTACCACCTTTAATTAAGTCGGCTTTACGCAAAAAATCAATCTCAAAGTCAAAACAAAAGGTCCGTGCCGAAGAAATCTCTTCCAAAAAGCTTTCTTCCGAATAATTATACGATTTGGCCTGTTGTGCCAAATAGGAATGGTCATACTCGATGGTGAAAGAAATTCGAAGCCCATCATAAGGCAAAGCCACCATAAACATATCCTTCGTCTCGATCGTCACAGGCTCCTTCAAGTTCAAATAAGACCTTGGCTTGGTTTGTTCAACAAGTCCCACTTCGAGAAAGGCTCGACAAAAGTCTACGCTGCTACCATCTAAAGCAGGAATCTCATCACTAGTTAATTCTAAAATAGCATTATCCATCCCAATCCCAGTTAAAGCCGACATCAAGTGCTCTATCGTATGAACCACTGCACCATCCTTGGCAACCGTTGTTCCTCGGGATGTATTAACAACATAATCAACTTCCACAGGAATTTCGGGGCAACCATCCAAGTCCGTGCGAACAAAAACAAAGCCCTTATCTTCAGGAGCAGGCTTTACCACTAAAGACACTTCGTGTCCCGTATGCAAACCTATTCCCTTAAACAAAACACACGAAGCAAGGGTGTGCTGCATTGGTGTATTAGTGAGAGTCACGCAACTTCTCCTCTAGTTGCTCAATTTGTAATTGCAAGGCCTTTAACGTTTGGTACATTTCTGGAAGTTTACTTCTTAAGACCATTCTCTTTTTTTCCTCATTATGCTTAATCGCGGGAAACCCGAAATAATGGCCTTTGCTTTTAAGCGTCTTTGTTACACAGCTCCTAGCCGCCAAGGTAATATGTGAAGCAACCTTCAAATGACCGAGCACAAGCGATCTTGCAGCCATAGTCACATAATTTCCTATCGACACGCTCCCGGCAATCCCCGACTGCGCCACAATAATACAACCCCAACCAATTTTAACATTGTGAGCAATTTGAACCTGATTATCAATTTTGGTTCCTACTCCAACCACCGTCGCATCAAAACGGGCCCGATCAATGGTCACATTGGCACCTATTTCAACATCATCTTCAATACGCACAATGCCCAACTGAGGGATCTTAACAACCTGCTTCTGTATCGTCACGTATCCAAAACCATCACTGCCAAGCACAGACCCACTGTGAATAATAACACGATCACCTAGCCAAGATCCTTCTCGAATAACAACCGAAGGATAAATATAACAGTCAACTCCCAGTCTTGAACGTGCACCCACAAAAGAACCCGCTTCTATAACAGTCCCCGCACCAACCTCAACCCCAGCTTCAATAACAACGTAAGGTCCAATGCTCACGTCCTTAGCCACAACGGCAGATGCATCAATTTCAGCCTTATCCGAAATTCCAGTCGGCAATGACCGCAAAGGTTCTAAATATTTTTCCGCGATTTTGGCAAACGACCAGGAAGCATTTTGGGTCACAATGCAGGTCTTGCCTTCAAGGAGACTTTCGCTCTCAACAACAAACACCGACGCTTGACTTTGTTGGGCAAAAAAGCGATACCTCTGATCCGAAAAAAAAGTAATATCTCCTGGTTGTGCATCTTCAATTCTGCCTAAACGCTGGACAACCAAATTGGCATCACCCACAACCCGACCATTGACCCATGCGGCCAAATCCGCAACTGTCGGACATGGGGATACAAAAGACTTAGACTCCATAAGATGACGCCAGCTCTTGCAACACTTCATCGGTTATATCTAGTCCTTTTTTCGAAAACAAAACAAAGGCTTCACTATTGTTTAAAATTAGGTCATAACCTTTATTATCGCCCACAGAGGTGACGACTTTTTTAACATCATTAATCACTTTTTCTCTTAGACGCATATCTAAGGTTTTAAGCTCTTTATTAATATTAATGACGTATTCTTGAAG
Organism: uncultured bacterium; assembly: GCA_964565945.1. GTDB lineage: Bacteria > CAZMGY01. Next base: position 108,121 of record CAZMGY010000021.1, read on the forward strand.
CTTTTTGATTTTGGTATCAATCTCTTCGCTTTTCTTCTCTTTTTCGGAGTCACTCAAAATTACCGATTTGTTTTCGTAATCTTCGCGCAACTTAGCCACTTCTTGCTTTTGAGCATCAATTTCGGCTTGATGTTCCGACGTCTCCTTTTTGAGCTGTTCAACCACATCTCTCATTCCTTTGTACTCTATCCAAATGCGACGAAGATCAATCAAAGCAACTTTATCACCACGACGAGCCCAAGCATCAGCAGCTCCCATCATAACAGTCAAAGACAATGCAATACCCAAAACACCTAACATCTTTCTCATCACAAAACTCCTTTATGATCATTTAAATTTACCTTTTACCCATAGTGCTCACTTCAAGATGATGTGGTTTAGAAAAAACCACCCATGCTAAAGTGAAGGCGACTATCATCCTCATGATCTGCAGCATCAAGCGCAAAACCATAGTCTAACTTAATAGGACCTAAGGGTGTTTTCACCCGCACACCAAAGCCGAGTCCTTTCTTGAGGTCTCCAAGATCCCAGTCATCACCACCTTCCCACACATTACCCGCATCGGCAAAGATCGCCCCACGAACCATTTCAAAAAGAGGGAACGAGTACTCTGCATTCAAAATCAACATTGCACTACCCCCGACAGCCTCAGAACGCTCTTGAGGACCTACGGAACGATCTTCGTAACCACGAACAGACGACGCCCCTCCCGCATAAAAGCGCTCATAGAAAGGAACGGTTTTGGTTTCACTGTAAGAATCAATCGCTCCAATTCGAAAACGCATATCCAAAATCCACTTGTCCCAGGTTTCGAAGAACCAATTAGAAGAGTGTAAATAGCGAACAATATCAATATTTCCACCCAAAATACCACCACTTGACTCTAGCGAAAAAGAGTGCAACGCACCTTCCCTGGCAAATTGTGCATTATCCCGAGTGTCACGCGAAAACTTAATGCCAAGAGTATTGATGGTTTTTTCACCAGCTTCAGAGATAATCGTGCCTGGCAATTCAGCCGCATTTTTAATATTAATATCCACTTTTTCGTGCTTAAAGTGTCCTAAAATGTAATTATGCTCACCAATCGGATGACCCAAACGAACACTCGCACCTTTACGGCCTTCTTTATAATCTGTCCGATCCCATTCGCGGTTATAACTATCAAATCCGAAAAGAAGAGGCTTATCAAATAACCATGGTTCGGTGAAACCTAGACTATAAGTTTTGCGAATACCCCCAAATTCAACACGAACATGCATGCGCTGACCCGCACCAACAAAAGAAGGGAATCCAAATAAATCAAAGTTATTTTGCGCCACTTCCAAAAATCCAACAAACTTATCGATGGAGCTATACCCCCCACCTAAACTGAACTCCCCTGTTTTCTTTTCTTTAACGTTGATAATCAAATCTCGCATACTTGGCTCTGAGCCAGGAGCTGTTTCAAAAGACACGTCTTCAAAATAGTTGAGGTTAAATAACTTTTGACGGCTACGCTTAATTTTTTGACCATTAAATGGTTCCAAGGGATGAATTTTGAGTTCTCGACGAATCACTTTATCTCGAGTGCGAACATTCCCCTGAATCACAATCCTCTCTACATAGACCAAATCATTTTCCTGGATTGTGTAGGTAACATCCACAAGACCCACTTCGTCATTAATGTATGTGGAAGGTCTAATCCGTGCATAGACATATCCCCGATCGGAGTAATACTCTTGAATGGCACGTTGATCCTGTAGTAAGCCAATTTGGCTAAAAACTTCACCTTCAACCATCTTAAGACTATCTTCCACCTCTTCAACGGGAAAAAGCTCTGCCCCTTTCACTTCTAAGATTCCAACGCGATACAAAGGTCCTTCATTAACCTCGATCGATAGTGTCAAACCTCTGCCATCTTCACTATAGGTTAGCTGAGGTTGTCCCACCACCGCATTCATAAACCCTTTGAATTTGTAGAAAGCATCCAAACGTTGAATATCTTCTTCCAAAGTTTCCTCTTTGAAGATACCTCCACCAAAAATCCACTTTTGCTTGGTTTGCATCAACTTCTTCAATTTGGTGGAAGGAATACTATCATTGCCAATAAATTCGATGTCGCACACAAAAACTCGCTTCGCTTCGTGAACCATAAGTAAAACATTCACCTGACGAGTAAAATTATCAACAGTCACCTGCGGGTCAATTTCAACCTTATAGAAACCTTTTTGCTGGTACATGTCGCGCACTTTCTTAACCGCTTCATGTAAAACTTTTTTGTTAAAGATCTGCCCTTCAGAAAGACCTAATTCTTTAAGGAGAATAGCCTTACCAAAAATGCGATTCCCCATAACATCAACACTACCGATCGAAAATTTCTCCTCAACAACAAAAGTGAGGGCAACACCGCCAGCAATATCATCAACCTCAGCAGTCACATCCGAAAAGTAACCTAAGGAATAAATTCTTCTTAAATCGTCATTAACTGTTTCTTTAAGAAATGCCTCTCCAACTTTAGACTGTAGCTGGGACAACACAACCTCAGAACTCACAGAAACGTTACCAACAACATCAACATCGGCAACACGATCCTCTTCAGCAACAGCCCTTAGTAGACCCCCACTTACGCATAGACACAGCCACAACCCCAACAATAGTCGTTTCATAAACAATAGCCCCTAAATTTACAACGCAATTCCCTCAAATTACAAACCCTTTCTAGGGTATAATAGTTTCCTTATTTTGACAATAAACTTCTCCTCCTCATGTCAAAAAAATCTTCTACTAAGTCTTTAATTGGAGCTGTTTCGAAAACCACCCTCGCGTGTAAGCATCCAAACGAGCTGTTAACTCATCAATGCGCAGTAATTTGAAGGCTTTATCTTGACCACTGATTTCCGACTTGAGAGCTAATTCCATCTGTTCTCGTCGTCGCTCGAAATAAATACGTGTCACTTCGTCTAAAACATTCTCTCTTAATTGCACCATCTGCTTCGAGCGCGAATCAATTGATGTTTGGGCCGAGCTATAAAGAAACTCCCCCAAATCCCAAGACACAGCCACACCCCATTTGCGATCATGCTCCACGGGACGATCAATGATCTTTCCATTTGAATACACATTAAAGCGATCAATGTGATCTCGTGAAAAAGAAAAATTTACATCTGGCCACAGGGCTTGCTTCTTAGCCTGGTCCCTCAAGAGGTCAATCTTCCCCTTATCCACCTCTGCATACCAAATGGCTTTTTGTTGGACATCTTGGACAGATGGCTCATGAGCGAAGTCCCATTCATTTGACCATTGATCCCAGGCTTTCATATCTAAGGATGCCTCCCAGCGATAAAGACCATGCGAGCTTAAACACACAACCGCGGGGCCAAGTGACCATATCCCGTAGATAGCGCTTTGCTCCAAACCTTCTTGTTTCCTTTTCCAAAAAAGAGCCCCCGATTTTAAGCCAAAAACTCCTTGATCACTAGCAACCCAAACCTGTTCACCAACGTAAAGATCGTGAATATATTCATAATCGGGCAAGCCTCCGTTAGGGATTGATTTAGCTTCCCATCCATCGGCCTGCAACTGAAAACACTTAACCCCTTCCGATGAAACATACCAGAGTCGCTTATACGCCTCATCCCAAACTAATCCTCCTGTCTTCAAGCTATGGATATCGAAAGAATAATCCGTATCGTCATCGGTCTCAGGAGCCGCCTCGACAAGATCTTCATCTTCGCTCACTTGCACGTAGAAGCGGTCCAGTACAAGCCAACTCTGCCCGTAATCGGCCGAATACAACACCCCATGAGAAGCTAAGGCAAACACGCGTCGCCCACTAATTTGCACCGCAGTGACCCAATGCTGACCTCGCGTACGATACACCTCGCTCCACGAGACCCCACCATCAATGGAGTGTATAAGCGTTTGACGTGTGCTTAACCAAATATCCGATCCCGTCTCACTGACCCATACATTTAAAATTGGATCATCGGTGGCAATTTTTTTTAGCGTGCACACCCGCTCTGGAGTTACATGGTAAAGTTTCGTCGCCGTTGCCACCACAACCTTCTCGGAAGACACAACTGCAAAAGAGCGAATCTCTTCGGAACGGTTTGTTTTAAAAAAACACGTCCACACGCCCTCCTTAAGAACCCAAACATGCTTCGCCGTTGCGATAAAAGGATTCTCTGTTCGGTATTGCACCGTCGGACTTATCGGTGGCGTCAAACTTTGACGCTGCGACAAATAACGTCCAACAGGTTTCCAAACAGCTTCCAAATAAGTACTGCCAGCTCCCAACATCAGCAAACTTATCCCCACCGTCCAAAGTTTTTTAAGCACAAGGTTTTTCATCCTGAAAGCCTCCAAGAAAGTCCTTGGGTTTTGAACAAATTGATCTATAATTTAATTAAATGCAGCCTCAAAGAAGGCTCCTAGGAGATTAACAAAATTTTAACGAGAAAACAAGTAGAGAAATCATTTTGACACTCAACCGTTCAACCCAAATCCAGCTCTTTTTTGGCCTTCTCACCGCCTTATTCATAGCTCCTTTCTATCTGAGCACATGGAACAAACTATTGCCTTTTCTTGTTATCATTCTTGGATTTATTATTTTTTTATACATATCTTATAAATTCTGGATTTACTTATTTGTGCTATCACTTCCCCTCTATCTACGCATTCCGCTAGGTGTCGACATCCCCTTACCCCTTGTCTTTTTAGGCAGCATTACCTTTGCGCTTGTTTTTGAAAAGCTCTACCTCAAAAAAAGCACAGACACCCATATCAACATTGCCGAAGTTTTTTTATTGTTTTCTGTCGCTATTATCATCTTTTCCATCCTAAGGTCTTGGCACATCCCCTTAGACTGGAAAAGCCTTTATTACAAGCCCTACGAAAAACCATTTATCCGCAGCATCATTCTCGCCCTATATCTTTGCCTATGCTTTTTGTCATCCTTGATTATCTCTCGAACTGTTCACTCTCAAAAACAGTTAAAATCCATCCTAGCCGTTTATACCTTCAGCGGATGCTGTGTTCTTATCCTAGGAGCCTATGCTTATGTTCAAGCGCTCAATTTTCCAATCCCCAAGATTCCCGCTTTGTACGGACTCCTTTCTCTGGCCAACATGCATTCGGAAGGATTATCGCTGTTTCGCTTGCAAGGGTTTTGCCAAGAACCTGCGCTGGCTGGAAGGCTCTTTTTATGTATTTTTTTCTCTTTGATCATTTTTATCAAGGACAAGCCTAAAACCGTTATTTTGTTCTTAATTCTCACCATTTTTTGTATCATTGCCACTTTTTCGCGTTCAGCCTGGTTCATTATGGGCATCACTGTCGCGGTCTTCACATTTATCAAGATTTCCTTTAGCCCTCATCGAGCCAAAATATTCCTAAGGTTTACCCTTTTAGTGACCATTTGCATTACCATTGCAAGTTTGGTTTACTCCACCAACGAAAATTTTCAAAACTTTCTTGACACAATGGTCCTGAACAACTTTAAATCTTCAAATGACTACATCGTGGCCGATCTGTCCGCATCCATCCGTCTTTCCAACCTTATTATGACCAAGCGTATTTTTGCCGAATACCCTTTTCTAGGGATAGGTGTTGGCAACCTGCCTTTTCACTCTCATCTTTATTTCGTTTATATTTCTTACATCTCTGAATATTTTGGCATTACCATAAATGCTATTGGCAACAGTTACGCCCAATATCTCATCGAAACAGGCCTTATCGGCCTAACCTTTCTCCTACTTTTTTTCGCCAGTCACTTATTACTTGTCCTTAAAACAATTGTTCTCGCTCAATCTCCAGAACAACGCCATATATTCACCTGCCTGTTCTGCACCATTTTTGCCAATATCTTACACTCTCTCTTCTTTTCTTTTCAATTTTTTAACTTTTGGTTTTTTATCGGACTTTCCCTTTTTATAGTTCAAGATCATAGCAACACAACTCAATAAAATTCATAGACAGAGCATGTCCCCTCCCATTAGAATAGTAGCCGTTACGTATGCATAACTTTTAACCCCGTTCCAAAGGATTGATAGAATGAATTATAGAGATTTACTTAAACCCACATGCATGTGGGTAAGTTTATTTTGCATTCAAACACTTCATGCACAAGATATAGCCTTACTCATGACCCAAGCACAAGATTATTTATCACAACTTGATTCTAGGTCTCAGCAACAAACCTCCACCCAAGCCAGCTTCGAAATCCCCCTGGTTCGCATTCAAAGCCCTTACACCTATCAGAATTTCGAAGCCGACATCGATGTCAAAAGCCCTGCTTACTTGGCCAGCCAACTCAAGGTCATTTGTCCCTACACTGGTAAAGCCTTTTTCATTGGCCCCAAAGACCTTGAATATTCCTCCAACTTGGTGTTTAAAAAAGTGCGCTCGCCCTATACAGGGCAGTTTTTTAGTGCTAATATCGACATTGACGCTCTACTTACAGGGGATATCCGTGAACAAATTTTAGCCTGCCCCTACACTGGAAAAACATTTAAGTTTTCACTGTCCGAATCCAACAAACATGGAACCTTTTCTACATCGGAAACCAGCTTTCAAATGATCCTCGATCCTCGTGTCAATAAATTTTTCAAAGTCTTTACTAACAACGGCAAATTTCCTTTAACCGCCATCTCCCCTTATTCAGGAGTCCTAATTCAATTACCCACCGCAGGAGAGAACAAAAAGAATTTATCTCCCATTGAAAAAACATTTAACAACATCCTTTTGCAAAACAAAGCAACAGAACATATCTACCAGTTTGGGTATAATATCTTCAATCATCAACGGGCTAATATCAGCCACAATCGCGACAAAAAAAGCCTCCTATCATCGAAAACACGACCCTCTAATAACCTTTTTAACACAAAGAGCCTTTTGGGAATCATCCCCAGAGCGAAGACCAGCTTCGAAGAAGAAACTTTTGAGCCCATCGAAAGTTGCCCTGTATCTCCAGACTACATCATTGGTCCTGATGATGAGTTCATCATCGATATTTGGGGTAAAGCCCAACAAGAAATTATGGTTATGGTTTCACGCGATGGAAAAATTCTTTTACCAAAGATTGGCCCTATCTATGTATGGGGCAAAACATTCAAAGAAGCCATTGAATTGATCAAAGAAAATATGAATCAACAATACACCAATATTCAAATCAACGTCACTATGGGACGCCTCAGAACCATCCGTGTGTTTGTATTGGGCGATGTTGTCAGACCTGGAGGTTACATTTTAAGTTCTCGCTCTACTGCCTTTCATGCTCTTTTTCGAGCACTCGGCCCCACCAAAAAAGGTTCCTTGCGCAATGTCACTATTAAAAAAAGAACTGGCGACATCATTACGCTCGACCTTTACAACCTAATCTTAAATGGAGATATCTCTAAAGATGTGCGATTGGAAAGCAACGACATCGTCTTTATCAATACCATTGGACATATCATCGGAATTGCTGGTGAAGTGAAAAAACCCGCGATCTACGAAACCAAAGAAGCTTTAACCATAGATCAAGCCATTTCACTGGCAGGGGGCTTTTCTCACTTGGCTAGAAAAAATCATCTCCAGTTAATCCGCACAAGCAACCAAAAAGCCCCCATCATCGAGGATATCGACTACCTTAAACACTCACAGATAGTGCTCGCTCCAGGGGACGTTATTATCGTTCCCCAGATCAACATGACACCTTCGAATTTTGTCATCTTAGAAGGTCACACCTCGGAGCCAGGAAAATATGCTTTTTCTCCCAACATGTCGCTCAAATCCCTTTTTCAAAAATCCGGAGCCTTTTTGCCCAATACTTACACCAAGCGCCTTGAAATCATCCGCAAAACCGCTGGACTGCATGATAAAATCATTTCTCTCGACTTCTCTCAGAATACCGAAGCTGTGCTAGAACAGTTTCGCTTGCACAACCACGACCGCATCCGTCTTTTTTCACGCCAAGAGGTTCGCACCCGTACGACCATTGAAGTTCGCGGAATGGTCAATAACCCTGGTAAATATCAATATTACACAGATATAACCATTAATGATCTGCTTTTCTCGGCTGGAGGGCTCAACGTTCCTCCGAGCAATGCCATTGCCGAAATCTATACCAAAAGTTCCCAGAAAGGAGGAAAGCTCTTAGAGATTCCTCTGAACAATATTATCAATAATCCCAACGGGCCTTCTAATATTAAGCTTTTACCCGACAATATTCTCATCATTAGAGGCCAAAAAGTTGCTTCGGGTACCCAAACCATTACTCTCGAAGGTGCCTTTAAAAATCCTGGAGAATTCATTGTTTGTCCCAATGATCGTCTATCCGATATTATCTTTCGTGCAGGAGGCTTCCGCGACGATGCCTTTTTACCAGGAGCCAAATTTTTGCGTAAATCCCTCAAGAAAGCGCAAGAAAAATTTGCCGAGCAAGCGACTCTTAATGAACGAAGAAATCTGCTCAAAGAAGAAGCCCTCCTTATTAAAGGGACTCATAACGGAGATACGAGTGCCAATAATCGTTCGGACCTTCTTTTTCATCGCAAAGAACTCTTAAACCTTCTCTCGAAATCACGTATCACAGGGCGCATGCTCATCACCCTATCCGACATGGAAACATTTGTTGGTTCAAATCAAGACATTTCTCTTGAAAATGGTGATCGACTGATCGTCCCCGTCACCCCATCAACCGTTCAAGTTCTCGGAAGCGTATATAATAACGCAGCAGTCTTGTACGAGTTTGGACGAGGTGCCTTGTATTACATTGGAAAGCTTGGAGGGTTTATGCCAGGAGCTAACCGCAAAAATGTATACATTATTCGTGCCAACGGAGAAGTCATTAGTAACTTTTTTAAAATCAAAGAAATTGCTCGCGGCGACACCATCGTTGTACCAGAATCTTTCCACTACAAAACACCTCAGGGCGTTTTGGTCAAAGACACCGTGGAAATTCTCTACAAACTGGCATTGGGCGCTGCTGTGATTGCCAACTTAAATTAAAAGGATTAATCACTCATGGATATCAAAACACGAGCTTTTTTAAGGTGGTGTATCAGCGAACTGTGCCACAACAGTGTTTTCATTTGCTTTAGTAGCCTCCTTGTTGCTCTCATTGTGCTAATCAGCACACGCAATCAGCCTCCCATCTATGCCACCACAACCAAAGTCATTTATGGCAATGGAGGAAATGGTTCACTCGGTAGCAATATAGGTTTCGTGGCACAAACCTTTGGCATCCCGCTAACTAGACAAACTGGCGCTATTTCAGGCCTTCTGCTCCAAGAAATTCTTAAGAGTGAAACCATGAAAAAAGATGTGATTGAAAAATTCAACCTCACCTCTTACTTCAATGTGCCAAACAACTACCTCGCCAGTCTTCGGCTGGAAAAAGTGGTACGGATCATTAACTTTGATCTCAAGTCGATCATCTCCATCAGAGTCCAATTCAAAGACCCTAAGCTGGCCGCAGAAGTGGCCAACTTCTATATCGAGAATCTACTCGAAATGAACAAAAAACTTAAACTCACCACCAATAAGGATATCGTTCAGGTGCTAGACCCCGCCGAAGTTCCTCTATACAAAATAGGCCCTTCTCCCCGCAAGAATACTATTTCGAGCTTGATTGGAACATTTTTACTCACATCGTTCATCGTCTTAATATCAAGTATTTGGTGCAAAAAGAATAAACTACCTGTGTCCCTATAATATTCTCAATGCTACTCGCGGGGAGAAGCATTCTCAAAGCGCGTAAATTCTTTCATAAAGATGAGATTAACTTTACCCGTTGGACCGTTACGGTTTTTACCAACAATAATTTGGGCTTGAGTTTTATTCTCTTCAGTAGGGTTGTAATATTCTTCGCGCATTAACATAAGAACCAAATCGGCATCCTGCTCAATTGCTCCCGACTCCCTTAAATCCGAAAGCATGGGAGTTTTGTCGGTTCGACTTTCCACTGCACGAGACAACTGAGATAAGGCAATTACAGGAACTTTCAATTCACGCGCAAGTTCTTTAAGCGAACGTGAAATTTCTGAAATTTCCTGCTGACGATTATCAGTTTTTTTATACGTTTGCATCAATTGCAAATAGTCAATCACAATAAGATCTAAATCACCCTTGGCTTTAATTCTCCGTGCTTTGGTTTTCATCTCAAGCACGGTCATCCCTGGGGTATCATCGATATAAATTTTAGCTTGTGAGAGTTTACTGGCTGCGTTCGTCAGATTCACCCAACCTTTTTCACCCAAAAAACCTTTTTTAAGATCATGGCCACTTACTCGGGCATAAGAGCACAACATTCTCTGCACCAAACTTTCTTTGGACATTTCTAAACTGAAAAAGAGTGCACTCCGTTTTTGCGCGAGAGCCGCATGCTCCATAATGGCCAATGAAAAAGCAGTCTTTCCCATCGATGGACGCGCCGCTAAAATAATCAACTCCGAAGGATTAAGACCTGAACTGAGCACATCCAAATCACGAAATCCTGTCGACAACCCCGCCAGTTTGCCTTGGTTTTGGTACATGGCTTCAATGGCATCAAATGTCTCCATAATCTGATCTTTAAGCTCTACCACAGCCGATGTTTGTCGCTGCTTAGCAATATCAAATATTTGAGCCTCTGCACGATCAAGCAAAGCCGTTACATCATCTGACTCATAGGCCGAAACAATCACAGACGTACATACAGTAATCAATCTGCGCAAAATAGCTTTTTCTTGAACAATTTTAGAGTGATGCAACACATTAGCAGCCGTCGGTACCGAGTTCACAATGGTTGTTAAATAGGCCATATCACCGACCATTTCAAGATGATTTTTTTTGTTAAGAGTCTCTCCTACGGTCACTATATCAATCGGTTCATTTTTTTCAAAAAGATCCGTGACTGCTTCAAAAATCAATCGATGAGCGTTTTTGTAAAAATCATCCGAACCGAGCGTATCGACAGCTGTATAAATGGCCTCGGCTTCGAGAAGCATAGCTCCTAAAACCGCTTGTTCGGCCTCAAGATTATGAGGCGCCATGCGTTGAATGTCGGCAGAAGGCATGGTTTGTCCTCCAACCATCACTCGCTCTACTTTTCTTCTTTGATCAACTGAACAATAATTGTAGCGGAGACTTGCGCGTGCAACTTGATCTCAACCGAGTACTTGCCTAACTCATTCAAAGGCGAATCAAGTTTAATTTTGCGCTTATCAACCTCCCCCCCCCCTTCATTTAACAACTGTGCAATATCAGAACTTGTCACAGAGCCAAACATTTTGTCTTCTTCTCCAACCTGACAAGGAATCGTCAGACTGATTTTGTCCAAAGACTCTGCTACCGATTGCAAGGACTCAATCACTTTTTGTTCTTTACGCAGATAAGCTTTTTTTTCATTTTCAATAGCTTTTTGATTTCCAGTAGTAGCAAAAACAGCTTTCCCCTGAGGCAACAAATAGTTGCGACCATATCCGTTTGCTACGTCGACAACATCACCTATTTGACCCAAAGTACCAATATCTGCTCGTAAAATAACTTTCATGTTTTTACCTCTTTAAAAACTTAAAAATCTCTAATTCATTTATTTAACAACAAAAGGCAAAAGTGCAACTTGGCGCGCTCGCTTGATAGCTTTTGCCAATGAACGCTGATGTTTAGCACAATTGCCCGAAACACGCCGAGGAATTATTTTACCTTTTTCTGTCATAAATTTTTTCAAACGTGTTGGATTTTTATAATCTATAGCAAGTTCTATAGTAACTTCTTTATCAATGCAAAAAGCACAAACTTTTTTTTTGATAAAACTTTTTCTCTTAGCCATTCACCGACCTCCACAGTCCTTTTCGCAACGTCCTTAAAAGGGAACTTCTTCCTCCTCCATAGGTATCGCCATATCTTCTGATCCACTAGACATTGAACCCGTCTCAGCAGCCCCTTGACCACCCGCTTTTTGACCAACAAACTGAATGTTGACCGCGATAACTTCAAGAGTATTTCTTTTTTGCCCATCTTCTGTTTCCCACGAACGACTTTGCAAACGCCCTTCAACAAGAATAGGACTACCTTTAGTTAAATACTCTCCACATATTTCAGCTAATTTTGACCATGCCACCACTCGGACATAACAAACTTCCTCTTTTTTTTCACCAGACTGACTGGTATAAGAACGATTCACGGCAATCCCTAAATTAGCCACCGCACTCCCACTTGGCACATAACGTAACTCAGGATCTCTCGTTAAATTCCCCATCAAAAAAACTTTATTCAAAGTCGCAGCCATTACTCGGATCCTTTCTTTTCTTTACCTTTTTCGGATTTTGGCGAACCTATGTTCGCATTAGAAAAGCTGGCTTCTTGAACAATCAAAGATGTCAATACAAAGTCATTAAGTGTCAAGGAACGCTTCATTTTACGCACTTGCTCTGGCTCCATCTCGAATTGATACAGAAGATAGTAGCCTTCTTTGTTTTTGTTAATTTCATAGGATAAACGTTTTTTACCCATTTCGGAATGAGAGGCATTCGTAGCTTCATTTTTGGTAAACATTTCATTCACAGAAGATAAAATAGCTCCTTTTTGTTCTCCTCCAAAAGCAGGGCCAACAACAATCATAGCTTCATACTTTCGCATGCGATACACTCCTAATCATTCATACTTTACTCTTGCATATCTCGATCATACATCTCGAGCCCCTTCGCTAGAACGGGAATTATATGTTGCCATCAACATTTGCCAATCCAGCCTTGTAAAATCTTTTGCCGCACGAGCCGCTTTATCGAGAAGCACCAGCAAGGCAACGCGCTCATCTTTCGAAAACCGTCCTAAAACATGGTCAACCACATCAGCAGAACCACAACCACGACCAATACCTAATCGCAAACGTGCAAATTCGGTGGTCCCTAGCTCTTGAACAATAGAACGAAGACCTCGATGTCCTCCAGTACCTCCATGTGGACGAATCTTCATAAGACCAAATTCCAGATCAACATCATCGCAAATTACTAATAAATTTTCAAGTTCTATTTTTTCACGTTTAATAAATATTTTCAAAGGCTGCCCGCTGAGATTCATAAATGCCAGAGGCTTAACAATGTAGAACACCTCTCCACCACATCGCCCTTGAGCCAGAGCATAGGTCGACTGGACCCGAAACCGCACATCCATATCTTTAGCCAAAAGATCAGCAACCAACCAGCCAAAATTATGGCGCGTCCATGTGTACTGATCTCCATTATTACCTAATGCAATAATGGCCTTAGCTGGCATCACTCAGCGCTTTCATCCTCTGCAGCATTCTTTTGCCCTGTTACCTCAGGTTCCGAAGGAGCTTCTTCACCTTCTTCGGTGTCGAACTCAGTCGCTTTACGTGGAGTCCCAATAGCCAAAATCAACTCTTTAGGAGCTTCGGATACTTCGATATCACCGTCTTGAGGCAAATCAGACACGTGAAGGAAGTCACCGATGTTCAAATGCGAAATATCGACTTTGTACTCATCAGGAATTTGAGTCGGTAAACAACGAACGTGAATCTCCCACATATGCTGCTCTAAAACTCCTCCAGCTTGTATCCCAACAGAATCGCCTTTGGTCACCAATGGAACTTGCGAAACAATTTTTTCCTTCATCGAAACTTCTTTAAAGTCAATGTTTAGGATTTGCCCATTAAGAGGATGCCGTTGAATTTCACGAACCACCGTGGCACGATTTTTTCCTGAAGCATCAAACTCAATATTAAAAACAATACTTCCCAATGTTCGATGATTTTTAAGTATATTTTCAAAATCAATCGTATCAACAGAGATTACTTCGTTGCCTAACTCACCATAAACAACAGCGGGAGTTAAACCTTTTTGACGCAACTGCTTGACCTCTCCTTTGCCTCGCTCACTTCGTTGACTCACTTTTAATACAACACGATCCATTTCCAGGGTTCTCCTTTCATTAAATAAAGAGAGAGCTCACTGATTCATCATTATGAATCCGCTCAATAGCCTCTCCTAAGAGCCCTGCCACCGAAAGAACTTCAATTTTATCAATCATCTTACCTTCGGAAACAGGAATAGAATTTGCAACAATCAACTTACTAATACAAGAATTTTTAATACGATCAATGGCTGGCCCGACCAACACAGGATGCGTAATCGCAGCCATCACATCTTTAGCACCGCGCTCTTTAATGGCTTTAGCAGCACCCACCAAAGACCCCGCTGTGGCCACCATGTCATCGACAATCACAGCCGAACGCCCCTCAACGTCACCAAGAATATTCATCACTTCAGCATCTGTACTATTCAAGCGACGCTTGTCAACAACTGCCAAATCAACCCCAAGTTTTTTTGCAAAAGATCGTGCCATCTTGATAGCCCCTACATCAGGCGCCACAACAATCATGTCTTCTGTCTTCTTATTTTTTTTTAAGTGATCAATAAAAACAGGAGCCGCATAAATATGATCCAAGGGTTTATCAAAAAAACCCTGTATCTGATCGGCATGTAAATCCATCGCAAGAATACGATCGGCACCAGCGGTTTCGATAATATTTGCCATCAGTCGTGCCGATATCGGAACACGTGGCTGATCTTTACGATCCTGACGGGCATAGCCATAATAGGGCATAACCACCGTAACCCGACGCGCCGAAGCTCTTTTAAGTGCATCCAAAATAATTAATAGTTCCATGCTATTATCATTAACTGGAGGACAAGTCGGTTGCAAAACAAATACATCATAACCACGAATGTTCTCATTGATTTTGACAAAAGTTTCACCATCTGAAAAACGTGAGATGGAAATGTCCAACAAAGGTAAATTAAGGTTATCCGCAATGGCTTCTGAAAGGTGCACATTGGCACTCCCCGAAATAAGCTTGATTCCTTTGTCCACAACGATCCCCTTTAAATTTTAACTCAATATAAAATAAAACAGATTATATTGTAACAGATTCTTCAATATTTGAAAACGAAGAAACTGTCGTTCCTGCTGGAATATGACTCCCTCGATGAATCACCGCAAAAGGCTCAACAGTCACATTGTCGCCAAAATCAACATCAAGCGCCACATAACTTAGCTCTGGCGCTACAAAAGTGACGCCCTGACGCATAAGCTCTTCCTTGTAGCGCTGCTGAAACAAACGGTCGGCCAAAACAAGCTCTTCACGAGAGTTAATCCCCATTGTTTCATAAGGATCCGCCACAACAACAGTTTGCATCTGACGCCCTTGGTTATACAAAATCTCAACAATGTCCGTTAAAAAATACTCGTTCACTTCGGGACAACAAGACACACTTTTAAGAGCTTTGAACAAAACATCTGTTCTAAAACAGTAAGCCCCCGTATTAACACGACAAATTTGCTTTTCTTGATCATTCGCAATTTTTTCTTCGACAATGCAGCGCACATAGCCTTGGTCGTCTTCGACAATGCGACCATAACCCTTAGGATCGGCAACATCCATCGACAAAACAACTCCGCCAAGATCTTTGGAGCGAGCTCTGTTGATCAACATGTCAATGGTTTGAGCCCGAAACAAGGGTGCATCACCACATAAAACCACAACATAATCATAAGAAATGCCTAACAATGATGATTCAGCTTGGGCAACAGCATGCCCCGTTCCTAATTGCTCTTTTTGCAACACACAGACAGCTCGCTCGCCAACTTCCTGCTCAACTAAAGAAGCCTTATAACCAGTAATAACGAAGTGTTTCGAAAGACAAGATCTTTCAAGAGTATCCAAGAGCAACGATATCATGGGCTTTTCTGCAATCGGATGCAACACCTTAGGCAGATCTGAAGACATTCTCTTCCCTAATCCTGCAGCCAAAATAATGCTTGCAATATTCATCGTTAACTCTACACCATTATCTGAAAAATTAAAAAGTTGCCCGACGAGGATTCGAACCTCGAACACCAGAACCAAAATCTGGGGTGTTACCATTACACCATCGGGCAATAAAACTTTATTATCGACAAGTTCGTGCGAAATTGCAATCAAGAAACTGCGAAAGCTTCTCCTGCGTAGTTTTTTCTACATAGCTCTTCGGTGTAAGCATCCAAAACTCTCGCTTGAATATACTCTCTTGCCTCAACTGTTATTGGATGAGCAATATCCCAGTGATCAGATTGGAAATTTTGCTCAACACCTGCAGCCCACTGTAACATGGTCCCACAAAAGGAACAACATTTGCTTCGCACAGTATTTTTATTACAACACTGAGGACAGGGTTCTTTGACTTTGCGACTCGGCATGGCTACAAACAAGCCTTGATTCTCACTAATAATCTTTAAGTCGCATACCACAAAGGAATCTTCAAAAGTAACAGTTACATAAGCTTTAAGCTTTTTATCTTCACTATCCTTTAGAAAACCCTTACTTCAGTTATTTCCACAACCTCGCTCCTTCCCTTCACCTACATTGCGGAAGACCCGTTTAGAAATAAATCCAACATAACCCTGATGCCCAACCAAGTCTAAGATTTTTTGTCCCTCACTACTATTCGGACATTCAATAAAAAAAGCTGCCCCACTGCCCGACATCCTAACTGGGTACGAAGTCAATTTTTCCAGCTGCTGTTTTGCTTTCCTAAGTTCTGGATAAAGACCAAACGTCACCTCCTCTAAGTCATTTGTAAATTCTTCACTTTCCAGTAATTTCGGAGAAAAAAAATTACCTTGTTTTATATCATGATTAGCTTTCTGTGTCAAAGATTCTTTTAAAGCCCGAAAAACTTTAGCTGTCGATACATGCACATCTGGACAAACGATAACGTACTCAAATCCTTGCAGAGAAGGCATTGGAAGGATTTTATCACCTCGCCCTTCCCCCCGAGCAGTTCCCCCAAATAAAAAGAAAGAAACATCGGCTCCTAACCGTTTCGCTAAAGGAATAAGTTGAGCATGTGCCACTCCCGCGTAATCGGCCAAAGCCAATAAAGTGCTGGCTGCATTGCTACTACCTCCACCAAGTCCTGCCCCAACAGGAATATGTTTGCTCAACTGAATCGCCACCGAAAAATTACAAGCGAAGGTTTTTAAAAATAATTTTGCTGCTTTATATACCAAATTATCTTCGAGAGCACAGGGACTAGCCTCACAGATAAGGCTAATAAGAGAAAGTTGATCATTGGTGAATGAAAACACCATGTGATCAGCTAAATCAATTTCTTGAAAAATAGTATCTAGATTGTGGTAACCATCTTCACGATGACCAAGAACTCTTAAATACAAGTTAATCTTTGCATAAGAATACTTTTCAACCACTTTAACCATACGGGACTATTTCTTCTTTTTATGACGATTTTTTCTCAAACGCTTTTTACGTTTATGCGTATTGATTTTTTTACGTTTTCTTTTTTTACCACAAGGCATCGAAAAAATACTCCTTATACAATAACTTTATTCAAGGGATACTCCACAATATCTTGAGTCCCTAGCTCTTTGAGTTGAGGAATAATTTCTCTCACAATAGCTTCGTCCATCATAACATCTATCGCAACCCACTCAGAATCTAATAGCGGAGCCACTGTAGGCATTTTCATGCCTGGCAACAACTCAATAACACGCTCCACATTGCTCTTAGGCAAGTTCATTTTTAAACCTACCTTAGCACCTGCCAACAAGGCTCCACGTAATAAAAGAGCGATATTATCTATCTTTTTTCTCTTAAAAGAATCTTGGTAAGCCGCTTTGTTGGCAACCAGTTGAGTGTTGGATTCAACAACTGTGTCCACAATGCGCAAATTATTCGCTCGCAAAGAACTCCCAGTTTCTGTTAGCTCAACAATCGCATCGACCAATTTAGGAGTTTTAACTTCCGTTGCTCCCCAAGAGAACTCAACATCTGCCGAAACCCCATGTTTAGCCAAATAAGCTTCGGTGGCACCCACAAGTTCCGTCGCAATACGTTTACCCTCTAAATCTTTCACCGTTTGAATTTCGGAATCATTAGGAACAGCCACGACCCATCGCACAGATTGGTACCCTTGCTTCCCATAAACAAGCTCTTCAACCATCTCGACATCAGCATTATTTTCAACTACCCAATCTTGACCAGTCAAGCCCACATCAAGAACACCTCCTTCAACATAACGAGCCATTTCTTGAGCACGAATAAGAATACACTCAATTTCGGCATCGTTCACTTTAGGAAAATAAGAACGCGAGCTAATCGAAATACTGTAGCCAGCTTTTTTAAACAAGGCCACAGTCGACTCTTGCAAGCTTCCCTTGGGAATTCCCAACTTTAAGATTTGTTCCGCCATTTTTCTTCCTAGCTATGTTTGATTGCCTATTAATAACGCAACCACAACATATGAATGATTTTACTTAGAGTTCCATACCTAACTTGCCCAGATGCTTTCGATAACGAAAAATCTTGCTTCTTTTTTATGGTGGGCAGTGCAGGACTCGAACCTGCGACATCATGTGTGTAGGACATGCGCTCTCCCAACTGAGCTAACTGCCCCCCCATATTCCAAGCACAGCTGAAAATTATATCATAACCAGAGTATTTGTCAATATTTATCTAAAACGCCAACTTCCGTAGCATCGTCTGCAAAATACCACCGTTACGAAAATAATCGACCTCCACAGGCGTATCGATACGTGCCTTAGCCACAAAGGTAATCTCCCTTCCATCGGGCTTGGTCACCACAACATTCACATCATCTCCTGCAGACAATTGATCATTCAATCCTGGAAAATCAAATATTTCGTCTCCAAACAAACCTAAACTGTCCGCAGAATCATCTTGCTTGAACTGCAAAGGCAACACACCCATACCAATCAAGTTGCTTCGATGGATGCGCTCATAACTCCGAGCAATCACCACACGTACGCCGAGCAAGAACGTCCCTTTGGCTGCCCAATCACGGCTAGATCCCGTTCCATACTCTTTACCAGCCAAAACCATCAACGGAGTCGAAACCTCCTTATATTTAAAAGACGCATCATAAACACTCATCACTTTGTCTTCAGGAAAAAAGGTAGTCCAACCGCCTTCGGTACCCAGCGCCAATTGATTACGCAAACGAATATTGGCAAAAGTTCCTCGCGTCATCACGCGGTCATTCCCCCGGCGTGAACCGTAACTATTAAAATTCTCGGGTTTTGTCCCCTGCGATTGCAAAAATTCCCCCGCAGGACTATCGATTTTAATCGCACCAGCCGGAGAAATATGATCGGTGGTCACAGAATCACCCAGTTTAAGTAAGACGCGAGCTCCATGAATTGGTGAAATCGGCACCAGTTCACTATCCATGGTGTCAAAAAAGGGCGGTTCTTGAATATACGAACTTTCTTCTTCCCACGCATAAAGTTCCGATTGAGCCACATCAATATTTTGCCACTCTTCGGTTCCCGTAAAGGCATTGTCACGCATGTCGGCAAACTGCTCCGAGGTCACAACTTCATCAATCACTTCGGCAATGTCTTGCTGACTAGGCCAAATGTCACGCAAATACACATCATTGCCGTCGGCATCTTGACCTAGAGATTCCTTTTGAATATCTCTTGCAACTGAACCCGCCAAAGCATAGGCCACCACCAAAGGAGGAGAAGCTAAGTAATTGGCTTTCACATGAGGGTTAATCCGACCTTCAAAATTGCGATTGCCACTCAAGACACTCGCCACAACAAGATTCGCAGACTGAATCGCATTGGAAACATCTTGCGGAAGTGGTCCACTGTTACCAATACAAGTCGTGCAGCCATAGCCAACTACATTAAAACCTAATTGACTTAAGGGCTCAAGCAAACCCCCTTTGTCCAAATAGGCGGTCACTGCCGTCGATCCAGGAGCTAAACTGGTTTTCACAAAAGATTTAACCTTCAAACCTTTGGCCACAGCCTTTTGAGCCAACAATCCAGCTCCAATCAACACCGAAGGGTTGGAGGTATTCGTGCAACTTGTGATTGCAGCAATCACAACCGACCCATGCTCCAAAGAGCCCTTGCCTTCTACCTCGACCGATTGAGTTAAGTCCGACTCAGACACAGCAAATCCTCGTTCACTCACAGGTACTTGCAAGGTTTGCACAAACTCAGGAGCCATTTGATCCAAAGCAACGCGGTCATGAGGTCTTTTAGGACCCGCCAAACTCGGAACAACTGTACTCATATCCAAAGAAAGGGTGTCGCTGTACTGCGGAACAGGTTTATCTAAAGAATAAAATAAGCCTTGGGCTTGGGTGTAAGCTTCCACCAATTCAACTTGATCCGCACTGCGACCAGTCACCTGAAGATACCTAAGGGTTTCTTGATCAACGGGAAAAAAGCCCATCGTAGAGCCATATTCAGGCGCCATATTGGCAATAGTCGCACGATTGGCTAAACTCATCTTCGCCGAACCTTCGCCATAAAACTCAACAATTTTTCCGACAACCCCTTTTTGCCGCAACATTTCAGTGATTGTCAACACCAAATCAGTGGCCGTAACGCCTTCTTTTAACTCACTGGTCAGTTCAAAACCAATCACTTCGGGCATCACCATAGAAATAGGCTCCCCCAGCATAACTGCTTCCGCCTCAATACCCCCAACGCCCCAGCCAACAATACCGAGACCATTAATCATTGTGGTATGACTATCAGTTCCGACCAAGCTATCTGGAAAAACAACTGTCTCACCGTCAACCTGACGCTTCAAAACACCTTCGGCCAAACATTCCAAGTTGACCTGATGGATAATACCGCGACCAGGAGGAACAATGCGAAAATTATCAAAAGCATTTTGTCCCCACTTAAGAAATTCGTAACGCTCTTGGTTGCGCTCAAATTCAATGTCCATGTTCTCTTTAAGCGCCTGCTCATGACCAAAGTGATCCACCTGAACCGAATGATCAATCACAAGATCACAAGGAATTTGGGGATTAATTTTTTGAGGATTTCCTCCTAGCTTCTTCATCGCCGAACGCATGGCCGCTAAATCAACCACACACGGAACTCCAGTAAAGTCTTGTAAAATCACTCGACCTGGCTTAAAGCTAATTTCGGTTTGACCAGCTGTCTGCGGAGACCAGCTGGCTAATTTTTCAACATCCGCATCGGTCACTTGAAAAGCATCATTGTTGCGCAAAGCGGACTCTAATAAAATACGAATCGAATAAGGCAAAGTTTCAATGGCAAACCCCTTATCTTTGAGGACACCTAAATCAAAATATGTAAATGCGCCAGCCGAGGTCTGAAGTTGTTTTTTCATGTATTCCACTCCATCTCATATACCATGCAATGAATTCCCTTCCTATAATAATCACTCTATTCTATCTTGTCTTTAACGGTTTGTCACATGAATCTCAAGGAGGTATACAAACTGAGCAACGTATCCAAAGCTTTTTGGGGGGCATAAGTTTCACGAACCAAACGCAAACCAGCCTCACGCTTCTCAGCCCGCAAATGTGGCTGAGACAAATATTGACGCAAGCAATTCGCCAAAGCCTCCGCATCATCAGCCTGATAAAAAAGAGCCTGATTTTGGGCATGCTCAAACATCCCCCCTGCTCGGCTTCCAATAACGGGACAGCCAGATGCCATAGCTTCAATCCATATCAGCCCTACCGCTTCTTCCGCCACAGATGGAAACACCAAACACAACGCTTGACGGTACGCTATCGCCAAATCAGGTTTTGTCATATAGCCCTCAAAAGAAACTCTATCTTGCAAACCATGCTCCTTTAACTGAGTCTGCAAGCCTTCTCGATACTCGTCTTCATTCGGTCCGACACTTCTTAATCGTAAATCAGGATATTCATCAGCCAGCCGAATAAAAGCCTCCACCAAACGATGTGAACCTTTGTAAGGACTCAACGAACCCACAAATAACACACTCATTTCTTGGGCATTGCAACTCTCTATTGAAGAAAAACAGTCCAGATCAATCCAAGGGTTCACCACCCACCAACGGCCCTGTAACAGACCGTAAGATTCGTACACATCCTTCATCCGTTTGGCTGGGGCAATCGCGCAATCAATCGAAGACATCATCTGCCGAAACATCGCCAAGCGCACATAGCTCTTAACACCCGCACAAAACATGCAGGTGCGCCACCCGTGCCCAGCACACATATTGGTGGCCTGGCGCTTCATATCTATAAAGGAACGGTAAACACATAGAGGCCAATAATCATGCGAAAACCAAACGGTCGGTATCCCTAGACGTCGGGCAATCACAAACACTTGCGGGGACAAAGTAACTAAATTGTGTCCCTGTACGATATTGATCTGATGCTGACGGATAAGCTCTTGATAATGCGTCACATGTGTTCGCCAATGTCCCGAAAGATGTACACAAACAACTTTATCGCCCCATTCTATCTCTGACGATTGCGACGTAGCTGAAGCCACCACAATCGTTTCGATCGCCTCATGCTTAACCATATGCTTAAGCAAAAGCTTCATCCTCGTTTCGGCACCACCACCTTGAAGACCCGAATCATTCACCAACAAAAGACGTAAGCCTCTTGATTCTTTCTTATTAGTCATAAGGAACTTATCTTAATAGATACTCACGGTTCATCCGTGCAATGCTATCAACAGAAATGGCTTTAGGACAAGCCGCTTCACATTCGTAAGTATTGCTGCAATTGCCAAATCCCTCTTGATCCATCTGCTCGACCATCTGCTTCACACGAGCCGAACGGTCAACTTGCCCTTGAGGAAGAAGTGCCATTTGAGACACTTTCGCTCCCACAAACAACATCGGAGAAGCATTTGGACAGGCCGCAGCACAAGCACCGCAACCAATACATGCCGCCATATCCATGGCCAAATCAGCATCGTTTTTCGAAATTAAAATATCATTCGCCTCGGGAACGCCTCCTGTGCTGGCCGAGGTGTAGCCCCCCGCCGATATCACTCGATCCAACGAGGAGCGATCCACCGCAAGATCTTTAATAACAGGAAAACCTTTCACGCGCCAAGGCTCAATCACCAATAAATCGCCATCATTAAAATGGCGCATATGAAGCTGGCACAAAGTTGTCTCGTCTAAAGGTCCATGCGCTTGTCCATTCACCATAGCACCACACATGCCACAAATCCCCTCACGACAATCATGATCAAACGCAACCAGGTCTTTACCTTCTTTAGTCAAGCGCTCATTAAGCACATCAAACATTTCTAAAAAAGACATATCGGTGCTCACTTGATCCAATTCATAGGTTTCAAAATGCCCTTTGACATTTTGAGAAGCTTGTCGCCATATTTTGAGGCTTAAGGCCATTGTTTGTCCCATTACTTGTAACTCCTTTGAGTCAATTTGACATTTTCAAAAGATAATTCTTCTTGATGACGAACAGTCTGCTGATTTTCACCTTTGTATTCCCAAACAGCTACGTGACAAAAATCGTTATCATCACGCAAAGCTTCACCCTCTTCGGTTTGAGATTCCTCTCGAAAGTGACCACCACATGATTCTTTGCGGCTTAAAGCATCTCGCACCATAAGTTCTCCATACTCCAAAAAGTCAGCAACACGTCCTGCGCGTTCCAAGGTCTGATTAAAATCTCCCTCAGAACCAGAAACATTCACATTGCGCCAAAACTCTTCGCGAATTTGAGGGATTCTTTCGAGAGCCAGTTTGAGACCGTCTTCGTTGCGAGCCATGCCACAATAGTCCCACATGATGTGCCCCAATTCCTTATGAAAATCGTCAACCGTTCGCTTGCCTTGAATGCTTAAAAGCTTGGCAATCCTCTCTTGCACAGCATTTTTGGCGTCCTGAAACTCCTCTGCCGAATCATCACACTGTTCAGGTGTTACTTTGGCCAAATAATCACCAATCGTGTACGGCAGAATAAAATAGCCATCGGCCAAACCTTGCATCAGAGCACTCGCTCCCAAGCGATTCGCCCCATGATCCGAAAAGTTAGCTTCGCCCAAAACGAAAAGGCCAGAAATTGTGCTCATTAAATTATAGTCCACCCATAACCCCCCCATCGTGTAATGTACAGCGGGGTAAATCATCATCGGGTTTTTGTAGGGATTTTCCCCTGTGATGCGTTCGTACATATCAAATAAATTACTATAACGCGCTCTAATCGTATCTTCCCCTAAACGCTGAATTGACTCGGTGAAATCTAAATAAACGGCCAAAGCAGTTGTTCCCACCCCCTTATCTTCATCGCATTGCGTTTTGGCATTGCGCGAAGCCACATCACGAGGCACAAGGTTGCCAAAGCTAGGATAAAGGCGCTCTAAATAGTAATCGCGTTCGCTTTCGGGAATATCTTTGGCAGCACGCGTATCTCCTTGTTCTTTCGGGACCCACACACGACCATCATTACGCAAGCTCTCGCTCATCAAAGTCAGCTTAGACTGATAATCTCCATGAACAGGAATACAGGTAGGATGAATCTGTGTGAAGCAAGGGTTTGCAAATCCAGCCCCTTTTTTATAAGCTTTCCAAATCGCTGTCACATTGCTTGCCATCGCATTGGTCGACAAATAAAACACATTGCCGTAACCTCCAGTAGCCAAAACCACCGCATCGGCAGCATAAGTCTCTAATTCACCATTAATCAAATTGCGAACCACAATGCCTTTAGCCACACCATCAACAAGCACAAGCTCCATCATTTCTCGACGAACAAAAAGCTTCGCCTGACCCTTCTCGACCTCTTTCATAAGAGCCCCATAGGCGCCCAATAAAAGTTGTTGCCCTGTTTGGCCACGCGCATAAAAAGTTCGAGAAACCTGCGCACCTCCAAAAGAGCGATTGGCCAAGTAACCACTATATTCGCGGGCAAAAGGGACCCCTTGAGCCACGCACTGATCAATAATGTTATTGCTCACTTCGGCCAAACGATACACATTGGCTTCTCGAGAACGATAATCACCCCCTTTGACAGTGTCATAAAATAAACGCAACACACTATCGCCATCATTAGGATAATTTTTGGCTGCGTTAATTCCACCTTGGGCCGCAATGCTATGTGCTCTTCGGGGAGAATCTTGAATACAAAAGGCTTTGACGTTGTAACCCATTTCTGCCAAAGAGGCACTTGCCGACGCTCCTGCTAATCCCGTGCCCACAACAATCACATTGTACTTACGTTTGTTTGCTGGGTTTACAAGCTTCAAATTAAACTTATGCTGAGTCCATTTCTCGGCAATAGGGCCTTCAGGAATTTTGGCATCTAACTGCATAATCTCATCCACCTGCTTTCAGAGTGCATGAACTGCACTGACTTACAAAATACACATAGGCGGGAATTGAAACATACCCCGCAGTTATCACAATAGCAAAAATGCGACTGGCCTTTTTGATGAGAGGCGCATAGTTTTTGTTACAAAGTCCAAATGTTTGAAAAAAGCTCTGCACACCATGATCTAGATGCAATCCCACCGCAACCATAGCAATGGCATACCATAAGGAATGCCCGATCGAAAGAAACGAGTTATAAACCAAGCCATAAAGACCTAGGTTCTGACCCCTCACAACGCTGGCAAGTCCATAATGCTCGGTAAGAGTGTAGTCTAACAAATGCAAAATGATGTACACCAAAATGATCGGACCTGTAAAGCGCATGGTGCGTGAACTAAAGGTTTGCTTACCAGAACCAACAAACACCGCATAACAATTTTCGCGCCCTCGGCTATTTTGCCGTACCAACAAAGCGGTTATCACCAAGTGAGTAATAAATATCGCGAGCAGACCAGCTTCAAAAACATTCAATAAAGGGCGCAAGTTTTTAAGCTTCGCTGCATAGCCATTAAAAGTTTCGGGACCAAAATAAAAGGTTAAGTTACCTGCCAAATGCGCCACCACAAACGAAATCAGAACCAAACCAGAGACAGCTACTATCTGTTTTTTTCCAATTGATGACTTTAAATAAGAACTTAACATACGCAAAATTTCTCTAATAAACTAACACTTGTGAACCCTTTGCCACAGTTACCTTTTCATAAACTATACTCTTCTTATCTCAAAAAAACAACTCTCCCTCCATGGACCTGTTTTTAAGAATGCTCAACCAAGGCACGATAAACATCTAAAGTTTGCTCAGCTGTTTTTTGCCAAGTAAAGGTTTTCGCCCACTTCATCCCTTTAAGAGACAAATCCTCCCTTTTTTCAGAATTATCCAAAAGCTCGCACATAAGTTTATGCAACGCCTCCACATCCTTTGGAGGAAACATCAACGCACCCGGACCGACCACCTCTGGCAATGAAGAGGTGTTTGAGGTAATCACAGCCACCCCGCAAAGCATCGCTTCCAAAGGCGGCAAACCAAAGCCCTCATACAACGAAGGATAAATAAAGATACTGGCCCCATTGTACAAATGCAACAACTCCTCTTCCGTCACATAATCAGTGAAAAAAATCCTATCCTTCGCCTTCACGTGAGCAGCTTCTTGAAAAATTTCATCATACAGCCAGCCTTTTCCTCCAACAATGACCAGTTGCAAATCTCTTTCGGGCTCTTTATCCAGCATGTGCACAAAAGCCATAATTAATGTTCGAATATTCTTTCTCGGTTCTAACACCCCCACGCTCAAAACATACTCTTTACAAATGCTAAACTTTGTGAGTGTGGGACGAATCACCCGAACATCCTCTAATTTCCTATATATCGGATTAATACCTGGATAAATAACATGAATTTTTTCTTCGTCCACATTCAACAGACGCACGATGTCCTGTTTGGTGTTTTCGGAAATCGCAATAATCGCATCGGCACGCCGTGCCGACAAATGGACAAATAACTTCAAGTACAAGCGGTAACGTCGTACAAACATCTCGGGAAAAAGCAAGTACGCCATGTCATGAATCGTAATTATCATTTTCGCACTTTTCAAAACAGGTGAGACAAACGCAGGAAAATGAATCACGTCCACACCTTTCGTTAAGACCCGCCACGAGATCAAAACTTGCTCCTGCCATAACTGTCTCATCACACCGAACCAGCCCTTACTTTTCTTGGGCGATAGTGGGTAATCAAAGTATTCGAGTATATGACTGGTGTCTAACATTTTCAAACCTTCCACCAAGCCTTTGTTATATTCCCCAACACCGCCTTTGCTATTACTAATAGCCAAACAGTCCACCACAAAGCGCCGAGGAAAATCATGACTGTAATGAATCTTGTGCCAAATCAAAGACCCCACGCCCAATAGCATAGCTTTGATATGATACCACTGTCCAGCCAAGCCTTTAACTAAACAATAGGCTGGTGCATAAACCCCGAAAAAATAAAGGATAAAGAACCCTTTCTCCCACGCCGAGCCACAGTTAAAAACAAACAAAAACCGATTCCGCGTTGACCAAAATAAAGCGTTGGCGTTTTTGTATCCTCCCGTAGCCTCTGAAACTTTATGCCACACCTTAGCTTGATGCACATAACCG
Source organism: uncultured bacterium (assembly GCA_964565945.1). Lineage (GTDB taxonomy): Bacteria > CAZMGY01. Next base: position 135,404 of record CAZMGY010000021.1, read on the forward strand.
AGCTGATAGCCTTGTTTTTGGAGCTTATAACAGATATCTATATCCTCGTAATAGGCAAAATAACGTTTATCAAAAAGATCGACATGTTCAAAAATATCTGTGCGCGCAAAAAAAGCACAGCCAGACACAAAATCAACCAACTCGTCACGATCATACTGCCCCTGGTCTTTTTGACCATAGCCAATAGCAAAACTACGCGAAAACCTTAATGAAGTTTTACCTCCTGCCGACTCAATGGTTTCGGGATGATAATAATTGAGAATTTTAGGCCCCACCACACCCAATTGAGGGTTGGCCTGCATCGCATTCAGGAAGTGATTCAAAATCTCGAGATCAACCACCGTATCATTATTAAGCAAGAAAATATAATCGGCATTTTGCTCCAAAGCGTAACGAATCCCAATATTATTGCCTTCGACAAAGCCCAAATTAGACCCATTGCAAATCACCTTAACCTCAGGAAATTGGGCGTTCACCTGATCAACAACACCATCTGCTGAACCGTTATCAACAAGAAGCAGAGAAAAATTAGAATAATTAATGCCAAAAATAGAATTCAAGCACTCTAGAGTATTCTCCCCACCATTCCAGTTAAGAAGAACCACTTGAATGAAGGGGGGGCTTGTGAGTAACTTGTGACTTTCTATCAATCTGGCTTCACCTTTTTTTTCTGTAACACCTTGATTCACAACAAATAACGTCCTTTTTCATAGTAAACAAGTTTTTTTTTAACTTATTTATTGAAATCTCTTCAGACCTCGTCTATACTATGGCATAGAACAACAAGAACGCAAGTTTCTCCTAGGTGTCATGATGTCGCACCTGGCGAATTAAAATATCTTCGTAAACTTGTGCAAAGGAACCTTATGTTTAAACTTAATAAAAAATTAGAGTACGCACTTATGGTTGTGCGCCATATGGCTCAACAGCCCAAGGGACAGCTTGTGTCCGCAAAAGATCTTAGCGAAACCTATCAGATCCCTTTCGACACAACATCACGCGTGTTGCAAATTATGGCAACCCAAGAACTCTTGCAAGCCACTCAAGGACCTCATGGCGGTTACAACATCCGCAAAAACCTTGAGCAGGTCAGTTTTTTAGATTTATCCGAAATGATTTTAGGTCCGATTATAGTCGCCGACTGTATCCATTCGTCGACGGCATGCCAACTGGTTCAAAACTGTAATATTACCCATCTGATGTTAACGTTCAATCAAAAGGTTATGGATTTGTGCCACCGCATGTCTCTGGCAGAAATGCTCGACATTCAGCACAACCCTTTACCCTAAGAATAAATGAGATTTAGATATGGAGCCTCTAGAAAAAAAACTTAAAGAAGATTACAAATACGGTTTTTACACTGATATCGATGCCGATCAAGCCCCCAAAGGCCTCAATCCCGACATCATTCGGTTTATTTCGGCTAAAAAAGAAGAGCCTGCCTTTATGCTCGACTTTCGCTTAAAAGCCTATGAACAATGGTTAAAAATGGCCGAGCCTCACTGGGCCGACGTGAACTATCCCCCGATTGACTATCAAGACATTTGTTATTATTCGGCTCCCAAACAGCAAAAGAAACTGAAAAGCCTCTATGAAGTCGACGAAAAACTTTTGCAAACATTCGAAAAGTTAGGTATTCCTCTAAGTGAACAAAAACGCCTAGCTGGAGTGGCGATTGATGCCGTTTTCGATAGTGTGTCCGTGGGAACAACCCATCAAGACATTTTAGAAAAAGAAGGGGTCATCTTTTGCTCGATTTCGGAAGCACTTCACAATCACCCCGAATTGGTCGAAAAATACTTAGGCACCGTTGTTCCAACCACCGATAACTTTTACGCCGCACTCAATTCGGCGGTCTTCACCGATGGATCGTTCTGCTATATCCCAAAGGGTGTTCGTTGTCCCTTAGACTTATCGACCTACTTTCGGATCAATGCCGCTGAGACAGGCCAGTTTGAGCGCACCCTAATCATTGCCGAAGACCATAGCTACGTCAATTACATCGAAGGCTGTACCGCACCCATGCGCGATGAAAAACAACTTCATGCCGCCATTGTCGAGTTAGTGGCCTATGATCATGCCGAAATCAAATACTCCACCGTACAAAACTGGTATGCCGGTGATAAAGAAGGCAAAGGTGGCATATACAATTTTGTGACCAAACGCGGCAAATGTGCCGGAGAAGCTTCCAAAATTTCATGGACACAAGTTGAAGCAGGAGCCTCCATTACTTGGAAATACCCTAGCTGCATTTTGCAAGGAGATCATTCGGTCGGAGAGTTTTATTCGGTGGCTTTAACCAATAACAAAATGCAAGCCGACACCGGAACCAAAATGATTCACCTGGGAAAAAACACCAAAAGCACAATTATCTCCAAAGGCATTTCCGCAGACCACTCATCGAATAGCTATCGTGGTTTGGTCAAAATAGCTCCATCAGCCCAAGGAGCACGCAATTTTTCGCAGTGTGATTCTTTATTAGTCGGAGATCAGTGCCGTGCAAACACGTTCCCTTATATCGAAATCAAAAACGAAACCGCTCAGATCGAACACGAAGCGTCTACGTCTAAACTCAGCGATGATCAACTCTTTTATTTGCAATCGCGTGGCTTAGAAACCGAAGAGGCTCTTTCACTCTTGGTGAATGGTTTCTGTAAAGACGTTTTCAAGGAACTCCCCCTGGAGTTTTCGGTGGAAGCGGTTAGGTTGTTAGAAATGAAATTAGAAGGATCGGTTGGATAGACTTTGATTAAAGTGTAAATCTGACGATCGAGTCGCGGAACGACTCAACTTAAAATAACCAACATAGGAATAAACTAATGTTAACGATTAAAGATTTGCACGCTAAAGTCAGCAATGAAGACAAAGATATTCTCAAAGGAGTAGACCTTAAGGTTAACGCAGGAGAAGTGCACGCTATTATGGGCCCCAATGGTGCAGGTAAAAGCACCTTGTCCAAAATTTTAGCTGGTCATCCCGACTACGAAGTCACGGCTGGATCAATTGATTACGAAGTGAATATGAAAAACAAAAACCTGCTCGAACTGGAAACCCATGAACGCGCCCATGCTGGCCTTTTTTTGGCGTTCCAATACCCCATCGAGATTCCAGGCGTCAATAACCTTACTTTTTTGCAAGCCGCTTACAATGCTGTTGGCACGGCGAACGGATTGGAAAGAATGGATATGCTTGACTTCCAAGACTTTGCCCAAAGCAAAATGAATGAACTCAAAATGGACCCCAGCTTTTTAAATCGCCCCGTTAATGTTGACTTTTCTGGAGGCGAAAAAAAACGTAACGAAATTGTGCAGATGGCCATTCTTAATCCTCGTCTAGCTATTTTAGATGAAACCGATTCGGGCCTCGATGTGGATTCCTTAAAAATCGTTTCCAATGGTGTTAACCAATTGCGCAGAAAGCACAACGCCATTATTTTAATCACACACTATCAACGGCTACTCAATCATATTCAACCTGATTTTGTTCACATTCTCAGTGATGGAAAAATCATCGAAAGTGGCACCAAGGAGCTAGCACTCGAGATTGAAGAACAAGGATACGATTGGTTGGAGACAGACGCATGAGCCTTTTTTCTTCTATTTCACCCCTAATTGATCTCTCCCGCTTGAGTGCTCCGCAACAAAAAAAATTGCACGCCACCTTGTCTAAGGAATGGCCTAGCTCTAAATCGGAATTTTGGCACTATGCTCCTTTAAGGGACCTCAACAAGCTTTCGTTGATTCAAGCTCTATCACAACCATCACTTACTCTAGAGGATTATGCCCAACAAGCGTTGTGTTTTGTGTTTGTTAATGGACAACTGCAACAAGAACCTCAGTCTCTCCCTGAAGGAGTGACCTTAAGCGACCAAGAACCCTTATCGCAACACTCGTACAAAGATCAACCTTTTGCCAAGATTAGCACCTTGTCGCATCCTAAAATATGGACCATTTCCATTGCCGACAATGTTGTTCTCACAAACCCAATTCGATTTATCCATCTTCTTAGCAATGCACAATTAGAGACAGCATGGTCGCAAACGGCCCTTCAAGTCAGCCAGGGAAAACATAGCCAAGCAATCATTGAAGAAGAGTTTTCTTCTCTCGATAATCATGCTTACTTTTTGAATCATAGCCAACATTTCACCCTGCAAACCTCGAGCCAGCTGACCTATTTACGCCATCAAAAGCTCAACACCCAATCGTATTTGCTAAGCTTTTCCGACATGGATCTTGCTCGAGACAGCCAGGGCTTTTCTTATATTCAAAACACAGGCGCGCGCTATTCGCGCCATACACTCGAGGTTAACCTCAATCAAGAAAACGCTCACATGAAAGCACTCGGCAACTACGCTCTCACTGGTCAACAACATTGTGAAAACTACACCCAAATCAATCATGTGGCAGGACACACCGAAAGCGAACAAACATATAAGGGGATTTTGGCCGATAGCTCAACAGCAACATTCCATGGTGGAGTGCATGTCTACCCCAATGCCCGTTTAAGTTCGTCCAAACAGCTTAACCAAAATATTCTTTTGAGCTCTAAAGCTTTGGTGAACACTAAACCTCAACTCGAAATCGATAACGACGATGTCCAGTGTACGCATGGCGCCACCATTGGTCAGTTGAATCCCGAAGAATACTTTTATCTAGAAAGCCGAGGTATTCCTCCTCAACAAGCTCAACATATGCTTTTTAAAGGATTCGTCTTTGATTTATTGGAACAAACCTCTCTAAGCCAAGACAAACAACAGCAATGGCTTAAAGCTTTACTACAACCCTTCGAGAGCCTGCCCTTATGAGTTCGCCAAATTTTGATGTTCACACCTTAAGAGACGACTTTCCTATTTTGTTACGTAATATTCACGGCAATAAACCTTTGGTGTACTTAGATAACGCCGCCACAACACTTAAGCCCAAACAAGTTGTCGATCATATTGCGCGTCATTATCTTATGGAAAGCTCCAACATTCATCGTGGAGTCCATTACTTAAGTGAACAGGCCACCGTTGCTTTTGAGTGCACCCGCACCAAAACACGCGCATTCATCAATGCCTCCAAAAATCAGGAAATCATTTTCACCAAAGGCACCACCGACAGCATTAACATGGTGGTTCAAAGCTATGGACGCGCTTTTTTAAAAACCAGCGATGAGATCTTGATCAGTCACATGGAACACCACTCCAACATTGTTCCGTGGCAAATGCTCTGCGAAGAAAAAGGCTGTGTGCTCAAGGTAATTCCTATCACCGACGAAGGCGAACTTGATATGAACGCGTTTGAGCAACTGCTCACCGACAAAGTTAAATTTTTATCGATCGTACATACCTCCAACTCCTTAGGAACCATCAACCCAGTGAAAGAGATGATTCAAAAAGCTCATCAGTTTCATATTCCCGTCTTGGTCGATGGTGCTCAAGTTGTTAATCATAGTCCCATAGACGTTCAAGATTTGGATTGTGATTTTTTTGTTTTTTCGGGCCACAAAATGTTTGGCCCCACTGGCGTCGGCGTGCTTTATGGCAAAGAACACCTTTTGCAAGAAATGCCTCCCGTTCAAGGAGGAGGAAACATGATCTTAAGTGTATCTTTCGACAAAACCTTTTACAACGAATTGCCTTATAAGTTTGAAGCAGGCACACCCCACATTGCTGGAGTTATTGGCTTAGGCAAAGCCCTTGACTATCTTGGTAAAATAGACTTAAAGCACATTGAAACACATAAGAACGATCTATGTCAATATGGCATGAAGACTCTCGGCAACATTAAAGGCCTACGTTTGATTGGAACCGCCAAACACAAAGCCCCTGTTTTATCGTTTGTCCTCGAAGGTATTCATCCCCATGATATTGGTACCTTAATCGACGAGCATGGTGTTGCCATTCGCACTGGACACCACTGCACCGAACCTGTGATGAAACGTTATGGGGTAGTCGCCACAGCAAGAGCCTCCTTAGCCATGTACAATACCAGGAAAGATATTGATGCCTTGGTACATGCGATTCATGCTGTACAAAAAGTTTTTCAAGTTTAGAACAAAGTAAAGGAGTTTTATGTGAGTCAAAGTCAGCGTGATGAATTATATCAACAAGTGATCTTAGAACATAATCGAAAGCCCAAAAACTTTCATAAGCTCAATCCCTACACCAATTATGCCGAAGGGTTCAACCCTTTGTGTGGCGACCACTTCCATGTTTATCTCAACATTAATGATGACGGTATGATTGAAGAGATTAGCTTCGAAGGCGAAGGTTGTGCCATTTCCAAATCATCCTCATCCATGATGACAACCTTTCTAACAGGTAAGCATATCGACGAAGTAAAACCCCTTCTAGAGGAGTTTCAACAGCTGATCACGGGTAAACTTAATCCCGAAATTGACGAACATCACCTTGGCAAGCTAGCTATTTTTTCGGGCGTCCAAAAATACCCTTCACGCGTAAAATGCGCCATTCTCTCTTGGCATGCGATCAAAGGAGCTTTGGACAATCAACAACTAATCAACACCGAATAAGTTGAACGATAAAGAAAGGCGCACACAATGAACCACCAACTCATAATTCAACCCACACCCAATCCCAATGCATTTAAGTTTATTATTGATATTGATGTGATCAACGATGGAAAAATCACATACAAATCAATCGACGATTGTGAACACAACCCTATGGCACATGCGATTTTTATGTTAGGCTCGGTAACCGATGCGCACTTTTTTGAAAATGTAATCACCATCACAAAAACCGAGGAACACCCTTGGGCTGTCATGGAAGAAGCCATCAAAGCCACTATTTTGCAACACATCGATCGGCATGATCCTAACTTTATTCAGAAGAATTCAATCCAAAAGCCCAAACGCGAACTTTCTCCCGAGTTGCAAAAAATCGACGCTATTTTGGAAAAAGCGATTCGCCCCAGTTTACGCATGGACGGAGGCGACTTAACTATCCTCAACTTCGAAGGCAAAGTTTTAAGTATTCACTATGAAGGTGCTTGCGGAAGTTGTCCTAGTTCTCAGTGGGGCACATTGCAAGCCATTCAAAATGTTTTGCGAAGTGAGTACGACGAAGAGATTGAAGTGGTCGATCTTTAAAATTTAGGCGTTTTCTTGATAATTTCAATCATTAGCTGTCTAGGTAAGATCACAGGATACATAAAGTTCTTACGACGTTGCTTTTATAACGATACTAAGACACCCAGAACTTGACCATTCCAAACTGCCCTTTTACAGTGGGAAAGTTGAAGTTGAATTCGATAAAGAAGGACGCTTAAACCGCTTAATCTGGCAACTTGACGTTTTTGGTAAAGCCACTTATCATGGTATCATTATGAAAATTTCATCATACGAAGGTCACCAAGACCACATACGTAGTTTAAAAACGCCCGCGATCGAGGTTTGGATCAATCAATACAGTGATCGTGACTACACCATTTCTCTCGAAGTGCCCGAGTTCACTTGCATTTGTCCCCAAACAGGTTTGCCTGATTTTGCTATTTTGTATTTGAATTATGTACCTCAAGAAACATGTTTAGAACTCAAGTCCTTCAAAATATACATCAATTTCTATCGTGATATTGGGATTTTTCACGAACATTTGGTCAATAAAATTTTGGATGACATTGTCGTCGCCTGCCAACCTAAGTCGGCCATGCTTCGCGCCAAAATGAACCCTCGTGGTGGCATCACCACTATCGTGGAAGCTACTTATTCCATTTAGGAAAGCTGGCTGAGCTGAAAATCTTTTTGCGCACCCAGTCGATCCCCTAAACTTTGTTTAGCCAAAGAACGATTGTAGTAAACATCTTTCCAGCCTGGCATTTTATTGAGCGCTTGATCGTAATAACGGACGGATTGATCAAAGTGACCGCGTCGATAAGCGATATTACCTAAGTTGTAATACGCCTCAGCATTATCAGGATCGATAGTGATCACCACCTGATAATCCTTGACCGCAGCCTCATAATCTTCTAATGCACTATAGCAACGCGCTCTTTGAAAATAAGCATCTTGCATGCCTGGCTCTAACACTATCCCTTGCGACCAAGCCACTGTAGCTTGCTCAAAATTTTCGGCTTTCATCCAGGTATCGGCAATATCATACCAAAGCGTTGCTTCTGTCGAACCTTTGCTTTTGAGATACATCTGGTAATGCCGAATGGCTTGCCCCCAAACTTTTTTCGCACGATACGCATCTCCCAACACGCGATGGGCTCCATAAAACGTCGGTTGGACCTGAAGAACGCGCTTCAAGTCTTTAATCGCTACTTCAAGATCTAATTCTTCATAGGCTGCACGAGCACGATTATAGTAAACACCCGCTTCGTCCAAACCTTCTTCAATCGCTCGATCATACAAAGCACGTGCTTGACTGACAAAACCTCTTTGCATAAGCACCGTCGCTAAATGATTATAAGCATCTGCGTCGTGAGGGTCTTTGGCAATCAAATCTCGAAACACCTGCTCTGCGTACTCATAATTCCCGACAAAAAACCAAGCCAAACCTAAATTATGTTCTACCCCCACATCGACCATGCCTAGTTTTTTTGTATTTTTTAAGGCCCAAACAGCAATATCATATTGGCGCACTTCCAAGCTTAACGCTCCAAGATGCGCCCAAGCTTTCACACGAAAAAAATCGCGCTTAACCAAGTCCCGGTAATCGGCAATGGCCAAAGCCGTTTCGCCATTTTGGGCATAGGCAAAGGCTTTTTTTTCGAGAGCATCCAAATGATTTTCGTCTAACCTTAGAGTCATTGCCAAATCCGCAATCGTTTCTGGCCAAAGTTGTTGATCAAAATACACACATCCTCGCCCATAATAAGATGCAATAAGGGGTTGTTTGTCAATTACAAGGTTATAATCCAATAAAGCTTTGCGGTAAAGCTTTCGCTTGGCAAAAATTTGTGCCCTCAAAAGATAGGCTTGGGTCAGATCTGGATTTAAGTGAATGGCTTGGCTCAAATCAGCAATCTTACCATCTTCATCCATTCGAATCCGCGCTCGCCAGTAATAATTCATAGCATTGGTTGGACCATGTTCCACGGCCCAACCAATGCTATCCATGGCTTCGCCCCAACGGTCTTCTTCAAAGAGCCTCATCGCTTCAAATCGTTTTTTTAAATCTTCTTTTTGATTTGCATCAACTAGTGCGCTAGTTGCTACCAAAACCCCCGCAACCATTATGCTACGTTGAACAAGTCCCATACTTTCATCCCCAATCCTGCACACACAAGAGATAAGCTATTATGCAAACCGATATTGGCCAAAGCCCAGCCATAATCCCCTTTTTGAAACAACTCCATCGTCTGAAAACTAAAGGTTGAAAAGGTTGTTAAGGCCCCCCCCCCACCAACCAAAATAAAAAGTTTTGCAGCCTCCGAAGAAAAACGTACACTAAGCCACACAGCACATAAACCAAACATAAAGGAGCCCAAAATATTAGCGAACAAAACCCCCAAAGATACAGGGAACACAGCCCAGCGATCTATCACAGTCACCATACCATAACGCAACATTGCCCCCAAAGCCCCTCCTAGCGCAACCCATCCGACTAACATGCCGCCACCTCAAGAAGTTTATCGACAATACGAGCACTGCCCGAAGGCATCGCAAAGGTTTGTATTTCATCCAAGTCAACCCAACGCACCGTTTTGGTCTCTTCAATTTTATCAGTGATTTGGCACGTATACACATGCAAAGTCACACTGAATTGTGTGTAGTTATGTTTCACTTTGGTTAAAAATTGAGAGTCCGACAACTTAACCCCCAACTCTTCATAAATTTCCCGTTGCAACGTTTCTTCGATTTGTTCATTGTTTTCTTTTTTGCCTCCAGGAAATTCCCAAAGCCCCGCCAATAAACCTTCCTGAGGACGTTGCTGAATGTAAAATTTATCGTCGCTGCGAATCACAGCTATAGCGGCATCTACTTTATGAATCACTTTTTTCTTAGGTGTAGGAATCAGCTCTTGAATACCTTTTTCGTAAGCCAAACAAGATGCTTTAATCGGACATAGCAAACACATAGGTTCTCTGGAGCGACAAACCAAAGCACCCATTTCCATCAATGATTGATTAAAATCTCTCATATCAGAATAAGGCATAACCTCGTACAAGTAAGCTTTAATCTCTTTATCTTGTTTGGTATCTGCCACACCTTCCTTAGCCAAGAGCCTCATAACAAGACGGCGCACATTGGCATCAATAATCGGCTCTCGCAAATCAAAGGCAATGCTCAACACAGCCCCTGTTGTGTAGGGACCAAAACCCGGCAAATGTTTAAGTTCGTCTTTATTGGAAGGAACCTGCCCTTCGAACTCAGCAACAATGACTTGTGCCGCCGTATGAATATGTTTGGCTCTACGGTAGTACCCCAAGCCTTGCCACACTTTTAACACATCATCGAATGGTGCTACCGCCACATCATAAACACTAGGAAAGACCTCCATCCAGCATTTAAAATAGGGAACCACCGTAGCAACGGTGGTTTGTTGCAACATTACCTCGGAAATCCATATTTTGTAAGGATCACGTATTTCACGCCAAGGTAATTTTCTCGCTTGCTTTCGATACCATTCCAACAATGATTGTGCCAAATCGCCCATAAACATTAACCTAAAAGAATCTGTTTCAACTGACTTTCGAGCCCCTTGCCAATGCTTTTTAATTCCTCTTTGGCTTGGTCAGCGGCACCCCCTTGAGACGATTGGCTTAAAAGAGCAGGAAGCAGCTGCGCGGCATGACCTAAAACATCCTTATGAACATCCACAGCTTTAGCTTTTTCCTCATGATCTTGCTGAAGAAAATCCTTCAGTTCATTTAATAAAGAGCGAAAGACAATATCTATTAAAGCCGACGGCACACTAAATTTGGGATCACGCAGATGTCCATTAAGCGTAAAAGGAACAATAAATCGATCATTATGATCTTTAAGATATTGACGTATCGACACTGTAAGGAATCCAAACACCTGTATTCCTTGTTCGAATTCTAATTGCTGGATCAATAATTTATTCTCGGCATTCACATAATCATTCACGATCTTACCTCGTGATTGCAAATCTAAAATCCCCTTAGCCACTTTCCCCTTAAGTTGTTTCGGCAAAAAAGACTCAAATCTCATTATGTCGACATCTTGAACCTCAGTAAAAAACCTAAGATTTAAAGGTTTTAACCTGGGAATCACTTCTCCTTCTACCGACACATCACCTTGCCTAGCTAAAACAGCCGTCAACGAAAAGTGTGCATATTTATCTTGATTAAGATGAATATCTTGAGCTAATAATTTCACTTGTTCCAAATCAATCCTTTTGATATTTTCATCACTTTGATCCAAATAACGTACCGTTCCATGTTTAACATTCAGTTTCTCAATGTTTAGTTTAAGTCGATGTAGTGAGCTTGGAACCTTATCTTTTTTAAAAAATCCTTGGCGCACTTTCTTCTTAAATGTTTCTAATTCACTTTTTTGTTCAAAAGCTTCTGGTTGCTTAATATAAGTATAAGAAAAATCATCAATATCAATACGGTCGATATGAGGAACAGCCTTTCGGACATCAAGCGGTCCCTGGATGTTGATTCCTTTCAGTATTAAATTGTCTTGCACGCTCAGTTCAGGCACAGTAACTTGAACATAAGGTGTCCGATCGAGGTCTCTTATACGAATATGACACGTCAAATTAGGGTTCAATAAGAAGACTTGCTGCAACTTTTCTGAACCAACACTTTGTGTTGGTTTCACATTTTTGAGTCGTGCTTCGATAGCAAGTTCATTGGGGCTTGGCGTAGACGTAATAAAGTCAATCGTGCCGTCTATACGCAAAGATTCGCCCCAAAAAGGCTTCACCGACTCAATGGGAAAGTCAGTTAATATCTGTTTAATTTCCACCAATTTAAACTTTTCGGGTGTATAAATAAATTTAGCATCGATAAACAAGGGGGTTCCCCGATCATCTCCGATAAAAGCATTCACGGTCACTCGACTTAATCGATCTGCCCATAAAATATTTTGCAACTCCATTTGATCAATAAAAACAGCTTTGTGTTCACCCGAATAAATCGTAATATCTTCAACATGAACAGACTCTACGCGAAGTTCCAAAGAAGACTCGAAAGTAGTAGCAATTTGCTCAACAGGTTTGGTGCCACTTTGTTTAACTTTATTTTTGATCTCTTGGCTCTTAAAGAAGTTCACCAATTTAACCAAATCTTGCAAAACAATCTTCCCTTGCTTCATTTCGATTGATTTCACTTCAATCGATTTATTCAACAATGCCCGCAAAGAAATTTTTGCCTTAAAATCTTGCAAAACCACTTGTTTTATAAGAGGATCAGTCACTTCGATCGACAAATCTTTTAGAGCTAAGGTTTGAGTTAAAGGATTAATCTTCATAGCACTAAAGTCACAAGACACACTCATTTTTTGATTAATCATCTTAAGAACATAATTTTGCAAATAACTCCGTCCAACAAACCATATCAAAACAAGCAAGGCAAAGCTCAACAAGACACTAATAATAAACCATTTTTTCATAAAACCCTCCGGATACCCTATCTTAATTAGAGGCCTCTTTGTATTGCATCATCTCTTTGCAAAAAAACCTATAATATTGTGATACAGGATAGCTCATCATGCAAGCCCTAATCCAATAAGTTCACCAAACGCTTTATATAATCTTTGGAGGGCCTATGTTATACTATCTTTTCCTTAAAATATAAAAAAGGGTGTCCGCCGTGCAACAATACCTAGAACTTGTTCAACATATCCTAACTCATGGAGAAAAACGTAGTGATCGAACCCATATAGGAACATTGTCAGTATTTGGAACACAAACAAAATATGATTTAAGAGATGGATTTCCGTTGTTAACCACGAAAAAAATTTTTTTTTCAACTGTTGTGCGAGAACTCCTCTGGTTTCTTAAAGGTTCAACGAATATTCAGGATAACCTCACTCAACACACATCTATTTGGGATGCCTGGGCCGATAAAACCGGCGATCTTGGACCTATATATGGTCATCAGTGGCGCTTCTGGGAAAAGTTCACCTGGAACAAAGAACAACAAAAATATCAAAAGGAGTCAATCGATCAAATCTCTCAAGCTATCGAAATGATTAAAAGCAACCCAACCTCGCGACGCATTATTGTGAGTGCATGGAATGTCGCCGACATCGAAAAAATGGCTATTCCTCCCTGCCATTCCTTTTTTCAATTTTACGTTGTCAATGGACGATTAGATTGTCAGCTCTATCAACGCTCGGCCGATATTGCGCTTGGCTTTCCTTTTAATATTGCCAGTTATGCACTTTTGATAACAATGATAGCGCAAGAGTGTCAATTAACCCCAGGAATTTTCACCCACACCATTGGTGACGCACACATTTATCTTAACCATATTGAGGGGCTTAAAGAACAACTCACAAGAACGCCTCAAGCCAGGCCACAAGTTACTATTGCACCCAAGCCCTTGTTTGATATTGAGTTTGAAAATATTACGCTTCATAACTATAGCCATGCACCCTTCATAGAGTTTCCGATTGCGGTATGAATACGTTTGATATCGTAGTAGCCCACGATCTGGATAAAGGCATTGGTATCTACCAAGGTTTACCATGGCAACTTAAAAGCGATCTTGAACATTTTCGCAATTTAACAAGAACACCCTCTGGCCAACATAAGCAAAATGCCGTAATTATAGGGCGTAAAACATGGGAATCTTTACCATCTGCCTTTCGCCCACTTCCTCAAAGATTTAACGCTATTCTTTCCCGATCGTATCACATCTTTAAGCCAAACTGTCGAACATTTACCAGTTTTACTGAGGCAGTAGAGACTCTATCCAACAGCAACTCTATCGAGCATATTTTTGTGATCGGCGGGGCGCAACTGTATGATGCCGCTCTTGAACACTCTGGATGCCGGAAGATTTTCGTGACCCAAATCGCTCACAAGTTTAACTGCGATACATTTTTTTCAAAGAACTACAATTATTTAAAGAACTTCAAGTTAATTGAAGAATCCGCCACATGTAAAGAAGGCGATTTATCATTCTGCTTTCAGACCTATCAGAAAAACGAATTAGCCCCAAAATTAAAAAAATCCCGATTTAGATTTTGATTATGCAAAGGGCTTAAAAATTATGTTAGAAAATAAAGAAAGCCCACTTGGTTTTTTAAAAGAATATAAAAATTAATGAAATTAACACAGCTAAAGAATGTGCTCAAAATGAATATTGTGATTTTCTTGTACATCAAAAACTATTCGGTGAAATGTTAATTATAGAAAGATTTTTTAAAAAGTACTCCTGGATATAAAACAACCCCATTGTTACTATATTGCTTAATAGCTCAAAAAACAAAAGCCCTATAATTAACTTTTCAATATCGGATGATTATACTGACCCCAAAAAAGAACTTAAGATTTTATGCAAGTCTTTAAAATGACAATAAACATATCACTGGTGCTATTAGAAAGAATTTAAAAGAGATACTCTCATTTAAATAATTTAACTTAGGACAATAAGCAACAATAATGGAAACAGTCTATGATATCATTCCCAACTTAGATCATCGAAACAGCGTCATACTGAGCATAAAGCTCCATCAATTGTGCGACCACATTTTCGAGATATTCATCGGTCACACCTGCTCCAGAATTATCAATCGCTAATTTAATTGTTGCTCCTGATTTATTAAAAATCACACCTCCTCGTTTACCAATTAAAACCAACTCATACGAGTAAGTATCGTTAAGTAGTTTTTGAATTTTACAAATAACCGCGCTGTTGTAGTTTCCACATAAACCACGGTCTCCAGTTACAATCACTAAAAGCTCTTTGTCGTGTGTCTTCGCTAGTTTACGAAAAAAAGGATCTTTCGTTTCGTAATTACGTTCAGCGACATCTTTGACAACATCATTCATCATAAAAGCAATAGTCCGAAAATATCCAAAACTTAGGTTTCGATGATAGGAAGAGCAGTGAAAGAACCTCCACCTTTCTCTTAATTTAACTTCGCCGCAGGTTTCAATAAACGCGAGTAGGCATAAAAAACGGTCTCCCGGATAAATTTCACGCCCTGGAGGACGCCACAAAAGCAACGCTAACTGACGATATGCCACGGCATGCTTGGACCAAAATCATCATAAATAACCAAGGCCTGCTCACCTTTGTCGCGAAAATACTCGCCCATGGCCAGGCACCCCTGTAAGCCAAAATGTCCTGCATCGCAACCAGAAAATAGCGAGCTGGCTTAAAGATCACGAACCACACGAAAACCATTGTAATAATAGCGAACATTTTGAGAGTTGTAATAGCGGTTCGAGGTTCGTAAAAGGCTAGGATAATCACCCCAATCACCACCGCGTAAAACACGACGATCCCAAGTGCCTCCCGCAACAGGATTCACAGTAACTCCCCAATCATAATAATCATCGTGATAAACATCCTGACACCATTCCCAAACATTACCAGCCATATCATACAAACCATAAGCATTGGGGGCATAAGACCCTACCTTTTTCAAAGTAAACGCGCCTATCCATTCTTTGCCGTAGTTAGCTAACTTAAACTGGGGTGCTTGATTCCCCCAAGGATACTTATAATTATTCCCTCCTTTAGCGGCTTTTTCCCACTCGGCTTCTGTTGGTAAACGATAGGTGTCATAGGGTACATTTTCATACTCACACAACCAATGACAAAAAGCAATCGCATCTTCCCACGACACATTCACAACGGGAACATCTAAAATCTCTTCGGGTACATGATCTTTGGTCCAAAGCGTATACTCACTATCAACTCCAAAAACATTAACTGGTTCTCGATATCCAGATTCCCTCACAAAAACCTGATATTGGCGGTTGATAACCTCGTATTGCCCCATATAAAAAGAATCCACTTGCACCTCTCGCACAGGAAGCTCGTCATCATCCCCTTCCTTAAAAGTATCTCCCATCTCAAAGCTTCCACTGGGAATAAAGTTAAATGACATGCCAAGGTTTTTCGACACAACCTGAAGTGGTTTTTGAAAACGAGAATCCAATTCCTGATTGTTCGCCTGAACATCCAACATAAGACTCGGGTCCATCCTTTCAGGAACTTCATTAAGAGATTGGTACCATGCATAAACGCCATAACTCGCACCGCCAAAAACAGCTATCATTAAAACAAGTGACACCAAAAGGGTTAAACTTGCCTTAACTTTATCAGTGGTCGTCATATTTTCTTTCGAAAAGGAAAGAACCTTACTCTCCAATCTTTGATTACGAACCATTAAGCGTTCATTTTCTAAATCATAAAGCAATGCTGCAACCGATTGATAACGATCTTTAACCTCAGACTCTAAGGCCTTGCATAAAATTTGAGCCAATCTCTGAGATATAAACCTTTCTTTAGATATAGGTATTTTAAAATGCCCCATAGGAACTTTATAAAAGAGCATTTCATAAAAAATAACACCCACAGAAAAAATATCGGCCCGCTCATCAACTTCCGCCGCATCCATAGTTTGTTCTGGAGCCATATAATAGGCCGTCCCCATAGAAGACGTCGTTTTCGTGACACTTTGAACGCAACGGCTTTTGGCAATACCAAAATCCATAATCTTAACAGCACCTGTTTTAGAAAGCATAATATTATCGGGCTTAATGTCGCGGTGAATGGTGTTTTTATGGGCTTCCTGAAGCCCCTGACAAACTTGAATAACAATGTCAAACACCTCATCGATATCAGCCCTTTGAACTCGATCATGAATCCAACGGCGTAAGGTTATACCATCGATGTATTCCATTAAAATATAAGGATTATTTTCGAACTCACCAAAACTAATCGCCCGGGTCAAATTAATATGCATCACTTCGCTAATAATTTTGGCTTCATTTTCAAATCGCTGTTTCAACTCACTTTTTTGCATCAACGATGGATGAAGAACTTTAAGAGCACGAATTTCTCCCAAATTGATATCATAAACTTTATAAACCTCGCCCATTCCTCCACTACCGAGCATCTTTTCAATACGGTAGCGATCTGCAAAAATAAACCCTTCTTTAAAGCGCCCCTGTCTATTGGCAATAGATTGAGAAGAGGGCTTTGTTCTAGGTTGACTGTATTGGGTTGCTGGCAACGAATCATCCCTAGATTTTAGTTTTAACTTGGGATTCTTGCGAGCAAAAGAAACATGTGTGATTTCAGACGCGTGTGCTTGTGTCCCAGACGGGGCTGTATCTTCAAGTTTATTATTTTTAGGGGAATTCGCAACCAGTTCTCCACAATTAACGCAAAACTGATTCTTTTCGTTATTGTATGCCCCACACTTACCACAATACACTGCAAAACACCCTACCCTTACACACTTTAAGGTATCTACACTTTTGAAAACAATCAAAGCCACTATGCTAAAAATAATCCGAACATAGTATACCATGAGAGACACACTTCGGTTCAATAAGATTTTCCTCATCAGAAACGTTCAGAGGAGAAAGCGAATTCAAACATCTTATTTGAGGCCAAGTTTAGTTCGTAAACTTTCCCAAAAACGTTTTGTCGCAAGAAGCGCCTGTATCATTTTTAGGAGTAATAGTAGTACCTAAACTATCAATATTAGTTGCGTACTGAGCAGCAATTTCTTCGGTGATCAATTGCTTACTTAAAAGATTGGTTAAATATTGGTCCATTGTTATCATTCCATCACGTGTTCCAGTTTGAATGGCCGATAGAATCTGGTGTGTTTTCCCATCTCGAATCAAACTTGATATCGCAGGTGTTCCCACCATCATTTCCAAAGCACAAACACGCCCGTTTCCTTTGGAATGAGGCAATAACTGTTGTGATATCACACCACGCATACTGTTGGCAAACTGCATACGAACTTGCTTTTGTTGATGCGAAGGAAAAACATCAACAATACGATCGACCGTCGATGCACAGCTATTGGTATGAACGGTTGCTAAAACTAAATGGCCTGTCTCGGCAGCCGTAATCACCATTTGGATGGTTTCCAAATCACGTATTTCTCCCACCAAAATCACGTCAGGATCCTCTCTTAGGGCATTTTTTAAGGCAGAAGCAAAGGAATATGTATGCGCACCAACTTCTCTTTGATTCACAATGGAATTGATATGGGGGTGCATAAATTCAATCGGATCTTCAATCGTTATAATATGCGCATTGCGTGATTCATTAATGTGTTTAACAATCGCAGCCAAGGTTGTCGACTTACCACTTCCAGTATGGCCTGTCACTAAAATTAACCCACTTTTTTCATTGGCTAGGCGAAAAACTGTTTCGGGAAAATCTAATTCTTCTAGGGTTTTGATTTCATTAGGAATCAAACGAAACACGGCACAGTCACCTTCTTTTTGCAAAAAAACATTACCACGAAAACGCCCTATTTGAGCCACCGTTATTGAAAAGTCTAACTCATGCATTTCTTCATATTTAGCTTTTTGCTCATCAGTCAAAATACTATAGATAAGATCATGCGTCCCTTTGTGATCAAGAACTGGCAATTCGGTTTTCCGAATAAGCCCATCCACACGTAACATAGGTGGTAAGCCAATCGAGATATGTAAGTCCGAGGCACCTTCTTGAGTCGTTAACGTAAGTAATTGAGACATATCCATAATATTTTCCCCTATCAAACATTCCTAAAAGTTAACTTTTTTTAAGGGGGTTTGTCAAATTTATAAGCAAATATCCTTGCCCCATAAAAAAAACCCTTATCCTTTAGAAAAATAAGGGTTTTTTATAGGAGCTATTCAAAGAATAGCTTATTTCTTTTT
Organism: uncultured bacterium; assembly: GCA_964565945.1. GTDB lineage: Bacteria > CAZMGY01. Next base: position 154,182 of record CAZMGY010000021.1, read on the forward strand.
TTTAGTAACTGTTTTCTTAGCTACCTTTTTTGGGGTAGCTGTTTTCTTAGCCACCTTTTTTGGGGTAGCTGTTTTCTTAGCCACCTTTTTTGGGGTAGCTGTTTTCTTAGCCACCTTTTTGGGGGTAGCTGTTTTCTTCGCTACCTTTTTGGGGGTAGCTGTTTTCTTCACTACCTTTTTGGGGGTAGCTGTTTTCTTCGCTACCTTTTTTGGGGTAGCTGTTTTCTTCACTACCTTTTTTGGGGTAGCTGTTTTCTTCACTACCTTTTTTGGGGTAGCTGTTTTCTTCGCTACCTTTTTGGGGGTAGCTGTTTTCTTAGCTACCTTTTTCTTGGCTACCTTTTTGGGGGTAACTGTTTTCTTAGCTACTTTTTTTGTGGCAGTTTTTTTCTTGGCTACCTTTTTAGGGGTAACTATTTTCTTAGCTACCTTTTTCTTGATAACTTTCTTTTTTTTCACTGCCATGTTTCACCTCTTTCTTTCGTTGTTAACCAGTTAACGAACTTCCCATAAAGTAATATTTATACAATTAAAAAAAATTGTCAAGAAGAATGGTGATTAAAAATATTTAAAAAAAAGTTATAGTGAACTAATCTGACTTTTGGAAAGATAAAAACGTTTTTTTTGTTTTTGAGCAAACTTAGAATTGTGTGTTACAAGAACCATCGCAACATCAAATTCAGAATTAATTTCTTCAACGAGATTTTCAATTTCTAAACTTGTCTTGTCATCTAAATTCCCCGTTGGTTCATCAAGAAAAACACATAGAGGCTTGTTAGATAAGGCTCTAGCCAAAGCAATACGCTGTTGCTCTCCACCCGAAAGTTCATGAGGAAAGTGTTGAACTCGCTCCGACAACCCAACACGATCCAACCACTTTAAAGCATTTTCATGTGCCTTTTTTTTATTCACTTTCAAAATCAATTGAGGCAACATAACATTTTCTAAAACAGTTAACGAACTTAGCAAATGAAAAAATTGAAAAACGAAACCAACACACTTATTTCTCCAATGAGATTTTTTTGCCGAAGACATTTTTCGCATTGATACTCCTTGATAAAAAATATCTCCTGTGAATTTTTGATCAAGTAATCCTATAATATGCAACAAGGTACTTTTGCCTGATCCCGAAGCGCCTTCGATCGCAATAAAGTCACCTTCACAAATATCGAACGAAACATTTTCGAGAACATTAATCTTCTGCTGCGGCAAAGTAAATTCACGACAGACATTTTTTAATTCAATCAATTTATTCATAACGCAACGCCTCCACTGGATCTAAGCGCGCCGCAAAAAAGGCGGGATACAGTGTCGATAAAAACGATAAGCTAATCGAAGCCCCCACAACCAAAGCAACATCAGTCATATCCGTCATCACAGGTAGTCGCGTAACATAATAAATATCACTGGGTAGACGTATTAAATCAAAATATTTAAGAGCCCAACACAAACCTAAACCACTCACAACTCCTAACATGGTTCCCATAATACCTATCATAAACCCCTGTAACGAAAACAGCAGCAAAATAGAGCTTCTCTTGGCACCAAGGGCTTTCAAGATACCTATTTCTTTAGTTTTTTCCATGATCACCATAATTAAGGTGCTTGCAATATTAAACGCAGAAACCAGGATAATTAGTAATAAAATAATGAACATAACGGTTTTTTCGAGTTTAAGCGCTGCAAATAAACTTTGATTGCGATCGTACCAAGCCGAAACACGCACAAAAGGCCCTACTTGATCTTGTAATTCTTTTTTGGATTTTTCGAGACTTTCTGAGTGATCTAAGAGCACATTAATGTGGCTAACTTGATCATCTGGAATTTCAAACAAACGACGAAAATGATTAAGTGAAACATAAATAAAGGTCGAATCAAAATCATACATTTCACTTTGAAAAATGTTAGCCACTTGATAGGTTTCAACCAAAGGTCTTTTCATTTTTTTCTTCATTAAGTTCACAGGAGAAATAATATCTATAGAATCGCCCACACGAACCCCAAGTGTTTTGGCAAGTTCAATACCCAGAATCACCTGCGGCTCTTGTTTAAAGGCATCCAAACTCATAATGTCTGTCAATGTTGACCCAATTTGGGATGTTTTCATTTCAAGATCCCAATCCACGCCACGAATCACAACTCCTTGTGCTTTATAGGGACTGCGAACCATAGCTTGACCGGTCAATTGAGGAGCTATCGCTTGAACATGAGGATAATTTGATATCTTAGACGACATTTCGGCAGTGTTTTTGATACCGCCACGTTGTTCAACAGTCAGGTGACCATCCATACCGATAAACTTTTGAACTAACTCGTGATCAAAGCCCTTCATCACCGACATAACTACAATTAGAGCACAAACTCCAATGGCAACTCCTAAAATCGACATCAAGCATATAAATGAAATAAACTTTTGACGTTTACGGGTTTTGAGGTACTTTAACGACAAAAAAATTTCATAAGCCATCAGCTCGTCTCTTTTCGCATCTGAGGGAAAAGAATCACTTCGCGAATGTTTATCACACCCGTAATGAGCATCACAAGACGATCAATTCCTATCCCTAATCCACCAGCTGGAGGCATACCATGCTCCAATGCACGAACAAAGTCATGATCCACACTATAAAATTCGTCTTCATCACGACCTTTAGCTTGCCCTGCAAAGCGTTCCGCCTGTTCGACTGGATCATTCAGTTCCGAGTATGCGTTGGCAATTTCTTGACCTCCAATAAAAAGTTCGAAACGTTCGGAAATATCAGGATTATCTTTATGTGTTTTGCACAAGGGACATAAAATGGTCGGAAAGTCGATAATAAATGTTGGGTCAATCAGTTGATGCTCCACCTCTTTTTCAAACATATGAGCCATCAACATATCTTTCTCAACTTGTTCGGGGTTATCCATGTGATATTCTTGAGCCATCTCAAATACATTAATAGCATCCATATCAATCCCAGCATACTCTCGAATGGCCTCTTGCATCGAAATATGTTTCCATGGAGAAGCAAAGTTAATCGTATGATTACCCCACTGCACGTTCGAACTTTCAAGCAAATCCGATACCAAGTGCATAATAATACCTTCCACCATATCCATCATGTCTTCATAGTTATCGTAGGCCGAATACAATTCAAGCATGGTGAACTCAGGATTATGACGAGGTGAGATTCCCTCATTACGAAAGTTGCGATTGATTTCGTAAATTTTCTCTAAACCGCCCACCAATAATCTTTTCAGATAGAGCTCCGGAGCTATGCGCAAATACAAATCCATATCCAAAGTGTTGTGATGAGTAATAAATGGCCGCGCCGCAGCTCCCCCTGCAACAGATTGCATCATCGGAGTCTCAACTTCCATAAAACCACGCTCATCCAAATAAGAACGAATCTTACGGATAATCAGACTTCTTTTCTGAAAGCGCTCACGCACTTCATCATTCATCACCAAATCTAAATAACGTTGACGCACACGTATTTCTTGATCTTTAAGACCATGAAACTTTTCTGGTAGAGGCAAAAGAGTTTTGGATAAATATTCAAATTCATCCACAAAGACTGTCGGCTCTCCCATTTTTGTCAAAAAAAGTTTACCTTTAACGCCGATAATATCCCCCACATCTAGTTTTTTTATCCAAGTCATCAGCTCTTCTCCAACAGCATCTTGACGAATATAAAGCTGCATTTTACCCGTCTCATCTTTGAGATCGACAAACATCGTTTTACCGTGACCTCTCACCAACATAATTCGCCCAGCCATCGCCACAACACGAGTCTCTTCGAAGTTATCCCTAAGGGCTTTAATCGAATCTGTTTTCTCAAACTTACGACCATAAGGGTCTAAACCTGCATCCATAAGTTCTTGACGTTTATCCACACGGACTTGTTTTAATTCATCCACAAGCTATTTTCCTTTGTTTAATGATATCCACAACCTCTTGATGGCTGGCCACAACATCTTGAACACCTAATAACTTCATTTGATTGGAACGATGTAAATCATGATCGTATATAAACCCAATAGGCCAAACATCAATTTGCTCTTGAGCTTGAAAAGCCATAGCCATATCATCGATTTGATCTCCAATATAAATGTATTGGCAATCTTTGAATCCTTTCTCTAAAAAAAACTGATGGATATTCTCTAGGCTTCGAGGATGAGGCTTTTTGAAATCTTCACCAACGTCAGTTAAGGTCACTATTGTATCAAACACTGGTAGATAAGAAAATTTTTCTAAAGAGAAAAGTGCATCTGCCCTTTCTCTCCCAGTTGCAATCGCCATTCCCTGGGATTGATCTTGAATCTTCTGCAACAATTCATGGCTCATCAAAGGTTTTTCATTCTGAACAACTCCCTCGCAGAACACATAAAGAGGTTCTTCTTTATAAATATATTTAAACTGCGTTTGTCCCCAATAGACTTCTTGAAAAATACGCTTCACCAAGTTACGCGGATGTAGTTGCTGCTTTGGCAGTAAACTTTTATCGAACTGAACCCAAGAGGCATTTTTCCCCTCGGTGGCCGTCAACACAGCCGCCAAGCCTTGCCCCTGGCAGCGATTTATAAAGGAAGCTATGTTCCAGTTATCAACATGTTGCGATGAATCATCACATAACGAAACATAATAATAAATAATACCAGCTGTCACATCCCAATCATCATTAAAGCCACCCAAACTTTTAAATTTTAAAATGGTCTCATCATTTACACACAAGTTATCCACAGATTTTTTCAACACATGCTGAATATACAAAGGAACGGTTTGTTTAATAGCTTCGTGGAAAGACTTCTCCACATTGATCAAAACACCATCAATATCGAACACAACACATAGATTCATCATATTGTAATGCTCTCTAAATTAGGTTCAAGGAAAAGGAGAATTTTTCCGATTTTTAGTTAACATACCCGCCACCTCATCTGAAGTTAAACTCCCTAGGGATTGGTGTGGCCAAACCTCATTATATTCCATAACCCACTTCTGTGTAATATCTCTCACTTCCTCCAAACTTTGAAAAATAGTCTAATACCTCGGTTCGTAATTACGCGTGCTGTGTTGGTTTTCCAAGCTGTATGAAAGAATAGATCCACGTTATTTCTTTTTTTCGGAAAATATCTTTTAGCTTTCTGTATAGCGTAACTTTCTCATCTCGTTCTCCTTATTTTGGGGGAAGAACTCTATTTCACCGTGGCCCTATTTTTAAGGAGCATTATACTAAAACCCCCATCCAAAAATAGAAAACAAAAAAGCACAGAAATCCCAACTGGCTATAATGGTTTCAACAAAAAAATCTTTTTACCCAATGGGTGAAAACACCAAAGGTAACCAAACTTTTGTGCTTATGAATATTTTAAACTATAAACTCACCCCCACCAACGAACTTCTAACTGCCCGCACAGCCTTGTTAGCACCCGCACATTTAATGCAATCACTTAGCCTTGATATAAAACCATTGACCAGAACTTCCCTGCTTTAAATAGCAATACTACTCTTAAAGTTTCAACGTTTATCAATACCTTACTACTAAGTCAACACGAAGGTGAGAAATGTCTGGATGACACCATCCATATTGCCAAAGACAAAGCCTTGTCTTTACTGCTTCAACAAAAAAAACCAAGACCACAAGCCATTGCTACTTGCTTAAGACGCTTGGATAGAGACAATCAAGGTATTAGTGCCTTATCAGAAGTTAATAAAACTTTGCTCGGTGCCACCTTACACAACTATAAAAATATTACGCTTGATATTGATGCCTCTGAGGTGATTGCCAATAAAGCCGATGCCCAATGGAGTTATAAAAAATACAAGGGCTAAAAATCAAAAAATCAGTGAAAAATGCTCTGAATTAAATGGACAAAAGCATTAGGTAATTGATTGTTGGTGAAATCATAATGTTTAAGTGAAAAAATAGTGGTTAGGTGGTTTTTTACGTTGAAAAAACTATTTTTGTGATGTTGGTGATTTTTATTTTTGGATTTGGGTAAAAAAAACTCCCAGAAATCGCAAATATCCTATAATGAGTAATATCTTTTAAAATAGCACATGAGAGGGTGTAGATATTATGCGCGGATTATCACTCAATGGTCAAGTTTTACTGGGAACCATCACAGGACTCATTATTGGGCTATGTCTCAACTTTTTTGGAACCAATGATCCATTGATTGAAAAAGTGATTTATCTCTGCACCATCGTTGGCGGTATTTTTATTGGACTTCTCAAAATGATTCTCATCCCCCTCGTTTTCACATCTCTCGCTGTCGGCGTAACTCAACTTAAAGCCGAAGGCGAAGCACGCACTATATGGAAACTTAGTCTTATATATTTTATCGGAACATCCGCACTAGCAGTTTTATTAGGTATGATTGTCATCAATATTATTCAACCTGGTAAAGGTTTATCGATCGATATGTTTCAAACGGCAACAGGCGGTATGGCTCTGCAAAAAATGAACCTTCCTGATTTTATTCACAACTTTATTCTCAACTTATTTGTTAATCCCATTCAAGCAATGGCCCAGGGACAAGTATTACCCGTTCTCATTTTTGCTATTTTCGTTGGCCTAGCCTGCGTCTCTCTCGGAACAAAAACTAAAGGTTTCACCAACATCCTCAAAGAAGCCTTCGAAATCATCATGAAGCTGGTCCAATGGATCATGTATCTTGCTCCTTTCGGCATTGCAGCCCTCTTAATTAAACTGCTCGCCACTCAAGATATCGCTCTATTTGCACAACTAGGAACATTCATTGGCGTCGTTTTGTTTGCCCTACTGTTCCATGCTTTTGTCCAACTTCCTCTTCTCTTAATTGTGCTTGGCAAAAAGTCACCTTTCGAATTTTTTACTGGCATCAAAAACGCAATGCTCACAGCCTTTTCCACAAGTTCGAGTGCCGCCACACTGCCCATTACCATGGAATGTGTCAAAAATAATCTCAAAGTTGATAAAGATGTGGCAGGATTTGTTCTTCCCTTAGGCGCAACCATTAATATGGACGGCACAGCTCTTTATGAAGCAATGGCTGCTCTCTTTGTCGCCAACATTGCTGGCATTGAACTAAGTATCGTTCAACAGCTGATTGTTTTCTTTATCGCCATCACAGCGGCAATTGGCGCCCCAGGCATACCAAGTGCGGGCATGGTCACTCTGGTTATGGTTCTTGAGGCAGTGGGATTACCCACCGAAGCTATCGTAATTCTTTTACCCATTGATCGTCTCCTTGATTCCTTCCGAACGGCCATTAATGTGGAAGGAGATTCCATTGGAGCCTACATTATCAGCCATAAGCTCAATCCTAAATAACCAGTAAGGGAGATAAAAGTTTATTTTCCAATACAAAAATTGGCGAAAATTTTATCTAAAATATCCGCATCATACTGCTCGCCAACAATATCGGCCAAGCTATGCAACGTTTCTTTTAGAGACATGACAATCACTTCTTGATAATCATCTAACTCCAACTGTTGCGCTTCATGCAAAGAGCCCAAGGCTTTTTGCAATAACTGATACTGCCTCTGGTTAATCATAAGGTCAGCGGCATCCACATGAACAGAGGTCTGTAATTCATCGAGCACAGCTTGCTCCAAAGCTTTTAATGAATTAAGATCAAGAGTGCTCACAAATAGAGGAGATAGGGGAGAGATAAGCTTTTGCACATCACGTTTAGTCTCGGCTTTCAAACAGTCCTTTTTGTTCACAATCACCTTAAGTGCTTGATCGTCAGATAGTTGTGTTTGAATGTCTGACCATAACATCCGATCATCATCATCCACCGCTTCACCACTTAGCACAAACAAAACACAATCAGCCTTACTTAACTCTTCACGACTTTTTTCGACACCAACTTGTTCAATCGGATCCTTGGTCTCACACAGCCCAGCTGTATCGACAACTCTAACACAAAACTCACCAAGCATCATCTCAGCATCAACAACATCTCGCGTCGTTCCAGGAATATCTGTCACAATCGCGCGATGCGTTCGCAATAAACCATTCAATAAACTCGACTTACCAACATTGGGCTTACCAATTAAAACCAAGGAAAATCCCCGCCTCAGTCGTGCCGAACGCTCAAAACTTTCCTCCAAAAATTTTAACTGAGCCACCAGGGGAGCCAATTGATCGTCAAAATGAGTTTGAGATAAAAAATCTATTTGCTCTTCGGAAAAATCGAGTTCGGCTTCTAAATAAAGTAGTAATTGCTCTAAGTCATGTTTGATCGCATGAATACGTTCGGAAAACCCCCCTTTAATTTGCCGAACCGAACGCTCAATAGCGGTTTGGCTGTGCGCATGAATCAGGTCAGCCACGGCTTCAGCCTGAGTTAAATCCTTTTTTCCCATCAAAAAAGCGCGCTGTGTGAATTCACCAGGATCAGCTAAATGAGCCCCTAAGTCCACAGCTTGACGAATTACAAAATCCACAATCACAGGATTGCCATGACAACTTAACTCTACCACATCTTCACCAGTATAACTGCGTGGAGCACGAAACACCGTGACAAGAATTTCATCCACCGTCACCTGAGAGGTAGAGGAGACCAGATAAGCCAAATGAACGGTATGAGAAGCCACCTCATCAAGAGGAGTCGCTGTCGCTAAGCGCGTGATCGATTGAGTGATCGCCACAGCCTCTGGACCACTGATACGCACAACAGCTAAAGCACTATAAGCTATAGGAGTTGCGGGAGCAATAATGGTTTTGTTAAACATCTAAACCTTTTGCACAACTTTTTGATGAACAATCGAAACCACATTACTAATAAACCAATAAAGCACCAAACCCGCGGGAAAATTCATAAATAAAAAAACCATCACCAAAGGTAAAAACATCATGATTTTTTTCTGTGCTGGATCAGTCATCGAGGGGGAAAGCCATTGTTGAATCAACATTGACCCACCCATAGCAATCGGCAACACATACGTTGGATCTTTAACCGATAAATCCTGAATCCAAAACAAGAAAGGGGCACCCCTTAGCTCAAAAGCTGACTGCAACAACCAAAACAAAGCTAAAAAAATTGGCATTTGCGCCAAAACAGGCAGACACCCCCCTATTGGATTTGCTTTATGTTCTTTGTATAATTTCATCATTTCCATCTGTGCTTTCTGTGGATTATCTTTATTTTTTTCGCGCACAGCCGTAATATGGGGTTGTAGTTTTTGCATTTTCTTCATTGATTTAAAACTTTTCTGCGATAGGGGAAACAGAGCTAATTTCGCCAAGAGCGTCAGCAAAATAATCGCAAAACCATAATTACCTGTTAGACCATAGAAAAACTTAAGGATACTTAATAAAAATAAGCTGATCCCATTAAAAAAACCATACGAAACCACTTTTTCCAATTCATAGCCAACGCCACTAAGAGTCACACGATCTTTAGGGCCAATATAAAGTAGATATCGATCATGTACATCTTGCTTAGGATTAAGAATAACAGCCTTGCTTCTTAAACTAGCCCCTGGTGGATATTGGCCTTCATTCAAATAGACTGTACTTAATTCCGACAACGGTTTCACCGCAAAAGCAAAGTATTTATTTTGAACAGCCACCCACTGCGGTGTTTCATACAAAATTTCACGTGTTTGAATTTTTTTATGGTTTTCCACTTTAGCATTCGCAGTTTTTAAAACACTTAACTTTAAAAAGTTCTTATCTTTTTTAGTAATTAGCGAAGGATCCCCCACCTGATCAGGAATATGTAAAGTATAACCATCTTGCAACGCTAGAACCTGCGAACCTTGATTGCTCAAAAATAAATCAAAGTCGATTACATAGTTATCACGCAAACGATAGCGCTTTTTTACATAAAACCCATTACTAGCACGATACTCCATCACAACTTCATTCGATGTCGCCTGGGTGACAGTGAATAAGACGCGTGCCCATTGATCTGGCACATCAAAGGATAAATACCCCTTCTCTTGAGCCCTTGGCAAAATAAACTCGTTATCCTGCTCAGTATTTTGAAACTTTAATGAAACGGCCGAATAAAGACTACCTCCAATCGGATTTAAAGCCACCCGAATAAACTCATTTTTTAAATAGACCATATCAACCGCGGGGAGGGGTGCACTAATCTTTTCCAAGGGATCTTGCACCACAACATCACCTGCAAGGCTCGGTTGCGTTTGCTTTTGTTCGGACGCCCTAGATGATTCCGTAGAGGCCCTCAATTGTTCTTGACGATATTGGTAAGCTTTGGGAAAAAAAGTTTTTTCAAGCGTAGACCATGACAAAAAAATAACCATTGATAGTATCACAGCCAAAATCAAACGTGGATTCATAATGATGTTTCTCCTTTATGCACAACAGGATCAAACCCTCCAGGATGCCAAGGATGACACTTAACCAGCCTTCGCACAACTTTCACACTTCCCCGAATAGGTCCCCAATATTCGATAGCCTCTTTGGCGTACATTGAACAAGATGGATAAAAACGACAGTTATCTCCTAAAAAAGGCGCTAGAAGCCTTTGATAAGCCTTGATTCCTATCAATAAAATCCAACGCATCCCTTACACATCTCCCAACAAGCAACTTTTATGCAGGAGATTTTCAAAATCTTGCTTTAACTGCTGGCCTGTTGCTCGTAATGCGGACGGTTTGGCATTAATCACAATCCAAGCCTCGGGTCGTAACGTATTTTTTTTTAATCGAAACGCCTCTCGATAGTGTCTTTTAATCCGTGAACGCACCACAGCTTTGCCAACCTTACGTGAAACGGTAATCCCTAATTGAGGGGGTACATCTTTGGACATCAGATACATAAACGCATATTGCCCCTCATACTTAACACCTTGTTGATAAATAACTTGAAAATCAGTGCGTCGACAAATGCGATTTTTCTTAGAAAAAGAAAAATCCATTAACCAACTCCTAAGACTTTGTTTCCTTTAGCCCTTTGACGCTTAATAATCGCACGACCACTACGAGTTGACATACGTTTTAAAAAACCGTGCTTTTTATGACGACGACGGTTCGATGGTTGATATGTTCTCTTCATAATACAAAACTCCAAAATCTTCAGATAAAAAGATCATTCTATACGTATTACCTATAAATGTCCAGGTCTTTTCTAAGATTGACACTTAGAACAAATCCCATACAGTTCCATTTTATGATGTTGAGGCTTATAGCCATATCTAACAAATACCTTAACCTGCATTTGCTCGATTTCTGGCTGACAAAATTCAATGCACTCAGAACATATTGTGCAAATCAAATGGTCATGATGGGGATGATTGTAAAGATGTTCATAACGTGTGACGCCATCATTAAACTTAAGTTCCGCACATAAGCCACTTTCGCATAAGAGTTTAAGTGTGCGATAGACCGTGGTGTAACCGATCGAAGTATCTGCCTTTTTGGCTAACCGATAAACTTCTTCCGAGGTGACATGCCGATGCAAACCGAAAAAAACATTCATAATCACATCTCTTTTACGGCTCTTCTTCAGCTTTTTTTGCTGCAAAAACCGTTGAAGAATCGCATATTCTTCCTGATGGTCATCTAATCCCTCCCTAGCACTCATAACCCCAAACCTCTCAAGTTAAGTTACCTTAATTTTATCACAGTTCAGGTTCGCCCTCAACAGAGCACCTCTCGCATAATTAAGAAGTTTTCGTCGATCAAACATAAAAATCCCCTTGTTAGCCCCGCTTTCGGGGGCTATAATACCCCCCTGAGGTTTATGTGTGTATACACCGTAGATAACTAGATCAACCCAAACACATAAATTATTTAATATATTAGACTCACCTATTCACACAGCCACTCAGGAAGACACGATAGATATTGGGGATGAGTTCAGTACAGATAGGGATAAATCGGATTTAATGTTAACAATAGACTTAAAAGAAAAGCTTAAAGCGCATATCGGTCAAATAGCCTTTTCCACTTGGTTTCAAGCCTTAGACATCAAAGAAACAGCACGAGATACCTGGATCATTTGGACCCCTAACACCTTTTATAAACAAAAAATCGAACAGCAGTTTCAAGGTGCCATCAGAGAGCTTGAGCATAAATTTTCCTGCCACATTGATGTGCAAATCAAAACCAAGCACAGTTCTACACCAAGCGGTTCATCCACCATGGACCCCATACCCCCTAAACCGCTAGTTCAAACCCAAGCTCCATTGCCGACACCAGTTCCCTCATCATTCACAGCCCAAAGCAAATTCTCCTTCGATAATTTCATCGTAGGTCCCAATAACACCTTCGCTCATGCTATTGCTTCGGCTGTAGCAAGCTCACCAGGCATCAGCTACAATCCTTTTTTCATTTATAGTCCCGTGGGTTTGGGTAAAACACATATCATGCAAGCCATTGCCATGAGCATTCAACAAAATCATCCTCATTACAAAATCATGTATCTTTCCACCGAAAAGTTCACCAATGAGTTGATTTCAGCTCTACAAAATAAGACGATAGCGCAATTCCGAACAAAATACCGAACCCTTGATATTCTCTTGATTGATGATATCCAATTCATTTCTGGCAAAGAACGTACCCAAGAAGAATTTTTCCATACATTTAATCAACTCTATAATGAAAACAAACAAATTGTCCTCAGTTCGGATCATCCCCCCACAGAAATACCACAACTAACAGACCGCTTAGTCTCCCGTTTTGAATGCGGCATCATCGCAGATATTCAACCACCGGATTTTGAAACACGCGTGGCCATCTTACAAAAAAAAGCCGAGAATATTCAAATGCCCGTGGCCAAAGATATTCTTCAATACATTGCCACACACTTCACATCGAATATTCGCGAACTAGAAGGAGCCCTCTTGCGCATTGTCGCCTTAAGCACCTTTCAATCGACAAGTATTACCCTCGATATGGCTCAGAAGTTATTCCATCCGCAACAACAACCGACAATGACACGGCTGACCCAAGAATTAATTCAAAAGGTTACATGTGAACATTTTCATATCACCATCGAAAACCTTAAGTCAGCCAAGAGGAATAAAATGTTTGTACTACCACGCCAAATTGCCATGTATTTGTGTCGCGAGCTCACGGAGTACTCTTTCTCCGAAATAGGATCCTCTTTCGGGGGCAAAGATCACACAACCATTATGCATGCCTATGACAAAATTAAACGCAAGGCAACCACCGATGAAAAACTTCAATATACGCTGCAAGAACTTAAAGAAAAAATACGTGGATAAGGGGAGGGTGGAGTGTGGATAACTCGAGGGCGAACCGACACTTATCCCCAAGAGGAATTCATAGTGCCTGTTATCCACACTCACTCCCACTTTATCCACATACACAAATCACAGGATTACAATTTTATAAATCGTTTACAATAAAAACGTTACAAAGATATCCACATTTTTCACGTGCATATGATAGATGATGACTAGATTTAATAAGTAAAGAAAGGATTAACCTATGGAATTCGAATGCTCAAAAAATGCGTTACTCAAATCTCTCAACATAATTTCTAATGTTGTGAACGATCGACAAACGATTCCTATTTTGTCGAATGTCCTCTTAGAAACCCAGGGACAAAATAAAGTTATTTTATCGGCAACAGATCTTAAGGTGAGTGTTGAATCTCAATTAGATTCTCAAGTGATCACCGCAGGAAGTATGACGGTTCCTGCCAAAAGATTTGTTCAAATTATCAAAGAATTGCCTGATGCACCCGTCAAGTTTTCGAAACATGCTCAAAATCACGTACTTATCGAATGTTTGCAAAGTCAATTTAAAATTATTGGGCTTCCCAAAGAAGAGTTCCCCCATATTTCTTTTTTTGAAGACAATGCATTTCAAATTCTTCAAAAAGATCTTAAAGATGCGATCAAAAAAGTAATTATTTCTATTTCGCCTGATACCACGCGTCATATTTTGAATGGGGTTTACTTTCAATTCTCTCAAGGGGAAATTGTTTTGGTAGCAACGGATGGTCGCCGCTTATCGCATGTTAGGCTTGCGGTGGATATTCAAATGGATGGGGATAAAAGTGTGATTATTCCTGGGAAGATGTCTTTGGAATTATTACGCACTTTAGGCGAAGATGAGCATGTGAATGTGGGGGTTGGCGACAAAGAAATTGTTTTCGATTTTGGACATGTGCGCTATATGAGTCAGCTAATTGATGGCAAGTATCCTAACTTTGAACAAGTGATTCCCAAAGAGGTAAAACATCAGATTCAGTTAAATAGAGAGCAGTTTATTGGGGCTATTCGTCGATCCGCTGTATTAGTCGATCAAAAATTGAATCGCATCAAGTTAGAGTTATTGGAGAACAAGTGTGTGTTGACAACCAAAACGCCTGAACTTGGGGAGTCGGAAGAAATCTTGGATGTGCCTTACCAGGGGGAGTCTATTACCGTGGGGTTTGCGCCAAACTATTTGCTTGATGGTTTGAAGGTGATAGATGCGGATGAGGTAACGATCGGTCTCACTGACGGTGGTAAAGCGGGGATCATTAAGGCCGATGAGCAATTTTTGTATGTGATTATGCCGATGAGGTTAATGTAAGGCCTTATGAACGATATCTTTACCAATGTAGTTAGGGGGTTACTACAGGCCCAGCAGACGAATTCGGTGGCTTCTGAGTTAGAATCTGAGCTTGTGGATATGTGTCGCGAGACGATTCCCGAGGATTTACATCCCTATCTAGGTGATATTCACATTAACGCTCAGCGTTTGATTATCGGGGTTTCTCAGCAGGTGGTTGCGGTCGAAATTAAGCAGTTTTATGCACACGAAATGGAAAAAAAAATAAAAGAGATGAAAAATTTAGACAATTCTTATAAAATAAAAATTTCAGTCCAAGTAATCGATAAAGGGTGAGTGACATGACTGACGGACAGCATTACGATGCCGAGAGTATACAGGTTTTAGAAGGTTTAGAGGCCGTTCGCAAGCGCCCTGCAATGTACATTGGGGACACAACTGTTCGTGGTTTGCACCATTTGGTGTATGAGGTTGTGGACAATAGTGTGGATGAAGCTCTTGCGGGTTATTGCACCGATATTGATGTGGTCATCCACAGCGATGGGTCGCTGTCTGTGACCGATAATGGTCGTGGAATTCCTGTGGATATACATAAAAAAATGAAACAATCAGCCCTCGAAGTGGTTTTGACCACTCTGCATGCAGGAGGAAAATTTGATAGCAATTCTTACAAGATCTCAGGTGGACTGCATGGGGTTGGTGTTTCTTGTGTGAATGCCTTGAGTATGTTACTCGAAGTGGAAGTGCGCCGCGACGGGTTTTTGTACACCCAGAGTTATGAGCGAGGCAAGCCAACTTCTGAGGTTGAAAAACAGAAAAAAGTGAAAGATTCGGGTACGATGATTCGATTTGTTCCCGATGATACGATTTTTGATACCTTGGATTTTAGTTTTGATGTGTTGGCTGCACGTTTGCGAGAGCTCGCCTTTTTGAACAAAGGGATTAAAATCCTCTTAAGGGATGAAAAAAACGACAAAGAAAGTATTTTTAAATACGATGGTGGAATTGTTTCTTTTATTGAATATATTAATGTTAACAAAAATTCTCTGCATAAAAAGATTTTTTATGTCGAAAAAGAGAAAGATATGGTTACTGTAGAAGTTGCTATACAGTATAACGATACTTATTCGGATAGGCTGTACTGTTTTGCTAACAACATTAACACACACGAAGGGGGAACACATTTGAGTGGTTTTCGTTCCGCGTTAACGCGTAGTGTGAATGTGTATGCCAAAGAAAATAAATTACTCAAAGATATTGGTAGTCTTTCGGGGGATGATATGCGCGAAGGGTTAGCCGCTATCATTAGCGTCAAAATTCCCGACCCTCAATTTGAAGGACAAACCAAAACGAAACTTGCTAATCGAGAAGTTCAAGGTATTGTCGAGTCTATCATGAACGAAGCCTTGGGTGCTTTTTTGGAAGAGACACCAAGTGCTGCTAAAGCGATTGTATCCAAAATTGTGAATGCTGCGCGCGCGCGTGAAGCAGCAAAAAAAGCTCGTGACTTAACACGGCGCAAAGGCTTATTGGAAAGTAATTCTTTGCCTGGAAAGTTGGCGGACTGTTCCGAAAAAAATCCTGAAGTCACCGAAATTTATCTGGTTGAGGGTGATTCGGCGGGAGGATCGGCCAAGCAGGGACGAGATCGGCGTTTTCAAGCCATCTTACCTCTAAAGGGGAAAATTATTAACGCCGAAAAAGCTCGTCTCGATAAAATATTAAGCAATGATGAGATTCGCACTATGATCACGGCTCTTGGCACAGGAATTGGGCAGCAAGAGTTTGATATCGCTAAATTACGTTATCACAAAGTGATTATTATGACAGATGCCGATATCGACGGCTCTCATATTCGGACTTTAATTTTAACCTTTTTGTATCGTCAAATGCCCGAACTTGTGAAACACGGTTATATTTACTTGGCGCAACCCCCCTTGTATAAAGCTAAAAAAGGTCGTAAGGAGCAATATATTCAAAATGATGCGGAATTGACGCAGTATATTTTAACATTGGCTCTTGATGGAGCGACAATTACGTGTTCCAATGATCCCGAGTTTGTTTTGTTGGAATCCAAATTGGTTAACATGATGCGCTTTACTAAAGCTTATTTTGATTATTTGCAAAATGTGTCGCGGCATTTTATGGTCGATGAAGATGTGATTGAAGGGTTGATTTTTTCTAAATCCAAGAAGCGTCAAGATGTTAAAGAACTTGCGGCTTCGGATCTCAAAAAATTAGGCGCTAAAGCTCGCTTGGAATCGAATTTTGATTCTCGTGAAGAGGTTGAGATTGATGTCTTGTATTATGAAAATGAGCACAAAGAAAAGGTTGAGTGTAATTTGGCTCTCATGGATACACCTGAATACAAGAAAATTTATGATATTTACCACAAAGAACTAATAGATCTTCCTATTGGGCCTTTTGACGTAACGTTTAAAGATGGAACTAAAAAGAAGAATGAGCCAGTGATTTTGGAAGATTTAAAGCAAATGAATTTATTTTTTGAAGAACGTGGTCGAGATGGGATTGAAATTCAACGCTACAAAGGTTTGGGTGAAATGAATCCCGAGCAGCTTTGGGAAACCACAATGGATCCTGAAAACAGAATTCTACTTCAAGTGAATGTAGAAGATGCTGTGGAGGCCGATGAAACTTTTTCTGTTTTGATGGGAAACACCGTTGAGCCTCGACGTCGATTCATTGAGGAAAACGCGCTACGCGTACAGCAGCTGGATGTGTGATAAAAAAGTAAAGCTATAAAGATAAAGGTTGGTCCTCATGCGTGATGTTGTTGAAGGAAAAATTGTCAGTCGCGATATTGAAGAAGAAATGAAAACCTCTTACACCACCTATGCGATGAGTGTGATTATTTCTCGTGCTTTACCAGATACGCGTGATGGCTTGAAGCCTTCGCAAAGACGTATTTTGTATGCGATGAAAGAATTAGGGTTAGAGCCGAATAAAAAGCATCGTAAATGTGCCAAAATTGCTGGTGATACATCGGGTAACTATCATCCTCATGGTGAGCAGGTTATTTATCCTACTTTGGTAAGAATGGCGCAAGATTTTAGTTTGCGTTACATGTTGGTGGATGGACAGGGCAACTTTGGTTCGATTGATGGTGACCCTCCTGCGGCCATGCGTTACACTGAAGCTCGTATGCAGCATTCTGCTCAATTCATGATGGAAGATATCGACAAAAGGACGGTTGATTTTGTTCTTAATTACGATGAAACCCTGAAAGAGCCCTCTGTTTTACCTAGTAAGTTTCCTAACTTATTATGCAATGGATCGACTGGGATTGCGGTTGGGATGGCCACTAATATGCCACCACACAATATCCAAAATGTATCTGCCTGTATCAATATGTTGATTGATAACCCGCAGGTGACTATTCTTGAACTAATTGATCTCATGCAAGGACCTGACTTCCCTACTGGTGGGGTGATTTGTGGACGTTCGGGGATTCATTTGGCTTATAATACTGGCAAAGGTGTGATTAAAATTCGTGCCCGTGTTCACGAAGAAGAAATGAAGGGCAATAAAACGCGTCTGGTAATTACAGAGATTCCTTATCAAGTGAACAAATCTAACTTGATTGAAAGCATTGTGTCGTTGGTTCAAAATAAAGTAATGACAAGTATTGCCGATATTCGTGATGAGTCAGACAAAGATGGCTTACGTTTGGTTATTGAATTGAAACGTGATGAAAATCCAGAAGTTGCGCTTAATCAATTGTATAAGCATACACAAATGCAAATATCTTACGGGATTAATATGTTGGCCTTGGTTAATAATCGTCCCAAGTTATTGAACCTTAAAGAATTATTAGCCACTTACGTTAAGCATCGCAAAGATATTATAATTCGACGCACGAAATTCGAATTAGATAAAGCCGAGCGTCGTGCCCACATTTTAGAAGGTTTACGTATTGCCTTAGATCATATTGATGAGATTATCGAGTTGATTCGCTCGTCGAAAACAAGCACTGAAGCCAAGGCTGGTTTAATGGGTAAGTTTGAACTGTCCGAGATACAAGCGCAAGCGATTCTCGAAATGCAGTTGCAGCGTCTCACTGGTTTAGAGCGTAAAAAAATTGAAAATGAGTATCAAGAATTACTCAAACTGATTGCTAAAATTAAAGCTATTTTGGCCAGTGAAGAGAAGATTTTTAAAATCATTAAAGATGAGCTCGATGAAGTGGTTAAGAAGCTTGGTGACGAACGTCGCACCGATATTGTTGAAGATGATTCTGATATTGCCATTGAAGACTTGATTCCTTCCGAGGATATGGTGGTGACTATTACACATACTGGATATGTGAAAGCTATGCCAACTTCGACCTATCGTAAACAAAATCGTGGTGGGCGTGGCGTAACAGGTATGGGAACTGGTGAAGAGGATTTTGTTCAAGATATGTTTATTGCCAATTCGCATGATTACCTTATGTTCTTTACTAACTTAGGAAAAGTGTATTGGCAAAAAGTCTATCAGCTTCCTCAGGGAAGTCGGATCGCTAAAGGAAAAGCTATTGTGAATCTTTTGAATCTCAGTGAAGATGAAAAAGTTCAAGCGTATATGCCGATCAAGGAGTTTAAAGAAAATGAACATCTTGTCTTTGCTTCGAAAAAAGGTTTGATCAAAAAAAGTAAACTGACCGCTTATTCGCGACCACGGAGCAATGGAATTATTGCTTTAACGATTGAGGAAGGTGATGAGTTGATTGATGTGATGCGTAGCAATGGGGAGCAAGAGATTTTAATTGCGACCCATGAAGGAATGGCTGTTCGCTTTAAAGAAAGTGATGTGCGGGTGATGGGACGAAGTGCCAAAGGTGTTCGTGCGATCAAACTTAAAAAAGATAATGATTACGTTGTGGGTATGGTTGTGCTTGATCACGATATGGCTATTCTAACGGTGTCTCAAAACGGTTATTGCAAAAAAACCAATATCGAACAGTATCGTTTACAGAACAGGGGAGGTTCTGGCATTATTAATATCAAAACCGTTCCCAAAATTGGCAAAGTGGTGGCGATCAAAGCTGTGCACAACAAGGATGATATAATGGTGATAACCGTGAATAGCATGATTATTCGTTATACCGTAACTTCCATTCGTGCTGCTGGGCGAAACACTCAAGGTGTGAAGGCGATTAAGCTCAAAGAAAAAGACTTGGTGGCTTCTGTCGCACATGTGATTAACGAGGGAAAAGAAGACGAAATTGCTGAAATCGTTGAGGAGAATGCGGAATAATGGAACGAACTCTTGTTATTTTAAAACCCGATGCTGTGCAACGTCGTTTTGTGGGTAATATCATTGCTCGGTTCGAAAGTAAGGGATTTAAGTTGATCGGTATGAAGTTGGCTCAATTGAACGATAATATTCTTCAGAAGCATTACTCAGATCACATCGATAAACCTTTTTATCCTGGACTGGTTGAATTTATGAAAAAGGGGCCTCTCGTTTTAATGGCTTTAGAAGGTCATGACGCCATTGCGGTTGTGCGCCAAATGATGGGGTCTACGAATGCTGCCGAAGCTCCTGCGGGAACGATTCGTGGAGATTTAGCTCTCACCAAAGGGTTTAACTTGGTGCATGGATCAGATTCTCCTGAGGCAGCTGCCAAAGAGTTAAAACTTTTCTTTAACGACAAAGAGGTGTTGACATATAGTTTAGATACCGAGCCTTGGTTGTTGCCTAACTAAACTTATTGATGACACTAAAAGAGTAAACTTTTTGAATCTAAATTGAGGGTTCTGAGGAGAGACGTTTAATGTATTTTTTTTTGGGGGGGGCTACCTATTATCATGCTAGCTCCGTTGCTTTATTGTGTGACGGTATTATTGTTGCTAGATCTCACAAATAAGAACGCGAAATAAAATCTATGCTGTACTGACCCACTATGTCCTTCACAAAAAGTTTCTCTTTGTCCATGACTGTGGCTATATACTTTTTTTCACTTTATTCTCAAAGCACCATGTTCTTAAGGGCTCTTAAACTATCGTCACTGGTTTTCCAAATCCAGGCGCTTCACTCAAATTAGGTGCTGTGGCCTTAACGGTGGATTGGCTTTGGCTGAGAGGTGTTCTTTGAATTTTTCAAAATCTTTGGTCTGAATTAATGTTCATAGGTTCGAAAAGTGCGCTTAAATCCATCAATACATGAATTCTGTGTTAGTTTTATTCCTCAAGTTTTTTAAGTTTTGTAATATCAGCGGCTTCCATTTCTCTGTATTTGGAACACCTAGTTCTTTTTCTAGGCAAATATCTTTTGGGATGTGAGCATTTTTAAAAACTTTTGCTGTGTTTAATATTGGGCTTTCTGTATAGCGTAACTTTCTCATCTAGGTTGCTTTGTTTTTTGAGGAGAACACTATTTTATCGCGACGTTATTTTTAGGGAGCATTACACTCTGAGGAGGTGTGTGTATGAGGGAGTGATGTGTTATAGAATCTATCTAGCTGTGACGATATGGGAAAAATCCTAATGTACGCTCTTACAAAAATCTAGTGAGCGTATGTGTGTGGTTAACTGGATTAGGTTTGTATAAAAGTGTTAATCAAAAAGATCTTGTTTTTCTTTGGTTTATTATATATAGTAGGAGCCTATTCTTTATTTAGGAGTGTTCTTGTAAGAACTACGGAAAGGGAAACACGTGCAATATTTCGATGTGATAGTGGTCGGTGGTGGGCATGCTGGCTGTGAAGCCGCGTTGGCCGCAAGCCGCATGGGGTTGCAAACAGCTATGATTACTATGGACACTGAGGCTATAGGTCGTATGTCTTGCAATCCCTCTATCGGTGGTTTAGCCAAAAGTCAACTTGCTCGTGAAGTGGATGCGTTAGGGGGAGAAATGGGGCGGAACACAGATGCCACCTCTATTCAGTTTCGGATTCTGAATACAAAAAAAGGAGCTGCGGTCCGTGCTTATCGGGTCCAGTCCGATAAGTATGCCTATGAACAACGTATGCAATCTGTGGTGGCTGCTCAGGAAAACTTGACTGTTGTGTCGGGAACAGTTGCCAAATTATGGATTGAAAATAATGTTCTTAAAGGAGCGAGGGGACAAAATGGACAGGAGTGGTCCTGTTCTGCTCTTGTGGTAACCGCGGGAACGTTTTTGAACGGTTATATTCATCGAGGGCTATCTGGCTATGATGGAGGTCGTGATGGAGAGTCTGCGGCCAAAGGTTTGGCGGAAGCATTGATTGATACGGGTTTTCGCATTGGGCGTTTAAAGACAGGGACTCCTGCGCGGATTCGTCGTCAAAATATTGATTTCTCCAAGATGGATGAGCAACCGAGTGATCATCCTGTCCGAACATTTTCCTTTGATCCTCCAGCTAAAACCCTTCCGCATGTATCGTGTTTTATCACTTATTCGAATGAAAAAACCCACCAATTGGTGCGTGATAATTTTGATCAATCACCAATATATACTGGCGTGATTAAAGGGGTCGGGCCTCGTTATTGTCCTTCTTTTGAAGATAAGGTGGTACGATTCCCTGATCGGGGACGTCATCAGATCTTTCTGGAACCGGAAGGTTTGGAAACGGATGAGTTTTATGTGAATGGTCTTTCGACTAGTTTACCAGCCGAAGTGCAGTTGCAAATGTTGCATAGTATTCCTGGTTTGGAAAATGCCGAAGTGATTCGCTATGGCTATGCAGTTGAGTATGATTTTTTATTTCCCAATCAGTTGCAGCGGACTTTAGAAACCAAGGGAATTGAAGGTCTTTATTTGGCAGGGCAGGTAAATGGGACGTCGGGTTATGAAGAAGCTGCGGCTCAGGGGATTGTGGCAGGGATCAATGCTGCACTCAAAATTAAGGAAGAACCCGCCTTAGTATTGGGCCGTGATGAGGCTTATATCGGAGTGTTGATTGATGACTTGATTACTAAAAATACCGAAGAGCCTTATCGGATGTTTACCTCTTTAGCTGAGAACCGTTTACTGCTTCGTAATGACAATGCGGATATGCGCTTAACAGAAAAGGGATATCGGGTTGGTCTCATTTCTCAGGATCGCTATAATCAGTTTGTGCAAAAAAAAGATATGTTCCATCAAGAAATAGATCGTTTGCATGTTTTGATGTCGAAAGAGCGTGAGGTGAATGCGATATTGCGTGGTGGGAAAGCCGTGGCTGATGATTACCCTATGAGGGAAAATAATGAAATATTAAGCTTAGATTTGAAGGAATATATTTTGACCGAAATCAAGTACGAGGGGTACATGGAAAGGCAAAAAAAAGATATTGAGCGGATGAAAAAATTAGACCATATTGCTATCCCTGAGAGTTTGCCTTTTTTGCAATTACATGGTCTTAAAAAGGAAGCCCAGGAAAAACTTAATCATGTGAAGCCGGCAACAATTGGACAGGCATCTCGTATTATGGGGGTGAGTCCAGCGGATATTGCGATTTTAATGGTGCATGTCGAACAATTTCAAAGATCTTAAACGAATTAGCTCTGTAGCGAGTTAAGAGAAAGGCGGGAAGGAATGCTTAAACGTGTGATGGCCATAGCTAACCAAAAGGGTGGCGTTGGTAAAACGACGACAGCGATTAATCTGTCGGCGGCTTTGGCGATGGCTGGGGAGAAGGTGTTATTTGTGGATATTGATCCACAAGCTAATGGTACGAGTGGATTAGGAATTAAGCCCGATCAAAGTAGTAAAACTTTATACGATGTGATGATGCAAGAGAAAATGTATGAGGAGTCTATTTTACCTGCAGAGATCGAAGGGCTTTTTGTGTTGCCTGCTGAATCTGATTTGTTTGGTTTAGATTCTGAGATGATGGGGCGAGAGGGGCGCGAGTTTATTTTGCGACGTTGTTTAAAAATAGTGGCCGATCAGTATGATTTTATTATTATTGACTGCCCCCCTTCACTTACCCTGTTAACTGTCAATGCTCTTAGTACGGCTGACTCTATTTTGGTACCAGTGCAATGCCAGTACTATGCTTTAGAGGGGTTGTCTCAGTTGCTTAAAACGGTTGATTTGTGTGTGGAAGGTTTGAATCCTCATTTATCGATTGAAGGCTTTTTACTTACCATGTATGAGAAAAATAATGAACTTGCTAATCATGTGGTTACCGAAGTGCGTGAACATTTTAAAGACAAAGTGTTTCAAACGGTTATTGAACGGGATCCTTATTTGAGTGAAGCGCCTGGATTTGGAAAGCCAGTGACGATGTATCAGATGAGGTGTGTAGGAGCCGAAAACTATATTGAGTTAGCACAAGAACTGTTAGAGAAATATAGCTTGGTGGAAGCTTAAGGTTTGATTGTTGGAGGCCTGTGTTTTTAACGCGAGGAAACTTGTTAAGGAAATAATTTTTTAAGAAAAGGAGAAGTGTTATGGAGCGTGCAGTTTTAGGGAGAGGACTCAGGGCATTAATTCCAGATAAAAAAGAAAGTGGCAAGGGGCCAAAAGTGGTGGATATTTCATTAGGCTTGATTGTGCCTAACCGGCATCAACCACGTTTGTATTTTGATCCTTCTAAGCTGAGTCAATTGGCAGCATCAATTAAGGAAAAAGGTGTTTTGCAGCCAATCTTGGTTCGTAAGCGAACCGATGATGAAGGCTATGAGATCATTGCTGGCGAACGGCGCTTTCGTGCTTGCAAACAGTTGGGATTTATGACGATTTCGGCGATTGTAAAAGAGGCGACCGAGGCAGACAGTTGTGAGCTGGCTTTGATCGAAAATATTCAGCGTAGCGATTTGAATTGGATTGAAAAAGCGGTCGCTTACAGGCGTTATATGGATGAATTTAATATGACGCAAGAGCAGCTTGGACAAAAGTTAGGTGTGAGTCGGACTTCAGTTACCAATACATTACGTCTTTTGAGTTTGCCTGAAGATATTCAGGAGAAAGTTAAGTCGGGGGAGGTTACTTTTTCTCATGCCAAGGTCCTTATGTCTCTGCCATCGATTGAGGAGCAACGTCAAGCTATGACTGAGTTGATTACTGATGAGTTGAGTTCGGTGGAGCTGGATGACTGGATTAAGGAACGTAAAGGTGTTGAGCGAGCGCGACGGATCAAGCCTGACCAAAATTCGCATGTCATGGCCTTGGAAGAAAATTTACGCGAAACTTTGGGAACTAAAGTTTCTGTTAAGTATAAAGAAAAAACCAAGAAAGGTTCAATCACGATTGAGTATTACTCTTTGGATGATTTAGAGCGTTTGGTTGACCGCATCAAAGAAGAAGGTTTTTAATGGACCTTGCAGGTTGATTGCTGGAGTTTGTTATTGGAGAAATGATGTCGGATTCGAAAGGTCGCTTAGAGTTGGCCTATTATTTGAACTTAACTTTAAGTTTAGGTTTCACCGTTTCCGCCACGATAGCTATTGGGGGTGTTGGGGGATATTTTGTGGATAAGTATTTGTGTGGACAGGTAGGGCTATTTTTTATTCTCGGTTTGGTTCTGGGAGTTGTGGCAGCTTTTTATCAAGCTTTTTGCAGAATTATGAGTAAAGAATTCCCTGAGGATCAACCATCGTCGTCAACTGAGGATGTGTAAAATCTATGGATGAATACAGTAGGTCGATTCTTAAATGTTCAGGGGCTGTGGTGGCATTGGGTGTGTTGGTGTCGATGATGTGTGTGGGGGTAGATGCTTTAGAAGGGTGGTTGGCTGGTTCGCTCTTAAGTTTTCTGATAATGTGGGTTTGGATGAAGCGTATTCAGAAGGCAATTGAGGTAGAGCATATAACACCCAAAAAAGCCTTTACATTCTTTTTCTTTACTTATATTATGGTGTATTCTTTGATAGGTATACTATTACATGGGGCGATTAAAAAGGGATTGGTCTTTGGGGGCGCTTTTGTTTTGGGGTTATTCTGTGTTAAGGTAGCTATGATTTTAGACGCGTTAATCAAACGGATAAGGCAAGCATAAATAGATGGAAAAAGTTGAGTTTTTACGTCTTGTTTCTTTCTTGGGAGCCGCTTTATGTCTAGGGCTCGGAGCGATTGGTCCTGCAATTGGCGCAGGCATTGTGGGTGCTAAAGGTTTGCAAGCTATGGGAAAACGTGAAGAAACCCGTTCAGTGGTTATGAAAATTATGCTGGTGGCGATGGCAATTGCGAGTAGCAGTGGTATTTATGCTTTGGTTGTCGGTGTCTTGTTACTTTACTTAGAAGGAGGCGCGTAAGCTTCATGAGTGTTGGTGAAGTTCAAAAAGCAATTCTGACTCTACCTGTTCTCGGTCCTTTAGAAATAAATATTGTTACTTGGCGGATGTTGAGCATCGTTTTTGTTTTGATGGCGATTGGAGCATTTATGTTGGGGCGCAAAATTCAAATGGTGCCCAATCGCAAACAAGCCTTTCTCGAGATGGTCATTGGTGAGTTTTATAGCATGGTTGAAGGATCCCTGGGAGAACGTGCTAAGTGTTATTATCCTTTGATTGCCAGTATTTTTTTGTTTGTTTTGGTGTCTAACTTGGTTGGGATTATTCCTGGGATGATGAGCCCTACCGAGGATTTGAATGTCTGTTTATCCCTAGCTTTGGTCGTGTTTATTGTGGCACATAGTTCGGGAATTATGAAAAAAGGTTTATGGGGTTACATTAAGGGGTATGGTGAACCCTTTATTTTTATGGCGCCACTAAATATCATGGGCGAAATAGGGCAAACCTTGTCGCACTGTTTTCGTTTGTTTGGGAATATGTTTGGTGGGGGTGTTATTTTTACTCTAATCCCTACCGTTGTGTTTAGCACCATCAGTGCTTTTGGTGGAAAGGATATGTCTAATGTTGTTTTTTCTCAGATGGGGCTCTCGGGAGGCATTATATATGCCTTGGCGGCCCCGGTGATTGCGCTTTTGTATTTTGTGGCGTATGCTTTTTTTGGTTTGCTCGCTGGCTTTGTTCAATCCTTTGTGTTTGCGATGCTTGCCACAACATACATTGCAATGCAGGTTGAAGATTAAAATTGGTCAAACAAGTGAATAAGGAGAGATGTAATGGAACTATTGTACGCTGGAGAAGCTCTTCAAGCTGGAGCTGAAGTGGTTAAAGCAAGCTCTATTGATGGTGCAACGATTGTGAAAGCGGCTGCGTATTTAGGTGCAGGTCTTTGTATGGGTCTAGGAGCTATTGGTCCTGGTCTTGGTGAAGGCTTTATTGGTGGAAAAACATGTGAAGCGATTGCACGTCAGCCTGAGCTACAAAAAGGTTTAACTCAAAACATGTTTATTGCTAACGCGATGGCTGAAACAACTGGTGTTTACGCGTTGATTATTGCTTTATTATTATTGTTTAGTTAAGCCAGATAAGGGAGTTCTGACGGCATGGACATTAATTGGCCTACTATTCTATTGCAAACCTTAGGTTTTCTTCTATTGGTTGGTGTGCTGAAGAAATTTCTTTATGGTCCTATTTTGGAGGCTCTCGATAAAAGAAGGAGTGAAGCACAAAAAATGATGGATAGTGCGGATCACCATCACTCCCAAGCGCAAGAAATGCTTCAAAAAGCCGAAGCTTCATTGCAAGATGCCAAAGAAGAGGCTTTGCAAATTTGCAATGAGGCACGTTCTTTAGCTAATCAACAAAAGGAATATCTGGTTGAGAAGGGGAAAAAAGATGCCACAATAATTCTTAAGCAAGCCCAGGATGACGTAGCCCACGAAGTGAAAAAAGCGAAAGAAGAATTGAAGGCAGAGGTGGCGCAAGTGGCGGTAACCATTTCGGAAAAATTGTTAATGCGTGAAGTGTCTCCCGAAGACCGTAAACGTTATGTGACTGTGTATGCAAAGGAAGTTGAAGAGAACTTATGAGCTTAAGTGTTGCTCGCAAATATGCCTTAGCTTTGTTTCAAAATACAGAAGATCAAACTGATCGTATTTTAAGAGATTTTGAAATGCTCAAAGAGGTTCTTGATCAAGATGATCAGTTGGTTCTTTTTTTGAACCATCCTAAATTGGATGTGATGGAAAAAAAATTACTATTCTCCAACTTGCTCACAAAAATGGATGTGATGGAACCTTTTAAAGCGTTAATGTTTATTTTGGTGAACAAGCGTCGTTTTGCCCTTGTCCGTTTGGTTATGTCGGCGTTTGACAATTTGGTGCGTGAGCAAAACAGTATCGTGCGAGGCGAGATTGAATCCATGGCAAGAGAAGACTTAGATCAAGTTAAGGTGATATTTGAACGTAAATTGAATACAAAAATTGACTGGTTCCACCAAGAAAATAATACGGTGATTGCAGGCTTTCGTATTCGTATTGAAGATACATCTTATGATGCCACACTGTCCCAACAGTTGAAACAAATGAAAAGCAAATTAGTCCACCCAATGTAGTGAGGTTATAGTCATGAATATCAAAACAGAAGAATTGACTTCGATTATTGGTCACCAAATTAAAGAATATGTTTCTCAAATGGAAATTTCCGAAACTGGAACCGTGGTTCAGGTTGGGGATGGTGTTGTTAAACTTTATGGTATTCGCAATGCTATGGCTGGAGAGTTGTTATTTTTCCCTCGTAGTGGTGTTTATAGCATAGCGTTAAACTTAGAGGTCGACACGGTTGGTGCGGTAATTTTGGCTAATGAAACAACGGTTAGAGAAGGTGATGAAGTTCAGAGTACAGGTAAAACGGTGGAAGTTCCTGTTGGAGAGGGTTTGTTGGGTCGTGTGGTCAACCCCTTGGGCACGGCTTTGGATGGCAAAGGTAATATAAAACCTCAAGGTTATTACCCTTTGGAGAATGAAGCTCCTGGTGTTGTGGATCGTCAGCCGGTTAAAGAGCCCTTGCAAACAGGTATTATTTCTGTTGATGCGATGATTCCAATTGGTCGTGGTCAGAGAGAGTTGATTATTGGTGATCGCAAAACAGGAAAAACAGCGATAGCTTTGGATACAATTTTGAATCAAGCAGACCAAGATGTGAAATGTATTTATGTGGCTATTGGTCAGAAAAAATCGACCATTGCTAATATTCGGAGTGTTCTCGAAGAGCATGGTGCGATGTCTTACACCACAATTGTGGCGGCCTCGGCTAGTGATTCTGCTGCGATGCAGTACATCTCGGCTTACAGTGGTGCTGCCATGGGCGAGTATTTTCGCGACAAAGGTGAGCATGCCTTGGTTATTTATGATGATTTATCCAAGCATGCCGTGGCATATCGTCAGTTATCGTTACTTTTGCGTCGTCCTCCAGGGCGTGAAGCTTATCCAGGAGATGTTTTTTATGCCCACTCGCGTTTGTTGGAGCGTGCGGCGAAGTTGAATCAAAAGAAAGGTGGAGGCTCTTTAACGGCTCTTCCTATCATCGAAACCCAAGCCTCAGATATTTCGGCCTATATTCCAACGAATGTGATTTCGATCACCGATGGTCAGATTTATTTGGAGTCGGACTTGTTTTATTCTGGGGTTCGCCCTGCGATTAATGCTGGTCTCTCGGTATCGCGTGTTGGGGGAAGTGCTCAAACCAAAGCGATGAAGAAAGTGGCTAGCCGTCTTCGTTTAGATTTGGCTCAGTTTCGTGAAGTGGAAGCCTTTGCTCAGTTTGGAACAGATTTAGATGTTGCCACGCAGCAACAGATCACACGTGGTTTACGTTTAAGAGAATTATTGAAACAAGGTCAGTACACCCCTTATCCGTTGGGAACACAAGTGGCTTTGATTTATGCTGGGACTAAAGGTTTTATGGATCATGTTCCTATTGATAAAATACATCAATTCGAAGAGAAATTAATTACTGTTTTGGCTAAGAAAGATGAGAAAGATTTTTTTGGAGACATTGCTAAAGAAAAAGTTCTCACCGAAGACTTAGAAAATCACTTGGTTTCTATTTTAAAAAAACTCAAAGGGGTCTATGTAGGTTAGTCGAATGTCTCAAATAAAAGAAATTAAAAATCGAATCACCAGTATTAAAAAAACACAGCAAATCACACGTGCGATGAAAATGATTGCGGGTGTAAAGTTTCATAAAGCCGAAACGCTTTTGACGCAGGTGCGCCCCTTTGCTTTTATGATAAATGATGTTGTCAAAGATGTCTCTGAACGTAACTACGAAATGAGAAATCCTTTTTTTCGTAAAGTAGCGAAGACACACAATAAAGAACTTTTAGTGATTGTAACTGGAGATCGTGGTTTGTGTGGAAACTACAATAGTGCGGTTATTCGTAAAGTTCAAAAACTACTTAACGATAGTCGCTCATATGAGATGGTTTTAATTGGCAAAAAAGGACGTATTGTTTTTAATAAACCAGGAGAAGTGATTAAATTAGCGATCGATAATCCGGGATCGGATGTGACCGATGAATATCTCAAAAATGTGGCTACACAATTGATAGAGCTTTATGCTCAGTATAATTCTGTTTCGATGATCTATACAGAGTTTGTGAATGCAGTTAAGCGCAATGTAATAGATAAACGAGTGCTTCCTATTTGTGACAAGTTCGAAAAAGGAAAACGTGCCGAACTTTTGTATGAGATGGATGAGGACGAGATTTTGGAGGATTTGGCCAACACCTATATCACATCGTGCTTACGTCATTCTTTAACAGAGTCTGCCGTGAGCGAGGAAAGTGCGCGGGTGACGGCAATGGATTCTGCCACCAACAATGCCAACGATATGATTCGTTCGTTAACCTTGGTGTATAACCGTGTTCGTCAAGCTGGAATTACAAAAGAGATTATAGAAATTTCGAGTGGAGCTGAAGCTTTTGCGAGTGCATAGCCTCAAAAAGTTTTAACTTATCGGACTGTTCGTACAAAAGATAAATGAAGGCAATCAAAAGGAGTAAAGATTTATGGCTCTTGGTAAAGTTAAGCAAATCATTGGTCCTATTGTGGACATCGAATTTAAAGTTGATCAAATGCCTTCCATCTACAATGCTATTCAAATTGTTCGTAAAGATGCTGATCTGGTGACGGTCGAAGTTCAACAGCATATTGGTGATGGTATTGTTCGTGGAGTGTCTTTGTCTTCGACAGATGGTCTTAAGAGAGGCATGGATGCTAAGGATACTGGTGGTCCTATTTCTGTTCCTGTTGGGGATGCAACTCTTGGACGTATTTTTAATATTTTGGGTAACCCTATTGATGAAGGTGCTTCTATGGCCGAATCTGTTGAGCGGCGCCCTATTCACAACGAAGGTGTTCCTTTTGAAGACCAAGCTTCAAATACAGAAATTCTTGAGACAGGGATTAAGGTGATTGACCTGTTAGCGCCATATGTTAAAGGGGGTAAAGTTGGTCTGTTTGGTGGTGCTGGTGTGGGCAAAACCGTTTTGATTATGGAGTTGATTCGTAATATTGCGATTGAGCACGGGGGGTATTCTGTATTTGTTGGTGTGGGTGAACGTACGCGTGAAGGTAATGATTTATGGTTGGAAATGCAAGAATCAAAAGTGATTGATAAAACGGCTTTAGTGTTTGGTCAAATGAATGAACCTCCTGGAGCACGTTTTCGTATTGCCTTAACGGGTTTGACCATGGCCGAATATTTTCGTGATGAACAAAATAAAGATGTTCTTTTGTTTGTCGACAATATTTTTCGTTTTGTTCAAGCAGGTTCAGAAGTTTCGGCTTTATTAGGACGCATGCCTTCTGCGGTAGGGTACCAACCTACCTTGGGAACAGATGTGGGGGCGTTGCAAGAAAGAATTGCGTCGACCAGAAATGGATCAATTACATCGGTGCAAGCTATTTATGTGCCTGCCGATGACTTAACTGACCCTGCTCCGGCCACAACATTTGCTCACTTGGATGCAACAACGGTTTTGTCGCGTCGCTTGGTTGAACTTGGAATTTATCCTGCCGTAGATCCTTTAGATTCCACCTCTACGATTCTCGATCCACGTATTGTGGGGCAGGAGCATTATGCGGTAGCTTTATCTGTGCAAAAGATCTTGCAACGCTACAAGGAGTTGCAAGATCTTATCAATATTTTGGGAATGGATGAGCTTTCGGAAGAGGATAAGTTGACGGTATCGCGCGCACGTAAAGTACAACGCTTCTTGGCACAACCCTTCTTTGTGGCGGAAGAGTTTACGGGAACACCTGGTAAATATGTGTCGCTTAAAGATACTGTGGAAGGCTTTAAAAACCTTATTGCTGGCGCCTATGACGATATTCCAGAACAAGCGTTCTATATGGTCGGGGGTATTGAAGAATCTGTGAGTAAAGCGAAACAAATGGCGTAAGGGATTGTGTTTTGTATGGTTCAAAAACAAAAAAAGACCGTGGAGTTAAAGATCGCGGCTGTAAATCAAAGCTTATTCGAAGGTAATGTTGATTTTGTCATAGTTCCAGGTCTTGATGGAGATGTGGGGATCATGGCCGAGCATGCTCCGTTTTTAGCCCCTTTACGCAAAGGTCGCATTGATATTGTGACTGGTGAAAACCCTAAACAAAGCCTGCAAGTGGAAGGGGGGGTCGTGGCGGTGGCAGATAATACTGTTCGTATATTAGTTAATAATATATCAGAATAGATTTGAATGAAAATTAAAGACCATCCACACATCCTCAAGCATCGCATTTTTCTAACATATAACGGTTGTACTAATGAGTAATCCCTCATCATTAGGTTAGAGCTTTTATCTGGATCAAAAGTTAAATGGAGGGTGGTGGATTTGAACCACCGTAGGCTACGCCAGCAGATTTACAGTCTGCCCCCTTTGGCCACTCGGGTAACCCTCCAATAAGATAACAAATCAATGTGATTGATTTCGGGGCATTTATGGAGCTGGCGATGGGACTCGAACCCGCAACATGTTGATTACAAATCAACTGCTCTACCAATTGAGCTACGCCAGCTCAAAAATGTAAGCAGATATTGTAACGAACCCGAATTTTTTTGTCAATAGAACTCTTGCTTTATGTGGAAACCCTCAAGAACTATTATAAATAGGTGGCGGTTTTTTTATTGGCAGGGTTTTCGCACCGTCAAATTCAAGATGTGTTATTGACTAATAAATAGGGAAGAAGGTGTAAGGATATTCGCATTTTTGAAAATAAAATTTTTCAATAATACTACGAAAATAGGTTTAGATATTTGTCAATGTCTGTTATAAAAAATTTGCATAGCTAGGCATCTTTATGTTACAGTGTATTTTAATGATATTTTAAAATGAATTTATATGAAAGATGTAATAAATAATGCTTCAAAGGATCATTTTATGGCAATTGGGTATATTACTCTTGTTGGGAGATGGCCTTAGTTGGGCGCTTGCTCCTGGGAGCATGTTTCAATCGGCTCTTCCAAATGTTTGGATTTCAAAATATCCAGGGGTGTTGATTTATTCGGCAGAGTTCAAACAGATACATTTGCAGGGAGATCGGTCACAATCACTTAGTGAGCTAGTCGAGAATCCTGAATGGATGACACTCGATCTCGAGAAACACTTATTAGAGCTACGTCAGAATCAAAATCAACGTCAAAAAATGAGAGAAGAGATTCTGGCAAAATTAGATGGTTGGGGTATGCGTTTTAACAAAAATAGCGGGAGGTTTTCTCTAAATTTCGAACAAAATCATTACCAGTTGGCAAAAAAATTGGTTCATGATAACCACGAAGAACTGTTTTATATGATTCAAAGCCTTATTTTGGGTGGCGATGCTAATCTTGGGACAGAGATCTATTATTCTTTACGAAGTTATTATAGGGAAGGTTATTTTTGGAGTCAAACAGGGTTTGATACGATGGCTTATTTTTCTCTAAAATTACACGAACGATTAAGGCGTAAAGAGTTACTGTCTTGGCCACGCCTTGATCAAAAGGCAAGGTACAGCGATAATAATGCTGACATTGCTTTTGAGAACGTGGAAGGACAAGTTATCCTAACGTTTAATAACGATCAAACCTTACGTTACTTTATCGATAAGCTCAAAACCTCTAATCTCTTGTTTTTATTTGATTACAATCCAGAATATCCACTGGTGTTGAGAATGCCAGAAGCTCGGTACACTTCTTTTAATCAAGAGTTAACTTTATTGGGGCAAGATGAAGCTATTATTAAGAGGTTCGGGGTATTCTTGGACAAGGTTAGTTATAATCGAAAAGTTATGGGGGAGCATGGGTTCCAGTTAGGTACTTTTTCTTTAAAAAAACTTCTAAAATCAGTTCAAGTACCTAATGCTTCTAGTAAGAAAATCCAGCTTGATGACCGACTTTTTCACTTTGTTGAACAAAAGCCAGCTGGAGCTATGCCAGGAGCTGTGTACGAAGAAAAAAACAAGCGCTGGTTGATTAAGTGGGGGGGGAACTTAGGGACGATAGAGTCCCGAGAACCGACATATAGCTACGAGAGAAGTATACGAGAGGTGATGACCGCCAAATTTATTAAAAATTTTGGCTTTAATGTTCCAGCCCATAAGCTTGTTCGCGGTCAACAGGGTTACTTGTACGTGGCTTCAGAATATAAGCCTGAGCAGCTCTACGAGTTTGAGTCTCTGCGACATATGAATGTTTTGGATAGAGTGGATAAAGAATCTTTGCAAGACCTTATGTTGCTGGCGCTATTAACCCATGATCTAGATTTATTTAATCCTGTTAATGGAAATATTTTGTTTGAAAAAAAGGGCGATCGCTATGTCCCCTTTATTGTCGATACGGCTGAGTTTTTAAATGGGAAAAGAGGGAATATGTCGGTTTTTGATAAGGAAATCGGGCAAGGGCTTCGAAATGTGTTGTTAACATCCTCTTTTTTCGCGGGTTATAGGGGATTTATGCGCAACTGGATTTGGCAAGATGTTTCTGAGCAAGTTCTTTATGAGAAAGCGCGAGCTGTTGATGCTAAGTTACAGCAGAAAACAGATGCGACTTCAATTGCGAGTTTGTTAGAAAATGTTGAGATTCCGCCTTTAGATCCGGATGATAAAAATGTTTTGGAAAATTATGGGGAGATTGATTACGAGCAAAGCATTTTAAAAAAGATAACGGCAGATTTTCAAACTGTGAGGGATGTTTGGGGGAAGAGCTATCGAAGTGATGTCGAGAAAAATTTCGTTCCTTCGCAAATGATTGATATTCAATACACGATTTCGGAGCAAAAGCTTTCGTTGAATTTTCATAACACTCATCAAATGAAGAGGGTGGAAGCCTGGTTTGAACAAAATATGCCTAAAGGTTCATGGATGCGTAGCCACAGTGACATAAACAAGATTATTCTTTTGTCCCCCCTTTTAAAAAGGATAGATCAGAGTAAATCTTTAAGGGAGAGTAGGCACATTGTTTGGGACTTTGGGAGCGAAAATCTTAAAAAAAAGTTCTTTCGAGAGGTTTTAGGGCATGCAGAATTTTATTCAGGCAGCGAGTGGCAGCGTAATGTGAACGAGCTAGTGCGAAGAATCCGTTTTGAGGACTCGCCCTTATTGCAGCAAATAGACCGAATGACCTATATTCAGATAGATGACGAGACAAAGGTATACCTGCAATGGGTTCCTGGCCAAGAATCTCTTTTATATCAAATGTTTTTGCAAGGGCTTCTTGTTGAGGAGACGCCCTCTGGCAAGCAAAATGTCATCCAAGATGAGAGCACTTTAAAGGGCATTACTTCAAAGTTGTTGTTAAACAAAGGTATTGTCGTGTCTAAAACATCTAAGGTTTCTTCGTCATTGCAATTACTGAGGCAAGCTGCTTAGTTTGTGGGAAGTTGGGACTTTAAAGTTCTTCATGGTAAAATGTTGGTGTGATGAAAGATTTATTTTTATGTGTCAACCTTGGTTCTCCCAAGCATTGGGATGTGGTTGCTGTTAAAGCTTATCTGTCCGAATTTTTGATGGATAAGCACGTGATTGACGTGCCCTGGTTACTGCGGTTCTTGTTGGTTAAAGGTCTTGTCGTGCCTTTTCGAAGTCCCAAGACATCGGAAGCTTATCGTGGAATCTGGATGGAGGAAGGTTCTCCGTTGGTTGTTTACACTGAACGAATGATGCGTGCATTGAAAGAGAAGGTGTCCTTTTCGGTTGAGTTGGCGATGACTTATGGAGATAACGATATTGCCACGTGTATTCAAAGGATGGTAGGTGAGCAGGGTTCTTCTGCGAGGCGCTTACATCTTTTGCCTCTATTTCCACACTACGCTATGTCGACAACGCAAGCGGTTGTTGACCATGTTCACGCGAGTGTTCAGAAATATGCTCCACAGTGGGAGCTCCATGTTGTAAAGCTTTTTTTTGAGCATCAAGCGTATATCCTCGCTCTTAAGGCTCGTTTAGCTACTTTTGATGTGGCATCGTACGATCATATCGTCTTCAGTTATCACGGTTTGCCAGTTAGACATTTGCTCAAAACGGACCCTACTCAGTCGCACTGTATGAAAGTGCCTAATTGTTGTGAGGTTACAAGTGTAGCGCGAACGACCTGTTATCGTGCTCAAGTTGTGCAAACAATGCAATTACTAAGTCGAGAGCTAGAACTTAAGCCGACACAGTGGACGTTGGCTTTTCAGTCACGATTTGGCAAGGATACTTGGTTAATCCCCGATACAGAGGCG
Organism: uncultured bacterium; assembly: GCA_964565945.1. Taxonomy (GTDB): domain Bacteria; genus CAZMGY01. Next base: position 190,110 of record CAZMGY010000021.1, read on the forward strand.
GTGTTAAAAAAACTCCCTCAACAAGGGGCGCGTCGTATTCTTGTGGTGAGTACAGCTTTTGTGGCGGATTGTCTTGAGACCTTGGAAGAATTAGGTATGCGAGGTCGAAAATGTTTTAAGGATGCAGGAGGAGATGTTTTAGATATTGTACCCTGTCTGAATGACCATCCTGTTTGGATTGAAACTCTTGCGACTCTCATGGAGGAGCATATCCGTTCCGTCGAAGGTAAGTGTGATGATGCATAAATTAGATGCTGTGGTTTACTGTTTAGAACATAATGTTGCTAAGTTTTTGCAAGGTATGGCGGCCAATCATTTAGATGCTCAAGAAAATGCGTTTGTTGATGTGTCTGGTCGTGTGATTGCAACCTTTTTTCAAAGATCCATTGATGGAGATCATTGGCTGATTTGTGTGTCACGTTTTGCTGAAAATGCTGTGAATAAGCATATTGCCAAATATGCTCGCTTAACCAAGACGCGCTATGAAAAATGGACGCATCAAGTTTATGTAGATTCCGATCTTGATAGAGCTTTGAAGCCTAATGAACATAGACTAACTAGTTCCTGGGGGATGCTTTTGATTACCGATAGAGATGATGTTGCTATTCATGATGAAGAAGCGACGCGGGCTTGGCGTGTTCTGAATCATATGCCGTGGCATGGCGTGGACTATCATCAAGAGATGCTTCTCAATATCCACGCCGAGCGCTATGTGGCTTTTGATAAAGGATGTTTTTTGGGACAAGAGATTTTATCGCGTGTCCATTTTAAGTCGAAGCCACCCAAAAAGTTGATTGTTGTCTATAAGGAAGACTGCTCGGAACAAGACCAATCTCTAATCACCTCTTTAGGACCGTGTCTCGAAACGGGTCAGCTTAAAGGGTTTTTGTTTGTAAATAATAGCTAGGAAGAGGGTCTGTGAATATTTATTGGCTTATTATAGTTGGATTCATGCTTGTCCATGTTCTTTTTAAAAGCCTGGTGAATCAATTGAATATTCGTTCCGCTCAGCAAGGAATTCCCTCAGAGTTTCACGAGCTTTACGACCATGTTCACTATCAAAAATCGCAGGCTTATCTTAAAAGAAATGAATCCTTTGCGTTGGTGAAGCGGATGTTTTTTGTGACGATCATGCTTTTATTTTTGTTGGGTGATGGATTGCGTGTGGTTGACCAAGCTGTTCAGGTCTTTGCTTTGAATTCGGTCCAGCATGGTGTTGTGTATTTGGTCGCATTGATGTTAGTATTGGCTCTTCTAAAAATTCCTTTTGCTTACTATCATACGTTTGTGATCGAGCAAGCGTTTGGTTTTAACCAGACAACACGTCGCACCTTTGTGGCCGATACTGTTAAAAGTCTTATCTTGACAGCTATTTTAGGGTTGCCTTTATTGAGCCTTGTCTTAAGTTTTTTTGACCATTTTGGCCAAAATGCATGGTTCTATGTTTTGGGGGCTGTGGCCTTGTATCAACTGGCTATTATGTTTATGGCGCCTGTCGTGATTATGCCGTTGTTTAATCGTTTTTCGCCTTTGGAAGAAGGAGAACTTAAGCAAGAAATAGAAACCTATGCTAGTCAACATCAATTCGGTCTTAAAGGTATTTTTACTATGGATGGCTCCAAGCGTTCCAATAAGAGTAATGCTTTTTTTACGGGGTTTGGCCGGATGCGACGAATTATCTTGTTTGACACGTTGATTCAAAAGTTGAGCACACAAGAACTAATGGCTGTCTTGGCTCATGAAATGGGGCATTGCAAACGGGGGCATATATGGAAATCGACAGTAAGGTCCTTAATTGTTTTGGGTGTGAGCTTATGGGTTTTGTCTCTTTGTTTAAGTCATGGACCCTTGTTTGAATCGTTTGGTTTTGCTTCGCGACCTGTTTATGTTGGGCTGGTGTTATTTAGCTTAATTTTTGCGCCTTTGGAGTTTGTGATGGTGCTTATAGCTGCTATTCTATCGCGTCGCAATGAGTATGAGGCTGACCGCTATTCGATTGAAACGTATCGTCAGCCACAAGCCATGATTGAGGCTTTGAAAAAACTGAGCGTTGATCATTTATCGAACTTGACGCCGCATCCGTGGAAAGTTTTTTTAGAGTATAGTCATCCCCCTGTCGTTGATAGAATTAAAGCCATAAGGAGTATTTTTCTATGAGGGTTAAGTGGTTTTTGAGTTTAATGTATTTGATGGCCTTGGGTTCTGGTTTGGGATGGGCGCAAGACCAGTATGTGCAGGCTGAGTTGATTGCGTCTTACGAACAGGTTCTCTCAGGACAATCTTTTCCTGTATCAATTCGTTTAACCATGGCTGAAGGGTGGCATACCTACAGTAAGGATCCTGGCGAAGCGGGTGTGGCGACGCACATTATTTGGGACCTGCCTTCAGGTGTTTCCGTGTCCGAGATTAGCTGGCCTGATCCGATTGCTTTTGACACCAGTGGTGTGGTTAGTTATGGATATTCCGACAAAGTTGATTTAGTTTCGCATATATCTCTGCCTCTTAATTGGCCTATCGGGCAAGTTTTAGAGATTAAAGCTAAGGTTCAGTGGTTGGCGTGTAAAGAGATTTGCATTCCAGGAGAAGCTCCTGTTGCTTTATCTTTGGCAAGTGGAGCCGATGCTAAGATTAATGCTGCATATAACGCTATGTTTCAGGCAAAAGCTGTGTCTCAAAAGGTCTCCACCCAAGAGGAAGGTGGGAACAACTTGAGCTTTTGGTTTGCGGTTGTTTTGGCTTTTGTAGGAGGGCTGATTCTTAACCTGATGCCTTGTGTTTTACCTGTTGTATCATTAAAGGTTATGAACTTTGTGCAACATGCTAATAATAACCCTAAGGTGCTGTGGAGGCATGGCTTGGTGTTTACTGGCGGCATTTTGGGTTCATTTTGGGTTCTTGTAGGCTTATTGATGGCTTTGCGAGCGGGTGGTCAACAGCTTGGATGGGGCTTTCAATTGCAGTCTCCTGCATTTGTTGCTTTTTTAGTCGTCTTTTTATTTATTTTTGCTTTGAACATGTTTGGTGTTTTCGAAGTTGGGAGTGGGTTAGGACGGTTTGCGCGCTTTTCTCAAGGTCGCGGGGGTTACATGGAATCTTTTTTGAGCGGAGTTTTGGCGACGGTTGTGGCAACACCTTGCACCGCTCCATTTATGGGGCCCGCTCTAGGCTTTGCACTTACGCAACCTCTTGTGTCGGCATTTATGGTGTTTACTGCATTAGCCTTGGGGCTAGCATGCCCTTATCTGCTTTTGTCGGCTAATCCTCGTTGGATGAAGTGGTTACCAAAGCCTGGTGCTTGGATGGTGACGCTTAAACAGTTTATGGGTTTTCCTCTTTTGGCAACAGCCTTGTGGTTGCTTTGGGTTTTGAATTTGCAAACATCGGCGGATGTTGTGCTTAAGGTTTTGGGTGCATTGCTTGTGGTTGCTCTTGCTTATTGGGTTCATGGCCGATGGCAATGTCGGGTGTCTTTATTGGTGGCCGTGGGGGTTTTAGGAATTTCCTTGTTTTGGATGAAAGGAGAGTTAACGGTTTCTCATAAAAATCAGATGTGGATTCCTTTTAAGAAGTCCGAAGTTGTTGCCTATCGAAAGCAAGGTCGTGCTGTATTTGTTAATTTTACTGCTGCTTGGTGTTTGACGTGTCAGGTGAATAAAAAAACAACTTTGCAGCGTCCCGCGGTTTTGAAGTTACTTGAACAACACCAGGTGGTTTTAATGCAAGCGGATTGGACCAAAAAAGATCCGCACATCACCAAGATTCTTGAATCGTTTGGGAGATCAGGTGTACCCCTTTATGTCTTTTATCCAGCTAATCGTTCTTTAGAACCGCGGATACTGCCAACGGTGTTGAACCCTCAAATTATTCGCGAGCTATTGGTTCAGTCTAAGGACGTTTAAGGCAAGGTTCTCGAAGAGGTGTATATGCCCATGAGGGCGCTATGTGAATGGTGAAGCTAAGCTTAGGGTAGATGTTTTGCAAAGCATACTGGAGCTCTTCAGTAATGGCGGGGATTTTTCCTTTGTAGCTAAATTTGAGAGACACGTTAAAAATAACTTTGCTGGGGGGGGCAAGTTTATCAATAATACGCAAAGCATAAAAGGTGTGGATACGTTGATCTTCGGCAATAAGAGTGTGGATAGTGTCTGAGATGGCTTTATAAAAAGGATGATCGGGGTTGATGGGGTCGGTGTGCACAACCACTGTAGCATGAAGCACTTTTTGAATATCCTGTTCCACTTTTTCGGAAATATTATGCGCTTCGATTAAGCTGAGTTTGTCGGAAATTTCAATATGAACAGACAATAAGCGATTATGGCCATATTTATGGTAAACGATATCGTGAATATTAGAGATCTTCGGTTGGGCTAGGGTGATTTCGGAAACGGCTTGGAGTTCGTCTTTTGTGGGAGGGGCTCCGATAAGTGGATGGATTGCATGCTTCGCTGCGCCAAAGGCTGTCCACATAATCCAGAGTGAAATGATAATACCCACGAGGCTGTCAAGGAAGTTTACATCAATTTCGGATGCGAGAAAAGCTAAGATGACTAACAAAGAGGACAGTGCGTCCGAACGATGATGATGCCCTTCGGCTTTGAGCGATGTGGACTGGGTGATTCTAGCTAGGCTAAAAGAAACTTGAGCTAAGACTTCATTAATGAAAAGTGTAATGACGATGATGAGATAAACTAGGGGCGAAGGAGAAGCTATGTGATGAGAGGGGATGTCTTGGAGTGAGGATTTGAGAATTTCATAACCGGCAACTAGTAAGAAGCCTGACATGATTAAGGTGGTGATGAATTCGATCTGTCCATGCCCAAAGGGATGTTCCTTGTCGGGAGGTTTGCTTGAAGCTCTTAATCCAATCATGATAGCGATGGAGGAAAAAGAGTCCGAAAGAGAATGAAATGCATCTGCAATCAGCGCGTGGCTATGTAAAATTTGTCCAAAAGTCAGCTTTAAAACGAACATAATGATATTAGTGGTGATACTAAGGATGCCCTCACACAGGCCTGCGCGCGCGCGCTGTTCGGGGATGGTTCTGGAGCCATTCTGAGTGATCCATGTGTGGAGGATGCGTCTCACCATACTCTTAGTGTAACACTCTCTCGCGGTGGTTTGTTTACTTAAATGAGAAAACTCTTAACAGAATAGGAAGTTTTGAGTATTGTTGACACCAAAAAAGGAGGCTTTTTGCATTTTTTTGTAACAATGTGCTATAGAAATAGTTTTACAGAGAGGAAGGGTTAACCTGAATCATAAGATAAGGAAAGAGTCATGGAACCACTATGTTTTTCAAGAGATCATATCTCCAGTTTTGATGGCTTGATGACTGCTAATCAAAAAGTACTTCAAATTATCGATAAAGCTAAACAAGTAGCGGTATCAGATTTGCCAGTTCTGATAGTTGGAGAAAAAGGTACTGGTAAAATGAGTTTTGCTACATCCATCCATTCCCATAGCAGTTATAAGGAAGGTGCATTTCTTGTTCTGGAATCTAAAGATTTGGATGAAAACCTTTTGCAAGAGTCTATCAGTGATTGTGGTCAGGGTACTTGTGTGATTAAGGATGTTTCTTTGCTTAATTTGGCGAGTCAGAATGAATTGTTGATGTTATTATATCAGTCCATGCAAGACAGGGCGGTACGTTTTGTGGTTACCTCTGTGGTGCCCTTAGGTCACTTAGTCAAAACAGGACAATTTTTGAAAAATTTGTTTATTTTGCTTAGCCAAGTAACCTTGGAGTTGCCTTCTTTGCATAAACGTCGTGATGATATTGCGTTGTTGATTCAATATTTCATTGGTGAATACAACGCCGAATTCAATCGACAAGTTGAGTGTGTGTCTAATGTGGCGTTGAGTTATTTGATTGGGTATGCCTGGCCGGGAAATGTTGAAGAATTAAGGAGTGTTGTGAAAAAGGCGGTGGCTTTATCGGAACGGAATATTTTATGGTTGGAAGATATTTCCTTAAAAATTACCTTAACCAACGAGGCCATGCTTAAAGGTGATGCGTCATCTCATTTGTCTCTTAAGTACCTGGAGAAAGAGCATATCGAAAAAGTATTACAAATTTTTCGTTGGAATAAATCCAAGGCAGCTAAGGCGCTTAAAATATCGAGACCACGTCTCGATCGTAAAATTCAAGAGTACCAGCTCAAAAAAGATTTGTCTTAAACCAAGGTGTGTTTGGTAAGAATCGTTTGATAGCAGTGTTCGGTTGCTAAAGCCTGTTTTCCTAAGTTAAAATGATTTTCTACAAGAGAGCGAGTTATGTATCCCATCGTCGCTCTTTGAGAAGGACTTGTGTTGACCATCTTATGTATGGCGCGCAATAAGGATTTGCTGTTCAAGTCAAAGGTAAAACCATTCGCTTGTTCGGGGACATACTCGGGCAAAATTCCTTGATTGGCAACCAAGAGAGGCTTGCCCAAGGACATGGCTTCGAGTACTGCTCGACAGGAGCCGTCGAAGCCATGAACAAGGAGCAGCTTGATGTCGATTAAATTCAAAACTTAGGTATAGTCTTTGTCTCGGTAACCTACTAGGTGGACCTTGGAGGCTAAGCCTAAGGTGTCAATCCAGTGCAGGATTTCCTGACGATGACAACCTCCTCGTCCTATCAAGACCAGTTGGACATCTGGTATGGAATCACTCAGTTTCTTAAAAGCTTCGAAAAGAAGGAAAGACTCTCGAGGACGTTGGAATCGTGCCACAACCCCGAAGGTCAGGTATGAGGGATGAAGCTGGAGTTCTTCGCGTTTAGAGATTTGTTTAGGGTGAGGTTTTAGGCTGGAGGTATTAGGAAGTGCTTGGAGTTAGGGGTTTTGGGAGTTGTGGTCGAAAAGTGTTTGAGAGTTATCGATCTAGGCGGATAGTTTACGAATGGCCCAACGGTGAAACGCATGGTTGTGTAAACGGTGGCTAAGGTGGTTGCTATAGACAAGTTTGTGGATGTGTTCTGAAGATCCAAGAGAAGTGTGCCTATCACAAAGTTGTGGGAAAGGTGCATATGAACAATATCAAAAGCATGGCGTTGAACAAAGTTGGCGAGATCTTGGATATCGTGCCATTGATCTTTTAGGTTGCGTATGGACCAATATTTATTGAGTTTAAGTTCCGATGAGACGGAGACTTGTATGCAGCTTTATGAATCAGGAGGGGCTTAGGGTGATTGTGTGGCCATCGACAAGCAAATATTGTTTGATGACCACGTAAATCCAGGTTTTGGCAAATTTGCAAGACGGAGTCTGCGGGATCTGTCTATTTCCAATCGCTGTAAAGATGGAGGATCTTCATAAAGTTTAAGACTCCATATAAATATCGATACGGTTAGTTTTTGTCGTCAATGCTTTGTTAAGAAGGGGTTGACTGATACGTAATCCACCCATACGATAGGGATTATTTTCTCTTTGAGTTTCGATATTTTGTTTATTAACAAGCACGCGTTGCAAACCACAGGCGTTCGCTTGAATATGAAAGTAGAAATCAACATCGTGCGATCCAATTCGACGGCTTAATTTAACATCGTTGAGTTCTACTGGTAATACTGGATCAAGTACCAGGTCGTCAAAAGAAGGACGAATACCAAAAAAGTGTGAAATTACTTGATTATTAAAGATTCCAGGACCGCTTGAGTAAATGCGCCAGCCACCTTTAACTTGGGTTGCACCTGTTTTGAGTTTATGAAAGCCTTTTTTAGCCAAATAGCGATCTTTAAAGTTTCCATCTGAACTACTAAAGTAAGAGTTGCTTTGCCTTAAGATGGCATTAGGAACACTTTTGTTGATGGTGATAGGAATGATTTTGAGAATAGCTTTGTAGGCCTTATCGGACGCTCCAATTTTACACATGGCTTCGATATAGCGGATGTGTGCATGCACATACTGAATACCAATTTCGCGACCCCAATTGGCTGCTTCATCGGCACGACGGAAATACAAGCGCGGCCCACCTTTGTAAGTCACCGGTTCATTCATAAGGTGGACACCATCAGGGAAATCAAGGTGATCTTCGATGATTTTGAGGTGATCTTTCATTTGAGCTGGCTCAAAAAGCTCGGCAATCATACTGCGTGTCATAGGAAGGAGGCGATATTTGAGCCCCAACTTTTTATCGGATGGATGAAGCATATAGTCGATTGATGAGTTTTCTCTAAAGTAGATAAATCCACTCACCACACCATCTTTGATAAGGTATTGGTTAAAGTCTTTCTTGATGTTGCTTCGTAGTTTGTTCAAACGATCGGCAAAGGCCTTCTCGCTGGTTTTGGCGACCACTTGCTCGAGCTGTCCGAATGATTGATAGGTTAGAGCAACACTCCAAGTGCTGACCATATTCGAGCACATACTTTCGTCGGCTGGTTGGAGCGTATCATCCCAATCGCCTTCTCCATAACAAGAGAGGTGTGTATTGGGGATAAATTTGGCCACAATGGCCTCAACGGTGCGTTTGGCATGATCTAAGATGCTAACGGGCTCTCTGGTCAATTCAAACGTGTTGTGGTCCATAAAGGGGACTTTTTCTTTAAGAAAGCTAAAGTCGTTACTAGCTTCAATGTAGCTGGCAAGAGCCCTCAAAGGCCAAATGATAATGTCGCCATGACTTTCGGCATGTTGAATTTTGACATAGCGATCAAACATGAACCACTGAGGCCAGTCGGCTGTTGCAACATACTGTTGTTGAAAAACCATTTTAAGAATTTCTTTAACTGGCTTGGTGTGTCCCATTGATAGCAAAAGCTCGAGAGGGCCTTGGCACACATCTCGCAATCCCCAAGCTCCACCACTAAATTGTTCGAGTCCATGAGGTGTTGAGTAGTGAATCATCCCATTATGAAGATACCAAAAAACAATATCATTGATCTTAGATACATTTTCGTTATCAGCTAACTCAATAGAAAAGTTTTGCCCTAAGGTTTGTGTCCAAAAAGACATGTTGTCTATATGATCTTGATCGAAATACGGTTGTGTTTTGGCCGAAGCTTGGGAACGTTTTTTTGCTTTTGCGGGATCAAATAGGTCGCCAGTTATGCTAAGGCTAAAGTTTTGTGTGGCTTTGGTTTTAAATACAACATAAGGCCAGCTTTGAGATTGACCGTCCAGATTAATGAATGCATCGTCGCCAATTGATTCGATTTGATCGGGTGTGGCCGATGTTACATAGAAGCTTGCGTCTGGATAAGTGTTTTTGAGCAAGCAGTCCGAACTGCATCTTGCTTGAACGGTAAAGGTTTCTGGATCAATGTCGACGTCAATGGTATTATCCCACTCATTGTTGCCCACGGTTAAGTTATTGGAAACTAAAAACGTATGATTTTTGTTGGATTGAACCTCCAAATGACAGATTGGTTCCTTGGGGGAAACCCATGCTTTGATGGTGATTACATCGTTGGCAAGTTTATAAATCCATCGTGTAAAGTCTGGAGCGACTTCGTAAGCAGAGGGCAGGTTTAGCAGCTGCCATTGGCCGTTGCGCTCGATAAAAATACGTTGACCACTTGATTTGAAAATATTGAGTGGAGAACGTGTGATTGATAGAAATTTATTGAAGGACGTGTTTCCTATGGTTACGTGGGAGTGAAATATGCCATACATATAATTGGTGCTGCTAAGTACTTGATCATTGCCAGGGTTAAGATCTTGACCACTGCGGATGATATGTCCATGAGGACGTTCGCATAAAAGTTCTTTGCTCTTAAGCGAAACATAGTGATGCTGATCATAAAAGAAAGACAGGAGTCGGTTGTTGTTTTGTTCGCAGTGACGGTGTTCCCCTGGAAAAAAAGAGACTAAATCCTGATCGTTAAGATTTTCTCCGTTGATTAAGCTAGGGCTGTTAAATAAAGAAAAAGATAACGGAGCTTGTTTTTCGCCATCAATAGCCACAAGACGTTGCTGTGCTGCGAGGCACGCTTCTTGGATGGCTTGTGCGTCATTGTCACTGGTTGCTTCGGGATGATCAAATTCCAGGTGTGCAAAAAAGTTAAATGAGGAGGAGTCTTTGCTTTTGAGTGTCATAGCTTCGGTTTGAAGGCCGATAAAGGCAAACTCGTATTGTCTTTTTTCGCTGATAAGCTTCTCTTGGGTGAGTGCTTCGGGAACGCCAGTTTCTTTGTAAGATAAGCCATAAAAGTCAAATCCATCGGTAACATAGCCCACGGTTTTTTGTAGGCATCCTTGAATGAGCCATGGATGACCTTGAGGAGGTGTTTTTTGATTTTGACGTGATGCAACAGTGTAGCCTTGAGCATTAGAAAAAATGTAATGATCAATGTATTGACAGCAGTAAGCTTCGTTAACTCGAACGGATCCCTCGGCGATAATGGCAATATCTTGACCATAAATCATATCAATCTCTTGGTCGGCAGAAGCTGTATTGGTGAGGTTAACGTTCCAATTCCATGCATTGTGTGTTTCGTCTAGCACCAGTTGGCATTGGTAAGAAATACCTTCGAATTCACCCGTCCAACAGGCTTGATTATTGGTTGTTGATAGGGAGGTTTGAACGGTGGGACCAAGCAAGGGTGCAAAAGCATAACGGTTATCTTGTTTGACACGTATGTAGATGTTATTAATGTTGCCATCAATGGGAGTACCGATCACCTGGTTAATCATAATGTCGGCTGCCGAAAGCTGAAAAGCTCCGCCGTGGTTGAAATATTTGAATGATAATTGTTGGTTATTTGTGACTTCAATAATGTCAAGTTGACTTCGATCTTTAAACGTAACCATTACAGAACAAACCCTTATTTTTCCTAAAATTACATCTTTGACAAGGATCATTTTAACAAATATTTCATGCTTGGCAAAGTGCTTTTTGTTGGTTATGATCCTTTACGGAGAGGGAGTAATTGAAGATGCAAGAGCAGAAAAATATTTTGAAATCGGCAGGAATTGTTAGTGCGGCCACTGCACTGAGCCGTGTTTTGGGACTTGCCCGCGATGTGATTACGGCTAACTTTTTTGGAACGAGCTTTGTGTACGATGCTTTTGTGGTGGCTTTTATGATTCCTAACTTCTTGAGAAGTTTTTTGGGAGAAGGTGTTCTTAATGCTGCTTTTATACCAGTTATTTCTTCTTATTTAGCTAATGATAAGAGCAAAGAAGCGTTCTATGTGGCCAATATTGTGGTCAGTGTGGTAGGGAGTTTTTTGGCCCTGCTGGCGCTGGGACTCATCGTTGGGGCGGAAATAATGTTAGGTTGGGTGGATGTTTCAGAGAAGTTAGCTCTAACTCTCCGTTTATTGCAGTGGATGTCTCCTTATATGATTTTTATTTGTGTGGCGGCGTTGATGATGGGAATTCTTAATGCGCATAAACATTTTTTGGTACCAGCCTTAGCCCCTGTGATTTTGAATGTTTGCTGGATTATTGCATTATTCGTTTGTTGTCCTTTATTCGGTGACTCTTTGGAGCAGCGCATTTTTGGTTTGGCTTTGGGTGTGTTATGTGCGGGCCTACTGCAGTTGGCGGTACATATTCCTATGGCACGATCTTTGGGCTTTCGTATCACAAGATTGTCTTGGAATGTTCAGTATCCCGCGGTGAATAGGATTTGTCGTCTGATGATTCCTGTTATGATTGCCTTTACCGTGAATCAGATCAATGTGATTGTCGATATTATATTGGCCCATATGTTGGGCGAAGGGATGCAGTCGGCCCTATGGTACTCGCAACGGATCATTTATTTCCCTTTAGGAGTTTTTGGGGTTGCCATGTCGGTGGCGATTATGCCTACGTTATCCTTGTTTGTAGCTCAACAAAAAAGGGACCTTATGAAAGACTCCTTGGTTTATGGTCTCAAAGTCGTTGTGATGATGGTGCTCCCTTGCGCGGTGGCAATTTTGGTTTTGCATCGCGAAATGATCAGTCTTTTTTATGAAAGAGGGTCTTTTGGGACATTATCGGTGCAGCATACGTCCTTGGCGCTGGTTTGTTATGGCGTGGGACTCGTGGCTTTTGCGGGCAATAAGCTTTTGGTTCCAGCCTACTATGCGTTACAGGATACTCGTACGCCAGTGCGCATAGGATGTTACTGTGTTGGGCTTAATCTTGTGTTGAACCTTGTACTGATGGGGCCTCTTAAGCAGGGCGGTTTAGCTTTGGCCACGTCGCTAACTGCTTTTGTGAATATGGCTTTGTTATTTATGGGGCTAAAGGCTAATTTAGGTGCCTGGACAGGAACACGACTGGGTCTATGTGTGATCAAAACCATGTGTGTGGGACTGGCGTATGCTGGGGTCAGTTATGGCGTCGTCTTATGGGTCGGCCATTGGCCATTAGAAGGGGTGGTTCACAAAATTGCTTTGGTGTTTATTCCTTTAATGGCTGGTTTTGGGGTGGCAGGGGCTTTATATTATGTCTGGGATATGAAAGAGTTATTTTTGTTATTTCAGCGTTCTTCGAAAACAGGTAAGGAGGTGTCGTGATGCGAGTGGCTTTGATTCAGATGATGGCGAACAATAATCTGCGACGGATTGAAGTGTTGCTAAAGTAAGCCCACTCTGAGGGAGCGAACGTGGCGTTGTTGCCAGAAACCTGTGTTTTTCGTGGAGCGATGGAGGATTATCCTAACGAGGTAGCTCATTACGAAAAACTTCAACAGACCTTTGCCTCATTGGCTTGTAGTTTGAAGTTAGCCATTTATGTGGGATCATTGCACGAACCGTGCAATGATGAAAGTGGACTTTATTGGAATACCGCGCTTTTTTATTCGTCGCAAGGAGAGTGTTTGGGGCGTTATCGCAAGCAGCATTTGTTTTGCTTAAAGAGTGCTGAGCTTTCTGTTGATGAATCTCTTACATTTCGAACTGGGTACGATGATTGTGTGGTGGCCTACGACGATTGGCGTTGGGGCTTATCCATTTGTTTCGATCTCCGGTTTCCAGAAATGTATCGTCGCTATCAAAGAAAAGGTGTAGAGATTCTTGTGGTTTCGGCTGTCTTTACTTATCAAACGGGAGAAGCGCATTGGGAAACGCTATTGAGAGCAAGGGCCATTGAAAACCTCTCGTTTGTAGTGGCCATAAATCAGGTTGGGACCGATGAACGAGGGGTTCGTGCCTATGGCCATACAATGGTTGTGTCTCCTTGGGGCGAAGTCCTATGTCGAATGGACGGAGAACAGGAAGGTCTTTGCGTCTGGGACCTCGATCGTCAAAAGCTTATCTAAGCCCATGCCTTGTTATCCTTGCCGTAAAAAACTTTGTCGATATTTTGAATAGGGGGAGGCTTGCCCAGGGTTTTGGACTTAGGCGTTTTCTTTATCTAAGTGCTAAAAGATTTGCTGTGCGAGGGGTTCCTAGTCCCAAAAAAGCTTACTCAGTTTAAAAGGTTGCTTAGGACTTAAACAAGCGCAGTGTGCTTGCTTTTTGTATTATCCAATAAGTATACTTTACAAAGCATAAAGTGTAGATCTTATAGCAAACTATGGAATGTGTAGAATAAAAACTATAGAGTGGAAGGTTTACAAAATAATATATACTTTATATAATCTGTAACATTAATGGTGTGTCGAACGTTTGGGGTTGAGGGGTTCGGATCGAGGAGCTGATTGTTGGAAAAATTGTACCGTATTGGGGAAATTATGGAATACAGTGGTTTGTCTCGGCAAACTGTGCATTTATATACGCAGATGCGCCTGATTCAAGAAAAGAAACGAACCCATTCTGGCTACCGGCTCTATGATGAATACGTCTTTAAACAAATAGAAATCATCAAAGCCTTACAGGCCTTAGGTTATACCCTTTTAGAAATCAAAGATATCTGTGATCAGGGAAAAGTTAAGGAAGCATTCAAGAAACATGGGGTGAAGTTATGAGTAAACAAGATCTTCGTGGCCAAGTTTTGCTTAATGCAGGAGTGATCAATCAAGCGCAATTGGATAAAGCTCTAGAAATTCAAAAAGATAGTATGCAACGTATTGGGCATGTTTTGGTGGATGCTGGATTTATTTCGGAGGAGGAAATGTTATTGGCGATGGAGCGTCAGAGCGGCATCCCTTGGATCAAATTAAGACTATCGGATATTCAAGGCAGTGCCATTGCTTTGATGTCTCAAGATATTGCTCAACGTTATGCGTGTTGTCCCGTTAAAGAAGAAGGAGAGATCTTGACGGTAGCTATTTCGGATCCTTTATCGTACGAAGATATCGACGACATCCGCTTGGTTGTGAAAAAAGAGATCGAGCTTATTCTTGTTTCGGAGTCCAGTGTTTTAAGAGCGTTGAATCAATTTTACGAAATTGATCCGAAAGAGGTTTTTGCGACGATGACGCCCAAACCTCATGAGAGTGAAATAGTTGAGGTCGAAGAGGTTCTTGAGGATGTATCGCGAGAAGATAATATTGTACCAGTTGAGCTTGCGCCGTCTTCCGAAGTTGCTCCAGAGATATTTTCCGAAGAACCTGTGGAGGAAGAGATTTCCGAAGTGGTGGTTGAACCTGAGCTTGTGTCTATTCCCGAAAGTGAATCCGAAACGGATACGGCACAAAACCTAATAGACGAGAGTGAAGAACCTGTTGCCACTGTGCCCGAGGTTAAAGAAACGCTTGTCGAAGAGCCCCTTGTTTGGCTGGACAAAATGGAGGAGCAGGATTTTTGGGATCTTGTTCTTGATGAGGTTGATTTAGCGAGTGATATTTATTTAGAAAATGACCCTGAAAATCTTAAAGTTCGCTATCGTGCGGATGGCGTGATTGTCAAAGAACAACTGATAAGCAAAAAGTCGCCCGTGTATCAAAAATATTGGGAGGTTTTGTTGAAATGGAATGCTCAGTCGATGCAAGGGCCTATTCAGTCTTTGTTTGCCAATGTTGGTCGTTTGCAAAGGCGAGTCAAGTTGACCTTTCTTTCGGATCGTTATGGACAGGATGTGCATTTGAAATGTTTATTTTACGAAGAACCTGTGACGAGTTTTGATCACTTGGGACTGAATGAGTTTTGCCATCAGCAATTGGAAGCATTCTTGATGCGAAAAAAAGGTGTTCTCCTTTTGTTGGGCGATGCCGATTCGGGTTTGAGTACGACGCTTAGGGTGTTGGGACGATCTTTGTCGCAGCAAAAACGAAAGGTTCTTAGTTTTGAGCGTTTTATCGAATATGATGTTCCGGATATTTACCAATTTGAATCAGAGTCGTTTGAACTAGGGTATATCTATCAAGACATGAGTAAAATTTTCGATATTAATCCCGATGTTTTTATCTTTGCTAATTTGCCTCAGCCAGCCTGGGCACATTTTTTGCTTGAGGCTTCTTTTTCTGGGAAATTAGTTGTTTTAGGAATGAATGCAAAAAACCTTAATAGTGTTTTTGTCAAAATTGAAGAATTAGGCGTGCACAAAAACATTTTTATTAACGAGATTGATTGCGTGCTTCGCCAAAGTTTATTTCGTCTTAATTGTCCTGGATGTGGGGATATTGATGAAAAATCTTCCGAGCATGATATGAAGTATTTACTAGGGGAAGGTCTTTTCTATAAAGGGACTGGCTGTGAGTTATGTTATGCAACGGGTTATCAAGGGCGTCGAGCTATTTTTGATGTCTTGGAGGTTGATGAAGCTGTCAAAGAGTTGATGAAAAATGATATCACCGAAAAAGATATTAGTAAGATGCGTGCGGAGCAAGGTGGCGTTAGCTTGGCACAAGAGGCTGTCAGAATGATACAGGAACGGTACACGTCAATAGAGGAAGTTCAGAGAATTGGATTGGTTTAAAAAGCTAAAACAGAAGCTTAAGTCGTTTAAGAAGATAGGTGTTTTCACTTATGTGGGATTGGATGTTTTAGAAACATCGTTCCCTCAGTATGTGGTTCTTCATAAGACGAAGAAAACATTCTCTTTGTACGATTGTGGGCGCATTTTTAATCGAGACGAAGTGTTGGGGAAGATTAAAGATCTTAATGTTAAAGTTGCTGTTTCAATCCCTCGAGATAAGGTGATTGTCCGTGTGATGGATATTTCTTATCAGGAATCGCAGAGTTTAGTTGAAGTGATTATGGAGCATGCTGAACAGGCGGTTCCCTTTGCTTTAGGGGAATTGTTCTGGAAATATTTTATTATTAAGAAATCCAAAAATAAAGCGGTTGTTATTTTTTGTGCAGTGACCAAAGAAAAATCGAATCAGTATGCCCAAGAGCTTAAAGGCATGGGGCTTAAAAATGTAGTGATGACGGCATCCACCTTGTCTTATGTGAATACCTTCCTTTTTAATCATTGTGATGAGCTTTCGAACAAAAGTTACTTATTGGTTGATATTGGTATGCGGCAATTAGAGTTGTGCATTATCGAAGACGGTGTTCTTGTTTTGACGCGAAGCTTGAACCTCGGCATCGAATATATGTTGCGTATGCTTATGGATAAGTTCGATATTGATTTTCCTACAGCTCAAAAAGTTGTGTTTGGAGCACCTAAAAACAAAGAAGAACCTGAGGAGGAAACGCTTTTGAATGAAACGGTTGTACGTGAAGTTTTTCATGTTTGGACCGAGCGTGTCTTGCGCGAAATAGAGTTAGCGAAAAGGTTTTATGCTAGCAAATACGCCAAAAAAATCGACAGCTTAGTCATGAGCGGTTGCCCGATTCAATATGGTTACGATTTGGATTATATTGCGAATGTGATGAGCAAGCACTTTGACCTAGAAACGATGCTGTTAGACCCTCTGAAAAATGCTATTTTGGATCACCAATCCCTTGTGCATCAAGAGGATTTGCAACAGATCAATAGCTTGGCGATTCCTATGGGCTTGGCGCTTCAGTTGGTTAAGCAAGCTCCTCTGATGATCAATTTGAATGGGCAAGACAAAGATATTCGTGAAGAGAGTTCTTATTGGTCACATATGGCGGGACAAAAAAACAAAGTTTTGGCCATAGGTGTTGGCATTATTTTGTGTGTGTTGGCAGCCCAGAGTTATTTTATTAAAAAATCTCAGATCAAGAAAAATAAAGTTCTCAAATCGGAATATGTCTTGAGTCAAAAACAAGCAGTGACCTTTAAAAAGAAAATAAAAAAGCAAAAAGAAAAATTGGGACGTATTCATATTCCTCAAAGTCTTTTTTTAGATGTTCATACCTATTTTTCTCAAAAGAAGCAGGAGGAGTCCACACTAAGGTATGAGAAGTATTTGTTTCAATCTGGGAAGGGGATTGTTTATGCCAAGGATGCCGAGGGGCAAGAAGTGATTGAAGAGGTGACGTTATGAAAAAGTTACAAGAACTTTGGCAACATTTCAACTTCTTTTCCTTCAATCATCGAAGTGTCCTCATTGTGGGAGGGGGTTTTCTTATTTTGCTTATCGCTATTTTATGGATGAAAAGTCAAAGCCGAGCGTATTGCAATGAGAATGCCTTGTTAGAGCATCAAATTCATAAGTTTTGGGTCGAATATCAAAAGTTCCAGCAGAAAAATCACAAAGAGATAATGGCGATCAAAGAGATTGGCGTTCTCAAAAATGATAAGCAGATTGCCAAAGAGGGTAAGCGTCTTCGAGAAAAAATGATTAAAATAACTGAGCAAGCTATTTGGAGTGTGGATACTTTGCCTGCCAAAAAAGATAAGGGGATTATCAAACTAAGTTTTTTGCTCAAGTTTTCAAAGCCAACTTTGGCTAAAATTATGCAGGTGATTTATGTTTTAGAACAAGATGAAGAGTTGTTTTTTATTGACGAAATTGAGCTCACTAAGGGTGGAGCAGGTGTTAGTGCTAAACTCCTTTTAAAGAGGCTATACATTGCGAGGTAAATTGTGAAATTTGTTGCTTTGAGAATGATTTTTGTTTTATTGGGACTTTTGGTGACAGGTCAACTCTATGCCGAGGCCAAAGCTTTTCAAAAAACGCCTTTGGACGAGTGGGATGTGTACAGGGGGGCGTTTCAGCTAGATATTTTTAGAGAGCCACGTATCGAGACCCAGTCTGTGAATAAGGGAGGAGAGATAGTGGTTTCGTTGGATCAAAATCTTGGAATAGAGGCTGATGAGATGATGCAATCTCTTCAAGATATGGTGAGTTTGCCCCCCCCCGAAGAATGTATTGATATCGATTGGGCTTTGTACGATATCACAATCACGGGTGTCGGGTTTGTGAGTGGTCGTCCTAAAATCTTTTTTGAAAACAGGGCGACGGGAAAAAGTTATTATCTTGCCCAAGGGCAAGAAGAAGATGGAATTCGTGTTGAACAAATCAGGCGATTGGCTATTATTTTTAGAATTCAAGGGCAAAAGCTTAAGATTGATCGCCAATTTTAGTATAATAGTTTCGTGATGGAGGAAGTGTGTGCATGAAATTAGTAATTCAGTTTTTTTTAATGACTTTGTTGGCTATAGGGCTGCAGGTTGATCTTGGGGCTCAGGAAATGGCACAAGGCCCGATGGTGTCTATGGATTTTCATGAAGTTGACGTGGATAGTGTTCTTCATTTTTTGGGAGAGGCTTCGGGTTTAACAATTGTTAAAGACCCTACATTAACGGGGACGATAAGTATTACCACTTTTGGGAAGACGTCGGTGGGACAAGCAATTAACATTTTGAATAGTGCTTTGAGTGTCAAAGGTTTTACGTTGGTCAAAACAGGGGAGGTTCTTAAAATAGTTCCCCTAGAAGGCGTTTCTAAAACCAATGTGAACGTATTTAAAGATTATAAGATGCCTGCGAATGAACCTAAAGATGACACCGTTGTGACCAAAATGATTTCTTTGCAATATGCCAAAGCTAAAGATGTTGTTACGGCTTTGCAGCCGTTGGTGGGGCGATTTGGCTCGGCGATTGCTTACGAAAGAACAAATACGGTTATTATTACCGACGCTTCGGCCAATATTGCACGCTTAACCGACTTGCTTGAAGATTTGGATCGTCAAGTGACCTCTTTGGTGACACGTTCTTACAAGGTTCAGCATGCTGGGCTAAACAAGCTGAAGGACTTACTTAAACAAATTACTGAGCAGTATGAACACGAATTGGGGCACTTTGCAATCAATTCGGATGAAAGAACGCGAACCCTATTTGTGACCACCCTTCTGGATAATTTTGACATGGTTGAAAAGCTGATTTATCAGCTTGATCAAGGAATACCTCAGGTGCTTATCGAAATGGAAGTAGTTAGAATTCCTTACCGCAACATTGATGTTGATATACGACACCGTCTTTTTGAGTCATCAAAATATGCACATGATAAAAAGGTGATGAACGAGGGTGATCAAATTTTTAATTGGAGATACAGTATTGATGCCGATGCCGATAAAATGTTTTCTTGGTATGGGCTATCTGAAGATAAGGGTAAAGAAGAATTTACCTACAAGTTGAATGTGTTGTATGGACCCGAATATTTTGATGTGTATGCCTTACCGATGGTGACTGTGGCTGAAGGGAGCCAAACCGAGGTATCTATAGGGCACGAAAATTATTTTTACCGCTTGGCTCCAATGACGCTCGACTTTAAAATTATTCCTCATTTGAATGAAGATGAAACAGTTACTTTAGAAATGTTCCAACATGTTCGAGGAGATTGGCTCAAAACGCAAGATGCCTATGCACGTTTGGTGGTTGCCAAGGATCAAACTGTTGTTTTAGGGGGGCTTAATGAGCTGCGTTTACCTCAAGACCGTCAGGTGGCCTCGGCGTATCGCGAAGATACCCACTATGTAAGCAATGAATTTTTGATTTTTTTAACTCCGCATATCATTTGGGATCCAGCTACGTTTAAAAAGAAAATTGAGAAACAGGCCAAGGAAGCGGCCCTTAAAGCCGAAAAACCCGATTTAAATCTTTTGTTTCCTGGTGGTTTTATGGAATTTGATTTGCCCAAAGTGTCTGCGATGACCAAACAGAAACATCCTACTCAAGATGATTTTGTAAGCCCAAATCCTGGGGTGGAGTTAAAGGTTGATGAGGGCTCACATGGGCCACCAACCCAAAGCAAATCCTATAAAATTTGGTGGAAGATGCAAGATTTTGTACAATTGCCCGAGGAGCTTGTTGACATTAAAGAGGCAATGTCGGATCGCAACTTTGTTGACAGTGAGGTGAGAAGCCGTTTGCGCAAGGATGTTGTTCAGTTTATGGAGAATGTTCGTGCCGAAGAAACCTTGGGCATGGAGCCCGATGTGAGCTTGAAAACCAAAGTGACACCTGTTCCCGAAAAAGAGAATTATGTTCTTAAAGAAACACTCTATCGTCGAGGTATTTCTTTTTACAAAAAACAACAGTATAAAGGGGCGATTCGTGAATTTGCTCCGATTATGAGTATCGATCCAAACTATAAGAATGTGCAAAGATATATGCAGTTATCACAACAGCGTTACAAAGAACAGTTATCGGATTTGGGAGAGCGCAATAATATCGAAAAGGCCATTAAAGACAAGGCCTTGAAAGAATTGACCCAAACATACACGACGATGGATCAAAAAATCAAACAGGTGTCTCAGGCAGAGTCGATGGGAGCTTACACCAAGAGTGACAAGTTGTTTAATTATATTGGAGAGCCTAAGGATATTCCTTCCGATCGCATTGAAAAGTCATTGACCGATCACTTAGCGGGAGAAATCTTGGAAGTTAGTGCTGCTCAACCCCTTGTGGTGATTAATCTTGGTTCGATTCAGAATGTTCATCCAGGGATGGCTTTCAAAGTGTATCGGGATCAGGAGTTTATCGGTAAAGTTCGTGTGTCCGATGTTGGAGAGCATGTTTCTGGAGCCGAGGTGGTTTCGACCAAAACTCCGAAAACAACTTTTCGTTTTGGAGATAAGGTGGTACAGGCCCTTGTAGCATAGAGTAAGTATTGATGTCTTTACTAGAATTATTTAATATGGTATGCTTAATTAATTTGTTTTTTTGTAAGTTAAAGGATAAAAACATGAATACACAGAGACCCCAGAATCCTAAAAACACTCAAGGTCAACCGTCTCAGAATCCTAAAAATGGTAAAAACCTTTGGATATGGCTTATGATTGCTTGTGGTATTTTCTATTTTATGTACATGGGCCAGATGGTCTCGGAGCAAACCCCCGATTTGAGTTATTCCGACTTTTACCGTGCGGTGCAAGCAGGGCAAGTGAAGTCGGCGATTAAAACGGGCAATATCATCAAAGGTAGCTTGGCGGATGGTTTGTCGTTCAACGTCTATGTGGAAGAAAATGATTCGCAGTTATTGCCAACCTTAAGAGAAAATATTCTAGACTTTAAAATCGCGCCGCCCAAAACCTTTTTGATCAATCTGGCCTATTCGATGGGACCGATGATTTTATTCATTGCCTTTTTATGGTTCTTTGTTTACCGCAATATGGCGGCTTCTGGCGGGAAAATCTTTTCTTTTGGCAAAAGTAAGGCGAAGATGAGCAAACCTGGACAAACCACCTTTGCCGATGTGGCGGGTGTTGACGAAGCCAAAGAAGAACTTAAAGAGATTATCGACTTTTTGAAGGAGCCTAAAAAATTTCAGCGCTTAGGTGGAAAAATTCCTAAAGGTGTGTTGCTTGTTGGTGCCCCTGGAACAGGAAAAACTTTGTTGGCCAAAGCGGTTGCGGGCGAGGCGGGTGTGCCATTTTTTAGTATGAGTGGTTCGGACTTTGTGGAGATGTTTGTTGGCGTGGGGGCTTCTCGAGTGAGAGATTTGTTTGAGCAAGCCAAAAAGAGTGCAGAAATCAGTGGCAAAGGAGCAATTGTGTTCATTGACGAGATTGATGCGGTCGGTCGCCAGCGTTTTTCTGGCATTGGCGGTGGGAATGATGAGCGTGAACAAACCTTGAATGCTTTGTTGGTTGAAATGGATGGCTTTGGTGGGACTGGAGGGGTGATTTTGATTGCCGCTACGAATCGCCCCGATGTTTTGGATCCAGCCTTGTTGCGTCCTGGCCGTTTTGATCGCCAAGTGGTTGTAGACCGCCCCGATATTAAAGGGCGAGAAGACATATTGAAAGTGCATTCCCAAAAAGTGAAGTTGGATCCCCTTGTCGATCTTTCGATTATTGCAAGGCAAACTCCGGGATTTTCGGGAGCTGACTTGGCGAATCTTGTTAATGAAGCGGCGTTGTTGTCGGCACGTAAAAACCTCAAAGCCGTTGGCATGAAGCAGCTCGAAGAGGCCTTTGAACGCGTGGTGGGGGGGTTGGAACGTAAAAACCGAGTAATTAGTGATGAAGAGAAAAAAGTGATTGCCTATCATGAATCGGGTCACGCGATTTTAGCGGCATTGATTCCAGAAGTCGACCCTTTGCATAAAGTTTCGATTGTGTCTCGGGGAACTGCTGCTTTGGGCTACACAATGCAGCTTCCTTTAACCGATAAGTATCTGAAGAGTAAGAAAGAATTCTTGGGTGAAATCACTGTTCTTATGGGGGGACGTTTGGCTGAACAGACCTTTTTGGGCGATATCACCACGGGAGCATCTAATGATTTTGAACGAGCGACATCAATGGCGCGTCATATGGTGTCTCGTTATGGTATGAGTGATGAAATGGGGCAGATGATTTATGGTCAAAGTGATGGTGGAGAAGCCTATTTTGGGCATGGGTTGGGCATGTCGCGTGATTATAGCGAGCAAACCTCGTTGGCTCTCGATCAAGAAGTTCGTGCTATTTTGGATGCTTGTTATCAGCGTGGGTATCAAATGATTCTTGAGTATAAAAGTGAGCTTGAGGCGTTGGCGCAGTTGTTGCTCGATAAAGAAATTGTTGATGCCAAAGATGTGAAAGAGATTTTATCTAAAAAACAACAGGCCGACATTGAGTTGCCTGCCGACGCATCTTAATTGATGGGGCCAACCCGGATTGTCGGTGTTCTTAATGTAACATCAGATTCTTTTTTTGATGGTGGCGTTTATGCCCAGGTCGAAGATGCTCTAAAGCGTGCTCATACTATGCAAGAGCAAGGTGTGGCCTGGATTGATATTGGGGCCGAATCCACTCGTCCAGGTAGTGAGCCTGTTTCCGAAGAGGAAGAACTCAAGCGGTTGCACGTTATTTTGCCAAGGCTTGTGAAGGAGGTATCAATTCCGGTATCGATTGATACCTCGAAGTCTCGTGTGGCTGCGTGGGCTTTGGAGCAGGGCGTGCAGATGCTTAACGATGTTTCGGCCTTGCGCAATGATGCCGAGATGGTGAAGGTGGTGGCCGACGCGAAGGCTCCTGTTGTGATGATGCATGCCTTAGGACCACCCAAAACGATGCAAAATCAACCATTTTATCAGGATGTTGTTGCGGATATTTGTGCTTTTTTCGAAGAGAGATTAGAATACTGTTGTGCGCATGGGGTGGCTCAAAACCAAGTGATTCTTGATCCTGGCATAGGGTTTGGCAAAACCCTTGGGCATAATCGAATGATTTTGCAAGCGATGCCACGGTGGAAAAGTTTGGGGCAAGAGCTGTTTTTTGGTGTATCGCGCAAAGGCTTGTTAGGCGATTTATTGGGGTGTGAACCTTCAGAGCGCCTGGCAGGGACCTTGGCGTTGCATACCTGGCTTATTGAGCATGAGGTGGATTATTTGCGTGTGCATGATGTGCAGGAAACTGTGGATGTGATGCGCGTTTGGGCATCGTTAAAAGAAGCTTAGGAGAGATTAAGCATGGAATTATTGGCCGCCATGTTTCAGAAAGAAAATTTTATTTGGTTTTTTCTGTATGCTTGGCGTCCTTTTGTCGAGATTTTTATCATTGCGATGGCCATTTATAGTATCACCACGTTTATTCGAGGAACGCGCACGGAACAATTGCTCAAAGGCTTAGGGCTCATTTTTGTGATTTTTGTGATTTCGCAAAAATTAGAGTTTCTCACGATCAGTTGGTTGCTCACCAAAGTGTTTGCGATATCCGTGATAGCATTTTTGATTTTGTTTCAGCCCGAACTGCGGCGGGCTTTGGCTAAAATTGGGCAAAACCGTATCTTTGGTAACTTTTTAAGAGAGAAAGGTTTTATTTACGAAATTGTCAAAGCTTCCTTGTTTTTGTCGAAAAAACGGATTGGTGCCTTGATTGTGGTGGAGCGCAATACGGGACTGGGAAGCTATATTGAAAGTGGTATTTTTTTAGATGCGCGCTTGAGCAGTGAGTTGATCACGAGTTTATTTATGCCAACAACGCCTTTGCATGATGGTGCTGTGATTGTGCAAGGGGAACGTATTGCGGCGGTCGGATGTTTGTTGCCGCTCACAGAAAATCCTGTTCAACAACGTTTAGGAACGCGCCACCGGTCTGCGATTGGTTTGACCGAAGAAACCGATGCGGTTGTGGTTGTGGTTTCTGAAGAGACTGGTATTATTTCGGTGGTGAGTGAAGGTCATATCACCCGGGACTTAGGCGAAAAACGCTTGTCGGATGTGTTAGAACGATTGATTCTATCAGATGAAGGGTTAGAGGTATGACAGGTTTTATGCACAGAGACATCAAATACAAAATCATTTCATTGGTATTGGCTGTGATTATTTGGTTGTATGTGCGTGGAGAGTTGGGTAAACCGGGTTTTTTTTATCATCAAGTACGTGGCCAGAGCAAACGGACGTTTGAGAACATTCCTATCCGTATTTTGGAAGTGTCTAGCAACGAGATGCGTTCGGTTGTGGTTAAGCCCGAAAGGATTACGCTCGATGTGTCGGTACCCAGGGCGCTAATAAATACGTTTCAAATTAAAGATATTATGGTTTTTGTTAAAGTAGCAGGTTTGCGCGATGGGAGCTATGAAACCTTGGTTCAGGTGGATGTGCCCGAGGGCGTTCTTGTTTTGTCGGAGATTAAACCTGTTCAGCTCACCATCAAAACACCTCCTTCGCGAGCGGGTTTGGCGGGACTTATTTTTTCTCAGGAACTGATTCCTGTTCAAGAGAAGGTGGCGTTATGAATCGTTTAGGTGTCAATATTGATCATGTGGCCACCTTACGCCAAGCGCGGATGATTGATTATCCTGATCCAGTTGAGGCGGCTTTGCTCAGTGAAAAAGAGGGCTGTCATGGCATCACAGCACATCTGCGTGAAGATCGGCGTCATGTTCAAGATGAGGATATTCGTCGCTTGCGTAAGATGGTAAAAACACGTTTGAATTTAGAGCTTGCTTTTGCTAAGGACGTGATGCAATTGGCCTTAGAGATTAAACCTGACCAGGTGACTTTTGTGCCTGAAAAACGTGAGGAAATTACGACGGAGGGAGGTCTGGATGTTCGTGACACAGCTTTACTTGCCCGACTGTTGCAGCCCTTTGTGGATCAGGGGATCAAAGTAAGCTTGTTCATTGATCCCGACCAAGAACAGTTGGATGCATCGCTTGCCCTCCATGTGCCTTGTGTGGAACTTCATACGGGAGCTTATGCCGAAGCCGCAAATGAAGAGAAGCGTCAACAAGAATTAGAATGTCTCCAAAAAGCGACCGCTTATGGACTTAGTTTGGGGCTTCAGATGAATGCGGGGCATGGACTTCACTACGACAATGTGGGTGCTATTGTGGCGATTCCAGGGATTGACGAGCTCAATATTGGTCATTCGATTGTGTCCCGTGCAGTTTTTGTTGGGATTCAGCAAGCGGTTCACGAAATGTTGGTGGCGATGGGAGTCCTAAGATGATTGCAGGGATTGGTACCGATGTGATTGAGATTGATCGGGTTCGCAACAGTCTAAGACGTTTTGAAGAACGTTTTTTGAATCGAGTGTTTACTCCTCAAGAACAAGCCTATTGCCAAGTTAAGGCTGATCCCGCGATTCACTTGGCGGGACGCTTTGCGGCTAAAGAAGCTTTTTTAAAAGCCTTAGGCAGTGGCTTACGTGGTGAATTGTCTTGGTTGGATATGGGAATTTGCCACAATGATCAAGGTGCACCGTTTTTTCAATTGAGTGAGCGCTTGCAACACCGTTTGCGGAAAGCTTCGATTACCCGGCACCATGTGACACTTTCTCATAGTCATACCATCGCAAGCAGTACGGTGATTCTCGAACATGAATGAGATGATTCGGCGTAGCTTGACGCAACTTTTGGATCGAGACCAGGATACTCACAAGGGATCCTGCGGACATATTTTGATTGTAGCTGGTTCTCCAGGAATGACTGGTGCTGCCTTTTTTGCTGGCATGGGCGCTTTGCGCTGTGGTGCAGGTTTGGTATGTGTGGCCGTGCCACAGTCTTTGAACCCTGTTATGGAAGTCAAGTTGAGTGAAGCGCTAACCTTACCTTTACCTGAAACGCATGGTGGAATGGTGAGCTTAGAAGCTCTCGATGATATTGTGTTCTATTTGGAGCGTTGTGATTCCTTGGCTTTAGGGCCAGGCTTATCTTTGCACCCCGAAACAAAAGACGCTGTTCATCATCTTGTCGAAGATGCGAAGGTTCCGGTTGTTTTAGATGCCGATGGGTTGAATGCCTATCAAGGGAATGTGCTTAGGCTTAAGTCTCATCTTTCTGAGTTAGTGATTACACCTCATCCAGGCGAAATAGCGCGTTTATTGAATATTCCCATTGCCGATGTTCAAGAGGCTAGGCATGAGGTGGCACGTGAATTTGCCGAAACCTATTGTTGTGTGGTGGTGCTTAAGGGGCACGAAACCTTGGTCTATGATCCGGAAGGTGCGTATTATGTGAATGAGACTGGTAATCCTGGTATGGCAACGGGAGGGATGGGGGATATTTTAACTGGTATGATTGCGTCTTTGCTAGGCCAAGGTTTAGAGAGTTATGAGGCGGCAACCTTGGCGGTTTATTTGCACGGGCGTGCGGGTGATTTGGCAGCGCAACAAAGGGGTGCTTTAAGTCTTTTGCCCAGTGATGTTTTGAATCATTTCACCCAAGAGCTTTGGTCTGTTTAGGCTTTTTAATAAGATAATATCGCTTTACAAAGACTGTGAATGGGATCCTCTGTGTGCACTAATGTGATAAAGTTGGCTTCATAGCCTGAGGGTGATAAATAAACACGGTGCTTGAGTGCATGGTGATAAAAATCGGCAAAGGTGTCATGATTACATGCTTGCACATCCTCAAAAGTACGAAGGAGGGGTTGCTCTGTGAAGAAAAGAGTGAACATGGAGCCAATGCTTTGCAATGTGATGGCGAGGGAATTTTGATTGATGGCTTCATGCATCGCTTGAATCGCTTGGTTAGCATGTGAATTGAGCTTGGTATAAAAATTTGGTTGTTGCAATTGCTCGAGAGTGGCTAGTCCAGCGGTCATAGCAATCGGATTGCCCGACAATGTGCCTGCTTGATACACATTGCCGCAGGGGGCTAGGTGTTGCATAATGTCTTTGCGGCCCCCAAAAGCGCCCACGGGAAAACCCCCACCAATAATTTTACCCAAACAGGTCATGTCGGGTATGATACCAAAGTATTCTTGAGCGCCTCCTAAAGTCAAGCGAAAGCCGCTGATGACTTCATCGAAAATAAGGACGCTTCCGTATTTGTCTGTGACTTCGCGCAAGATTTGCAAAAAACCATCTTGGGGCAAAATGACGCCCATATTGGCGGCTACTGGTTCGACAATGACGGCGGCGACTTGGTTTCCTTTGTCTTGAAACAGTTTTTGGACGGCTTCGCTATTGTTGTAAGGAAGACAAATCACATCTTGAACCACAGCTTGCGGGACGCCTGCACTGGAGGCGGTGCTGATTTCGGAGAGGCCTGAACCTGCTGAGACCAAAAGATAGTCGGCATGGCCATGGTAGCAACCTTCAAATTTAACGATTAGGTCACGCCCTGTATAGCCTCGTGCTAAGCGTAGGGCACTCATAGTGGCTTCGGTTCCGGAGCTGACACACCTGACTTGTTCAAGTGAAGGAACACAGTCAACGAGTTGTTCAGCTAAGCGAATTTCTTTTTCGGTGGCACAGCCAAAACTGGTTCCTTGATCTAAGGCAGTGTGAACGGCTTGGAGAATGTTGGGCTGTGTGTGACCCATGATCATAGCACCCCACGATTGACAAAAGTCGACATAGGCTTGGTTGGCGATGTCGTAGATGTGGATGCCTTCGGCACGTTCCATAAAAATAGGTTGTCCACCCAAATTTTTGAAAGCGCGAACAGGGCTATTAACTCCGCCAGGGATAACGTTAAGGGCTTGATCCAGTAAAGATGAGGTCATGATGAGTGTCCTTCGTGTTGCCAATAGCGTAGGCTATCGTAGGTGATGATCCAGTTGGCGCCAGCACGTTTAAAACTATAAAACACTTCTTGTATAGCAGGATGTAAATCGAGAGCTCCAGCCTCCACCGCATGATGAATCATCATATATTCGCCCGAAACATGGTAGACCGCTAAAGGGGAATGCGGGAATTCTTGGTGAATGCGATAGAGAATATCCAAATAGGTGTGGCCAGGTTTAACCATAACGGCGGTAGCACCCTCTTCGATATCGGCGCGCACTTCTTCAATTGCTTGCGAGCCATTGCGCGGGTCCATTTGGTAGGTGCGACGGTCACCAAAGCTTGGTGTTGAATCGACCGCATTGCGGAAAGGTCCATAAAAGGCCGAGGCATACTTGGCGGCATAGGCCATAATATGAACATGTTTCAATCCATGTAGGTTGAGTTGATGACGAATGGCGAGTACTTGCCCATCCATCATGGCGGACGGAGCCACATAATCGGCACCAGCTTGTGCATGTGTCAAAGCCATCTGCGCCAGTTGTTTGAGACTTTCGTCGTTCAAAATAGCGTTGCCTTTCACAAAACCGCAATGTCCGTGGGAGGTGTATCCGCAAATACAAATATCGGTCATCACGGTGACGCCTGGACAGTGCTTTTTGATCGTTTTTACGGCGAGAGGTACAGGGTTATGTTCGTGAGAACTGTAAGAGCCTATGTCATCATAGAGGTGGGGTTCGACAGCGCCAAATAAGAGCACTTTGTTAACCCCTAAAGTTTGCAGGTAAGCAACATCTTTAAGAAGTTCGTCCACTGACAGGTGAAACACATTGCTTAACGAGGGCATCGGGTTGCGAATGCCAGAGCCGTCCACCACAAAAAAAGGTTGAATAAAATCTTCTGGACACAAGGAAACTTCGCTGTGGCTATCGCGAATGGACTGATCTGATCTGAGGTGACGAAATCTTTGAAACTTCATATTAACTAAAAATTATAGCATGTTTTCGGAGTCTTGGAGGAGTTCGCAGGCTGCTTCGGCTTGATCGATAGGAACCTGAAGTTTAATGCCTCCGATGGCCTGGGAATAGAGCCAGTTCATCGTTATCGTGAATTCGTCTTTAAGAAAAACTGTGAAGCCCGAGCCTTCGAGAAGGGTTTTGTAGGTTTGGGCAACGATAGGGTCGCGGTAAATGCCGACGGTGCTCCATCCTTCATTGTGATCGTACATTGTGTCCTCTCCTTTCACGTTTGCGTTATATTGTTCAAATCAGTTAGCCGGGCTTGGCAAAGCCTTACAAGTTTTTGCTTGTTGCGTTTGCGAGCCCCCGTTAAGAGAACGGTCATTTTGCGTTTTAATTCGTTTCGAACCAGCTCTGTCTGGTTCGGATTAACCGCGGGATTATCCAAAAGTTTGTCCAAGGCTTGAATACGAAAACGATCAAGTCCCCAGATCGCGCGCGACAATTGATCGTCATGTCCGCCGTATTTAACAATCAAGCTTTCGTCGAGTAAGTCGATGGGATAATGCAAGGCGATTCTAAGCCAGAGGTCGTAGTCCTCACAGGCCAGTAAGGTTTCGTCGAAAAAGCCGACTTTTTCGAAAACCTCACGGTGAATGATCACCGCCGAAGGCGATACCACACACATCTTGAGGCAATTTTGAAAAATCCATCCCGAAGGCTTGTTATGTTTATTTTTAGGGTTGGCCCAGAGGCCATGTCGAATCCAATTTTCTTGAGTTTGTAAGATTTTGCAAGAAGGGTTGTGTTCTATGTAGTCTATTTGGCGTTCAAGTTTGGAGGGCTTCCATTCATCATCCGAATCCAACAGGGCAAACCAGTCGCCTTTAGCGTGGTTAATACCAGTATTGCGTGCAGCACTTACGCCTTTATTGGATTGAGTGATGACTTTGATTTGCGAAATATAAGAGGCTAGGACATCTTGTGTAGAGTCTGTCGAGCCATCATCGACCACAATCAGTTCTTGAGGAGCGACTGTTTGTGCCAAAACCGAGTCGACGGCTCGAGGCAAGATTGCGGCACGGTTGAAGGTCGGAATGATGACCGATATGTGTGATTCTATTATACTCATACCATTAATATGCTTCTCAATATGCTTTAATGTCAAATGTTTTTTAGGAGCTGTCCTAAAATAAGAGCAATCAAATGTCTCTAACCCATTGTTTTAATTGAATTAACTGAGGCTTAGGCTCATTTCTAACCACTACATTGAGCCGTATTCAGGTGGTGCAGCTGTTGCTTTGGATTTTTATAATTAAAGAATTTGCCAAAAAGATCACGCTTAATGATAAAGATCGAGCTATTTATGTATTTTGGCACGCCGTTTTGAATGAGACAAAAGAGTTATGTAGCCTTATAGGCGATTCGGACGTTTTATCTCTGCGCTTAGCTATCTTTTTGGAAGACAAATTCTGGTTCTATGATCGGGCGGTAACCTTCGGGAAAAGCAAAGGGAAATGTGCATACTTCGTAAACTCCGACACAAGTGCGTGCGACAGTTTTGCCCACGCCCTTGGCTAGTCCCCATGTCATGCCAACCAGGGGCGTTTCTTCAAGACTCTCATTGTAAACCGAAAGGGGAATTTCGAGCCATCCCGAAAGAATGTTTCCGATACCACGAACAAACTTGTGCCCCGCATTATCAGCAAATGCTGGCTGTGGCACGGTAAGCGTTAAAGTTACAATAATAAGTAAAAAATAACAATTTTTGTGAAAAATATATAACATTAAAAACTCTCCTTGTGAAAAAATATCTTTCAAAAAAGCACATTTATATGGTAGTTGTGAGGGCTTTTTTTGTCAATAACTATCCCTTGAGAATTGAATCAAACTAAAATGAGTACATACACAAGGACGAAAGGTAGAAGCCATTTATTCATAACAAACGCTGGGCACTTTTTACGTGATTGTCGATCTATCCTGTAAGCCTTTGCGTGGGCTTGTCAACGACTAGGATGATGGAGCTAGTTGTGCTAGAATAAGGTTTTATTTGACGAAGAGGAATCTAGTTCATGAAAGTAACCAAAGCCAAAGCCTTGGGCACCTGTTTTGGTGTGCAAGATGCTATTGATTTAGCTTTAGAATCCGATCACAAAGAAGATCTAACTATTTTGGGTCAGCTAGTGCACAATTCTCAAACTGTGCGTCGTTTAACCGAAGCTGGCATTAAGACTGTGAGTTCATTAAATGAAGACATTACCACTAAGCATGTGATGATCACGGCACATGGAGCTGCCAACAAAGTTAAAGAAGAACTTCTTAATCGTGGACATATTGTCGAAGATGCTTCATGTCCGTTGGTTGTGCGTGTGCATAAAGTGATTAAAAAAATGGTTAAAAATGGTTATTTTCCTGTTGTGATTGGTCAGAAAGAACATGTGGAAGTGCGTGGTATTGTTGGTGATCTTGATGAGTATGAAATTATTAGATCAATCGATGAAATTGATAAGGTGGCAGATTATCCTCGTTTAGGAATTGTGAGTCAAACCACTCAGCAAATCAAAATGGTGGAAGAGATTGTTGAGGCCCTTCAAGCGCAGGGACACGAAGAAGTTAAGTTTATGGATACGGTTTGCAAGCCAACCAAAGATCGCCAGGAAGCGGTGGAAGTACTGTGTGATCAAGTGGATGTCATGATGGTGGTGGGAGGTTTTAATTCGAGCAATACGAAAAAGTTAAAGCTGGTGTGCGAACGCAAAGGTTTGCGTGCGTACGATATTGAGGGTGTGGACAATATTCAGCTGGAATGGTTTCGCTCTAATGATCACGTTGGCATCACTGCAGGAACAAGCACGCCCGCTGATGTGATTGAAAATGTTTATGAATATCTTTGCAACTTAAATCTTACTTCTGTAGAGCAATCCTAAACCTCAGATGTAAGAAGGGAGTATCATGAAAACAGACACGATCCATGATTGGACATATAATTTGGGTTTAGGTCAGTATCGAAGAATTCCTACGCAAGAAGTTTGTGTGGGCGATTGTGTTATCGGTGGCGATCATCCGATTCGAATTCAATCAATGACAACGACAGATACGATGGATACCGATGCCACAGTTGCGCAGACTTTGCGAATGGTTGAGATGGGGTGTGAGTTGGTGCGTATTACGGCACCTAGCATTTTGCATGCCGAAAATTTACAAAATATTCGTGAGGTTTTGCATACTCAAGGTTGTTATGTACCCTTGATTGCCGATATTCACTTTACGCCCAATGCTGCTGAGATTGCGGCACGGCTTGTCGAAAAAGTGCGTGTGAACCCTGGTAATTATGTGGACAAGAAAAAGTTTCAGTTAACGGAATATTCGGATCAGGATTATCAAGAAGAATTGGAGCGAATTAATGAGCGCTTTTTTCCCTTGGTTAAAATTTGCAAAGAATATGGAACGGCGATGCGTATTGGGACTAATCACGGGTCTTTGTCGGACCGGATTATGAGTCGCTATGGCGATACACCTCGGGGTATGGTGGAATCGGCTTTGGAGTTTGTTCGTATATGTGAAGAGCATGATTATGATCAGATCATTTTATCGATGAAGGCGTCCAATACACAAGTGATGGTGCAAGCTTATCGCCTGTTGATGCATGAGATGCTAAAAAGAGGACGTGTTTATCCTTTGCATTTGGGTGTAACAGAGGCTGGTGAAGGTGTTGATGGGCGGTTGAAGTCAGCGGTCGGTATTGGGGCTCTGTTGGCGGATGGGTTGGGGGATACCGTGCGGGTTTCTTTAACCGAAGACCCTGAGTTTGAGCCTCCAGTGGCCAAATATATTGTGGACTGTTTAACGTTTGAACCGTCATCTTGTGGCTCTCAGGCTTCGGGAGTGATTGGCTCTCAAAACCCTTATCGATTTGAGCGAAGACAAGCGCAGTCCGTTTTAGGATTTGGCAACGCGACTATCCCAGTAATTGTTAGCAAGTATCCTAGCGCCGATGTGCATGAGAAGGATTTCGATGGTCGTGACGATGTGGCTGTGCTTGCTATCAGGAATCGGCAAAATATTTTTACGATACGTTCAGAAATTTTTAAGATGATGCAGGATGGTGATAAGCGCCCCATTGTATTAGATGTGCGTGGGTTGCAAGTGAAGTTAGGAGAAAATATTACTGGCGAAGCGAGTTGGCAGCTAAGTTTGGCCTCCTTGTTGGGCCCTTTTTTGATTGAGGGCTTTGTGGATGGTGTTTGGGTTTCTGATAATGAGAGTCATATCACTGATACGTTAGCTTTGCTACAGGCGGCACGCTTAAGAACGGTTAAGACCGAATATATTTCCTGTCCTTCGTGTGGGAGAACATTGTTTGATTTGCAAGAAACAACGGCAAGTGTGAGAGACAAAACTAGTCACCTTAAAGGTTTGAAAATTGCTGTTATGGGCTGTATTGTGAACGGTCCTGGTGAAATGGCTGACGCCGATTATGGTTATGTTGGATCGGGGCCAGGAAAGATTTCTTTGTACCGTGGGAACCGTGTTGTGAAAAAAAATATTTCCTCGGAAGATGCGGTTGAGCAACTTGTAGAGTTGATAAAAAATGATGGTGCATGGAGGGATCCTAAACAGCAATAAAAAAATATTTTCATTATGTGTTAGAAAAAAATTGACAGTGTTAAGTTAGTTTTGTTATAACTAGCGCTGGTTATAATAATTTGTGAGCATTGTGTGTTAAACAATAATAAAGAGGGTTGTCAAATGAAATTATTCATGAAAACGCCAATGGCTGTGGCGACATTGGTACTTTTTCTATCGTCTGGTCCGTTGTTGGGGCAAGGGATTCAAATTGATACTACTAATCAAGGAAGCATCGACTATATCAACGGTGAGTATATTGTCGATGGGGATACGGCTGTTACTGGGGAATTTGATATTGATCAAGATATAGTTATCCGTGGTATTAACAATGCCCAGCTTCTCTTTCAAGATATTTCTGGCACAGTTTCGAACATTAATGCTCAGTTAAGCTTGTACGATTTGGTTTTTGCACTGATCAATCAAGCGGGTATTAACATCGGAGTTGCTGGAGCAATTGCCGCTCACGACGCTGCAGCTATTCTTAGCACGCTTAATATCAATCCCGTAGATTTTTTTACACAGAACTATACCTTCTCTAATGATGATAATGCGGTGGGAGCAGTTATTAATAATGGACAAGTTGAGGTTGATCAATTTGTCGCCTTCATTGGTGAAACCATTCAAAATGATGGTGCTGTGATTGCACGTCTTGGTCAAGTGGCTTTTGCTGCTGGTAACAAGGTGACTTTAAGCATTGATGGTGAAAATTTGGTTAACGTTATTGTGGATGAAGAACTGGCTGCCGATTTGGCTGATCAAATTGATGTTCAAAATCAAATTCTAAACACGGGGTCTGTAATAGCCGATGGTGGTCGTGTTTTGATTAGTTCAGGAGCGGCGAAAGACCTGTTTGCCTCAGCGGTGAATAACACTGGCTTAATTCAAGCAAAATCTCTTGTAAACGAAGGTGGTCGGATTATTCTTAAATCTAATCAGGCCGTTAATATTGGGGGCAATGGAGTGATTGATGCGTCGGCAGATGCGTCTGGAGCTGAGTTGGGACGCATTACCATTGATAGCGATGATGCGGTTTTTATTGGTGACAGTGCTGTCATTAAAACAAATGCTGTCGAGGGTGCCGATGCTGGATATATTGATATTCATGGTCACGGGCGCGGATCTTTGATTAGTGGCAATGCCCGTCTGGAGGCGCGTGGGGCAACGACAGATTCGGCTGCTGGACGAATTTTCTTGAACTCTTTTCATGATATTGAAAGCCCTTCTGTGCAAGATCGTGAAAATTATCAACAAGGGAATACAGGGTGGATTGAAAATAATGCCAAGATTATTGTGGATGGTGGCGACGAAGAGGGTTCTGGCTGGATTGACTTTTCAGGTAAGAGTGTCGATTGGTATTCGGGCAAGGCTTTTCAGTTGAGAAAAGGTGGGATGTTTACTCTGGATCCGGCAGGGATTAGCTTTGTGGATAATAGTACTGGCAATGGAGATTCTGGTATTGTAAGCGGGATTGGTAGTAACCAAGAATACGCTTTTGGTGAAGATTCTACAGTTAACCTAATATTGGATGTGAATCCGAATAATGGAGGAGAATTGTTAGCTGGGATTAATGGAGGCACTCTGATTCTGGAGGCTTCGACTGTTAATGTCAATGTTGACTGGGATACAGATGAATCCAATGGAAGTAGTAATGAAGGCTATCATTTGACCATTAATGTCGATGGAATAGATAAGTCTTTTACTATTGCTAGTGGAGTCACTCTAACAATGGCTGCAGATCGAAACTTTACAGTAAATTCTGAAGCAAACATTGAAATTGCAGGTAAGGTGATTGCGAGTGGTGCTGGAAACATTGCGTTGCATGCGGGTATGTCTACAGCTACTTTGGGAGGCGATGGTGTGAGTATTGATGCGACTCCTGTAATTGGCTTGGGGAAAGAGTCGATTGAGTTGGGAGCAGGTGCGTTGACGATTGATGCAGCTGGTGACGGCACAGAGGGTGTGATTAAGGTTTTGCTTAATGGGACGACAATTACAACGGATGGTGACGTAACCATTACTTCACAGGATGTAGAGACACATCCTTTGGTTATTAATAGAAGGGTAGCTCAAGGAGATACTTTAACCGTGAACTTGACCGCTGACCCAGCAGGGGGTGCGGGTTTACTAGATATCGATGTGACGGGTAATGGATTTAACGATTATGCCGTAGACGTAGATGACGCGGAGAATGATTTACATATTGATGTCGTAGGTGGAGATTTGATTTCAACCTCAGGTGTAACAAATGGAACTGTTCACACGATTGACGAAGTTGTGTTGGTCAATACAGATGCCACTTTGAGTTACAATTTGTCCGAAATAG